>JAGXFP010000047.1 GCA_024637225.1 Desulfobacterales bacterium
CTAAAAAAAAAAGCCCCGCCGTCAACTTTTAGTCCACAGGGGGGCGCGAAACTTTCTTCGGGGCTTTCCCGGTCCCCCCGGATCGGGGGGGGGGGGAAGAGCGGACGGCAACCTCGGGATCAGATGATGCCACGCTCCTTGATCCTGGCCGCTTTACCGCGCAGATTGCGAAGATAGAACAGCCGGGAGCGACGCACCTTGCCGCGGCTGTCTACAACGATCTTTTCAATACGGGGATTGTGCAGGGCGAAACACTTCTCGACTCCAACCCCGTGGGATACCTTGCGTACCGTAAAGCTGGCGTCCATGGTGCCCTTCTTACGCATGATGACCACGCCTTTGAAGATCTGAACCCTCTCCTTGGTGCCCTCGATAATCCGGATATGAACGCTGACCGTGTCGCCAGGCCGAAATTCCGGAATATCGTAACGCATTTGCTCTCTTTCTATCTGTGCCAATACATTCATTGTTCTGTCTCCGTAAAATAATTCCCGTAAAAGGAAGCCGCTAACCTAACGTATGGAATAAAAAATTTCCACTACTGATTTGTAATTAAGTGTTTTTTTTTAATGCCGACTGATTAATCCGGCAACCACCGGTGAGCCTAAAACGAGATCAAACCGCTCCCTTTTTCCCGTGTCCTTAGCTTTCGCTTTTCAACTTATAACTTTCAACTTTCAAATTATATCTTCCCCCTACCGCTCCCCGAGCAGCCGATCCAAAATAATGGCGGCTGCCGATCTTACCGACAGATGGTTGTAGTCACCCGGCCCCTTGAGCGGCGGCAAAAGCCCGTCAACTTCGGCCAGCAGCTCCGGCGCCATTCCCCAGCCGGTCCCGAACAGGAGGAGAATCGGCTCGCCATCAAAAATCCTGGCTCTGACCTCATCATATCCAAGCACACTTTCCGGGTCCGCGGCACTGGTCGCCAGGATGGTAGGCCGCTGCCGCCACTTGGCGGTGACTTCCTCGTAAAGAGCGGCCATATCGTCACAAAGACGAACTATGGAGAGCGCCTCCTTACGATGAACATTGTAGCACGAGCCGTAGCCGGTTTGCCAATGATCGAGGATTTCCCGGACCAGCCGCTGCTGATCGGCAAAGGGGGTTACCAGATAGTATCTGTCGATCCCGAAGGTGCGCCCGAGCCTGGCAATATCATGAAGATCGAGATTGGTTACCGCCGAACCGATGATTTCCCGGTTGCGATTGCAGACCGGGTAATGAATCAGGGCGAGATCAACCCGCAATTTTCGTCCCGCCACGTTCTTGATGCTCACCATCCTTTACTCTTCCGCTTCGGCGGAATGATCATAGGTGGAGTTAACGATCCTTTCGATCGCCGCCCAGATTCCGGCCTTGACCAGAACCTTTTTTTCGGACGGGGAAAAATCCACCCGGGCCAACAGCTCAGGCCGCTTGGCCAGGGTCTGCCGGACCGCGGCCGCCAACCGCCAATCATCGACAGCGCCATGGTCACCGGACAAGAGCTCCTCGGGTACTTCGAGCCCCCGAAACTCCCTTGGCCTGGTATATTGCGGGTGCTTAAGGATCCCCCGGCTGAAAGTATCCCGGTCCGCCGAATCGGCGCAACCGAGGACTCCCGGTTGCAGCCTGGTCACGACATCGATCAGCACCATGGCGGCAAGCTCGCCGCCGGTCAGGATATAATCGCCGATGGAGATCTCTTCGCCCCCATAGAGGGTGACCACCCGTTCGTCGATCCCCTCATAACGACCGCAAACCAAAACCAGATGGTCAACCGCGGCCAACTCCACGGCTTTGGCCTGGGTAAGGGTGCGCCCCTGGGGACTCAGGAAAACAACCCGGCCCGGCCCAGCCTCTTCCTCGATCTTGTCGAGGGCGGCCGCAATCGGCTCGGGCTTCATGACCATGCCCTCCCCGCCCCCAAAAGGACGGTCATCGGTCATGGCCTGCTTGTCGATGGCGAAATCCCTGATATTGTGGATAGCCACCTCGATCTTTTCGTCTCTGATCGCCCGGCGGATAATCCCCTCTTGCAAGGGTGAAAGCAGCAGTTCGGGGAAAATTGTGAGGATGTCGAATCGCATGGCGGGCCGGTCCGGCCTTGATCAATCGTTTATTTCAAAGAGACCGGGAACATCGGCCACGGTCAGGAGACCGGCCGCTAAATCGACATTGCGCAGAAACTCATCGGCCAGCGGAATAAGATATTCCCGGCCATCGTCAAGCACCACCAGAACATCGTGCCCGCCCGTGGCCAGAAGAGTTTCCACCCGACCGAGCTTGCGCCCTTTCTCGGTTTCAACCCGCAGGCCGATCAGATCGTGCCAGTAATACTTCCCGGCCGCCAATTCCGGCAACAAGTCCCGATCGACCCAGACCTCGGTGCCGCGAAGATCATCGGCCGCGGTCCGGTCGCCGATCCCCGCCAGCTGTAAAATCACGAGATCACCCTGGAACCGGCAGCGTTCGACCTTGAAATCGCGGCGTAACTCCGATTCCGGCGAAACCAGGAGAATTTCCCTGTAGTTCAGGAAATCCTCGGCCGGACCGAAATCGGGCTGCACCTTGACCTCGCCCTTAATGCCGTGGGGCTTGGTAAGCCTGCCCACCCGGACGAGCTGCGCGGAATCGGTTTCGAAATCATGGTCAGTCAAGACGCTACCTGCAAGACGGTAAGGATGATCAATCGAGAATCTCCAGCCTGGCCTTGCGGTTTTCCTTGCTGGCGGAGGCGGAGAGCAGAGATCTGATCGCCCGGGCCGTCCGGCCCTGCTTGCCGATCACCTTGCCCAGATCTTCCTTGGCAACCCGAAGCTCGAATACCGTGGCGTCATCACGCTCCACCTCGTTGACCTGGACGGCATCAGGATCATCAACCAGAGCGGCGGCAATAAAATTTACCAACTCTTTCATGATAATTTACTCGGCCGCCGGAGCCGGATTTCTGGCCAGAAGACTCTTGACGGTATCGGTCGGGATAGCACCCCGGTCAAGCCAGACTTTAAGTTTGTCATGCTTGATTGCCACTTCGACCGGATCCTTCAATGGATCATAGGTGCCGACTATCTCCAGGAACTTACCATCCCGGGGAGCCTCTGAATTGGCTACGACAATACGGTAGAAAGGCCTCTTTTTCCGGCCAAATCTGGCCAAACGTACTTTAACTGCCATTACATCCTCCTCACTTGATTATCTGAACAACCCTTTAGGTTTTTTTCTCTTCTTCTTGCCGACGGGGGCTCCCCCGCCGCCAAAGACGCCTTTGCCCTTCATCTTCTTCATCATCTTGAGCATATCGGCATAACTCTTGATGACCTTGTTCACATCCTGGACCGTAGTGCCGCTGCCCCGGGCAATTCGCTGCCGACGGCTTGAGTTGATTATATCATAACGGCGCCGTTCCTGGACGGTCATTGAATTGATGATCGCCTCGATCCGGCCCAGTTCGCTCTCATCCGGTTTGGGCAGGTTATTGGTCTGCTTCAGCTTGTTCATCCCGGGCACCATGGCCATCAACTGGTCAAGGTTGCCCATCTTCTTAATCTGCTGAATCTGTCCCTGGAAGTCTTCCAGGGTAAAGCTGTTGCTCCTGATCTTTTTGGCCAGCTTTTCGGCCTTCTTCCTGTCGACGACTTCCTCGGCCTTCTCGATCAGGGAGAGCATGTCACCCATGCCGAGAATCCGGGAGGCCAGGCGATCGGGATGAAAAACATCCAGAGCGTCGAGCCCTTCGCCCACACCGACGAACTTGATGGGCCGACCGGTAACCTTTTTGATCGACAAGGCGCCGCCGCCGCGGGCATCGCCATCCATCTTGGTCAGGACCACTCCCGACAGGGCAAGATCCTCGTTAAACTTGGCGGCTACGGTGACCGCATCCTGGCCGGTCATGGCGTCTGCCACGAAAAGGATTTCGGCCGGTCTGATCTTGGCCTTGATCCGTTCGAGCTCGCCCATGAGTTCTTTGTCGACGTGGAGACGTCCGGCCGTATCGACGATCAGGGTATCGCAATTTCTCCCCTTGGCACCTTCCACAGCCGCCCGGCAGATATCTACCGGATCCTGCCCCGGTTCGGAAGGATGCACCGGCATGGCCAGGTTGCCACCCAGGACCTTTAACTGCTCGATCGCGGCGGGCCGGTAGACATCGGCGGGAACCAGATAGGGCCGCCGCCCCTGTTTTTGCAGAAAACGGGCGAGCTTCGCCGAGGTGGTCGTTTTACCGGACCCCTGAAGGCCGACCAGCATGATAACGGCCGGCTGGGGGCCTTTAAGATCAAGGCCCTCGGTGGTTCCCCCCAGCAGTTCGATAAGCTGCTGATGGACGATTTTCACAACCTGTTGGCCGGGGGCCAGACTGGACAAGACCTCGCTGCCAACCGCCTTCTCGGAGACCGTGGCGATAAAATCCTTGACGACCTGATAGTTGACGTCCGCCTCCAGCAGAGCGAGACGAACCTCATCCATCGCCTCCTTAATATTGCTGTCGGTCAGTTTGCCGTGGCCGCGAAGCTTTTTTAAGGTGGAATTGAGCCGGTCGGATAAGTTTTCGAACATTTTTAGTACTCAGCCAATAGAAACGAAAGGCGCGCCCGGGCGGGGCGCAAATCCTTCAGGTATTAAAGTTTTAATTTTATCGGCCTCGCAAAAAGCCGCGAGCCGGGAGGAAAGAAACACTTAACTAACTGATTTACCGTTTGTCAAGCTGGTCTGTCCTCGGTTTTCACAACGCTATTACTTTTCACAGGAAAATCGCGCAAAGATACCTGGATAAGGGATACATGTCAAGGGAGATTAACGCTGCCGCCGTCACCGATCTGACGAGGTCAACTCCCTTAAGCACAACTGGACGGCTTCGGGGGTGTCAACCTGTAATATTCTGCACTCGCAGTCGACCGGAATAATCTTTTTGGCAAGACCGGAGAGGACCTTTTTCGGTCCGACCTCGATAAAGGTCCGCACTCCGAGGGCCAGCAGGTTGTTCATGATCTCATACCACCTGACCGTAGAGGCGATCTGCCGCGCCATTATCGAACGAATCACCACGGGGTCCCGCTCCTCGGCCGCCGTCACATTAAACAGAATCCCGACTTGCGGACTCCCGAAATCAACCTTGGCCATATATGCCGAAAAATCCTCGACGGCGCCGGCAACCAGATCGCTGTGCCAGGCGCCGCTGACCGGCAAGGGTATCGCCTTGCCGCCCCGCTCGGCGACCAGGACCGCCGCCTCTTCCAGCGGGGCCGCTTCCCCGGAGATGACAATCTGTTTTTCGGAATTATGGTTTGCCGCGGTGATCACTCCCTTATCATTTATCCGAGCGATGATATCCATAACCTCGGCAATGGCCAACCCGAGGATAGCCTGCATCACCCCGGGATTGCGATCGGCTTCCCTTTCCATCAGCCTGCCCCGCTCGGTAACCAAACGCAGGGTGTCTTCCGGACTTAATACCCCGGCCCCGCAGAGGGCCGCGTACTCGCCGAGGCTATGGCCGACGACAAAATCCGGAGTTATTCCCGCATTTTTCAGGGCAGTCAGACAGATCAGATTCAAGACGGTAATGGCCGGCTGCAAGTGGGCGGTACGAGTCAACTCCTCCATCGGCCCTTCCAGGCATAATCTCTCAATGGGATAGCCGCTGATCTCCCCGGCCATATTCATCAGGGTGCGGGCCTGCTGATCGTTGTCGATAAACTCCCTGCCCATGCCGATAAATTGCGAACCCTGCCCGGGAAAAAGAAACGCTGTCTTGTTGTTCGACATTAAAATTACTCCTTGCACGAATACCCGAAACGGGCGCCATGCCCAATCGATTTCAATCGGCTGACGGCGGCTGATCCCTTTTGCCGGTCTCCATTAAACCGGCAAGAAGAAACAATACGACTCCCACGCTAATGGCTGAATCAGCCACATTGAAGGCCGGCCAGTGATAATCCTTTATATAGAAATCGAGAAAATCGACGACATGACCGAAGCGAAGCCGGTCGATAAGATTACCAAGCGCCCCGCCGCCGATCAAGCCGATCGCCGCAATATAAACTCCCCCCTCCCGCCGGTACTGCCGGAAAGCCATGGCGAGGACCACCAGGGCGACCAGGGTTACAACCACGAAAAAGAGCTGGCGCCACGGGTTCTGATCCCCAGCCAGCAGTCCGAAAGCCGCCCCGGTATTGACCACGAAGGTCAGATCAAAAAAACCGGGAATAACCTCCACCGACTCATAAAGTTCGAAGGTGGCGAGAACCCACCACTTGGTGAGCTGATCGAGCATTACCACCGCCACCGCGATCAGGACAGGGTTCCAGGGCGAAGTAGATTTCATAGGCTGTTCACTACCTGAACGCAACGACCGCAGAGGGTCGGATGCTCCGTGGCGGAACCAACCGAGTCAGCCCTGGTCCAGCATCGCTCACACTTGCCTCCCGGGGCCGCTCTGACCAGAACGGCAAGCTCGGGAATCTCTTCCGAGACCACGGCTTCAGGTCCTGTTTCAGCAACCCGGTGAAGTTCGGAAACGATACAGATCGTCTTCAGTATTTCCCAGTTTTCCGCCATAAAATCGCCAAGTTGTTCGCCAACCCGGATATCCACCTCGGCCTCAAGGGGATGGCCGATCACCTTGTTCTGCCGGGCCAGTTCAAGCACCTTGGTCAACTCTCCCCGGACCCCGATCAACTTCTCCCACTTTTCATCCAATTCGGGCCGGACCCGCATTTCGTGCCGGGCCGGAAAAGCGGCCAGGGCTGCGTCTTCCTCCCGATTGGCGGCGGCGGGCAGATGGTCCCAGGCCTCGGTTGCCGTAAAGGTCATAACCGGCGCCATCAGACGCACCAGGGTGTCCGCTAATTCGTAGAGTACGGTCTGAGCGCCCCGCCTGGCCGGAGAATCCGGGGCCGAGGCGTAGAGCCGGTCTTTGATGACATCGAGATAGAAGGCGCTCATGGTCACCGTGCAGAAATTGAGCAGGCTGTGAAAAATGGCATGGAATTCGAAAGTATCGTAGGAGTCCCGCACCTTTTTCTTGAGGTTTTCCAAACGGGAGAGGGCCCACTGATCGATCTCGCCTAGATCCTCGTAGGCAACCCCATCCCGGTCCGGCGCGAAATCATCGAGATTGCCGAGCAGGTAGCGCAGGGTATTTCTGATCTTGCGATAGGCGTCGGAGAGCTGCCGGACGATGTTATCGGAAATCTTGATGTCGTCCCGGTAGTCTTCCGAGGCCACCCAGAGGCGAAGGATCTCGGCGCCGTACTGCTTGATGATCTTATCCGGGGCGATGACGTTGCCGACGCTCTTCGACATCTTCCGGCCATTCTCGTCAACCACGAAACCGTGGGTCAGCACGGTCTTGTAGGGCGGGCGGTTACGGGTGCCGACCGAGGCCAGGAGCGAACTCTGAAACCAGCCCCGATGCTGGTCGCTGCCTTCGAGATAGAGATCGGCCGGCGAAGAGAGGTCATCGCGAAGCTCTAGAACCGCGGCATGGCTGGTCCCCGAATCGAACCAGACATCGAGAATATCCTCTTCCTTTTCGAAATTATTCGATCCGCACTCCCGGCAGGTCGCGCCATCGCCGAGGAAATCCCCAAGCTCATGGGAAAACCAGGCATCGGCCCCCTCCTTCATGAACAACTCGTCGATCCGGGAATTGACCTCGTCGTCATTGGCGACCGCCCCGCAATCCCGGCAGAGGATCGCGGTAATCGGCACCCCCCAGGCCCGCTGCCGGGACAGGCACCAGTCCGGTCTGGTTTCGACCATGCCGTAGATCCGCTCCATGCCCCACTTCGGCACCCAGGTCACCTCGCGGATCGCCTTAAGGGCCCGCTCGCGCAAACCGTTTTTATCCATGGAGATGAACCACTGCTCGGTGGCCCGGAAGATCACCGGCTTTTTGCAGCGCCAGCAATGGGGATAGCTGTGAGAGAGGCTGCTGTGTTTGATCAGATGACCGCTCTGCCGCATATCCTCGCAAATCACCGGGTTGGCCTTTTTATAGAAAAGATCGGCATAGGGACCGGCCTCACTGGTAAAGACCCCGCGGTTGTCGACCGGTGAGAGGATCTCCAAACCGTAGTTCAGGCCGGTCATATAATCCTCGCGGCCGTGCCCGGGGGCGGTATGAACACAGCCGGTCCCGGTTTCCAGGGTCACGTAGTCGGCCAGAACGATCAGCGAATCCCGGTCCAGAAAGGGATGACGGCACTTGCGGCCTTCCAGCGCCTTGGCCGAAAAGGTGTTCAGGATTTCATAGTCGGAAATTTCGAATTCGGCAAAGGCCTTTTCGACCAGAGCCTCGGCCATGATCCAGATCTCCTCGCCGACCCTGACTGCCGCGTAAGTGAAATCGGGATGAAAGGCCACCGCCAGGTTGGCGGGCAGGGTCCAGGGGGTGGTGGTCCAGATCACCGCCGAGACTTGATGATCCCCCGCGCCGGGAATCAGATCTTTTACCTCGCCGACCAGGGGGAACTTCACATAGATCGAGTCGGAGGTGTGATTGGCGTACTCGACCTCGGCCTCGGCCAGGGCGGTCTTGCAGGAGGGGCACCAGTGCACCGGTTTTTTGCTGCGCACCACCGCCCCGGCCATTAGAAACCTGTTAAACTCCCGGGCCGTGGCCGCCTCGTAGGAGTGGTTGATGGTCAGGTAGGGATTGTCCCAGTCGCCCAGGACGCCCAGGCGCTTGAACTCTTCTTTCTGGGTCTTGATCCACTTGCCGGCATACTTGCGGCAGGCCTTCCGGAAAGCAAGTTTGCTGATCTCCTTCTTCTTGGCGCCGAGTTCCTTGTCGACATTAAGCTCGATGGGCAGACCATGGCAGTCCCAGCCCGGCACGAAGGCACAGTTATAGCCGCTCATCCGCTTGGAGCGCAGGATGATATCCTTCAAGATCTTGTTAAGGGCATGGCCCATATGGAGATGGCCGTTGGCATAGGGCGGGCCGTCGTGAAGGACGTAGGCGGGCCGGCCGGCGGCCGCTCCCAACAACTTTTCGTAAAGTTTTTCCTTATCCCACTTCTTCAAGAATTCCGGCTCGCGCTGAGCCAGATTGGCCTTCATCTTGAATTTGGTCTGGGGCAGGTTGAGCGTTGCCCGGTAATCCATCGACATCTCCTGTTTACTTTTTCAGTCGGGTGTCACCCTGACAACGGGCGTTTTTCTTAATCCTGAATCCTGAGCGTTCGAGAACGATGCAGATGCAAGGCGGCAACGATGTAGTTTACTGATAGTATATCAAAAAATTGCCAACACGAAAAAATTGCCAACACGGTAGATGCATCGTTATCGAACGCCCGCGAGCGGCGGAGTGAATCGTAACGACTCAGCTAAAAAACGATTATCTCATGGAACTACAAATTGATAAAGCTGAGTCGAGCAGCTTGTCTGCTTCGTACGAAACTTATGCCCTTGTGATTCAGGTTTATGTACAACATGCCTCTAAAGGCTGCTTTGGCAAGGTATGGCCGCAAATGTCCGGGTAAAATACCAGCTCATCGGCAAGATGCAATACTAAAAAGCGGTGCGCCGGGATAATCAGCCCGCCAGCTCGGCAGCACAGATTAAATTCCCGCCCGGAATTATTATCGGTCATCCCATCCCCGCTCTCGTCAATCATCGCTTATTAGTTGCCGAAGAACCATAAACGATGAGCATCGGCCGCGCGCATCGATTGGCGACATCGTCGGCCAGCGAGCCGAACAGTTTTTTGGGCAGCGAGTACTCCTCCGCCCCGGCCATCAGGATCAGATCGTGCTGGGCCGCTTCCCCGAGAATGGTTTCCAGGCGCGTTTCGGTAGCCCTCGCCAGGCAGCGGACAAAGGGCAGGTCGTTGGCAGTGGCCCAGGCATGTAATCTCTTCTCCTGTTCGCCTGATTCTTCCCTGGGAATATCCGGCGGCAGCAACCTCAGCAGGGTGATCCGGTGCCGTCCCACCTGGGCCAGGGCTCGCAGAGGCGCCATAATGGTTTCAAGATGACGGGAATGAATAATCGGCACCAAAATCCGTTCCGTATGGAAAATGCCGATCAGCCGGACCAGAATCACCGGACAGGGCGCCCGATTAACTACCTCCTCAAGCACCTTCTTGAATTCCTGGGGGCCGTGTCGTTGCGGGTAACCGAGGATCAGGGCCAAGCCTTCATGGCAGCGGGCGCATTCGACCAGCCCTTCCACCACGCTGTCGGATTCAATGGTTACCGCCTGCAGATGATAGCCCAGGTCCGCCACCTCTTTCCCGGCCATCGCGAACAACGGATTTATGGAAACCGAATTTTTATCGGGTTGCGGAATCAGGCCCGGGGGCATGACATTTATCGCCAGGGGTGCGGCTTTATAATGGTGGGCCAACAAAGTGGCCAGACGGGCCAGACCAACCACGGTCTTATGATGCGAAGCCCCGAAGATCACCACTCCGCGGGGCGGCACTGCAGGCTTCAGTTTTTCCCAGGTCCAGGGCACCAGCTGCCCCTCGGTAAAATCCCCACCCTGGTAATCCATTGTGCCGTCAAACTCCTCCTCGGTCGTTTCACCTGCTTTCTGCAGAGCGAATTTGGCGGCGGGAGGCCCCACCAGTTCAGCAAGAAAAACCCCGGCCAGGACAATCGGGGTAAGGATCCCGCCATAAATACTGATGATTGGGTCGCTACTGACCAGAAAGACAAGACCGATGGCGATCCCCGCCTGGGGCACCAGAGCCAGGCCCAGATAATGGCGAATAGCGGGCGGGGCCTTAATAATAAAACCGCCCAAGGCGGCGCCGCCGATCTTACCGGATACCCGCAGGAGAAAATAGATTACCCCCAGCCAACCTGCAACAACCAGCGATTTCAGGTCAAGATGGGCGCCGGCCAGGGTAAAAAACAGGACATATAACGGCGGCTCAACAGAGTTAAATATCCTGAACAACCGGACATCGCGGCGATCGCGATTGACGATGGTGAATCCCACCGCCATGCCGACCAGCAACGGGGAAAGGTCAAGGATCCGGGCCGACTCCACCCCGAAAAGCAACAGGGCCAGACCGCTGATCAGCATCTCGGCGGGCTTGCGCAGCCGGTGCATAAAGGCATCGATCAGCAGACCGGTAATGACGCCGATCGCCAGCGACAGGAAGATAACCAGCAGGCTGTTGATTGCGGCATTCGCGAAAGATTCCGGTGCGGCTCCGGTAAGGCCGCGGGCAATGGCCCGGGCAAAACCGAACATGATAATGGCCATTCCGTTGTTTATCGCCACGACTTGGAGGATAGTCGTGGTAAGGGGACCGACCGCCCTGGCTTCCCGCAAGACATGCAGGGTAGAGGCGGGTGCGGTGGCAATGGAGATCGCACCGAGCAACATAATGAGAACCAGCACCTCGCCACCCGGAAGATTAAGGCTCTCAAGACTGAAATAATGGTCGAGCAAAAGCAGTCCGCAGATCACCACGAACATGGTGCCGATAATTTCACCCAGGCTGAAGGCGATCAGAAACCTGGCATTTTCCCGCATCCGCTTGATTTCCAGATGCTCACCGATACCGAGGGCGATCAGCATCAGGGCGATCTGGATAAAATGGTCCAGCTGTTCGGCCATTATCTCCTTGCCGATCAGATTAAAACCGGCCGGACCGAGCAGAAAACCGGCACAGATATAGCCGGTTACCGAAGGCAGGCGTATAAGCTGGGCCAGCTTGGCTGCGAAAAAACCTGCGGCGAGGAGAATTGCCAAGATGAAAGTTATATTCTGCATCGGAAAGATAGACCCCGTGGAAATACACCGGCGGCGGATTCATCATCTCCGCCGTTTCCTGAAACGCCTTGAACCCCATCCTGAATCCGTGAACTCAGGCGCCGGGAGTGGGCGGCGTTGATTATTCTCATGCCATATTCGACGGGCAGCCGGCACCCGAAATTACTCCAGCAGCAAACGCCTTGGCGGCAGGGTCTGCCGCCACTGATTCAGGAACATGGTAATGCCGACATTACCGATGATCATTCCAGGATGATTGTACCATAACATCGAGCCGTCACTACCCCGTTAAGGGCTATGAAAATCATACATGGTCAGGAATTGAGATGGAAAGAACAAGTTCACGGTAAGAAGTTGATGGCGGCAGAGCCTGGATCTGATCATTAGAACTTATCAAGCCAGGTCCCCACTCCCTGCATGATCATCTCAATCGCCACGGTACCGACATACAAGGCGGTGATCCGGCCGGCAATCTCTATATAACGCTGGATCAGCGCCTCCCGGCGCGGGCGGACCCGGTCATGGAGAGATTTGAGCAGGACGATAGTGGCAAGACAGGTTACTACGGCCAAAATTACCGCAAGGCAGGCCACCAGCGGCGGATGATTCTGGCCGACAACCACGCTGGCGCTGATCGTACCCGGCCCGATCAGGACCGGCATGGCAATGGCGCCGGCGACATGTTCCGACTCCCCCCGCAACATTTCGATGGCGTTCGGGCCGTTAAAGACAAACTGGATCCCGATCAGCAGGAAGATGATTCCGCCGAAGATCTTGAATGAGGCAAATTCCAACTGCATCAGTCTGACAAAAATCGCATCCCCCAGAACCGCAAAAAGGCAGAAAACCACCGTGGCAATCATTCCAGCCCGCAGCAGGACCCGGCGGAATTGGTGCTTTTCGAGCTTCTGAACAACATCGACGAGGTAGACGATGACCAGAAAAGGGTTTAACAGGGTGAAAAGTAACAGACTCGAACTAATAATATCAGTCATGGATTCCTTATTAACCTCGGGTTCGACGGAAAACACACTCGGATGTTTTCAACTCTCTGCTCAACCAATCCAACAACTGGCCCGCGATCATCGAGTTCCGTTCTTCCCTTTCTTCATTAATTTATTCGCCTTAATTAAGTTTGTTTTCCCGATTGGTCAATGTTATTTTTGATTCTTCTCGCAAACACCGGGCAAACCGTTCCCGGTTCATCAGCTACAAGCCGGACGACAACAGAGAACTGATTTTGCAGACCAGAGACAATTCACGATGACCGAGTATTACGAAGACATCGCCCTGCACCAGCGCCGCCGGCTGGGGCCGCACCTCCTTACCGGGAAGGAGATCCGCGATTTTGCCGGGAGCTGGGATCCCCTGCCCCTCCACACCGATCCCGGATATGCCGAATCATCCGGCCAGGGCGCGGTCATCGCATCGGGTTTTCACCTGCTGGCCATCTGCCAGAAACTGATGATCGAACAGAATCCGATGGCGGTCGTTATCGGTCTGGGCCTGGACGAGGTGCGGTTCCTGGCGCCCGGCAGGCCGGGGGATCGCCTGACCGTGGAGATCGAGGCGATTTCGAAACGGCAGTCGCGATCGAGACCGGAGGCCGGCATCGTCAGCCATTCCCTGCGCCTGTTCAATCAGAACGAGGAAGTGGTGCTGAGCTACAAGGGAACCGGGATGATCGCAAAAAGGAATCGGTGGGAATAGGGGCAAGCCGGATCCTCGCCCGGTCCGTTCAGAAGAAGGGGAGGCAGAAGACAGTCCCCGCCGGGCTCACCAGTTTTCCGGCGGAGCCGCCGCGAAAAAGCGGCGGAGGGCCATGAACTCGCCGAGATGGTAAGCGTTATGGTCGGCAATCACCAGGATCTCCCGCAGGATATTGTAGTCGGGAGCATGGGGGATGGCCGAGAAGAAATCGGGCTCCGGATTGTTGACCATCGCCAGGACCTCATCGAGATCGGCCCTGAACCCGGCCACCGATTCCCGCCACTTCGCTTCGGTCGCCTCTGCCGCCGGGTCCGGCCAGAATTCCGCGTAGGTCGGCGATTCATAAACGGGATCCTTGATGAAATTCAGCACGTCGAGCTGAGCCCGGCGCATATGCTCCAGCAGTTGCCAGGGCGTATAGTTGAAATGGTCCGCCCGGGTATTGGCCGCGGCCAGGGGCATCTCGGCCACCACCAGATCGAAGTTCATATGGGCGTTGCCCCCGTCCAGCAGGGCCGCCAGTTGTTCCCGCAAGGTTTTCCCCGCCCCTTTGCGAATAGTTGCTTCAGCCATGGCAAGCCTCCCGTTTGAGAAGATTTGATCCGGTTGCGATCCTTATCGAACCGCAATTACAGCTAAATCATACCAGAGGCCCGCTTGCGATCGCGAATTTCATCGAAGATTAAATTGTTCCGGACCGAAGTTTGATGGCGTCGCAAAAAGTCGAAAAAGGGGTTGGCTAAGCAAAAATCGTCAGATCCAAGCGCGCGTAAATTTCGAGGAATGAAGCGTACTTCAGTACGCTGCAATGACGAGACAATTTGCAGCAACGCAGGAGCTGGCGATTTATGCCCTTGAGGGTGCTTTTTGCGACGCCATCAAGTTTGACACGAGCGGTCCGGCCGGGTAATAGTGCGGCGAGAGCAAAACCGCTGATAATTCGCAAAGGCTGGCCAATACCGGCGGCAGCCGGAACAAACGGAACATGATGAACAACCGCGAGACATTCAGGGCAAGAACCGGACCCGCATTCCGGCGGACGGTGGGGCTTTTCAGGACGGTGCTGCCGATGCTGGCGGGCATCCTGCTGCTCATCGGCCTGCTCCACCAGTTTTTATCCGATAGTTACCCGAAATGGTTCAGCGGCAATTACCTGCTCGATCCGCTGATCGGCGCGGTGGCGGGCTCGGTCTCCTTCGGCATCCCGATAACCAGTTATGTGGCCGGCGGCGAGCTGTTGCAGGCCGGGGTCAGCCTGCTGGCGGTGACCGCTTTTGTCATGGCCTGGACCACCGTGGGACTGGTGATGATTCCCATCGAGGCCTCGGAACTGGGCCTGCGTTTCACGGTAATCCGTAATCTGGTCAATTTCGTTTTTTCCCTCCTGGTGGCGATCGCCACCGTCCTTACCCTGGGATTTCTGCCATGACTGCCCGCCGGCACCGCTCCTCCGGAAAAATAGGCGGCAGGGTTAAATTCCTGCTTTTCGTCCTGGGACTATACGGCGTCACCGCCCTGTTCGATCCGGCCCTGGCAATGGCTGCCTTAGGCTATTTCGCGGTGATGCTGGTCAAGGTGGTGCCGGTTCTGGCCCTTGTCTTCGTGGTCCTGCTGCTGACCAACATCTTTTTGAATCCGGAAAAGATCCGCCGCCATCTCGGCCGCGAGTCGGGTCTGAAGGGGTGGCTGTATGCGGTAGCGGCGGGGCTGTTTATTTCCGGTCCGCCCTATCTGCTCTTCCCGATGCTGGGCGAATTGAAAAGGCATGGGGCAAGAAACGGGCTGCTGGCCGCCATCCTCTATAACCGCAACGTGAAGATTCATTTCCTTCCCGCCATCGTCTATTACTTCGGCCTGCGCTACACGGTGGTCCTCTCCTTCTACATCATCCTTTTTTCCCTGATAAACGGCAAGCTCGTGGAACTGCTCGTCGGCGACGACAGCCGCCCGGCTTAACAGCCCCTTTCCCTGTTCCCTTCATCCGGAATATTCACTGAGTCCCGCGCTGCTGCAACCTGTTTCGAATTTATGGGTTTTAATTCCATTGGCTTTGAATCGGGCGATTAAATTGGCGCGAATATCACTTCTCAACTCCCAGGCATCAATCGGAGAATTGGCCCAGGCAGCCACCCAACACTTATAACCCTTCTCTCCCATTTCCATAATCCAGAAACTGGGCGGTTCATAATCGGCACAATATTTACTGGTTGAGGTAGCATTAACTGCCAGCTTTTTAACGGTTTCGAGATCGCTGTCATACGCAACGGAGAATTCCACATGGGCCCATTGATATGCATCATGGATGGTATAATTAATTATTTCCTTAGTCAACATTCGACCGTTGGGGATTATGTATCGTTGCCAGTTCCATATCTTCATGACGGTATGGGTTAAGGTTATATCCTCAACAGTGCCGTATTTATCGTCGATTAATATGGTATCGCCAATTCGGGTAAGACCTGAAAATGAAATAACAATACCCGAGATAAGATTTTCAATAAATGGCCGGGAAGCAACCCCCAGGATTATACCGGAGGCGCCGACCAGGACCGAAACAAAGGTGGCCGGCACTGCCCTCAAAAACGGATAAACAAGAGCTGTGATCCAGATGGTAACGATTAAAAAAAAGGAAATCTTCTTGATTATCGAAAATTGATATTCAACGCTTTCCAAGGCCGCTTTTTTGGCATCAGCCACCGGAGTATCTACCGGCGTGGCGGTCCTTAAAGGTTCAAAGCGCTTAAGCTTCTTGATGCTTGCCCTTCGCTCCGTCTTTGTTTTGAATATCCAGTTTTTGGTCCACCAGATCAAGAGTACGCCTAGCGCAGCGACGGACACGAAATATACCAGGGAAAACTTGGTAATCATAACTCTCCTTTGCTATCAAAAACTATTTAATTCAGTGCAGCTGCATATCGGCAGCGATGCTGATAACACATACGGATAAACAGTTCACCACACAGCCGTCACGGATTCAGGAAAACTTTTTTGTTTCTTCGACTCCATAGTCTAATCTTATCCCCCTCAATCTCGCAAACCATTGATCAAAAAACAATCGCGACAAGGCAGAGACTGAAGCACATAAAAATTCTGGGCGCAGTGGACAAAAATCAGGTTTAGAAAAGAATTTTGAATCGCTGGACTTTATCGGAAAGGAATGCGTGGACTTCGACGGAAGAGAATTGAATCCGATAATCGCCATGGTGTGGCAGGTATATTTTCCATCAATAATTTCAATTGTCGGATTTAATGGCGAAATTACCCGAAACCTAGTAAGTATGTTCATGTAATGTCGAATTTTTTTCCAGGCAATTTTGCCAGGAAATTAAATGCGGGGGGAGTGTAAATATGCGAATGAGAGAAGCGGTCTACTCCATTCGTTTTCGCTTATTGGGAAGTCTTTTTGTGCTTCTGGGGTTATCCCTCGTCATTTGGATGTATGGTCTCTGGTCCTTTGAAAGGGACCGTTATATAAAAAACTCCGGAACAGAAGCTCTGCGGGCTGGGCAGACCATTGAACAGACATTGCGCCGCGCCATGCTGGAAAATGACTGGGACAGGATCCGCCGATCCGTCGGCGACATCCAGCAAATCATGCAGCCGGAGATGATCAGTATCCTCGCCTTTGACGGCAGGGTGGCGGTTTCCACCGACGACTCCCTGATCGGCATACGGCTCGACAGGAACACGATGGCGGGCTGCACCACCTGCCATAACGGCAGACAGGAACTCCCGGCAGCCGGTTCAGCCTTCCTGGAGACCGAAGCCGGCCCGATCCTGCGCAACACCATCAAAATATCCAATGCTCCCGAGTGTTATGGCTGCCATGCAGCAGACCGAGAAACACTCGGGGTCGTCATCTATGACACCGCCTTCGACGGAACCTTCGCGATGCTGCACGATGTTCTGTTGCGCTCCGTACTCACCGGCCTTTTCACCTTCCTCGTCGTAATCGTCGTTTTATCATGTATCATTCAGCGTTTCGTGCATCGGCCGCTCCATCAGCTGATGAATGGTTTCATCCATGTGGGCAGGGGTAATTTCGATTACTGGGTCGAGGTCCGGACCAAAGGAGAATTCCGGGAGATGGCCGACCAGTTCAATGTGATGAGCCGGGCGATCGGCCGGTCATTTGTCGAGATCAAGCACAAGAACTGGGAAACCGCCAGTCTCTATGCCTTCGTGCGGCAACTGAGTCAGGCCATCGAGTGGAGTAAACTGCAAGGCATGATCACCAACCTGCTTTTCGAGACCTTCAGCGTCGAGCAGGTGGTGCTGTTGCTGCGGCAGGAAGAAAGGGAGGAGAAAGTGGTCGAGGTTTCCAGGTGGCGGGAAAACGACCAGCGCCTTAGTCACCGCGAATTTGATAGCCGCAAGGAAATCGACGGGATGCCCGCCTGGATTATGACCGAATATCAAAAATGGCGGCAGGATGCCTTAAATTCTCCCGTTTTTTCCCCGGATGGCACCAGGGCCGTTTTACCGCTGACTTCCAAAAAGATGGCCATCGGCATGTTTTGCCTGCAACGGGGCCGCGATAATCCATTCAGCGAAGCGGAAAAGAAGCTAATCATGGCGGTTGGAGAGCAGATCAGCATTGCCATTGCCAATGCCAGATTATACCGGATGGCTATTACCGACGGACTGACTGATCTCTATGCCAAACGTTACGGCGAATCCATTATCCGTAAGTTACTCGATGCCTACGAGCCCGCCGAGAATAACGGTTTTTGCGTGCTGATGCTCGATCTTGATCACTTTAAAGAGGTAAACGACACCCATGGCCATCAGGTGGGGGACGAGGTGCTGGTCCAGATCGCCGAATTGATCCGGGGCAGCATTCGCTTCGACGATATCGCCTGTCGTTTTGGCGGCGAAGAGTTTATTGTTTTGGTACTAGGAGCGCCGGAGGTGGGACGAGAAGCCGCTTCCCGCCTGCGGCAGGCCATTGAGCAACATGACTTCAGGTGCGGCGCCGGGTTGTCCCTGCGGAATACGGTCAGTATCGGGGTTGCGGCCTTTCCGCAACACGGCAAGACGGCCGAGGCGGTGGTCGCCGCCGCGGATCAGGCTTTATATGAAGCAAAAAACAGCGGCCGCAACCGGATCGTATGTCTTGACGGCCATGCGTACTCCAAAGGGCTTCCGGACTGAGTTGATCCTCGAATCAACACACTAAGCCGTCACGGATTCAGGTTGATCTTAATCCTTGATGCGTTCGCAAAAAGTCTGGGGATGGCTAAGCTAAAATCGTCAGATCCAAGGCGCGCAAATTTCGAGGAATGAAGCGTACTTCAGTACGCTGCAATGACGAGACAATTTGCAGCAACGCCGGAGCTGGCGACTTTTTGCGACGCCATCAATCCTTCCAGATCGACAGGGCTCGGCTGTACACCTCGGATCGGGATATGTTCAGATCAGCCGCGATTTTCCGGCAGACATCCCGCATGGAAAGATCGGATTGGTCCCGATACCAGGCCAGAATATCCTCAAGTTCACCTCCGGTCGGACCTTCGTTTTCAGAGGCGGCCGGGCCGACGATCACCACAAACTCGCCCTTGATCCGGGGCCGGGCGGCCAGATCGTCAAGGACCGAAGAAAGACGCGCATGGAACAGTTCTTCATGGAGCTTAGTCAGCTCCCGGCCGAGAAAAACAGGGCGGTCTCCGAAAACCTCGAGACATTCCCGCAGGGATTTGATTATCCGGCGGGGCGATTCATAGAAGAGCAGGGGCCGGCCCGCCTCCAGCAGACCCTGGAGGAGACGGCGCCGTTCGCCTTTCTTGCCGGGCAAAAAACCGAGAAAGATGAAGCCTCCCTCTTCAAGACCCGCCACGCTGACTGCGGCGGTCAGGGCCGACGGCCCGGGGATCGGCACAACCCGGATCCCCTCGCCGATGGCCTGCCGGACCAGAACGGCCCCCGGATCGGACACCGCCGGCGTACCCGCGTCGGAGACCAGCGCCACATCCTCCCCCCCGAGTAGTTTTTCGATAACCTGCCGGGAGCGGCTGAACTCCTGTCCCTTATAGTAGCTGACCAGAGGGGTATGAATATCGAGACTGGTCAGCAGCTTTCTGGTATGCCTGGTATCCTCGGCCGCGACCAGGGCGACCTCGCTCAGAATCCGGATTGCCCTCCGGGTGATATCCTCCAGATTGCCGATCGGGGTGGCCACCACATAGAGCACGCCGGAACCCTCACCCTGAGCGCTTTTCACCCCTTATTCCCCTTGACCGGCACCCGAAGGACAAAACAGGTCCGTCCGGGCGAACTCTCGCAGGTCAGTTCTCCGCCTGCATTCCGAGCCAGGATCCGGGACAGGTAAAGACCCATGCCTAAACGGTCTTGCCTGGTCGTGTAAAAAGGCGCAAAGACCTTTTCCAACTCACCGGCCTCGATGCCGGGACCATTGTCGCATACCCCGATGACGATTTCATCATTTTGAACCGCGGCATCAATTGAGATCTCCGGCGTGGCGGCCTCGGCGACATTTTCAGCCAGGGCCAGGGAAGCATTCTCCAGAAGAGCGGCCAGAATCTGGTGGAGCTCGAGACGATGGCCGGTCAACTCGGGAAGATTATCGGACAACTCCAGGTTTTTCCTGATTCGATGCTTGAAGAAACCATCCGAATTCAAAAACTCCAGTTCAAGCTCGATTTCCGTCCCGAGATCATAGGATTCGGTGACGGATGATCCCCCGATCTCCCTGCTGACCAGAGAGGTGTGCTTTAAGGTTTTCTGGAGAATGTCGACCTCATCGGCCAGGAGTTTGACCAGATCACCGCGTCCAGCCAGCATTTTTCGCAAATTGGCGATCTTCTCGTGTTTTTCTTCCGGGCTTTCGGCGCGGTCGATTTCGTCAAGGGCCGCATCCGCCTGGTTAAACATCATGTTCAGCAATTCGGTCTGCATCATAAAGGCCTGCCCCACCCCGTTAAGGTTGTGGATTATGCCCCTGAACTGCCGGCCGACCGCGGCATCAAATCCGTATCGGATGAAAGCCGCTTCCCATTTCTGGTCTTCAGGGAAAGTTGTGGCCATTTTTAATACCCTCTGTGGTTAACTGTTATCTCAGCAGGTTTCCGTTCAAATTCAGGTAAATAATATCCCCGACATGTTCAACCAATATTCGCTTAAATGCAAGATTTTAATCCAGCAGGGATCCTACTTTATTTGACACCGGCGCCGCTGGCTGTTAGTATATGAGCATATACTCACATGCAAGGTGCCGAATGAACAAACTCCAGGAAGACGCCTGTCTATGCCGGATAATCCATACCGATCGGGTTGAAAAAGCCCGCCGCGCCGCGCTTGAGACGAGGGAGCACCAAAGATTGACCAATATATTCAAGGCCATGGGCGATCCGACCCGTTTACGGATCCTGTTCGCCCTCTCCCAGGAGGAGATGTGCGTCTGCGACCTGGCCGCCTTCCTGGATATCACCGAGTCGGCCGTCAGCCATCAGCTGCGGATGCTCCGCCAGCTTTATCTGGTCGCCAACCGCCGCCAGGGTCCGGTCCTTTATTACCGCTTAACCGACGAACATATCAGCCGCTTGATTGCTATCGGCCTTGAACATCTCAGGGACCTGAATCCATGACGGCTTTGTGGGGAATTTCACTTTATCCGTTTGTAATTGCATTAGATAATGCTTTTTCTCTGGATTGCCATGGTTCACCCCGCCGCTCTGCAGAGCGCCCGATAACGGCGCATCTGCGTCCCGCAGCCCTTGGGGTGCCGCGTTGGCAACTTGTTGATATACCATTAGTATTATCAACATTGTTGCCGCCTTGCATCTGCACCGTTCTCGAAAGCTCACGGTTTCAGGAGAAAATAAAGATCCAATGACTTTTATCATTAACGTTTTAATGGCATCCTGGGACCTTCTCCTGGACGCCTCCGTATATATCCTCTTCGGCATCGTAATCGCAGGGCTGCTGAAGAGCTTCCTGTCCACGGAGTACGTGGCCAGACATCTCGGCCGGGGCCGCTTCGGCCCTGTCTTTAAGGCGGCGCTGTTCGGTATCCCTATACCTCTCTGTTCCTGCGGAGTAATGCCCGCCGCCGCCTCCCTCAAAAAACAGGGTGCCAATAACGGCGCGACCATCGCTTTCCTGATCTCCACCCCGGAATCGGGGGTCGACTCGATCAGCGTCACTTATGCCCTGCTCGACCCGATCATGACAGTGGCCCGGCCGGTCGCCGCCTTCGTAAGCGCCGTGACGGCCGGTATCATCGAAAGCTTGTTCGGGCGGGAAGCAAGGCCGATCCCGCCGCCACTCGTCACCTTGCAGGGCGGCAGTCCCGGCCCGAGCGGTAATGGCGCCAACGATCAGGGAATTTTTGTCAGGGTCGGGGCAAGTCTCAGATACGCATTTGTCGAATTGTGGGGCGATCTGGCAATCTGGTTTGCTTTCGGCCTGGTACTGAGCGGGATCATCACCGTCTGGATCCCCCAGGAAATATTTATCAACTATCTTGGCGGCGGCATCACCTCGATGCTGGTAATGCTGGCAGCGGGCATTCCGCTCTACATCTGCGCCTCCGCCTCGACCCCGATCGCCGCCGCCCTGATCCTCAAGGGGGTCAGCCCCGGCGCCGCTCTGGTCTTTCTGCTGGTCGGCCCCGCCACCAATATGGCCTCCCTCTCCATCCTCACCGGCCTGATGGGCAAAAGGACCACCCTTCGCTATCTTCTGGTGCTTTCGGTAACCAGCGTCACTTTCGGGCTGCTCCTGGACAAGGTCTACCAGTGGAGCGATATTTCCGCCCAGGCCGTAGTCGGCCAGGCCGGGGCGATCATGCCATACCCCATCCAACTGGCAGGCGCCATTCTTCTGCTCATTCTCTCGGCAAAGCCTTTTTATCTGGCAAGCCGCAGGCTGTTCTCCCGATTCGGCGCCCCGGGCGAGGGGGATAACGGCTGCGACTGCTCCAACGGAAGTTGTCGGGAATAGCCAGACCGTTAGTGTCTATCCGGATGAGGATTTTTGTCCGAGTGCAAGGATGTATGAACAGGCACCAGTTAGACAACCAAGGCCTTCCCGGCCGAACGGGCAATCTTTGCCTCCACTGAATTTTCCAGGATAAAAAAACACAACCACCTGTTCTTTTCCAGCAAATTCACGATATGATATTCAATATACCGCCTCGCCGGGATTGCGCTATCATGGATCCGCGATATCGGCCCGGCGAAGCGCCTGTAAGGAAGGTGGTTGATTTGTCGCCCTTTACAAATCGAGAATTACGGTGGACGCAAAATGGTCTGCGAACAACCTGCATTCAATATAAGCAAAGATAAATTCGAAGGCATCCTCTTCGACCTGGACGGAGTGGTCACCAAAACCGCGAATGTGCATGCGGCCTCCTGGAAGAAACTCTTCGACGAATATCTGGAGGGGCGGGCCGGGCCAGACGGGAAGTGGCAGCCCTTCGACCTCGATTCCGATTACAGCACCTATGTCGACGGCAAGCCGCGCTATGACGGAGTTGCGAGCTTCCTTAAATCTCGAGGCATCGTTTTGCCTTACGGCAACCCGGGTGACCCCGTGGATGCCGGGACGGTCTGCGGCCTGGGCAACAAAAAGAATCAAATATTTAACGAGCATCTGCAAAGCCATGGCGTCGAACGTTATGAAATTGCCGTTGAACTGATCCGCCTACTCAAGAAAAACGGCTTCAAGACCGGGGTTGTCTCTTCCAGCAAAAATTGCCGGACCGTGCTTAACGCCGCCGGCATCGAAGAGTTATTCGATGTGCGGGTCGATGGCGTCGTTTCCGAACAACTAGGTCTGAACGGCAAACCGGCGCCGGATATTTTCCTTGAAGCAGCCCGACGCCTTGAGGTATCCCCCGCCCGGGCAATCGTCCTGGAAGACGCGATATCCGGAGTTCAGGCCGGCAGCCGCGGCCATTTCGGCTGCGTTATCGGAGTGGACAGAAGCGGCCGCGCCGAAGCCTTGCAGGAACAGGGCGCCGATGTCGTGGTAAAGGTGCTTTCCGAACTTACGGTGGAAGGGCAAATTCCCCTTTGGGAACATGACATGGAAGAGCTGCCGTCGGCGCTGGCCTCCCTTCCCGAGATCCGGAAGCTGCTCGCAGCCAGGCAACCTTTCATTGCCCTTGACTATGACGGCACCTTGACTCCGATCGTCGAAAGTCCCGAACTGGCGAATCTGTCTGATGAAATGCGCGACGCCGTCGTGACCCTGGCCGATAAATCCGTGGTAGCGATAATCAGCGGCCGCGACCTGAGCAATATCAAAAAACTTGTCTCAATCGACAGCCTGTTCTACGCGGGAAGCCACGGCTTTGACATCTCCGGTCCCGCCGGCCGGCGACTCGGTTCGCAGCAGGGGGTTAAATTTCTGCCGGTTCTTGATCGCGCCGAACAAAAACTCCGGACCCTGTTGGACAATATCCCGGGCACCCTGGTCGAACGCAAAAAATTTTCCATCGCGGTCCATTTCCGAAAGGTGGCTGAAGAGAAGTTACCGGAGGTGGAAGCGGCGGTCGCTCAAGTCCTGGAATCCCATGCCGGACTTCGCAGAAGTTCAGGTAAAAAAATCTTCGAGCTGCAACCGGAAATCGACTGGCACAAGGGTAAGGCCCTATGCTGGTTGATGGAGGCCCTTGACCTGAACCGGCCCGAGGTTCTGCCCTTCTACCTCGGCGACGACCTTACCGACGAAGACGCATTCGGGGTTCTCCAGTCCGAAGGGATCGGCGTGGTCGTAAAGGGTGATGAAGCGGATGCGGCCCCACGCACTTCGAGAGCTCGATATGTGCTGGAAGACTGTCGACAGGTCAGGGATTTCCTAGAAGCGCTTAGCGGAATGCTTCAGGAGAAAACCGATGACCTGAATCCGTGAGCGTTCGAGAACGGTGCAGATGCAAGGCGGCAACGACGTTGATAATACTAATGGTATATCAACAAGTTGCCAACGCGGCAGATGCGCCGTTATCGGGCGCCCCGCAGGGCGGCGGGGTGTACCATGGCAATCCAGGGAAAAACGATTTTCTAATGCAATTACAAACTGATATGGTGAAATTCACCACGAAGCCGTCACGGATCCAGCGATGAGTAAATGGTCATTGATATATGAAGGTTTCGAGCCGGGAAAGGAGGATCTGCGCGAAGCATTGTGTACCCTCGGCAATGGCTATTTTGCCACTAGAGGCGCAGCGGCGGAAGCGGAGGCCGACAACACCCATTATCCGGGAACCTATCTCGCCGGCGGCTACAATCGTCTGAAAACGGAGATCGCCGGCCGGGTAATCGAAAACGAAGACCTGGTGAATCTGCCGAACTGGCTGCCCCTCACCTTTCGTATTGATGACGGGGAGTGGTTCGATCTGAAATCGGTTGAAATCCTTTCCTATCGACAGGAGCTGGATATTAAAAATGGCCTGCTCCTGCGGAATGTGCGTTTCCGGGATGAGAAAAAGCGGCTGGTCACCATGCAAAACCGGCGCCTGGTCCATATGGGAAATTATCACTACGCGGCCCAGGAGACCACTCTGATCGCGGAAAACTGGTCGGGCCGGATCGAGGTGCGCTCCGCACTGGACGGCCGCGTGATAAACGCGGGGGTGGAACGCTATAAAGAACTCAACGCCAAGCACCTTGAACCGCTTGATACCGAAAAGCTGGACGAAGAGACGATTTACCTCGAAGTCCGAACCAGTCAGTCAAGGACCAAAATTGCCCAGTCGGCGGCAACTCGAATATTAAAAAAGGGCCGGAGTTTACCCCTGAAACGGACCACGGTTCGGGAAAGCGGCTATATCGCTCAGCATTTCACGCTGGAGATCGCGGAGGGGGAATCGGTCACCATTGAAAAAATTGTTGCCCTGTTCACCTCCAGCGATCGCGGCATCTCGGAATGCGGCCTCTCCGCGCGCGAGGCCCTCAAGCAAGTGGGATCTTTCGCGAATCTGCTCGAAAGTCACGTTCTGGCCTGGAAGGATTTATGGCGCCATTTCGAGTTAAAATTTGAGTCGAACAAAAACAGCAAGGGAGATCGCACCCCCCGTATTCTCCACCTCCATATATTTCACCTGCTCCAGACCACCTCCCTGCACACCAAGGATCTGGATGTTGGGGTCCCGTCCCGAGGATGGCATGGAGAGGCTTACCGGGGCCATATCTTCTGGGATGAACTCTATATTTTCCCCCTCCTTAACTATCGGATCCCCGCGATCACCAAGTCCCTTCTCATGTACCGTTACCGCCGTCTGGATGCGGCTCGCAAATTGGCAAGGGATACGGGACACCAGGGTGCCATGTATCCCTGGCAAAGCGGCAGCAGCGGCCGCGAGGAAAGCCAGCAGCTTCATCTCAATCCCAGGTCCGGACGATGGCTTCCCGACAACTCTCATCTCCAGCGCCATATAAACGCGGCAATTGCCTATAATCTCTGGCAATACTACCAGGTAACCGGGGACAAGGAGTTCCTCTCCTTTTACGGGGCGGAAATGCTCTTTGAACTCGCGCGTTTCTGGGCAAGCGCCTCCACCTATAATGCCGAGGCCGGCCGCTACGAAATCCTCGGGGTCATGGGTCCGGACGAATACCACGACGCTTACCCCGATTCGACAAAACCGGGCTTGAACAACAACGCCTATACGAACATTATGGCGGTCTGGGTATTGAGCCGCGCCCTGGAACTGTTTGAGATCCTAGACGAGGTTATCTGTCGGGGACTGTGCGAAAAGATCAAGATCGGTGAGGATGAAAAGCGGCTGTGGCGGGAAATCACCCGCAAGATGAAAGTGCCTTTTCACGACGACGGAATCATCAGCCAGTTCGAAGGCTACGAGCACCTGCACGAATTCGACTGGCAGGCACACCGGGAAAGGTACGGTGACATCCAGCGCCTGGATCGGATCCTGGAAGCCGAAGACGATACGCCGAACCGCTACAAGGCGTCAAAACAGGCCGATGTGCTGATGCTTTTTTACCTTTTCTCCTCAGAGGAGTTGCAGGAGATTTTCGAGGGACTGGGCTACCCCTTCGAATATGAAACGATTCCCAAAAACATCGAATATTACAACAGCCGGACTTCCCACGGCTCCACCTTGAGCCGGGTCGTCCACGCCTGGGTGCTGACCCGGTCGGACCGGGCGCGTTCCTGGAAGTTTTTCCTGGAGGCCCTGGAAAGCGACGTGAACGACATCCAGGGGGGGACCACGCCCGAAGGCATCCATCTCGGCGCGATGGCCGGCGCGGTGGACATCCTTGACCGCGCCTATACGGGCCTGACGGTCCGAAACGATGTGCTGTGGTTTAACCCCGTTCTGCCGGAGGAAGTCGGCAGGCTGCATCTACACATCCGCTTTCGCGGTCACTCGCTGGAAGTTGATATAACCGGGAAAAAACTCCAGATCCGAGCCCTGGCTTGTGCCGGCAGACCAGTAAAGATCGGCTTTATCGACCGGGTTTTTGAGCTCAAAATGGGCAAGGATCTTGACTTCGAGTTGAGCAGCTAAGATGTAAGCGATCACAGGGTATCGTCTGGGAGATTAGCCAATCCTGGGCAGCTTATCCCGTGATTGGTATACGCTGAGGTCGGGAAAAGGACTAAACAGAAACCTTGCCGATCAGCCAGGCCAGGTTCTCCCCCAGATCCCGCATGGTTTTGACCCCTTCCGCGTCATCCAGCACCTCGCCGGGATTCTTGCCGATCCCGATATTCCAGTAGGAAGAGCCGGCCACGATCATCTGTCCGATCAGAAAGAAGTTGTTCAGGGAGCTGAAGACGTGGGAGGCGCCGGCCCGCCGCACCGCCACCACCGAAGCCCCGACCTTGCGCCGGAAGATATCGTTATTGGCCCGGCTGACCATGCCGGTTCGTTCGATAAAGGCCTTCATATTGGCCGAGACATCGGCGAAATAGGTGGGTGAGCCGAGAATAATGCCGTCGGCTCCCCGCATCTTGCCGATCGCCTCATTGATGAGATCGTCATCCACCGCGCAGCGGCAGTCCTTGGTCTCGAAGCACTGATAGCATGCCTTGCAGCCGCTCAGGTTAATCCCGGCCAGCTCGATCAGTTCAGTCTCGCCGCCCCGGCTCCTGATCTCTTCCAGGACGATGTTCAATAAAGCCGTGGTGTTGCCGTTCTTGCGGGCGCTGCCGTTAAAAGCGATGACCTTCATTATTTAACCTCGTTAATTGTTTTGGTTTACAGTTCACAAAAAGTCAAAAATGAGAAAACTTAATCGATTTTGACCCCCCAGATATCCCGGGCATATTCGCGCACGGCCCGGTCGCTTGAGAACTTACCCATCCGGGCCACATTGAGAATCGCCCGCCGGGCCCATTCCCGCCGATCACGATATACCTCTTCCACCGCGTTCTGACAGACCAGATAAGAGCCGAGATCCTTCAAAACCAGATAGGGATCGTTGGGATCAAGCAGACTGTCGACGATCGGCTTGAACAGTTCACGGTCCCCACCACTGAACTCGCCTTTAGCGATACCGTCGATCACCCCGGCTATGGCGGGATCGGAGAGATAGATATCCCCGGGAGATCGCTTCGGCGCCTGTTTTTCTTCGGCCACCTCCCCGGCGGTCATCCCGAAGATGAAGATGTTATCCGGGCCGACCTCATCCCTGATCTCGATATTGGCGCCGTCCAGGGTGCCGATGGTCAGGGCTCCGTTCAGGGCGAATTTCATATTACCGGTTCCGGAGGCCTCGGTGCCGGCCGTGGAGATCTGTTCGGAGAGATCGGCGGCCGGGAAGATCTTCTCGGCCAGGGAAACCCCGTAGTTGGGGATAAAGACCAGTTTGAGCCGGCCGGCCGTTCGGGGGTCGCGGTTAACCACCTCCCCTACCGAGGTGATCAGCTTGATGATCAGTTTGGCCATGGCATAGGATGGCGGCGCCTTGCCGGCAAAAATCACGGTCCGGGGCACGGTCTCCAGTTCCGGGTCGGAACGGAGCCGGTGATAGAGGTGGATGACATGCAGGATGTTGAGCAGCTGCCGTTTGTATTCGTGAATACGCTTGATCTGGACATCGAACATGGTGTCCGGTGATACCTCGACACCGCAGACCTGGCCGATATACTCGGCCAGCCGTGTCTTGTTGTCCTGCTTGGCTGCGCGCCACTCATCGACAAAGGCGGAATCTTCGGCCAGCGGCTCCAGCTGGCGGAGCTGATCGAGATCCACCACCCAGCCCTCGCCGATCCGGCCGCAGATCAGTCCGGCCAGGCCGGGATTGCATTTGAGAAGCCAGCGGCGCTGGGTGACGCCGTTAGTCTTGCAGTTGAAGCGGGTGGGAAAGAACTCGTCAAAAAGCCGGAATATCCTTGATCTCATCAATTCGGTATGAATCTCGGCAACCCCGTTGACCGAATGGCTGCCGACGATGGCCAGGTGGGCCATCCGCACCCGCTTCTCCGGCTCCTCGGCGATGATCGACATATCGCGCTGCCGGTCAAGATCCCCCGGATAACAGGCTGCAACCTCCTCAAGAAAAAGATGGTTGATCATGTAGATGATTTCCAGGTGCCGGGGCAGCATTTTCCCGAGCAGCTTAACCGACCAGGTTTCCAGCGCCTCCGGCATCAGGGTGTGATTGGTGTAGGCGAAGGTGGCCACGCAAATCGACCAGGCCCTATCCCAGTCGAGCCCCTCGATATCAACCAGCAAGCGCATCAGCTCCGGAATGGCAATGGCCGGATGGGTGTCGTTAAGCTGGACCGCGATCCGCTCGCTGAACTTGTCGAAGTCGCCGTTCTTTTTGGTATAACGCCGCATGATGTCCTGGAAGGTCGCGGCCACGAAAAAATATTCCTGCTTGAGGCGCAGCTCCTTGCCCTCCACAACCTGATCGGCCGGGTAAAGGACCTTGGAAACCGTCTCCGAGCTAACCTTTTCCTTGACCGCCTCAATGTAATTACCCTTAACGAAATAGCTCAAATTGAACTCCCGGGAGGCCTTGGCGGTCCAGAGCCGCATATTTACCACCTGGTCGTTCATAAAGCCGGGAACCAGCATATCGCAGGCCATCGCCATGACAATATCGGTATCCACCCATTCGTTGCGGGTCCGACCATGCTCATCAACAGAGGTTTGCACCCGGCCATAGAAACCGATCGGATGCAGGTGCTGGGGCCGTTCGAACTCCCAGGGATTTCCGTAACGCATCCAGTTGTCCGGGGTTTCGACCTGGTAGCCGTCGAGTAGATGCTGATAGAAAAGGCCGTACTCATAACGGATCCCATAGCCATAGCCGGGCACGCCGAGAGTGGCCATCGAATCGAGAAAGCAGGACGCCAGCCGGCCCAGGCCGCCGTTGCCGAGGGCGGCGTCCTCCTCCTGCTCGCGAACCTCTTCCAGATCGTAACCGAGCCGCTCCACCGCTTCGGTCAGCGGCCCCTGCATCCCGAGGTTGATCATGCTGTTGCCGAGAGAACGGCCGACCAGAAATTCGAGGGAGAGGTAGTAGACCCTTTTCTTGTGCTGTTCGTAGTAACTTTTCTGGGTATTGATCCATCTTTCGATGAGGTTATCCCGCAGAACATAGGATACGGCTTTGCAGAAATCGGTATTGCTGGCCCGGCTGGGATCGCGCCCCAGAAAACTGAGAAGGTGATGGTTCAGGACTTTCTGCAATTCCGCGACGGACATGGTCCGGCCGGCTGAACAGAAACAAACAGGCCCCGATGCTTTCAAAGGAATTTCAGACATAGAGATCACACTGGGTTATTTGATTTATCGCTTCAGTTTCTTAACTTTGGACGAGATCATCGTTTTCAGGGAGAAAACTTTTATCAGGTTAATCAGTCTACCAAAAAAAAATCCCGGCAGAACAATTAAAATTATTGTCCGAGATCATTCAATCCCGCTCTTCAGGCCTCGCCGCCAGAAAAGCGCGGACCCAATCTTTGGCCTGCTCTTTTCCCTCAATTTCCCCGGCAACCCGGGCCTGTTCCAGTCCCGAAAGAATCCGCCCGAACAATGGTCCCGGCTCAAGTCCCATCTCCTTAAGATCATGGCCGGTCAGGAGGGGCGGTCCGCTGAGGACCGGCCGGATCGATTCCCGGTAGACCTTGTCAATTCTAGCATAGAGATTGGCCAGATCCTCTTCCATGTCCGCGGGGCGCAGAGGTCCCTGGGAGGCCAGGCTGTCGGCCATGGCCAGCATGAAAAGGCCCGGCAGATCCTCTCCGGCGGCCTTGACCAGCCGCAGACAGGCCTTGGGGGTGATGCCGCTCTTGCGAACGGCGTTACTGAGATGAAACGGATACATGTGCAGTTCGATAAGCCTGGTCACGGTCCGCAGATGGTCCCGGCTCCAGCGAAGGCGGCGGCCGATCCCCGTAAAGATCTCCGCCCCGGCCTGATCGTGATTGTAAAAGGTGGTACGACCGTCCTCCCTGGTTTCGCAGGTTTCAGGTTTGCCGAGATCATGGAACAGGGCGGCCCATTTCAGCAATCGGGGACGGGATGGGGCGGCCAGATAAGCACGGAAATGATCGGGATGCTCCGGGAAAAAGAGGGACGGCTCAGCAATTATTTTTTCAACGGCGGCCAGGGCGGCGAGGTTATGGCTCAAGACATCGAGATGATGACTGGCCGGCTGCTCAAGCCCCTTACCCGGTAACAGTTCCGGGAAAATCACCCCGAGTATGCCGGCCTCGTTCATTTCGGCGACGGTCACTGCGGCCCGGTCGCTGGCCATGATTGCCATAAGTTCGTAGTTGATCCTTTCGGGGGCCGGGCGGCGGAGCAGCTCCCCCCTCGGGATTATCCACTCCCGGGTCTGGGGTTCAATCGTAAAAGAAAGACAGGCAGCGAAACGATAGGCCCGAAGCAGACGAAGTGGATCATTCTCGAATACCTCGGCGGCAGGCGCCCGGATCAAACCTCCGGCGAGATCGGCCGCCCCCCCTAGGGGGTCGATCAGCGACAAAGGCTCACGCAGGGTTCCGGTGACCCGGTCCAGGGCCACCCCCATGGCGTTGATCGAAAAGTCGCGGCGGGACAGATCGTCGACAATCCCGGAGGTTCCCTCCCGAAAAGAGGAGATATCGACGGTAAGGCCGTCCGTCACCACGCGGCCGACCCTTTCCCGCTCATCAAGGGGCACGAAGGCGCCGCCGGTCTCTCCGGCCAGAAAGCGAGCCGCGGCAAGGCCGTCGCCGGCCACGGTCAAGTCCAAGTCAAAGGCCTGATTACCTCTCAACCAGTCCCGTACCGCGCCACCGGTTACATAGACCTGCCGATAACCTTCGGCCAATTTTTTAAAGGCCGTTAAAATGGCTGGCGGATACTCATTCAGCCAGTTCCTGGCAAGACTCCGTTCATCAATCATCGCTACCCGTACAACAAAAAAGATTTTAATAAAACTCCAGGCCCGTTAATATTGACATGTTTGCAAAAGTCAAAAATGGGATGGCTAAGCATGCAATACCCTTTGCGGGTGAAAATCGTCAGATCCAAGGCGCGCAGATTTCGAGGAATGAAGCGTACTTTCAGTACGCTGCAATGACGAGACAATTTGCAGCAACAAAGGAGCTGGCGATTTATGCCCTTGAGGGTGCTTTTTGCGACGCCATCAAATACTAACCAGACCATATATATACTAACCCATTCCAAAGAGTCCGGATGAATATAAAACCACTGTACCGGGAAATCCTCCTGGCCCGGATCGACCTGACCGATCAAACTTTTCGGCTGGCCCCGGTCGAAAACGAGGAGACTGAAGACCGCTCCTGTGACTTCATTACCAGATGGGCCGTCATTCACCCCCCGATTCTGCAAGAGAAAGAAGAGGACGGCTTCATTATAGTTACCGGACGCCAACAGATCATCGCCGCCCGGGGTCTCCCCGATAAAGAGTGCTGCGGCTGCCTGATCCTCCCGAGCGACACTCCGGCCCTTGATCTTTTAGCCTTGGCACTCCAGGAGATCCTGCTCCGCCGCCCCGCCACGCCGATCGAGAAGGCGGTCTGCTGGCAAAAGGGGGTAACCCTCGCAGGCCGTGACCGCGCCAGGCAGGAGTTTGGAGCGCTGCTTGAGTTATCCGACCGAATGTCCCCGGCCGGGCTGGAAAAACTTCTAACCCTCGACCGGGAAATACAGGAGGCCCTGCACCGGGGCAGTCTTGAGCTGAAAACCTGCTTTAAACTTCTGGATATGGCGCAAGCCGACCGCGCTGCCCTGTTCGGGATCATCGCGCAATTGCGGTTAAGTTCCTCCAATCAGCGCAAAATCATCGAACTTTGCCGCGAACTGGAGAAACGCGAGGCCCGATCTATAGCAGAGATCCTCACCGAGTCCGAATGCCTTGAGATCATCAACCATGCCGAGGCGAATCCTCCCCAGAAAACCGCGATGCTGATGAACTGGCTGACAGGCAGATGTTACCCTCGCTTGAGCGAAGCCGAGGCGGCGTTTCGCGGTTTCGTCGCCAAATTAAGATTGCCCAGAGGAGTTTCGATCGAACACGCGACCTCATTCGAGAAAGATTCCCTGAAACTGGCCATCGAATTTGCCGACCGGGAACAGCTGGCGGAAAAATGGCCGATAATCTGCAAAGCCTTTACCTCCGGCCAGCAAGGACGATAAATCCGCGAAAAAGTCTTGAACAGCAAACAACAGCGTGGCTATTCTCCGATGATTTTGACCAGCACCCTCTTTTTACGGCCACCGTCGAATTCTCCGTAGAAAATCCTCTCCCAGGTCCCGAAATCAAGCTGTCCCCTGGTGATCGCCACCACCACCTCACGGCCCATGACCTGCCGCTTCAGATGAGCATCGGCATTGTCTTCATAACCGTTATGGCGGTATTGCGAGACCGGCTCGTGGGGAGCCAGTTTTTCAAGCCATACTTCGTAGTCATGGTGGAGACCGGATTCGTCGTCATTGATGAAAACCGAGGCGGTTATATGCATGGCGTTAACCAGCACCAGCCCCTCGAGGATCCCGCTTTCCCGCAGACAGGACTCCACCTCTCCGGTAATATTGACAAAGGCCCTGCGGGTCGGAATATCAAACCACAATTCTTTCCGGTAACTCTTCATTCTCTCTCTCCTTTAACCCTGATACTGTCGCAAAAGCACCCACAAGGGGCATGCAACCCGATCTACTGCGTCGTGGCGTATTTTTGTTCTTCGGCATACCACATGTATGGAATCAGGCACCCATAAATTCCATGAACAAAAATGGGCTTTATGGCCAATTTGTCAATTTCAGGAATAATTCTGAAAAAGATCCGCGCATTACTCTTAAACCCCTAATTTGCAATAAAAAGTTGTTAAATAATTGCATTTTTGGTTAATGTTAGCGTCATGTCTACAAGATTACTAGTATAAATCCGAGTGGATTTTAATGTTGATGGCGCCGCAAAAAGAATCCGTCACTTGCGACTGGCATATTTCTGCTTAGCCATTCCGTGATTTTTTTGCGAGTTTGTCAATGTATCCGGACCCATTCCTAAACTGGGGCCGGCCAACCCATAAAAAACCAGCTGGTAAATAAAAACGGTACCGGGAGGAGTTTTGATGAAAAAGATTATAGGAATTGCGGCAATTTTGCTGATCTGGGTAGGATCGGCAAGCGGCGGAGTACTTAAGGTGAAAGTGCCGGTGGATGAATTGGAACAGATGAAATCCCGGCTTGAAACCCTGGAGAAGAAAAACCAGGAGCTGAAAAGCGAAATCACAACCCTGTCGCAAACCACAACCGATACCGAGATGAACGAGCGGCTGGAAAAGATGGCCCGGGAAAACGAAGGGCTCCAGCATGAGTTAAATATCCTGGCTGAGAAAACTACCGATGCCGAGATGAACGAACGGCTGGAAAAGATGGCCCGCGAAAATGAAGAGTTGCACCAGCAAGTCGCGGCTCTGGCTAAAAACCCCTCGCAAGAAGCCTCTTTAACCGAAAAAAAAGACAGCCGTATCGACGCTCTGGGCCGCGAAAATCGCCAGCTAAAAAGAACGGTTACATCTCTTAAAGAATCGGGGACGGTACTGAGAAGCGATCGCCGAACGGCAAGACAGGTCTACTTTGAAGCGAATAAGAAATTCGCCTCCCATTCATATAAATAAATCTATTCCTGATTTATCAAGGGGCAGCATAACCGAAGGGCTATGCTGTTTCTTTTCCCCCCGTTGCACCAGAACTCCAAACAATGTCTCGTTTTTTTAGTGAAGATCGGTCTGGTCTGCCGGCAGTCACATAGCCTGCCTGGCAAAGACGTTGCCCTTCTCGGCCGCCCGGCTGTAATGTTTCTTAACCGAGGCCGGATTCATTTTAACTCCGGAACCGGTTTCATACATGTATCCCAGAAAAAAAGCGGCCATGGAGTTGCCTTTTTCGGAGGCGGCCTGCCACCATTTAACCGCTTCGGCGTAGCTTTTCCTGGTTCCTCTGCCGCTACTCTTTAAAAACCCCAAGCGGTACTGGGCGTCTGCATTACCTTTTTGCGCCGCGTCTGCATACAATTTTACCGCAGCGCCATCGTCCCTTTTCACGCCTTCTCCGGTTTCATACATGTAACCAAGCCTGTACTGCGCTTCTACATGGCCCTGCCCTGCCGCTAACCCGTAAAATTTAGCGGCCTCAACCATGGATTGGGGGGTGCCGTCGCCTTGGGCGTAATTTTTACCGGTTTCAAACCGGGCCTCTACATGTCCCCGTTCGGCCGCGCTCTTGTGCCAGGCAAAGGCTTTGGCCGCGTTCTTATCGACTCCGAATCCTTTCTCGTAAAATCCTGCCAGTTTATACTGGGCTTCGGCATCCCCCGCCTCGGCGGCCGTGAGTAGAAGTTCAAGCTCCAGGGCGGCCCCGGCTTGCGCATGACCTTGTTTAGCGGCCATTTTCCACCATTTGTTTGCCTCTGTCGTGTTCTTGTCAACCGCGTTGCCCGTGGCATACATGAGACCGAGAAGATATTGCGCCTCGGCATGGCCCTTTCCGGCCGCCTGTTCAAATCGCTTAAATGCTTCGGAATCATTCTGCTGAACTCCTTTACCTTCCTTGTACATCCGCCCCATCAGAAAAACCGCATGGGGATGCTCCTGGCTCAAGGCCCCGGCAAACGCATACTGGGCCTCGACATGGCCCTGGGCGGCCGCCTTCTGATACCAGCTGATCGCCTTGATGGCATCTTGGGGGGTATCTTTCCCGGCCTCATAAAATTTAGCGAGCTTATACTGGGCTTCAGCATTACCCCCTTCGGCGGACCTTTTAACCGCTGCGAATTCATCACCGCCGCCTGCAACCGAGGAACCACCATCGACAGCTCCCGCCTCGACAGTCACGGCGGTATCGAATTTATCGGCGAGATCGGCTTTCGCCTTCACATGCCCCTGGGCTGCGGCCTTCTTCCACAATCTGATCGTTTCGCCATTATCCTGCTCAACCCCCGAACCCGATGCATAAAGGGAACCGAGGGCATATTGCGCTTCGGCATGGCCCAGGTCCGCCGCCTGCTCGATGAGCCGAACCGCCGCGTGCAGGTTTTTCTCGACGCCGGCGCCGTCACGATACATCTTGCCGATCAGAAAAGCGGCATCTGGATTACCATCAAGAGCCGTGGCAAACTCATATTGGGCCTCGACATGCCCCATGGTCGCAGCCTGATGATACCAGTTGACCGCATTGGCGATACTTTTCGTCACCCCGGCTCCTTCCTCATAGGATTTCGCCAGATAATACTGGGCCTCGACATCTCCTGATTTGGCCGCGGCGATAACCGAAGCAAAGGGGAGCCCGGCATAGCCGGCGGCCCGGGCGAATTCGGCCGACCCAATCAGAACCCCAAAAGCAGCCGCAAGAATCAGGATAAGACGCGGCATCAATACGAGAGTTCCCAGTTTTAAAGTTTCGGACATCCGGTGACCTCTTTATTTTTATGTAACTCAGCAATTAGAAAGATAATTAAGATGCAAAAATAATTCAGCCTTCTTTTTATTTTTTACTTTCCTTCTCACATATCCTTATTAATATCTTGGATTAATTATATTTTCTTGCTATATAACACCAAATATAGGCTAGCACAAAAAAATCTGTCATTTATTCTGACATTTAAAGCATCTCTTCTGCAAGTTTAATCTGCGAATCTCAAGGGGAAGGAGAACGGAATGAACCTAAGAACAAGTCTTGTGAAGGGAGTGCTGCTCGGCGTCTTGCTGACAATCCCTTTCACCGGCGGTTGTACGGGCAAGCTCAAGGAAGACAATCCTATAATTCCCGTTCGGGAGTATGAAAAAATGCTCCTCGGCAAACTTACTTCGGACTATATAGGCAACGAAAACTGCCTTAAGGGATGTCATACCCATGACACATTAGCCCTCGATTTCAAATCGAGCACCATGGGCGACCAACTCCAACAATCCTCCCATGGCATGAAAATCGTCGACTGCGAGTCATGTCACGGCCCCGGCAGTGAACTGATGGATGAAATCGTCGGTCTCGATGTGGATAAAAACAGACAGGAGATCGTCGAAGCCCACCGGGATAACCTGATCAATTACAGTACCCTGCCGGCCGGCGCCCTCTCCCTGATCTGCCTGAAATGCCATACAACCAACGCGACCTTTAATATTCATAACTGGAATTCCGGCGTCCATGTCTTTAACGGCGTATCCTGTTCCAACTGCCACCCGATCCATGCCGGAGCCGACCTGATTACCCCGCCCCGGGATGTTCCCGGTTTGTGCTTCTCCTGCCATATCGAATTAAAAGCCCAATTCTCTCTGCCGAGCCATCATCCGGTCAGGGAAGCCAAGATGTACTGTGTCGACTGTCACGACCCTCATGGAACGGCAAATCCCGGTCAACTGAAAGAAATCAACGAAAAAGAGACCTGCGGACGCTGCCATACCGAAAAGACCGGTCCTTTTCTTTTCGAGCATGGCGACGTCACCGACAAATGCTCCAACTGCCACTCTCCGCACGGTTCGACCAACAATAATCTCCTGAAACTCCGGGAGCCTTTTCTTTGCAGGCAATGTCATCCGCAACATTCATCGGATGATACGCTTGCCGCCAAAAGCATGTTCAACACCAGATGTACGGATTGCCACTCGATGATCCATGGCAGCGACACACCGGGGGCAAGCACGGTTCCAACCAGCGGGGGGACTCTGACGCGATGAAAAAACCAATCTTACTTTCAGCCATTGTATTAGTGATTCTGATGGGAGCTTCCGTCAGTTTCGCGGATTATAAGGATATCGCCGACGGAGTAGACTCCGTCTTTAAATTCTGGGCCGGCGGCTCGCTGCGGGAAACCGACACCACCGTCAATGAAAGCTTCGCCGACCAACAATCCCCCCCTCTTCCCGAAGCAGACGGCCGAGTCGGAACCGCCAAGGCCGGCGAGTACTACTATGGCGAAAGCTCGGCCAGCGGCGGTTTCTTTTTAAAGACGGCCAAACTGCCCCAGCGCATCCACCTGGAATTGGATTATTTTAACGACAAGGAATGGTACGGAGATTTCCGCTATTCATATCTGGACTATGTGCAGATCCGGGTCTTGCCCCGCCGCCTCTATCACAACCTCGACAATATCACGATTTACGACTTCACTCCCACCGACCCGACCTTCTCCGAAATCGAAATAAATGACCAGGGCATCGACGACTACGGATTGCGCACCGACATCAACAAGTACAAGCTCCGCTTTAAAACACCCAATTTTCCCTTCCATCTTTATGGTAACGGAGAGACCGTAAGGCGAGCAGGCACCCGGCAGGATCGTTTTCTGGGCGGCTCCGCTTTCTTCTCTGATCTGCTCAGAACCACCGAGAGCCGTGAAGTCGACCAGGAGAAACTGGAGTACACCATTGGCGCCAACGCCCACCTGGGAATGATCGAATTCGACCTTTCCCATAAAAACCGTAATTTCGAGAGCGACGTGGACGCCCCCACCTACGATTACACAGGCGGCACTTCCGTGCACGGCGTCACCCCGGAACTTGAGGCAACCACCGATACCCTGAAGATCCATACTTCCCATTCGGGCCGGATTTTTGCCGCCGCCACATTTTCACAGTTGAAAAGCGAAAACACAGACAGCGGCGCCGAAGCGGAAAACACATTGAGCTACGGGGAGATATTCTGGCTGCCCGCCACTTATCTGGCGATGACCGCAAAGTTCCGCCACCAGGAAAATGAATCCAGCTCCCCCGACACGGTTACGGGAACCGACTGGCAGGGAAACAGCACTACTTATATCGTCAATCCCGGCGTTGTGTCCGATACAGATACCGCCATTTTCAGTATTCGCTACTCTCTTATTCCTAAAACAAACCTTAATTTCAAATACACTAAAAAGATCAAAGAGGTCGATGATCAATCCGCCCAGGACTGGAGTACACCTCCCAAAAGGACCAAGGACGAATATGAACTTGGACTGAGCAACTGGGTTATTCCGAAGGTCAGGACTACCGCCAAGTTTATTCATACCAGGGTTTCGACCGACTTAGATCCGAACTCGATAAACAATATGCCGGATCAGACCAATCAGGTCAATCTCGGGATGACCTGGACCATAACCCCTAAAATCATGACCTACGGCAACGCTTATGTGGCCAGGGAAGACACGGACAGCAACCGAATGGGAGGCGGCATCACCAACGCCAACGAGGCCGAAGCGTTGCGGCAGCGATATCTGTTAAGCATCGCCTTTATGCCCACTGACAAGTTGACTATTTCACCCACCTATACTTATTTGTCCGACGAGGAAAGCCGGGATATAGTCTGGAACGCCGCGATCGACTCCGATTACACCAATGAACAGACCGCCCATAACTACGCACTAAACCTGCTCTACATGCCCGCCGAGATACTGGCCTTCAACTGTTCGGTAGACTACACAACAAGCGACGGCAATTACTACCCGAGTCATCCCTTTATCGCTTCGACCGGCAGTTACAACACCGTCGAAGTCGCTCAGTTTTCCAGGGTGCGCACAGAGGAGATCAATGTGCGTTTCGATACCGATTTAGACCTCGACCATGGTTGGGGAATCGGCCTGAATCTCCGCTACACCGATTGGCGGGATGACTCATTCGACAATCCGGCCGATGGCGAATTCCTGGGCGGTCTGCTGAAGTTAACCAAGGTTATGTGAGCTAAATCAAATCCACGCTAAGGATGAACAGGCCATGCTAAAACTTCTTCTTGGTGCAGCCGTTCTGCTCTTCGCCAATATGCATCAGGTTGCCATGGCGGAGACAGTCGGTGCTTTAATGCCGGCAAAAGATATCCCTTATTATGTGGAGATTCACGACACCATGACCCGGGAGTTGCAAAGCCTGAACGCGAATTCCAATGTTATACTCCAAAGACCTTCACCGAACGTGCGGGCCTGGAGCAATGCCACCCGTAAACTGGTTATCCTGGGATCGGAAGTTATTGTCGCCTACGGTTCGGCTACGGCGATCTGCGTCGGCAGCGAAAACGAAGATGTGCCGGTGGTATACAGCGGCGCTTACAAACCGGCCGGGTGCGGGATTGCCGGCAAGGTGACCGGCATGGAATCGACTATTCCACTGGATAGCCTGATCGACAACCTTAAAAAAATCTCCAAGTTTTCTACACTGGCGATTCTCTATGCCAAGGAAGAGCAGGGTTCGATAATGCAGATGGAAGAAGCAGCCGCCCTGGCCGTTAAAGCCGGAGCCGAAGTTATCAAAATAGATGTCCACGATGAGAGTTCTTTTGCCCTTCCCGATGTCGATGCGGTCTTTTTGACCGGAGCCGCGACCATCAATCAAAAAGAAAACCTCGAAGCCATCATAACAAGCGCCCGCGCCAAGAAAATCGCCAGCGCCTCGGTCTTGAGCGGCACCTGTGAACTCGGCGTGCTTATATCGTTGTCGGCCAACCCGGAACATCAGGGTATAGGGACCGCGAAAATGGTGGCGGCAATCCTGGATGGAAAAAGTCCCGGGGACATCCCGCCCGATAAAAACCCGGAGGCCGAGATGACCATCAACCTCAAGGAGGCCAAGGAACTTGGTTTCAGTGTCCCCTTTGAACTGCTCGGTACCGCCAGGTTGGTAAAATAGTGTTTTATAAATTATCATCTCGCTTCAACAGGCATGTTTCCGACCAGTAAATCATCAATCGGCGCATACCGAACGGTTGGGTCACTGCCAAGGCTTTAATTTTTATATCATCAATTTTATCGCGTAAATATCTGGAAGGATGAATGGCCGCAAAGTCCCGTAAACCGGCTTGGCCGTGAAAGGAGGAAGTTATGATGTCTGGTAAAAAAGTGATCCTGTTGGCCGCCTCTCTATTGGCTATGTCACTTTGGGGTTGCAGCACCGATTTCGATGCCGAAAACAATTCGGCCGCAAGCGATGCCACGATATCCGAAGCGACCCTGGCTGGGGCGGGAAACTGCGTGGGCTGCCATGAAGATGCCGATCTGAGCACCGCCGACAGCCCCCAGGCCGTAGCCGATTATCTGGCCGGTAAGCATGTCATCCATAGCACAAGCATCAATGCCGGTTCTGACTCCGGTTGTCTGGAATGTCATGACCCGCTGGGTGACGGTCCCAGCCTGGAGCAATACATTACTGACCCGGCTAATATCCCCCTTGATGGACTGGCCGCTGTAACCTGCGAAACCTGCCACGGCGGCGGTGGGGACCATGTAAGCGGGCAACTTCCGGTTCCCTATGTAACTCCCGACTACAACCGCTGCGGCCAGTGCCACAACGCAGACGTTGACCACCACAAATACCACCCGGAAGCTGACAGTATTGTCGAGAAAGTCAGCGCTTCGCCCCATCTAACCGGGGTCCGGAAGACCGAAGCGCCTTGCGCAAAATGCCACTCCGATGAAGGCGCCAAACTCTACAAGAATGTAGTCGGTATTCCTGCCGTTATTGAAACAAATGCTTCCGCTGCAATAACGAAAGCTTCACCTATCCAGTGCCGGACTTGTCATCAGGCGCACAGTCTTGAACTGCTGCTTGCCGCCGATGAAAACTATCCGGGTTCAGCCGAATTCAATACCTGCACCAACTGCCACCAGACAGATTATGCCTACCACGGCGAAACCGGTCCGGTGGGACTCGATCTCGCCAGGGTGATCTACGATACCCATTTTGACGATCCATTTACCCCGGATATAGAAGGTTACAACCTGGGACCCGATCATGATCTGGATGATGATCCGCTTACTACTATTTTTGGTTCTGCCAGCGAGCGGGTCTGCCGCGACTGCCATGACGTCCATGAGGCCGATACAACCATAAACAAGCAATGGGCCAACTCCAGCCATGGCGGAAATATCGCCCAGCTCAAAGCTGCGGCGGTTGTAGCAGCGGGCACCGCGGAAGCTGCCCTGACCGCGGGAGTTGACAGCACCACCGGCTCGGACTTCCCCGGCGACCTTACCACCGGCGATGCCTGGGAACATTACGACTGGAAAGACACCACCAATCGTGACACCTGCCAGCGCTGCCATACCGCAACCGGGGCCAGGAACTACCTTGAGGCGATGATCTCTCTGAATGACGACGATACAACCAACGATATCACCTACGACCCAATCAATAATGACTTCAGTCACCTGGCCGGCAATGCCCAGGAGATGCTCTACTGCTGGGGCTGCCATGCCAACAACTCCGGCGATCTGCGTAATCCCGGCGGACGCACCATCGAATACGTCGATGAGGACGGCGAGCTGCTGCCCGAGTTGCCGGTACTGCCCGATCTGGGCAAGTCCAATGTCTGCAATTCCTGCCACAGCGGCCGAGGCAATATGGATTCCTATGGTTTGAGCGGAAACCCGTCAACGCCCATGACCTCCGCACCCGGTTACACCGGCAAGAACGTCACCGCAACCCACTACCTGGCCGCTTCGGCAACCATTTACCAGGCTCAAACCAAGGTCGGCTATCAGTACCCGGATTTGTCTTACGCCGATAAGTCTTTTTATAGTCATAAATCAATCGGAATTAACTCCGACTCTCCCGAAACAGGATCCGGGCCTTGTGCTTCCTGTCATCTTGAGGACTCCAATCATCGCCTGCAGATAATCGAAAGGGATGCCGCCGGGATTATTACCGAGTTAAAGGCCGCGATCTGCGTTTCCTGCCACAACGGGAAAAGCACCCTATTCGTGGCCGCGAGCCTGGTTGGCACAACCCAGGATATTTGGAATGATGTCACCGAAACTGCGGTATCGACCACGGTTACTGCTCAGCTGGTCGATGATTCGGTTGCCGAACTCAACTCCAAGTCCGACGGCTTCCATGAAGCACTGGCTATTGTCGCCGAGGAATTAGCCGCCGATGGACTTAATTTCACCCCGAATTCATACCCCTATTTTAACGGCCCCAGCTGGGTCAACGAAGGAACCTTCGGAGCGGCCCATAACCTTAACTATCTTTATAATGAACCGGGCGCTTACGCCCATAACCGCTTTTACGCCAAACGGCTGATCTTCGACTCGATCGACTGGCTGGACGACGGAGTGCTTGACGGGACCATTAACATCGATGCCGTGACCTACCCTGACGCAGCCGCCTGGTTCGGGGCGGCCGAGACAGCCGATTCCACGGCCGTCCCGTCCATTGCCGTGGGTGATGCCAACCGACCCTGATTGAATGAAACATCATATGATCCAAAGGTACCGTTATTCCGCTATGAGAGTGATTACGGGTGCCTTTATTGTTTTTTTATTTATAAACAAATAAATACTCCTGGCGGAGAAAGAGATGCGCAATAAAAATAATCCACTGATCGTTAAAATACTGATCTTGACCGCAATGCTCTGCTTCTCGGTCAGCGCAATGGCAGCCGATCCGGCCGAACTTGTCAGGCTGCGCCATTCATTCGAGTCAGAAAAATCCCGGGTTTCAAGTGAAAGCGGGCGCCGGGATCTGGTCAACAACTATATTCAGCAGTTGACTGATCTGGCCACCGATCTGAGGATTTACAAAAACGACCGGGAGGGGACTAACGCGGTCCGTCATGAAATCCGCAATGCTAAAAAAGAACTGGAAGCCGATCTTTCCCTTCCCAAGCCGGAACAGGAACCCACCAAGGCGCAAGCCCCCCCTAGGGCCGAACCGGAGCCGGTTCCAGTGGACAAACTGGGGCCGACAGTGACCGAATCTGCTACAAAGCCCGAGCCTGGATCGATACCCGAACTAACTGGCGGAAAATTCGCTACCAAGCCCGGGCCGGAACCGGCCCCCCTGGACACCAGACCGGAAGCCAGACCCGCACCCCGACCGCAAGCAGATACTCCGGTTACCACGCCGATAGCTAAGCCCATGTCCGAGCCTGAACCGCCAAAGGTCAATACTGCGCCTAAAACAAAATCCGCTCCCGCACCGGTGTCTAGCCCTGCAGAGACAGAAACCAGGCAAGCGCCGAAAAGAGTATCCAAACCGCAGCCGGAATCGGCAGCAAGGAAGAGGGCTCCTGAACCAGAGCCTAAGCCGGCACCAAAACCGGTGGTGACCAACGCTGTCAAGCCCGCCGCGACCCCGGTTCCCGCAATACCAGCTCCCAAACCGGTGGTTAAGAAGGCGGCTCCGAAACCACAGCCTGTGCCAGCCGAGGAGAAAAAAGCCGCTCCCCCAGAAAAACACAGTCCCCAGACCCATGTCAGCAGCGAACAGGGTTTGGCCGGCCCGCCGGGCGTCAATGGTAAAAACGTCTATACTTTCGAGCTGCCCGGTATAGGAGAAACAACCACTCTCGCTTTCTGGGCAACCGGCAAGGAATCCCTCGATTCATACGGCAAGGTTTGGCTGATTACCCCGGAAGGCCGCAGGAACATCCTCGGCATCTGGAAGGAAAGCTATCTTGATAAACCCTCCACCGAGGTTTATTCATATTACAACCTGAAACCGATAGCCGAGGATATAACCCGGAAGGTTACAACCCCCGGCACCTATAAAGTTGAATTCGAGTGGACCAACGGCAAGGACCCGTTAGTTATCTACCGGGTGGAAATAACCTCCTGAACCTGCGCTTCACCTTGCTACAACTGAAAAAGGCCGGCGGATTTAATTATCCGCCGGCCTTTTTATTTGGGCAAATCCCGCCAGGACGAGATCGCAACTTATTATTCATCAGAGTTACAAGGACAAGCTTACCGGATGTAGCGGTCCGCTGAAAAGTTCATTTACAATTTTTTACCCTCCTGGCATCCCGGTAGCGCACCCGAATTGCCAGGCCTGGTGTGGGAAAAATCGTAACCCTTCACCGGGGCGGTCGTCAAAGTACCAAAACCACCGGACTGTAACCGTTCAGCAGGAAGAGTAGCCGCAACTCATACACTGGTTACAGCCGCCGCTGCGCCGCATCGACATCCTGCCGCAAGTCGGGCAGGATGAATAGGTAGAGGGCTCGACGTAAGGTTCCGGTTCATTCTCCACCTCGTCTTCGCTGCACTTATCAAGTACTTTGGCCAGGGCAGCCGGGATCGAGTAACTGCGGCCAAGATTACCGTTGTGCCAGGCCCCATCCGAAGAAATATCCTCAAGAGTGCGGGCGATCTTGCCGACCAGGCGATAATCGTGTTGCAGCGCCACGGAAATCACCCGCCCCAGCGCCTCGGCCAGGCCGTGCAGGGTCGAGCCTGATTTGGTGGTGTTGAGGAATATCTCACGGACATGCCCCTGTTCCCCACGGTTGGCGGTAACATATAACGGAGCCGGGCCGCGCCATTTGAAGGTGCTGCCCCGCCGTTCGCCCATGTCACTGAATTCCTGGGTTTTGACACCTTTACCGGTTTGGTCCGACAACACTCCTTCCATCGAAGAGTCTCTGAACATTGTGATTCCTTTCAGATTGCTCTTGCGGGCATAATCGAGAAACTTGCGAATGTCGGCAACCGTAGTTGATGCGGGCATATTGATGGTCTTGGAGACGGCGGTATGATTAAAGGACTGACATGCCTCCAGAATTCTGATTTGCTGATATGGATCAATTTCATGGGCGGTCTGGGTTGCAATCCAGTCAAGTTTCTCGGCGCTGTAGGAATAAAACTCGAGGGGCACCAGGGTAAAGTCTTTCCACGATTCGTCGATGTCCTTGACCTTCCGAGTCTGAATCATCGAGTAATAAGGTTCGACCCCGGTACAGGTTACCCGCAGCAGTTGCGATATCGAACCGGTCGGAGCCTGGGAGGTGGTTACCGAGTTATAAAGTCCGCCCATCTCTCTTAAGGGAACAAAGACATTTTCAATTTTTTTCAGCCAGTCCTTGTGGTCGGCAATTGCACTTTTCACAAAGGAGATCGCCTCGGTTTCGATCTTGTCGACATAGGTTTTGTTCCATTTCCGGGGTTTGAGCTCCTGGCCCTTCTTTTTACTGATCTCGCCGTAATCAAGACTGCCCTGCATCGAACCGAGCATCAGGGCGAGCTGGGTTGATTTGGCGAAAAGCGGTGCGTCATGCTCATCGGCATAGGATATTTCGAAATGATTCATGGCATGATGCAGCCCGGTAAAACCGATGCCGATCGGCCGGAACTTCAAGGTGTTATCCTTAATCCTTTTCACATTCGGGAAACCGCCCATGTCAAGAATTTCGTTGCCGGCAATGGCGGCAAGCCGGGCCGCTTCAAAAACATTGACAAGATAGGCATCTTTATCGATTTCCAGACATTTCGAGAGACTTACAGTAAGAAGGTTGCAAGCCGTGTCCTTGGTGGAAAGGTATTCTCCGCATGGATTAGAAAAGACCGGGTTATACTTGGCCGGTACCGGCGTATTCGCCAAGCTCTTTTTGGTGAACAGCAGGCCGGGATCCCCCGATTTCCAGATATATTCGGCAATGGTCTGGAGAAGTTCCTCGTTCTCCCAGAACTTTTCATCGGTAACGTTCACTGAAATGTTACATCCCGTATACTTGCCGGGATTATCGCCCTTGAAGGTGATGAAATCCATGATGTCGGGAATGTCCCAATTTGCCTGGATCATTAGAGCGCCACGCCTTTTCCCGCCTTGACTGATCCGGGCGGAGAGATGGGAAAACCCCTTGGCAAAAGAGACCGGACCCGAGGCGGTGCCCTGGCCGTTATCGACGATGGTGCCGCGAGAACGCAGATTGCTGACATCGATCCCGCCGCCGCCGGCGTGCTGGAAGATGGAGACCAGATCACGTTCCATATCGAAAATCGCCTCGGTCGAATCCTCGACATCGCCGAGAGGGTAGCAGGAATAATAACCCTGCCTTGAGGTATGGGGGTTACCGCCGTTCATCAGAAAAGGGGTGGCGGTAATAATCCGGCCATGGGAAAGGGCCTTGGCGACATCCTCACTTGCAAACTGGCCGCTGACCCTGGTCATCACCTTGGAAAAATCCTCTTCCACCGGGGTGCCGGTCTTGGGATCGCGAATGGCGTAACGGGCCTGGACCAGATATTGTTCAAAACGCTCCCACTCTTCAAGAGCCTCATCATAAGAAATCGGCAGTTCCATCAATTACTCCTTGTAAATTAAAGTTTTGGACATTGAAATTAAGATGGCGGGCAAAAAGCCAGGATCACCATTGATGCCACTTCATCCAGACGGAAGAAATCCTGGTAATACCAACGGATTTGAAAAAAGATTTCTCACCCAGTGTATGCCCAGCAGTTGTTTCGACTTTTTGCGAATTAATCAGATAAGAAAGGCCTGAAAAAAAGACCTGCGCGGATTTATGGAAAAAGCTTACATAATACAGCATATGGTGTAACTGAAGTCATTATTGCACTATATGCGGTGTATCCGTCAAGCAGAAAAAATCCGTTCGCGAATGTTTTTTTTGGATCAGGTCAGGCCTTGGATAAACGACTGATAATAAATTGATGACAAGTTCGAGAAAAGCGAAGGACTAGTTTGCCAGGTAACCGACCAGGGACTAACAGCTTTGTTGGGCCTCAGTTATGTTTTCAGTGCCTCGGTTTGATGGCGGGGCAGGCGGACGATGAAGGTAGCACCGTTTGCCGAATTGGCCCGGGCGGTGATCCCGCCGCCGTGCCGGGCGGCGATTTTTTTGCAGGTGGTCAACCCCATGCCGGTCCCCTCACGGTTATCACCGTTGCGCAGCCGCACAAACGGTTCAAAGATTTTTTGCAGGTCTTCATCCTTGAGCCCGATACCGTCGTCGTCCACGGATATCTCGCAGAAATCACCAATAATCCGGCTGCTGATCGAGACCGAGGGGGCCGCGTTCTTCCGGTGATACTTTAAGGCATTGGAAATCAGATTCTGAAAAAGCTGACGGATCTGGACCCCATCCCCTGTGAGGTCATCAAGCGTATCGATTTCGACCCGGGCGCCGGTTCGGTTAATGCTCTCCTCCAAATCCCCCAATACATCGAGGATCAGTTCATTCATATCCAGGAGTTCGAATCTGGCCGTCGCGGTCACCACTCTGGACATCTGGAGAAGAGCGGAGACCAGCCTCTGCAGCTTGTCGGTGCCCTTCTTGATTCTGTCCAGATAATTTCTGCCGCGTTCATCCAGAGAAGAGCTGTATCGGGCCAGGAGCCGTTCGGCAAATGAAGCGATCAGCATCAAAGGTTCCTGCAGATCATGGGAAACGACATGGGCGAAATGATCAAGTTCAGCGTTGGAACGTTTAAGGGAGGCAGTGACCTCGATCAACTCTTTTTCAATATGACGCCGTTCGGCAATTTCATTTTTCAGATTTTCGTTGGCTGCGAGCAGTTCCTCGGTACGCTCGTCAACCAGGTCTTCCAGCCAGTTTCGATATTTCTCAAGTTCCCGCTCGTTTTTTTTCCGGTCGGTGATGTCCTGAAAAACCACAATAGCGCCCTGGTTACCTTCCCTGGGGCTGCCCAGGGCAGAACCTGCCATCAACATGGTCTTGACGTTGTCGAAAGATGAAGCCTTCGCGGCCAACAGGGAAGTTGAGATCTCCGCATTGGAGAAAGATCCGCCGGAGACCAGAATTTGCTCCAGGGGACAGCCGTCGCAGATATCCCGGCCGAGCAGGTCACAGCAACTCAAACCGATCGCTTCAGCTTCGGGGATTCCAAAAAAATTCTCGAAAGAGGGATTGACGTCAATAAGACACAGATCATGATCGACCACAAAGGCGGGTTCGTTCATCTGATGGAAGACGGCCGCATACCGTTTTTTTTCCTGGAGAATGTGGCGTCTCGCTTCCTGCTGACGACGCCGGAAAGCGGTTTTGACGGTCCGGACCCACTCCTGAACAAAACCGGCCGCCAGCCCGCTGAAAAAATCGTCCAGACCGGCAAGACTGCGCCGGAACTGCAAGGATTCAGGCTTCAGCCGATAAAGCCGGTCCAGCAGGTTTGACTTGACGGCGGTATAATGGCTGAAAAAATCCTGCAAGCCGACCCCCTGGCCCCGAAGCTTTTCGGCCAGGGAGAACCCGGCGATCTGACCGAGCCAGACGCACTTCCTGGTGACCCGCGAAAGTTCCTTGTCACCATTTTCAAGCTCAATCAAGGCATCCTCCAAAGCAAAACAGAGGACCGCATCGATTATCTCGCGATCTATCGCACCATCTCCCTCCCGCAATTCACCGGCCCGCCCGGAATCCTCCCTGGGAATTTGGGCCAGCAGCCCCTCGGCAACATCTTTCAACTCACGGGAGAATAGCGCCTCAGCCATATTTTTTTCTCTGCCTTTCCTTGAGAATAAGCCGCAAGGGGGTTTGCTCAACTCCCAGTCCCTCCCGAAAGCTGTTAACCAGATAACGGTAATAGGAAAAATGAACCCCTTTGGGATAATTGACAAAGACAATGAAAGTGGGAGGCTTGGTAGCCACCTGGGTGGCGTAGTAAAATTTCAACCGGTGCCCCCTGTGCAGGGGCGGGGTATGTTTTTCAACGGCGTTCCCCAGAACGCGATTGACCTTATTGGTGGTAAACTGCAGGGAAAACTGGCGATAGATGTCATCGATTACCGGAAAAAGTTTCTTGGTCCCCGCCCCGGTCAAGGCTGAGATCGTCATGGTCGGGGCATAACCGATGAAATTGGTGGCCATTGCCACTCCATCCATTATCCACTGCTGTTTTTTCTTGTCACCCTTGACCAGATCCCACTTGTTGATCAAAATCAGACAGGCCCGCCCCCTCTCGATGGCGTAGCCGATGATCTTTGTATCCTGCTCGGTTATCCCTTCGCCGGCATCGACCAGGAATAAGGCTACATCACAGCGCTCCAGAGAGCTGATCGCCCGCATCACACTGAATTTTTCGAGATTCTCCTGGATTTTGCCGCGCCTTCTGAGACCGGCGGTATCGATCAGCAGATAGGAACGATCATCTTTCTCCAGCAAGGAATCGACCGAATCCCTAGTGGTGCCGGGCACGTCCGAGACAATCATTCTGGTCTCTCCCAGAAGCTTGTTAACCAGGGATGATTTGCCGACATTCGGACGTCCGATACAGGCAACCGCCACGGTCCCCTCCGGCAGGTCCACCGCATCTTCGGGAAAGACCAGGTGCTCGACCAGGCTCTCCATGAAGCTATTAAGTCCGTAACCGTGGGCGGCGGAGATCGGCCAGAGCGTCTCAAGGCCCAGTTCATAGAATTGCCCGACCAGTTGATCTTCAAGCTGGTGAGTGTCGATCTTGTTAACCAGAAAGAATACCGGCTTGCCGGATTTACGCAGAATATCTGCGACCCGGTAATCCTCCCCTGCCACCCCGGCCCGACCGTCGAGCAGACAAAGGATCACGTCAGCCTCTTTAATGGCCTGCCAGGTTTGCTCCTGGATACCGCCGACAACCTTGACCCGATCATCGGTGCCTATCTCCTTGGGGAAGGCCTGGCCGCCATCGCCCTTTCGGGTGGGCAGGGGCTCAATACCTCCGGTATCGATCAGAATGAAAGTCTGCTCCTGCCAGGTGACCTTGGCGTAATGCCGGTCCCTGGTCACCCCCGGGATCGAGTCAACTATCGCATTTCTCTTTCTGGTCAGCCGGTTGAAAAGCGACGATTTTCCGACATTCGGACGTCCGACCAGGGCCACCAAGGGTAATCTTTCTGTTTTCATCAATAGATATCCTAAACTCTCAAGGGGGAAAACTGCAACTTATACATAAGTTTCGTTTGGGCAGGCCAGCTGCTACTCAGCTTTATACCGCAAGGGCATAAGTTTCGTTGAGGAGGACAGCTGCTACTCAGCTTTATCTTATGGCGACTGAAAATCATCGATTTGTAAGCGATCATCAAGGATGCCGGGAAGCTCGCCGGCGAAAGCGCGCAGAACCGGAAAACGGCGCCCGCCCGGTTCCTGTAAAATCCTATGCAGGCTGAGCGCCGCCGGGGCCAAAAAGGCGCGAAAAAAAGGTTTGCGCCTCACCCCGGAGAGAAAGGCGAAGGCGCCAAGGATCTGGAGGTTGCGCTGGATGGAAAGCAGATAATAACTCTCGATCGTAAAAGCGGCCCCTCCTCCGGGATATCCAGCCAGAACCTCGTTATATTTTTGCACAAGCCGCTCCTGGACCTGGGTCGACAGCGACACATAAGGATCGATCAACAGCGAGGCCAGATCATAACCGAGCGGCCCGAAACGCCCCCCCTGGAAATCGATGACCCGGAGGACGCCGTTATGGCGCATGAGATTGCGGGACTGAAAATCCCGGTGCAGAAAAAAACCGGCCGGGGCCGCCGAAGCCAACTCGGCCAGCTCAACAAATTCTTCGGCTAGCCCGGGTGGCGCATCAATCCCCAGAAGCCCCCGGCAAAATGACTCCAGAAAATAACCGGACTCGCGGGAAAGCATGAGCCGGCGATCATATATTCCGGTTTGCCAACACCATTCCGCCTGAAAACCTTTGCCGCCGACCACCTGCATCCGGGCCAGAAGGACCACCGCCTCTTCGTAGACCGCGATCAGCCTCTCATCCGGCCACTCGCCCGCTGGTAAGCGATCACAGGGTACCGAATCTGCTGTGTTATCGGCCTGCTCATGTACACCAGTACCCATCGCAGGCCGATGCCTTGCATCTCCACCACCCTGTAATCGCTTACAGTCTTGGAGATTCGCCAATTCTGGGCAGCTTGTCCCGTGATCGGTTACACCGATTGTAATCTCGTCATGCAGTAACACGGCGCCCAGGTCTTCACAGGCGATAACCCCGGTTTCGGAATCATAGGCGAATATCTCGGGAACCTGCACCCCGCTACGGCGCAGATGACCACCGATCAACCGGGTCGAACGGGATTCAGCCAGGCCGTGTTCAGCGGAGCGGTTCGGTAAAATCAAGACCAGGGAATGTTGCTTATGCTCCGCCCGATAGAACCGGCGTTCGGAGCCGTCCCCGGCCAGCAGGCTGAGTTCAGCTTTGCGAGGATCGAATCCCGCTTCCAGGAGCAGCTTCGCGACGGCGCACCGTTCGGGCGCGGTTATGTTAACCGCAAGATCAATCGACAACGATCTCATCCTCGACCACCGCCCCTTCCGGCACCTGTGCCCCATCCCAGACAACCGACCGGATGATCCGGGCTTTATCGCCGATCCTGGCCCCTGCCCCGACAAAAGCCCAGTCCCGGAATTTAACACCCCTGCCCAATAAAGCTTCCGGAGGGCAATGCACCGGTCTTCGAAAATCATAAGCGAGGCCGCTTTTAACAGCCAGACCGGGATCGGTCAACAATCCGCCGTGCAGCTCCAGATAATCCCCGGGAGTACCGATGTCGCTCCAGAAGTGGCCGCTCACTTCGATGGCGTTGACTTCGACGCCGGCAGCAGCCAGACGTATATATAAATCGATGATATCGAAAAAACCGGAAGCAGGAATATCTCCAAGCACCTCCGGATCAATGACCTGAACGCCGGTAAAGGCCAGCAGCCGATTGTCGCCGTCAGGCTCCAGATCTCCTACACCGACCCGTAAAGCGCTCACCCGGCCATCAGCTGAAATCCGCAGATTATTAAACCTGGGCCGATCATGGACTACCAGTGAAACCGGAGCCCCCGAAGCAAGATGGCGACGGTAGATGTAGGCCAGGTTCAGGGAATGGAAGACATCGCCGTTGACTGCCAGGAAGGGCGCCTTTCCCAAAAAGGGCCGGGCCTTGCGCAGCCCGCCGCCGGTTCCGAGAAGTTCCTCTTCGATCTGGAGGTGTAAGCCTCTCTCGCCATCGAGGGCCGTCACGAATTGTTCGCTGAGATAATTGGCATTGACCACAAAGTCTCGGAAACCATTACTTCGCAACTGGTCAAGGAGGTGAAAAACAAGGGGCCGGCCGAGAACGGGGAACAGGGGTTTCGGGCGGGATTCCGAGTAGGGCCTGAGCCTGGTGCCCAGACCGGCGGCCAGAATCATGGCTTTCATATCTTTCCTCTAAATGGTTAACCGGTGCCGAGATCAAGTTGGCCGGCTCCGATCTCTTCAATCCCGACCACCACGATGCCGGCCCGGTTGGCCTGGTCGATCATCGCCTGGCCGTCAAAAAGCAGGGCCTGGCCGGCTTCCACCGCCAGAACCTCGGCCCCGACCGAAATCATGCTGTCAATCGTCTTTACTCCGATCGCGGGTAGATCGAACCGGAAATCCTGATCCGGTTTCTTGACCTTGACAACCACACTTTTGCCCCTTCCCAACCCGCCTCCCCGGATGATCGCGGCATCCGTGCCTTCAATGGCTTCCACCGCCAGAACGGTGCCATCTCTGACTACAACGCACTGGCCGATGTCGAGCCGTCCGATCTCCCTGGCCATCCGCCAGCCGAAATTAATATCTTCAAGTTGGCCGGGCGAATATTTTTTTTCGGTCAGCAATCCTTTGGGGAAGAGCAGTTCCTGCAGATAACAGGTAGATTCGAGAATCTTTATGCCCTCGCCTTCCAGGGCGCCGGCCACGGCGCGCAGGATTGAATCATCCTGCCTGACCTTAAGCCGGTTCCACAAAGCCAAGCCTTTTATATCCGGAAGAATATCCTTGAAAATACGGGTCTTGGTGATGGTCCCCAGCAAGACGGCCTCGCTGACCCCGCTCTGCCTGAAAAACTTGACGACCTTGCCGAGCTGACCGAGCTTGACCCAGCAGATATCGTCGGCAACTTCTCCGATTTGAGGGTCGGATTCGCCCTTATGGGCGGCGACCATTACCTGGCGCCCCTCTGCCCTGGCGGCCTTCGCGAAAAGGATGGGAAACTGACCACCGCCGGCAACAATTCCGATCTTACTCATCCTCGCCGACTCTCCTGACAATACCGCGCTGGGAACTCCTGATAAATTCGACAAGGTGAAGGACCAGGGCGCAGTCGGAATATTCCTCCATGGTACGATCGAGAGCTTCCTTCAACAAAAGATCCTGGTTGAGAAAAATTATCTTGAAGGCGCCGCGCAGCTTTTTGATATCTTCGGCGGAGACCCCGTTTCTCTTGAGACCGATGTGATTGATCCCGGAGACCCGCATCTGGTTTCTGGTTCCGGCGACGATCATATAAGGCGGCACGTCCTTGGCAACCCCCGATACGCCGCCGACATAGGAATAAGTTCCGATTCTGGAAAACTGGTGGACCCCGACGTGGCCGCCTAGGCTTGCCATATCCTCGATGACGACATGGCCGCCCAGGGTGCCGCCGTTGGCGATGATAATATGATTGCCCAGTATGCAGTCATGGGCCACGTGACTGTATCCCATCAGCATGTTGTCATCGCCGATCACGGTCTCGCCACGGCCCTGCACGGTGCCGCGGTGGATGGAGACATACTCTCTAATCAGGTTATTATTGCCGATCAGGACCGTGGTCGGTTCGTTTTTATAACTGAGATCCTGGGGGGGACCGCCGATAATGGTAAAAGGACCGATCTTGTTGCCGAAACCGATCTCGGTTATACCCTGAATAACGGCATGGGCGCCGATCTCCGTATCCGCGCCGATTTTGACCCCTTTCTCGACAACCGCATACGGACCGACAATAACCGTGGAGTCCAGTTCCGCCTCGGAGTCGATAACCGCAGTTTGATGGATATTCATTAATAATTCCGATTTCGTTGATGATTATTGCGACCCTGTCAGTAGATCAGAGTCCCTTTAGAGTAGCTCTAGCTCCGGCGTTACTGCCCATTATCTCGTCATTACAACGTACCGGAGCAGGCTTCATTCCTAGAAATTCGCGCACCATGGACAAGTTAACCAAAAGAGGCCATCAAGTTGGCTTCGGCGGCAAGTTGCTCATCGACGAAGGCCTTGGCACTGAATTTATATATCTTACCCTTGCGCCGCACCACATCGGCTTTAATTATCAATTGGTCGCCGGGAATCACCTTGCGTCTGAAACGGACATTATCCAGGCCGGCAAAATAAACCAGATCTCCCTCGAACCTGTCTTTATCAGTCAGATAAGCCAATATCCCCCCCACCTGAGCCATGCTTTCCAGAATCAAAACGCCGGGCATGATCGGGTCAGTGGGGAAATGGCCCTGAAAGAACGGCTCGTTGATGCTGACGTTTTTCAACCCCACGGCCCGATCTCCCAATTTCAGCTCGATAATTCTATCGACCAGGACAAAGGGGTAACGATGGGGCAGAAGTTTAAGAATCTCTTTAATATCAATTTGATCATTGTAGTTCATAGCTGTCTCGACTCTCCTTCGTGCAAGATGGCGCCAAATTGGTAATGGTTTAGCTTGAACCAGTTATCGACCGACTGAAGGGCAAGGGGTGAAATTCTCCACCGCGATCACGGTCAAGCAAACAAGTTATTACAGGTTGACAAGGGCAAATTACCCGATAGACGTCACCGATTAAACCTGGAGAATCATTTATCGGCCGATTTTTTCTCAGACAATTCCTGAAGTTTTTTTCGCAATTCCCGAACTTCCTTGGCCAGGTCGGGAAGCTTCTGGAACAAGGCCGCGGCCCGCAGCCATTTCCTATGGGAAAAGGCCGGAAAACCGGCGACCACGGCACCATCCTCCTGATCATTCATAACCCCGGCCTTGCCGGCCATGGTCACCCTGTTGCCGATCTTGAGATGTCCATTGACCGCCACCTTGCCGCCCATGATCACGCCGTTGCCAAGGGTGGTGCTGCCGGCGATACCGGATTGGGAGACTATAATCGAGTCCTCACCTATTTCGACGTTATGGGCGATCTGGACAAGGTTATCAATTTTGGTGCCGCGCTTGATCCAGGTCCGTCCGAAGGTACCGCGATCGACACAAACATTGGCGCCGATCTCAACATCGTCATCCACCTGGACATAACCGACATGGGGTTTCTTAAGATGCCGGCCGGCACGATCATGGGCATAGCCGAAACCATCACTGCCGACCACGGCGCCGCTGTGAATTATGACCCGGTCTCCGATGACACTGCCGTCAAGAATGGTGACGTTGGGATGAAGCAGCACATCCGAACCGATCTTGACGTCAGCGCCGATAACCACGCCGGCCCTGATCTCAACCCGGTGACCCAACTCGACCCGATCGCCGATCACTACCAGGGGGGCGACCGCGACTGCTCCGGCTATCGAACATCCCTCGCCGACAACGGCTTTGGGATCTATCCCCGCGTCGACGAAATCCTGATGGAGAAGATGATGGTGAATAACCGTCGCGGCCCAGGCCGGATCTGAAACCTTGATAACCGGCAAGGAAAGTTGACCCGCGTCCAAGGGCACGATCAGCGCCGAAGCGGAGCATTCCGCCGCCGCCGTCATCTTGCGAATGTCATCGATGTAGGCAAGCTGACCGGCTCCGGCGCCGGCAAGATCGGCCAGCCCATCAACCGCCACGTCTTCACCGCGCCATTCACCATCGACCATTGCGGCCAGTTCGGAAATATTTACCTTTCGTTTATTCATCACTTATTACGATTGCGATTTCCGGAGGAGAATATTTTCAAAAAAAAAAAAGCTGATCTCCCTGCCGGAAGGGAAACCAACCCGTTCGATCAAAACCGGAAGACATTGCAGCCATCGGTCCGCGTCCCCCTGCCCATTGCTATCTGTTATTATTAATCCTCTCTCTCAAGATGCCGGAAGGTTTAAATGTTACAACCCGGCGAGCCGTTAGAACCAGTTCTTTCCCGGTCTGGGGATTTCGCCCGCGGCGGGATTTTTTTCTTTTGATATTGAATTTGCCGAATCCGCTGATCAAGAGGTCCTCACCTTCCACCAGGCAATCCTTGGCGATCTTCAGGAAAGTCTCGACCACTTCGGTGGCCCGCGCCTTGGTCAGATCATGTTTTTGATAAACTTTTTGGACAAGATCAGCTTTGGTAATGGTCATACTCCACCTTTGTCTTGAAAAAACCGTCTCAGATAAATCTTAAAATATGCTTTCCGCCCGGCTTTGCAGAAGCAACCGGTTACCCAAAGGTCTCTTGCCTCGAATCATCCTGCTTTCAACCAACCACTTCACCCATCTTGAAGATCGGCAGATACATCGCAACCACCAGACCACCAACCATGCCGCCGAGAAAGACCATCATGAAAGGCTCGATCATGGCCGTCATGTTTTCCACGGCCTGATCGACTTCTTCATCGTAGAAATCAGCGATTTTTTCAAGCATTGCATCGAGGGCGCCGGTGGCCTCGCCGACCCCGATCATCTGCACTACCATCGGCGGGAATATCCCCGTTTCCTCGAGTGGTTCGGCAATGGTGCGTCCCTCGCTGATGCTGTCGGAAACCCGGACAACCGCGGTTTCAATGACTCGATTGCCTGCCGTTTTCCCGACGACGCTCAACGCCTCCAGAATCGGCACTCCGCTCTGCAACATTGTTCCCAGGGTTCTGGTGAACTTAGCAACCGAGACCTTCATGATCAATTCCCCGAAAACAGGCAATTTCAAAGAAAGGGCATCAACATTCTGTTCGCCCTTATCGGTGCTTTTATACTTTTTAAAGATGAAGGAGATAAGCACCGCTCCCATGATAATGTAGAGGATCTTGGATTTGACAAAATTGCTCATGGCCACAACGATCTGGGTCGGCACGGGCAGGGCCGCCCCGAAGTCGGCGAACATCGACTCAAAAGTCGGGACTACGAAGATCAGGATAACCCCGAGAATCACCACCGAAATGGCGAGACAAATAACCGGATAGGTAAAAGCACCCTTGACTTTCTTTTTCAGGTTCATGGCCTTTTCCATGAACTCGGCAAGACGGCCCAGGATGATGTCGAGAATACCGCCGATCTCACCGGCCTCGACCATATTGCAGAAAAGAGTATCAAAGATCTTCGGATGCTTTTTCATCGCATCTGCAAAAGTGGTCCCGGTTTCCACGTCCGCCTTGATATCCCGCAAGGCCTGCTTGAAGGTCGGATTATCCTGCTGGTTGGAGAGGATTTCCAAACTCTGGACCAAGGGAAGACCGGCATCGATCATTGTCGATAACTGGCGGGTGAAAATGACCACATCCCGGCCGGTTACCTTGGGCTGAAAGAAAGAAATCCCCGCCAGAATGTCTTTAGGTTGCTCCTTGACCGAAGAGGGGGATATTCTGATTTTTTTCAGGTAAGCGTATACAGCGGCTTCGTCATGGGCCTCATGCTTGCCATTTCGTTTATCGCCGTATGAATTCTTCCCTTTCCATATGTATACAGGCATTCCGAGAACTCCTCCACCAAATGGGGCATGAGTCAACCATGAAAATCTGCCCCGCCGGGCCGGATATCAGCAGTTTTTTTCAGCAAAGATGCTTTCCGCTACAACATCAACGGACATTAAAATAAAATTACATATTTTCTATAAAGTAATAACTAATTAAAATCAATAGAATATTTGGGCTAACCGGGCCGCGGGAAACCCAAAATGTCCCTTTCGGAACAGGCTCCGCCAGACATTACTCAAATAGCGAATAGCGGAAATCATCTGAATAAAAACCATAATTCTCGAATCGATCAGCGTTTGAGAAAAGATCAAATGCAAGGAGGTGACGATATTGAATTCCTGTCTCGAATAAAACCTCTCTTTAATCTCATTAATTTTCTTGATCGCGAGTTAAGTACGATCATGACCCGAACGCAGCTTTTTATTGACTTTAATTAATTTTTCATTTAGAAAGTGTCGTTTCTATAAGTAAAATCATAACGTTCCTCATCGAATACAAACTAAACCAGGAGGTTTGATAATGGCTGGAGCGAAAGCCAAAAAGGGCAATAAGATCTCGGAAGAAGCCCTTGCCAGATATAACAGCGGCCTCTTCAATCCGATCATCGATAAGTGTGAAGGATGCGAGAGAATAGTTGAAGTTAATGAAACCAGGTATTGCCGGACCTATCCGATGCCTGAAGTTAAATGGAAAAATGGGATTTGCAATTTCGCCACCCATGTGAAACCGGAAACCATCACAACCACGATAAAGATAAATCCCCTGAAGGCCTCGAAACGAGCCGCGGGTAAAAAATAATCGCGGTAAAAAAAGTCAGCGCCAAGGCATGATTAATTCTTGCCTGGCTGACCCGATGAGTTGCGCGACTTTATCAAATTTAAAGATTATCGCTTTAACGTTGCCCCCGGAACCCAAAAGTTCCGGGGGTTTTTTTTATTCCTCATTTGATAAGTTTCTGCTGCCCAATATTCACAAGCCGGTCGATATATACCGAGCCGCGAATGCCGAGGAAATATCAGGACTAATTCGCCTTGGGATACAACATGCTCAGAATATGCTCGTCCATCATAATTTCGCGGAACCTTTCGTAATTGGCCACAAAATCCTTGGGTGGATTGTCGCTGTTCATAATCTCTTCCGCGGCGCTTGCCAATATCTCCGGAGATTTTTCCTTGACGGCATGAAACACCCTGTCGATCACCAACAGAGGATTCTTCTCGTAAGGGGGCGGAACCTTGGTCATGGCTAGAACCGCCTGCTCTTCGGAAATTGTCCGCAAAAGCCCGAATAGCCTGGGGATATCATATATTTCGGCGCACTCGACCATCAAGAGAAGATCACTGGCCTTGACATTGTCCAGCAGATCCCGCAGCACATCGCCGGCAACGGAAGTGGTTCCACTCTCCTTGCCGCCGGCATTGCCGTCAAGGAGCAAACTGATATAAGGCGTCAATTCCCGGCAGGTCAGCAATCCTCTTTTTTCTTTGTTTTTAGAAGATCTCAATCTGGACAGGCGATCTACCAGCCATTCCAGTTGCATCTCCGGACTTTGGGCCACAAACGGCAGGGAATTTTCATACCATTTTCGCCCCGTCGATCCTTTCCTAACCTTATCCATTCTCTTTCCTCCAGGATCCGCCCAGATTTCGCGGTTTCCGATTTCATTTGAACTGTGAAGCGGAGCATGATAAGTTATAACATCAGCTAGGCGCTCAACGGGTAGAAACTCTGTTTCAGGGGCTCCCGCTTGAAGCCCGGTGCCCGAAACCGCGTGCCGATTCTCTCGCAAACGAGTACAGATATAACAATAAATGCCGAAAAAACCACAAAAACAGTCTTCCCTGAAAACGCCGTTGATAGTGTTGAGTATTCTGGCACTCATCCTTGGCCTGACCTTTTTTCTAAACAAGGATTTCCTGAGCGGCATTTTTTCGTACAAGGAGATTGAAAAGGAAAAACAGGAACTTGAGGAAAAGGTCGTTACCCTTGAAAAACAGATCGAAGAGCTGACGGAACCCCCGTCCCAAGCTGTGACCGTACCGGAGGAAAAGGAAGTTGTCACCCCCGCCGCAATGGATTTCAGCAACAGCACCTGTGAAGAGCTGGATCAAAAAATCCAGGAATTTTTCAACTATCTGGACAGCCAGCCATACATCGCTTCTTATAATCTCGAAAAAGGCTCTCGCGCCCACTTCAAAGAAATAATCGAAAAGTTACTGGATAACCCACCCATAGTCGCCCGGGAAACCGACAGCCTTTTTACGATTCTCACCAACACCGCCCATTTTTACAGGATACTCGGCAAAAACAATGTCCTGATGATCCGCGAGATGATTATCCGGGAAGCCGACATTCTGGAAGCAACCTTCGCCCTCTTTCATCAATGGTCCCGCGTCGGCAGCCAGTGCCGGGATGTCCAAACCGAAATCAGGCTGCCCCTGCCAAAGTTATACGAATATGCCGGATTTTTCCTGAATACCCTTGGCGGTCAATCCTATCTCTTCAGGCGCACTCCCCATATCCGGCTGCTGATCAAATATTACAGTGTCATGGTGATCGATCGGGCCAACGCAGAGGTAGTCAACCGCTACGGCATCGACATCGTTCCCCACCTCGAATCCCTTTTAAATGAGATGGAAATCAGCGAAACAATGGTCTACAAGGAACAATACCTGCGGAAATTACGCGAGCTGCAAAACAAATACCAAACCTATTATGAAGAACGGGAAGCTCCCGGGGGCTGACGCCGGCCTCTCAAAGCGAGAGGTCTAGTCAGGGAAGAGATGAAATCGGCCGCTAACCCTTGACTTTTACTTTCCACCTGCACTTATATTTTAGTTCTCGCCCTACCCTTCACTCGCCCTCCAAACCCCTCACCAACCTTGCGCACAATAAAAAAATGATTATTATGTGATGATTCACTCAACACCAATTCGACTATCAAACCGTGCCTTCCGAAGGAGCATTATAATGCGCAACCATTTCCAGCAACAACAGGCCTTCCCCGCCAGTCATAGCGCCTCTCAGGCTTCGACCATCTTCCTGGCCAAAGTTTTCAACTGGATGGCGATCGGCCTGGGCCTTACCGCTATCGTGGCTTTCTGGGTGACAAACTCAGCCGCCGCCCAGAATATGATTTTCAGCAACAAGATGGTATTCTACGGCCTGATATTCGGCGAGCTCGGCATGGTTATTTACCTGTCCGCCCGGATTGAACGCATAACCGCCGCACGGGCCACCCTGCTGTTTCTCCTCTACTCCGCCTTAAACGGGGCCACCCTCTCGGCCGTCCTCCTCATTTACACCGCCGCCTCGGTCGCCAGCGCCTTTCTTGTGGCAGCCGGCATGTTCGGGGCCATGGCTATTTACGGCACCGTCACCAAGAAAGATCTGAGCAGCATGGGCTCATTCATGTTCATGGGGTTGATCGGAATGATCATTGCCTCGGTGGTCAATATGTTCATGGGCAGCGCCATGATATCCTGGATTGTCTCGGCCATCGGAGTAGTGGTCTTTACCGGCTTGACCGCCTACGATGTTCAGAAGATATCGAAATACGGAGCCGGGGGCATCCTGGAAAACGGCGAGGCGGCTATTAAAAAAGGGGCGATCATGGGAGCCCTGACCCTCTATCTTGACTTTATCAACTTGTTCCTGAGTCTATTGAGGCTGATGGGGGATCGCCGCTGAATTGATTAAGGGTAAGCGATCACAGGGTACCGAATCTGCTATGTTATCGACCTGCTCATCTCATGTGCATCAGTACAAATCGTGCAGGCCGATGCCTTGCATCTCTGGCACCCTGTAATCGCTTACTGCTGGGAGATTGGCCAATCCTGGGCGACTTACCCCAAGACAGCTTACGATTAACGGGTTATCCCGAAAAAGCGGGCAACTCCGGCGGACCGGATAAACGGGAACCTGAATCAGTAAAGGTATTGGGAACCCGCACGGATTCGGGAATATTTTTCAATCTCCCTGCCTGCCCCGCTATTTCCTCGGAACTCGGCAACCGCCCTGACTTCCTTCATTACCCAAACAGCCAGGCCAGGTCATTCAAGTGGAGTATTCAGCAGAACAGCATATGGGATCAGTTAAAGTACGGGCAATCAGAAAGAGCTTACTTTTTGGGCTGATCACAACGATCCTCTCCCAACCCTGCCTCGCCTCCGAAGCAAAAGACAACAATCCCGAATATTATGAAAACGGCCTGGTTCTGTGGCGGGAACCCCTGATTGAACTTGAATTTGTCTGGCTGGAAGGAGGCTGCTTTCCGATGGGACAATCCGTCCCGGAAAAGCGTACCCTTATCGAAGAGGCCGGGGAGTTAAAATACCGCGAGTTCTATGCGGACGAACTCCCGCAACATCAAGCCTGCGTGGACGGCTTCTGGATGGCCCGGCAAGAGACCACGCGTCACCAGTGGCAGCAACTGATGGCCACCGTCCCATTCCTCGCCGATCTCCCCGGTAATCACCCGGCCACAAATATCTCCTGGCTGATGGCCATGGATTTTATCGTGGTACTAAACGGGATCGCCGATGAAAATTTCCGCCTGCCAACCGAGGCGGAAATGGAATATGCCATCCGGGCCGGAAGTGAGACCCCTTTTCATACCGGCAAGACCATATCGACCGGACAGGCCAATTATAACGGGATTCACACCTACGGCAGCGGTCAGAAAGGAACCTACCTCCAGAAAACCTCCCCCGGAAGAAGCTATCCGGCCAACCGGTTCGGATTATTCGACATGCACGGCAATGTATGGGAATGGTGCTCGGACTGGTATGCCAAGGATTATTACGAGGAGAGCCCGGTCGACAATCCCCGGGGACCGGAGACTGGTAAAAACAAGATCATGCGTGGAGGGTCGTGGTTTACCGCCCCGCGCAGCGTTCGTTCCGCCAACCGGCGCGGTCTGCAACCGGACATCGCCCTGGAGGACTCGGGATTCAGATTGATAGCCAATAGATCCCCGCCGCAGCCGAAAACCCCGCCTTCCTCCAAAGATCAAAAAGTCGCTTATGACCCCGATTTTTAGGACCTTGGTTATTGTAAGGAGATGAGGGGTGAGGAAACCCGGTAATCTTCGGCTTTCCACTTCTTATTAGAAATCAGGAGAGGGACTTGATGATGCGGGCGGTGGCAAGTCCGATTTCGCCGAGCGCCTCAACCTCCCGAGGGCAGATCGCGACCAGCATGTAGTTCTCGTCCAGAAGCGAGAAGCGGTGCAAGACCAATTTGTCTTCCTGGTTGATGTCCATGACCAGATTATTTACCTCGGACATTTCGATAATGGTGCCGGCCTTAACCAGCGCCTCGCCGAGCAGCGAACTGCAGGTGGCCAGGGCATCGACTCCGATCGGGCTGCTGTAATCGGCCAAGGGGAACCCCATCTCATCGGCCACCACCGCCCCATAAAAGCCGCCGTTTTCACACATCTCGCTCAAAGCTTCCTTGAGTTCATCACGATTGGGGGCGAGGGCGGACTCTTCACCCCGGGCTTCCTCCGGCGGCGCAAAATCATAATCGTCGCCAAACATGACATCCCCGATAAACTGATGCTTTCTGGTCTCCACTTCAACCGCGAGCGCCATAAAATCCCGGGCTGTCCGATGGCCGGCCTGCAATTTTTCAAGAGGCAGCGCTTTGATGGCGGCGACTTCGAAGGCATCGTCGAATGGAATGGCGGTATCGAAAAACAACCTAGCCGGCAACCGCGATTTCAGCTGCTTAACGATCTTGCTTTCAATCACGCTTGAACTGTTCAGCATGTTGAACAGGATCCCCTCGATCTTAAGGTCTGGATTAAAGTTTTTCCTGATCCAGATATAGAGATTCAACAGCCTGGAGAGGGTAATGACGGTGCCGGCCCGACAGTTGAGGACCTGGATGAAGCTGTCGCTGATGGCAAAAAGCCCCCGGGTAACCACGCCGATACCGACCGGGGCATCATATAGGATAAAATCATAATTATCGAAGTCCCCGGAAAAGAGCGCCCCCAACCTGCCGACCGCCGCCTGTTCCTCGAAATAGACGATATCTTCCGGGGTGGAAGCGCCGGTGCCGATGGCGGCCAAATCGTCGCCGTCCAAGGGGACCGCGACTCCCTCCAGATTCTCCTCTCCCCGCAAAACCTGGACAAGTCCTTTGCTGTTCAGGATCTTCAGCCGGCAGGCGGTGGCAACTCCGCCTTGGGAATCGCCGTCGACGATCAAGACTTTTTTTCCGAGTCGGCGCAGCGAATAAGCCAGATTAATGGTGATCGCGGTTTTCCCTACTCCGCCCTTCTGGCTGGCAATAGTGATCTTTCTGGTCATAAAAGCACCTGGCTATACTCCTGAATCCATGAGGGCGATCGGGCGGTTTGCCCTGATCAACCTGTAATTACTTGTCTATCCAGCGTGATTGCAGCGAAAAAATTTGCACCCGAACCCCTTTCAGGACGCCTGATAACGGACCATCTGCTGTGTACGGAACTTGTTGATAGACTTTGATGATGGTCAATATCGCCGCCCTCCATTCAAAAGCCGGCAAAAGCATTTCTCGAAGACGCTCGGATTCAGGGACCCTGGAGTCAGGGACGACAACGGCAGGGTCCGCCCCGTCGTCATCAATTAATATAGAGACAGAGCCGGACCCCTAGCCTTATCTGCCTGAAGAGCCGCTCTTAATCGATAATCTTCAGATAATAACAACACATGTGGTTGTCGAGAACTTTGTCGACCACATCCTGGCTGATCCCGGTTTCAGTCATCCACTTCTCGGCGAATCCCTTCTTGCCGGAGCCGGCCTTGCAACCGAGCTGGTAGATTTTAATTTTATTGCCACCGATCTTGATCCTCTCGGCAATGGCGCTGCGCATCGGCTGATGCACCGAACAGAAGGGACTGACCCCGGCGCCTTCCCCAACCCGATAATTATCGGTAACCTTGCTCGGTTTATTAAATTCGGTGGTGAAATCGGCGTAACCGTCCGGGAGTTTTTCGAAAACCTCGGTGTAATTGCCTATGGAAGGCGCGAACGGACAGGCAGCCAGGCCGAAAACATACTCGCCCTGGTGGGTGGCCTTGCCCTCGACCTGGGTAATGGGATTGGTTGAATTCTCGATAGCCGCCAAAAAATCATCGAAGGAGCTGTATTCAACCTCCTTGATCTTGTCGGCGGTGTTGATGGCATTTCTGATCAGGGATCCCTTGGCGGCGGCGGCGCCGCTCATGGTGATCATGACCTTGATCATATCCAGAAAACTAATATGGGCTATATCCAGCATCTTTCCTTCAGCCATTATTCAATAACCTCCTCTTTAACTATTACTTAATATATAAAAAATTATATCGCCGCACTTTCAACAATTTGGGAGGTATGTTTCTTGATCTTCAATCTTATCATTCCCAGATTGGCATCCTTCTCGGCAACCACCACCAGAAAAGCATCGGCGCCAACCGGCGAAAGCATGACCGGGCCTTCGTTATATTCGATCATACTCATGCTCAAGGCGCCCTTGCCAAGCTGGGTCCCCATGGATTCCGAGGCGCCGAATCCGCTGGAAGCGATGGCGCCGATCATCTCGGTATCTATCCCCGCGATGGCGATGCTGTCCAGCAAAAAGCCGTCCCTACCAACCAGACAAGCCGTGTTTACGCCGGGTATGTTGGTGAACTCAGTCAAAACATCTTTCAAATCAGCCATACCATCCTCCTTTTTGATATTATCTTCCTCGCCTGCAGCCACTTTATCCTCATTACCGGAACTTCCTTCCGCACTCGCCCGGGCGGCACTTTTCTCGTCCATCCGCCTTACGCCTTCCATCAGAAGGGCCTCCACGGGAATGTCAATGGTATGAGCCGGCATATTGGTAACATTGACACTGTCGAGCAGGCCGCCGTTGAACTCCATTATTTGATAAAAAGCTTCATCCCCTTCAAGGTCGTCGCAAATGGCATGGACGATCCGGCCACCCTCAAAATAAATGATGCCCTGCTGCTCGCCCTCCTTGACCCTGAGGGCGGAGTTCACTCCGGAAAGCGCCTTAATCTGGATCACATCGGTCAGGCCCACGCCGGCGACGGTTCCCTTGAACATGTTGTCTTCCTTGAGAGCCAGAGAGACCATTTCCCGCAGCTCATTGATATCGAATGGCTTTTCCAGAAAATGGAGGCTGCCCTTCAAAATCGCTTCCCGTTTGTATTCATTGGACGGGAAGGCCGTCATGACGATGACCGAAGTGTAGGGATAGCGGTTTTTGATCTCAATCAACAGATCAAGCCCGCTGATTCCCGGCATCTTGATGTCGGTAATCACCAGATCGACCTGTTCGGACCCGTTAAGCACCTCGAGAGCCTGTTCGCCCGAAGAAGCGACCAGAATGTCGACCTTGAGAGAGTCGTTGCAGAGATTGTTCTGAAGGGACCAGAGGAGGTCTTCTTCGTCGTCAACTATCAGGACTTTTTTAAGTTTGTTTTTGTCGCTCACTTGTCTCACCGCCCGCTGATTTTTCAAATTAAAAAACCGAAAACCGATTTAATCACTTTGAAATGTTCAATGCCCATCTAGCTCAATGTTCAACAAGCGTGCCAACTCAGAAAGAGAGCGGCAAGATACATACTTAAAGGCGCAAAAACACTAGATTGCGATAGATCAAGCGAGGATGGGATAATCATGGCGGCCAAAGGCAAACTGGACATTTTCTGGCCAGATGACCGGAAACCGATCACTATTTGAGTTTTTCTCTGAGGGTGGTCCTGGAGATATCGAGAATCCGAGCGGCTTCCGACTTGTTGTTGCCGGTCCCGAGAAGCACCTTCCTGATGTAGCGCTGTTCCATTTCGCGCAAAGTGACCGGTTCATTGTCGGGGGTTTTGCCGCCCGTCGAGCGAACCACCTCCAGTCCGACCGGGGTGGCCCATTCCCGCTGGCAATAGATCACGCTCCGCTCAATGATATTTTTTAGTTCCCGGACATTACCCGGCCAGTCATGTTCCCGGAAGAGGTCCTCGGCCTGGGGAGAAAACCCTTTAATCATCTTTTTCATCTCGCCGGCAAAATGGCGCAGAAAATGATTGGCCAGAAGGATCACGTCGCCTCCCCTTTCCCGGAGAGGGGGGATGATCAGACTGAGCACATTGAGCCGGTAGAACAGATCCTCCCGGAATCTGCCCAACCTGACCTCTTCGACAACATCGGCATTGGTGGCGGCCACAATCCGGACATTGACCTGAATGTCCTTGACGCCGCCGACCCTTCTAAAAGTAGACTCCTCAACGAGCCGCAAAAGCTTGGGCTGCAATTCAAGAGGCAGGTTGCCGATCTCATCAAGGAAAAGCACGCCGCCGTCGGCAATCTCAACCAGACCCTTTCTGGTTTCCCGGGCATCGGTATACGCCCCCTTTTCGTTGCCGAACAGTTCCGCCTCGATGATACTCGCCGACAGAGTGCCGCAATCGATCTTGGCGAACACCCCGCGCTTGGCCCCGGCCAGCCGGTGAATCGCCCGAGCAACCATCTCCTTGCCGGTTCCGGTTTCGCCGGTGATCAGGACCGGTACCTTCACCTGGGCTGCGGTCTGGATATCGTCCTTGAGCTGGATCATCCCGCGGCTGTTGCCGATGAGATTTAAGGCCTCCCCCCTCTCTCTGGAAGCCAGAGTCTCCTGCCTGGCCGCCAAGCGTCCCGTCATCAGCCGGTTGAGGATATGCCTGAATTCCACGAGATCAAAGGGTTTGAGGATGTAATCCACCGCGCCTGACTTAAGGGAATTGACCGCGGATCGCGCATCGTCGTTGCCGGTAAGCATGACAATATCGACATCCGGGGCAAGATTGTGAATGATGCTGATCAGTTCGATACCGTTGGCATCGGGTAGCCCGATATCGAGAAACACCACATCGATCAACTGGCATTCCAGGATACCGAGGCCCTCCGCCCCCGTTGCGGCCAGGAAAGGGGTGCAGCCCTCCTTCCTGACCAGATCGCGAAGGGACAGTCGCAAATCTTCAGAATCTTCAATAATCAATACTTTTGCCATAAATCAATCAACCATAAAAAAGAGAGTGAAGGTGGTGCCCGTTCCGATATTGCTTTCGACGTGGATCCCGGCGTTGTTCTCCTTGAGTATCCTGAAAACAATCGCCATCCCCAGCCCGGTGCCGTTATGTTTGGTGGTAAAGAAAGGTTCGAAGACGCCCTCCAGGGTCTCCCGCGCCATTCCGCAGCCGCTGTCCTCGAAAGTGACCACGACATAACTACTCTCCCGGTCCAGCCATAAAGTCTTCCGGTAATCAAAATTCCTGTGGTGACTCCCGATATATTCGGCATTCAAAAGAATGACGCCGTCCTGCTTGATCGCATCCATCGAGTTCAGCATCAGGTTCAGGAAAACCTGCTGAATCTGGTTGGAATCGACCATGATATCGGGAAGCCCGGTGCCGTAACTCTCTTTAAAAGTGATGTCGCACTTTTGCATCTTGTTTTGCATGAATGGTCTGATTTCATCGATAATGCTGACCAGGGAAACCCTCTCCTTCTTGGGGCGGGGCGGCCTGGCGTAGGTGAAAAAATCGGTCAGCAGGACGTTCAGCCTGTCCACCTGCCTAATGATCCTGCCTATGTATTCCTTTTTACTGTCCTTTTCGGGAAGCTGCTCCTCAATGATCTGGGCCATGGTCATGATCCCGGCCAGTGGGTTCCTGATCTCATGGGCGACCGCAGAGGCAATCTCGGCAATGGTGCTGAAGCGGTTCATCTTCTCGAGTTCGGCCTGGATCCTCTTATGAGCCGTTACATCGCTGAAATTGAGAATAATCCCCTGCTCCCGTCCCGAGCCATCCTCCCTGGGCATGGCGATGTACTCAAAGACCTTCTGGGCAATGCCTTCCTGCTCCAGAAACAGTTCGTCTCGGCCGAACTCGATTGACGCTCTGGGGGTGGTCAGGAGAGCCGCCGCCGTTTCGCCGAATATTTCGGTCAGATATCTGCCGTCTATACTGCCTTCGTAAATTGCGTCGATGAAATGGCGGGCGGCCGGGTTACTCTTTTCGATCCGTCCCGAATTATCGAGAATCAGCAGACCGCTGGCCAGATTTGAAATTACCGATTCATTAAAACTTTTCTCGTAATCGAGGTCATTGATTGTCGAGCGCAGCCCCTCGACCAGATCGCTCAATTGATCCTCCATCTTCTTGCGCTCGACGATGCCGCCAACCACATTGGCGATAGCCTTCAGGGTATCGATCTCCAGGGTGGTGGGCCGGTGGCCTTCCTCGATGTACAAGGCGATAACTCCCCGCACCTTGTCGTTAATTGTAATCGGGACGCAATAATGGCCATGGGGTTTCATTTGATCGAAAATAAAATCATGGGACTCGTCGATACACTCGACAAACTGAATTTCCCCATCCCGGGCCGCCCTTCCGCAGTGGCACTTGCCGAAAGGGACCTGACTGCACGTCTTGATCTGCTGTTCGGTAAAGCCGCGCTGGGCTTTCAGGACCAGGACTCCGGGTTTTTCATCGCCGGTCAGCAGGATGGCGCCGCTGGGCAGCAGCTGGATCGTGGGAATGGAAAGGATAAGATCGAGGATCAGTTCCATCTGTTCGTCAAATGAAACCTTCTGGAAGGAGACATTCAAAATGGAATTTATTATACCTTGTTTCTGATAGGCATCGAAGAGTTCGCCCTCCCGCTGCCAGCGGTTCGATACATCCCTGGCAAAAACGGCATAGATGCTGTTTTTGCCGGCGCTGATCTTCGAGACATTAAACTCAAAAGGCACAACCTTGCCGTCACGGCGGGTGAAAGTGACCACCGTGTCGTTCAAGGTTTCCTGATCAGCAAGAAGCGAGAAAAAAGTGCCGCCATTGCCGTTATTCAGAGCGACGATCTCATCCAGATGGTTGCCGATCACCTCGCCGGTCTTCCAACCGAATATCGACTCCGCCGCTTTATTCCAGGAGGTAATCTCCCCGCTCAGCTCAACGGAGATAATCGCCTCCGAAGCGTTTTCAATGATAAGTTTACTTTCCATGCCCCCCCCAACATCGGCAAAACAGGAGAAAAGCGCCCCGAGCCTGGGCTGGAACAAGATCTCCTGTTCAGGATGTAACGTGAATCCGTGACGGCAATCGGGCGATTTGCCCTTTCAACCGGTAATTACTTCCTGAATCCGTGACGGCTTTCGTGGTGAATTTTACTATATCAGTTCTAGTACTTGTTTGTGCATGTGCATACGATCACAGGCCATCGCCGTTGTTCGGCTTTACTCCTTATCCTGGCGGACAGTTAAGTCAACGCGGAAAGTTGCATATATAAATAAGGCTTCATGGCGGAACATCCAGGAAATACCACGCTGTAGCAGTGCTGCATATTCCCAGCAGCGGCCCATGCTGTCAAGAATAAAATCCTTTTCCAGTTAATATCGGCAAAACCCTCAAAAAGCCGAAAATCGAGTCATTGCGAGCGTAGCGAAGCAACCCGGAAACTTGTAACTAGCGGAAAATGCTGGATTGCTTCGTCGCTTTATTCCTCGCAATGACCCGGTAAATCAGTTTGTTAAGACGCTATAAAAGCCGGGAGATCTGGGAATGGAGGCGGCTATTTGACGCCAGAATCTCAGGAAGATAAGGGGTCCAGGCGCCGCCTTTAAAGTCAGTGACCACTCCTCCGGCCTCTTCGACCAGGAGTTGCCCGGCGGCGGTGTCCCAAGGCTTAAGATCAACTTCCCAGAAACCGTCCAGCCGACCACAGGCAACAAAGGCAAGATCTAGGGCCGCCGCCCCGCCCCGCCGCAGATCCCTTACTTGCGGCAGCATTTTGTGCAGCTGCGCAATTATCCGCTCAAGGTTGCCGGGTATATCATAGGGGAAACCGGTGGCGAGCAAGCTTTCCAGTAAAACCGAAGTTTCCGTAACACTGATTCGCTTTCCGTTCAGCCAGGCCCCACTTGCCCGGCCGGCCCAAAACAATTCATCGAGGACCGGACAGTAGATCACCCCGAACTCGGTTTGCCGATCGATACTGTAGGCGATCGATACGCAGAAATAGGGAAAGCCGTGGGCGAAATTGGTGGTGCCGTCCAGGGGGTCGATAATCCAGACCGGACCCGAGGGAATCCGGGTATAGTCAGAGCTGGATTCCTCCGCCAGTACCGCGGTTTCGGGGAACTCCCGGGAAAGTCCGGCCAGAATCGCCTTCTCGGCGGCAAGATCGGCCTCGGTCACCAGATCGATAGCGCCTTTCATCCTGATCCGGTGCGGGTTGCCATACAGCTTGCTGATAATGGAGCCGGCTTCCAGAGCCGCGGCTACCGCCGTTTCCGCCACCCGGACGGTTTGATGATCCGCACCGGCCAGCCATTTCTCGATCCTCTTCATCTCCTGCTCCTCATTTCAGGTAAATTCAGGTAAATCAACGCCGAAACCGTTTCATGGCGATTACCGGTAAAGCCTTAAACCCGTCCTCGCTCGCGAAGGATCAGATGCAAGGGAGGCGAGATGTTGACATTACTGAAGGCAGATTGACGAAGCTGCCTCCACCCTGCCCGGACCCGGCCGCCAGGACAGACAGAGGTTTCAATTCCTCCACCGCGCTCACTGGCAGCTAAACAATACATTACCTGGTGATAAGGCAAAAAGCCGATGGCCGTCACGATTCAGGAGTTATTTTTAAAAAAGGTCGAATCCGCATCGCGCGGATACTTCTCGATGTTTTTTATTATCTTATCATGGGCGGCCCGGACGGGATCAAGATTCAGCTTATCGGCCAGGTTGACCAGATAGATCAGGACGTCAGCGATCTCATCCCGGACCATCCCGAGTTTTTCTTCCGAAAGCTCCCGGCTCGCCTCCTCGGTCAGCCACTGGAAATGTTCGGCGATTTCCGCGGTCTCGACCATCAGGGCCATGGAAAGATTTTTGGGGGAATGAAATTTGTCCCACTCTCGATCTTCCCGGAACTTTCGGACCTTCTTCAGCAACTCATCCATAAACACACCCGTCAATACATCTCATATTTAGCCAGCACCCCGTCCAGCCCGCCGTTGCGGAGCGGTTTGCGCCAGGCGGTCTTCAGGCCGATCATCTTCAGCATCTCCCGCCGGCCATAATAGAGATAGGCCGCGGAACCCCGGCAGTTGTGCTTGAGAAAGCTGCCGAATTCCTTCAACAGGTCAGCGGCCCCCTCCTGGCTGCCGATTCTGACCCCGTAAGGGGGATTGCAGACGATTACCGAATTTTCAAGGGGCCCGCCATCTACAAATGAGCAGCGTTTAACGACAACATCGCTGCCGTTCGGCAGCATATTCAGGTTGGAGCGGGTCGAGGTCGCCGCCTCCTTGGAGATATCCGTGCCGCGAATCAGGCCATCCGGCAAGGAGACGATGCCATGATCGATCTCCCGGCGGAGCTCCAGCCATTTTTGCCGGTCGAAATCAGGCAGGTTCTCAAAGCCGAATTTACGGCGCAGGTACCCTGCCGGCACCCGGCAGGAACTCATCAGGGCTTCGCAGAGCAGGGTTCCCGACCCGCACATCGGATCGACCAGGGGGCGCTCGCCGTCCCAGCCGGAAAGACGGATAATCGCCGCCGCCAGGGTCTCCTGCATGGGCGCCGCCACCACCTTCTGCCGGTAGCCCCGGCGATGGAGGGCGCCGCCGGAGACATCGAGGCTGATCACCGCCCGATCCTGGTCGATATGGAGATTGAGCAACAGATCGGGGTCTTGCCGGTCGACATCGGGGCGGCGCCCGAACTTGTCCCGGAAATAGTCGACCACCGCATCCTTCAGGCAGAGAGCGGCATACTGCGAATGCTTGATCCGGCTGTTGGCCACGGTGGCCCCGATCGCGAAACTGCCGCTCTTGTTGAGCAGCAGTTCCCAGGGCAGCTTCATGGCCGTCTTGTGCAGGTATTTGGGGCTGTGGCAGTCGAAGGAAATAAGCGGCGCCAGGATCCTGCTGCATAGCCTGGACTGGTAGACTATCCCGTAGAGGGCCGCCGGTTCGGCACTGAAATGGATGCCCCGGAAAACCGGCTCCGCCTCAAGAGCGCCCAGAGCGGTCAATTCCTCACCCCCCTCCTTCTCAAGCCCCTCGGCGATGGTGGCAAAAAACCGCCGGTTTTTCTGGTAGGCGAACTCCTGCCCGTAAAACTCTGATCTTTTTATCATGTGCATATCTCTGTGGTTGTGCTGATCGTATAAGGACACACCCGGCTTCGACCCCGGCTCTTATCCAGCCGGCAATTGCCAAAACCGGCGAAGGCCTGCCCTTACAGTTGTCGATCCCCTGAATCCGTTATCGTGCGCCCCGCAGGGCGGCGGGTGCATTCCAGCTACCACGGATCACTTCTATATTTGACGTAAAAACTATCATATAACGAGAATCAATTCATTAAGCCGTCACGGATTCAGGTATCATCGTCGCCCTTGCCCTTCAACTTGCCAAGGCCGAGGTAGGCCACGTAACAGATCACCAGCAGGGGGTACATGATCATCCCTTCACCGAACCGGCCATGGTAGAAGGAATAAAGGCTGTGGACCAGAAAGAGCGTCAGCAGAATCAGGAGGATCAGGGCCAGGGAACGGTTCATCGGGTTTTTCTTCCTGGTTGAATTATAATAATATTTATCCCCTTATCTGGCTGTGCTTTCATGATAAATTATTACTGAATCAGGAAATTATCGAGATAAAAATCATAGGCGGGAAAACATGCGACCGGACAATAGCATTGGGCACCATTAGACAGGATCTGCTCAAACTTCTCAAGGAAGAAACCCTCGACGCCAAAGATATCTCCCAACTTCTCTCAATTAGGGAAAAGGAGGTCTACGGCCACCTCGGGCATATAGCCAGAAGCATCGCGGCCGAAGGCGGGCGGCTGATAATCAACCCCTGCAAGTGCCTGGCCTGCGGCTATCTGTTCAAGGAGCGGAAAAGATTCAGCCGGCCCGGCAAATGCCCGAAATGCCGGGAGACCCGGATCCGCCCCCCGACCTATCATATCAGATGAGAAGCCAGAAGCCAGGAGCCGGAATGACTGATTTTAAGCTTTTCTCTTGGCTTCTGGCTCCTGGCTTCTGGCTCCTGGCTTCGGTGGAACACAGGCACGAAGAAATCGCCAACCAAACCCAGAAAGTTGAGACAATAAGCGATTACAGTCCGCCGACCCGGCGGCATTTCCCGATAATATCATGAATCGCGTCCGCCGATTCCTCGATACTCTCCAGGAGCCTGAACTGGGCCAGGGCCCTTTGCAGATTATGGCCCGGGTGCTCCACCTTGAAATAGATATCGCCGGCCAGATGATCGGTGAAAAAGCGTAGACCCAGTTCAAAGGCAAGCAGCCGGACCGCCGGATAAATAAACCTGAAGTCCGCGTCGGTCAGCAGCGCTCCCATCTCGGCCAGATAGCCGCACAACAGTTCCGAACATTTTCCGGTATCGAAGCCGACCCGGTCAAGATCATCGAAATCATCGCCCGCCCGGTTGCAGGCGGACCGCAGACAGTCACCGATATCGTAATGAATAAGTCCGGGTTTAACCGTGTCCAGATCGACAATACTTACCGCTTTGCCGCTCGTCCCCTCGAAGATGATGTTGGCCGGCCGGGGATCGCCGTGGATAACCCGGACCGGCAGCAAACCGTCCCGGGCGCCATTTTCAAGAATCGGGGCTAGAGCGCGGCGCCGGTTGATGACTCCGGCGCAGTACTCTTCTTCGGCATCGCCGTCCCGCCCGGCAATCCTGTCATAATCGGCGAGATATCCCGGCGTAACATGGAATCCGGGCAGGGTATCGACCAGGCGGCCGGGATCGAGATCGGCAACCAGCCGATGAAAGAGACCGAGGGCGCGTCCCGTCTCGCCGGCCCGGCCCGGGTCAGCAAGCGGATTATCCATTTCGCCGTCGATATAGTTCAGCATTCGCCAGAAGTTTCCGGTCGGATCGATGTAATAATCCCGGCCGTCGCGGGCGGCGAGAGGGTAAACCGGCTGCCAGCCCGAGAAATGCTGCTCGACATCGGCGCGCAAACGGCGGTCGAGGTGATCGGCCAGAACCCTGAGATTAGCCATGACCAGTTCCGGGCGTTTGAAAACCAGGGGGTTTAAGCGCTGCAAGATATATTTACCGGACCCTTCGCCGGTCAGAATCACCAGGAAGGTATCATTGATATGCCCCTCAGCCAATTTATCAAGCCGGGATAAAGTCCGGCCGGGGCAAAAGGCATCCACAGCTTTTCTGGCGTGATCAGACATAGTGTTTTCAGGCAAGATGATAACCCGGCGCAATTATTAATCTATTTGACTTTAACACCGACAGGCCTTAGAATAAACGCCCTTGAAACCCTTAAGAACCAAGGGGAAACGGCTAAAACGCCAGCCGGTGCGATATAACAAAACGATGGAAAACATGAAGATCAGCCCGATAGAACGTCTCGGCTTTGACCGCCGTATGACCAAGGAAGAGATTAACTCCCTGCCGATCAACGGGTACATGGGCAAAATCCGGGTAATCAGGACCGATGCGGCCCTGGCCGGGGCGATTGCCGAACTGAGCCGGGAGAGCCTACTCGGTTTCGATACCGAAACCCGGCCGAACTTCACGAAAGGCCAGAACAACCTGCCCTCCCTAATCCAGCTGGCCGCGGCCGAGACCGTTTATATCTTCCAGCTGCGGCATCTGAATTTCACCGAAGAGCTCCGGAAAATACTTTCCGATAAAAAGATCATCAAGACCGGCGTGGCAATCGATCATGATCTCCTGCAACTGCAAAGGCTGGGTTCGTTCAGGGAATCAGGGTTTGTCGGCCTGTCCCGGATCGCGAAAAGCGCCGGGATCAAGAACCACGGCCTGCGCGGTCTTGCCGCCGTTTTGCTGGGCTTCCGGATTTCCAAGGGGGCGCAGCGCTCCAACTGGGGCAGCGAAACCCTCACCCAAAAGCAGATCAGTTACGCGGCCACCGACGCCTGGGTCGGCCGGGAGATCTTTCTGCGCCTCAAGGAAATGGGGGTAATCTATCCCGAGCTGATTTTTGACGACTAAAAAGCAATTCAAAACGAAGCATGATGCATAAAAGCCCGGAAGGTTTATCTTTCGGGCTTTTGCTTTTATGTCTCTTAAGATCAGCGGAGCGCACTTCGACAAGCTCAGCAGGAGCGTTAAATCAACAGTTTATCCCGCTCCTGACCCGACACTTCAAGCTAATTCACAACTCGGAAAGTTGAGTTATTTATTTAATCCCGATCAGTTCAACATCGAAAATCAGATCGGCATTGGGCGGAATTGAACGGCCGGCGCCGCTCGAACCGTAACCGAGTTCGGCCGGAATATACAAGGTCCGCTTACCTCCGATCTTCATGCCGGCAACGCCCTCGTCCCAGCCCTTGATAACCCGGCCGGTCCCCAGAATAAAGGAGAAGGTACGGCCGCGATCAACCGAACTGTCGAACTTTTTACCCTTTGCGCCGTTATTGTCCAGCCAGCCGGTGTAATGAACCTCGACCCGGTCGCCACGAACCGTTTCGGAACCCATGCCGATTTCACGATCCTCATAACGAAGGCCGGAATCGGTGGTAACCATTCCGGTGGTGGTCTTTTCGGTGGTGGTCATTTCGGTGGCAACCATCTCGGCGGCGGCCTCTACGGCGCAAAATAACAGTCCCAGCATGATTGTAATCAATACATTCTTCACATGACACCTCGTTTACTGATTTTGTAAAATCTCCCGATTTCGTAGGCCTCAGTCCGGTTAACCGGGGAGCGCTCACGAAAGCAGGAATCTATCCGGCACCGGAAAAGCCCGGACCACTTCCAAGGTTTCGCTCTCCTCGATGATCATCCGGCAGCCGTAGGTCTTATCGAGCAGCCCGGCGGTCAATACCTGCCTGGGCGAACCGTCCTGGATAATACACCCCTTATCCATTAACAGCAAGCGGTCACCGTACATGGCGGCCAGATTGAGATCGTGGGAGACCATTACCACCGTAACCCCCTGTTCCCGGCGGAGCCGCTCCATCAGGTCCATAATCCTGACCTGATGGGCCGGATCGAGGGAGGCGGTCGGTTCATCGAGCAGGATCAAACGGGGCTGCTGGCAGATGGCCCGGGCGATGATCACCCGCTGCCGTTCGCCGCCGGATAGTTCATCGAGCCGCCGCTCGGCCAGATGGCTGATCTCGGTAAACTCCATGGCCTGCCGGGCGATACGATAATCATTTGCACTCTCCACCGTCAACAGGCCGAGATGCGGCGAGCGCCCCATCAGCACCGTATCGGCGACGGTAAAGGGAAATTCGATCGGTACCTGCTGGGGCACCACCGCGACGGACGCGGCTAGTTCCCTTCGCTTGTACCCGGCCAGGGGACGGTCCAGGATTTCGATTTCGCCGCTGACCCGGACCAGCCCGGCCAGGGCCTTTAGAAGAGAGGTCTTGCCGGTCCCATTGGGTCCGATAATCACGACAAATTCGCCCGCTTCGACCGCCACGGAGATCTCCCTGAGGATATGCCGCTTCCCGTAATGGAGGTTCAGCCCGGTGACTTTTATGGCGCTCATCGGGAACTCCTCCAGAGCAGGAAGATAAAGAGAGGGGCGCCGATCAGGGCGGTCACGATCCCCACCGGCATCTCCCCCCCGGCCGGCAGGCTCCGGGCCAGAAGGTCGCAGAGGATCAGGTAGGAAGCGCCGCCCAGGATGGAGGCGGGAACCAGCAAGCGGTGGTCGGACCCGACCATAAGCCGCAGGATATGGGGAATGACCAGCCCGACGAAACCGATCAGGCCGGAATTGCAGACCGCGATGCTGACCATGAAGGTGGTGGCGACCAGGAGGATATTGGTCACTACCTTGACGTTGACCCCCATAACCGCAGCATTCTCCCGCCCCATCAGCAGGAGGTTCATCGGCCGGGCCAGGATATAAATCACCGCGAAACAGGGCAGGATCGAGAGCAGCATCGGCAGCTGCCCCCGGGAAAACATCGACAGATCGCCCATCAGCCAGAAGAGGATATGGTGGACCTGGGTGTTTCTGGTCAGGGAGATGAGAAACATGATCACCGCCCCGCAGAGGGCGTTCATCATCACTCCCCCCAGAAGCAGGGAGTCGCGCCGGACAAAGGAGCGCCCCGCCGCCAGGCCCAGAACCAGAAGCAGGACCAGCATGCTGCCGCCGAAGGAGGCCAGCGCCACCCCGGGGAAAGGAGAAAAGCCGAGTAGCATGGCGATAATCGCCCCGATGGCCGAGCCCCCGGAGACCCCGAGGATATAGGGCTCGGCCAGGGAGTTACGCAACAGGGCCTGGAAGACCAGGCCGCCCAGGGCGAGGGTGCCGCCGACTATCGCCGCCAGGGCGACCCGGGGAAACCTGATCTGCCATATGATTGCGGCCGCCACCGATTCCGGGTCAAGCTCTCCCTTAAAGGCCCGGAACACCTCGCCGAAGCCGAGTTCCGACGAGCCCAGGGAAATCCCCAGCAGGAAAGCGAGAACCAGCAAACCGCCAAGGGTGCTAACCACAACCGCTAATCTGCGGGGGATCCGCTGCGATTCAATCATCGGGCTCGCCGCCGAACAGTTCGGGGTGGATGATAGCGGCAAAGGCCTCCAGGCCGTCGACCAGTCGGGGAGTGGGCCGGTCGACCAGATTGGCCTCCACCACATGGAGCCGGTTATCCTTGACGGCGGGCAGTTGCGGCCATTTTTGCCAGCCGGAGCGTAGTTCCTCAACCGAAAAGCCCCCGGCCATGGAGGCGACAATCGCCACTTCGGGCCGGAAAACCAGGATATCCTCCCAGCTAAACTTGGGATAGGCAGTGCCGGCATCCGCCGCCAGGTTAATCCCCCCGGCCGTCACAATCAGTTCATGGATAAAGGTATCACGTCCGGCCGAGACAATCGGCGCCGCGTCGATCTGGAAAAAGACCCGGGGCCGGTCGATCTCGCCGGATAACTTCTCGCGGACCTTGGCGATCCGGACCCGCATATCGCCGGTAATCTTCGCGGCCAGGTCGCCGGCGCCGAGAATATCGCCAAGACCGCTGATCATCTCGATAATCCCTTCCAGGCTGCGGGGATTAACGACATAAACCGGGATCCCCAAAGATTCGATCCGTTTGATTGTGTGCAGGGGGTTGCCGTCCTTGATGGCCAGACAAAGATCGGGACGCAGGGCCACGATCTTCTCGATATCGAGCTGGACATAAGAGCCGACCCTCGGCAGCTCCCTGGCTTCGGGCGGATCATCGCTGTACAGGGTGGCCCCTTTGAGAAGATCCTGCCGGCCCAAGGAAAAAACCACCTCGGTTATACTGGGGGCCAGCGAAACGATCCGGGTGATCTCGTCCGGAACCTCGACTGCGCGCCCGGCCTGATCGACCACCTGGCGGGAGAACCCGGTCGCGGGAGTCAGCAGCAGCGAGGCAAATAAGATTATTCTCAATAATTCAGACAACGTACAACCCCATTAAGGTAGAGTTCATCAATCAACGTAAATCAAAGCGAACCGGGACCATGACCCGCATGGCGATTCGCTCTCCGCCGCGCCGCCCCGGCTCGAAAAGCCAATTCCAGACCGCCCGCAATGCCGCCCGGTCCAAAACCTTGTGGCCGCTGCTTTCCTCGACCCGGACTTCCTCGACCGCACCTTCCGCGCTTACCGAGACCTCCAGAACAACCGTGCCCTGCAGATGACGGCGGCGGGCGAGCGCGGGGTATTCGGGCGGCGGGTTCTTCCGGTAGAGGGGCCGGGCCAGGCGGATCGGGGCCTGCGCAGGTTCTCCGGCAACATCCTCATTCAGTCTATTCCGTGGCGGCACGGAATCATCAAAGCGTTCCACCGCCTTTTCCGCGAGATCCGGAACCGGTTCAACCGCCTCCTCCGGCACCCGCGGCGGGGCGGGCAGCGCCAGCGGGGGGATTTCCCGCACCGCCACCTGAACCGGCCGCATCGGTGCCACCGGCGCCGGGGTGATTTTTTGGGGAACGGTTGCTTTCCGCACCGTCTCCGGAGGTAAAACCTCCTTTTTAACCACCGGCACCGGCGGGACGCGCCGCGGGACCAGACGGACCTCGACCTTGCGCTCCGGACCGGGCGTCACGGCAGTGTTTTCGCCGCCGAATTCCATCCCAAACAGGACAGCATGAACCGCAACCGAAAAAAGCAGGGCGGCAGCGATCCTTATCCGGCTAGGGGCCAACATCGGCCTGCAAGGAGATCCGGCTGAGCCCCGCCCGGTTTATCCGGTCGAGTACCGCGAACAACTGCTGGTAATCGACCCGGCGGTCGGCAAAGAGCAGGACTCCGGGTTCGGGAGCATCAGCGGCCCAACCTGCAGCCACCCTCTCTTTCAATAAATCCGCCATCCCGGCCAGTTCGACCGGTTCTTCATCGATGAAATATTCGGTGCCTTCCTCGGAATGCTTGACGGTCACAGAGAGGATCAATTCCTTTTCGGGAGCGGCGCTGGCGGAAACCGGCAGGTCCACGGCCAGGCCGCGATGGACGGCCATCGACAGCATCGCGTAAATGAAGAAGACCAGGAGCAGGAAGACTATATCGATCAGCGGCAGCATCTCGATTCTGGCTTTGCGCTTGGGGGGTAGATCAATCTTCACCGGTCCCGTCCCCGTCGCTTTGCAAAAGTTTTTCGTAAACGATCTCCAGACTGGTGGCGTACTGCTCGATCCGGTGGGCTGCCTTTTCGATCCGGGAGTTAAAATAATTGAAGGGGAATACCGAGATGATCGCGATACCCAGCCCCGCCGCCGTGGTGATCAGGGCCTGGGCGATCCCGCCGGTAACCGCCCGGGGATCCTCGATCCCGGCGGTACCTAGAACCTCGAAGGAGGCGATAATCCCGATCACCGTCCCGAAGATGCCCAACAGCGGGGCCACGGTGATCATCGTGTCGAGCACCCCCATGAAACGGGCCATCCCCCGCAACTGCTCGGTGGCGGCGGCCTCCATCGCCTTGCTCATCGAGAAATCCCGATGGACGATGCCGGTGACCAGAATCCTGATCACATAGTCGCCGCTGCCCCGGACCTTCTCCCGGACCTCGTCCCACTTGCCCTCGCGGCAGAGTTCCAGGACCTCGTCGAGCAGATCCCGCTGCCGCTTGAGATCGATCCCGGCCCAGAAGACAAAGCGCTCGGCCACCACGAATAGGACCAGCACCGAACAGAGCAGGAGCGGATACATCACCGGCCCGCCGCTTTGAAAAATATCGATCATCGCAATAACCCCGTCGCAGTTCCGCGTTTACAAAGAAACATCCAGAAAGCCATAACCTTCATTATGACTTATCTTACCGTACTTGAAATTCAAGTCGTGCCCGAAAATCGGCCCGCCGGCAACCACGGTATGGTATTCACCCTCCTCCCCGCAAGCATCGACCCCGGCCGCTTCCAAGTCGTCGATGGTTTGCCAATCCAGCTCCCTGCCCAGAAAACTCCGATCGAGCTTTTTTTCGTCAACCACCACAATCACCGCCTTAAAGCCGGCCTCGATGAAATCGGCCAGCAGTTTACGCCGCGCCTCCTGCCATAACGGCAGATGGGCCATCATACCATGCTCACAGCAGACCCTCTCGACCCATTCCCGGTGGGGCACCAGGTCGATATCCCCAAAAACCCCGTCGACAAGACCGTCATTCTTAAGGTCAGCCAGATAACCGAGGAAGACCTTTTCATATTCGCCCCAGGAAGCGCTGCCGATTGATGAAGGTATCGCCAGCGCCCCGGCCTGGGCCGCGATCACCTCGGGCGGCAGGTTGTGTGACTTGCTCCGCTCGCCGTCATCGCCGAACATAGTCAGGAGACAGCGGGGATGGCCGCCCTTTTGGATCGCCTTATACAGGGCCAGGCAGGAATCCTTGCCGCCGCTCCATGAACAAAAAAAGTCCCTGCCGTTCAGGTCACTCATTTAATATTTCACCCGCACCCCTAAATAAGCTGATAATCCCGGGGTCGCGTAGCTCCAGGCTTCCTCGTAATATTCATCGAAGAGGTTGTCGACTTTGGCGTACAGTTCGAGATTCTCGGCGACATGATAACGGCCGGCGAGATTGACCAGGGCATAGCTGTCCAGGGTATCCACCGGGTTGCCGGAGCCGTCGGCGGCAAAGGGGTTGGCATCCCGTTCGTCGACCCAGATCAGATCGCAGTTGATTGAACCTTTTTTGCCGAAATAATAGGTCGCGTTTATCGAGGCCTTGTTCAAGGGCAGGCGAACCAGACGGGCGCCGTCGGGATCTTCGGTGTCGGTATAGGTGTAGGTCAAGCCCAGATCGAGGCTGTCGGTGGCCGCGAACTTCGCCGCGGTTTCTACTCCCCGGGTACGGGTAATCCCGTCCTGCTGGGCGTATTGGGAGAGAGCGAAGTCGTAGTCGATGCGGTCGTCGAAATTGAGGGCGAAATAGGTAAGCCCGATGCTTAACCGGCCGGCCAGCAACCGTTGCTCGATGCCCAGATCCCAGCCCTCGCTCTCTTCGGCGCCAAGGGTTTCGTTGCCAAAGAAAGAGAAGAGTTCAAAAAGGGACGGTGCCCGGAAACCGGTGCCGTAACCGGCCTTGAAAGTAGTGTCGGTGGTATCGAGATAATAGGCGGGGGCCAGACGGTAAGTGGCCTTGCCGCCGAAACGATCATGGTCGTCATAGCGGAGCCCGGCAACGATATCGAGGGCCTCGCCGATCATGATCTGATCCTGACCCCAGACACTCAGGGTTTCGGCGGTTTTATTGATGATCGAGTTAGCATTGCTGTTCATCTCCTCCCGGATAACCCCCGCCCCGACCGTGACGAGGTTGCTTTTTATGATCCGGACACTGCCCTGCCAGGTGGCCTCGCGGTTTTCTCCGGTGTAATCGTAGCTGGGCAGGCCGTCGTTATCGAAGGAATCCCGATCCTGCCGGGCCGACTGCAAGGCGAGGTCCGAGCTCAGTCGACCGTCCAGAAAAATGTTGTGAAAATTTATCCGGGCAAAGAGTTGCTCGCTTTCGGTCCGCCGCTCTTTCAGGCCGTCTGGTTCGGGGGCATTAGGAGTGGGAGCGGACCAGGAGGCAAAGCGGTCGCCGGTATATGAACCGTTATAGTCGTCCAGCTCCACGGTGGAATCGAGATGGCGAATCACGGTGTCTATCTTGAAGTCGGGAGTGACCGCGAAACCCAGCCTGGTCGACAGGGTGGTGTTTTCCCAGCCGTCGTCCTCGGAGGTGTTGCCGGCGTTGGGGATGCGGTCATTATCGTCATCGGCAATGGAAAACCCTCCGCTTTCGGCATGGGCGGCGGAAAGCGAATAATCGAATTTTCCGGCGCTGCCGGAGGAAGCGCCGAAAACCTTCCAGGTATCGTAGGAACCGCCTTCGGCGCCTCCGCTGACCGTCGGTTTCCCCTCTCCTTTACGGGTGATGATGTTGACCACCCCGGCCGTGGCGTTGCTGCCGTAAAGGACACTCATCGGGCCGCGAACGATCTCGATCCGCTCCACATTGTCCATGGTCAGGGAACCGATATTGGCGCCGCGATTGGCCTGGGAAGGGTCGTTGTACATAATGCCGTCGACGAGGACCAGGGTGTTCTTGTTGTCGGCCCCGCGCAGATGGATCGAGGTATTGGTCCCCCTGCCGCCGTTGGACCGGACATCGAGGCCGGGAACGGTCCGGAGCATCTCGACCACCGTGACCGGCTGCTTCTTTTCGATCTCCTCGGCGGTAATTACGGTCACCGCGCTGCCCCCCACCTTATCGAGATTGGTCGCCGTCCTGGTGGCGGTAACCACCACCTCCCCCATGGTGGCGACAGGCCGGGCATCGTCCTGGGATTCAGCGGCCCAAAGGGTTGCGGGCGCGAAAATCAATCCTACAATAAATATCGGTAAAAACTTCTTCATCTATCCGTTCTCCAAATATGTTTCAATTTTATGATTTGCTTCCTGCTCTCCCCTGCTTCCTGCTCAGGCGTTGCGGCGCAAACACCACAGCGCGGCCTGGAAATCATCCCAGTCCGTGCGGGCCAGGATGGTTAGCTGCAAATGGCCTTTTTCCGTCAGTATCACCTTCGTCCTCCTTTTTCAGTTGCTTGGAGTCCGGGCATAAAAAAACCCCGGACCGAAATTAATCGATCCGGGGATTCCCATTTTATCCGCGAGATCAGTCGATATACCCCTGTCCACGGGAATACATCACCATTTTTCAAGGCAGGTCTTCTGACTCCCGGATCATCCCTCCACCAGCCTTCCCATCCTTAACGGACAGTGGCAAAATGGCTTCAGTCCCCGGTTACAGCGGCGGGCCCGCCCCGGATTCACACCGGGTTCCCTTTTAAGCTCAATTGAGCGCCTGAAAAAAGTAACTCTACACAATATTTAAAAACCGGTCAAGAGCGGCAAACCAGTAACAGCGAGGCTGACCATAATTAAGACGGTATCCCCGGAACCCACTTGCAAGCTAGACAAACCGTTCAATCCGGCTTCTGCCAGGGCCAGCTGCCGGTCAATTCCACATCCAGGGTAAAGCTGAGGAAGGTACGTATAAGAACGATAATGGCCAATACACCCACCGTCTTGAAGGTCAGCTCTACCGCCACGGTATGGATGATGTCCGCCGCAATTAGAAACTCCAGGCCGAGCAGAATGCCCCGCCCGAGACGCTGACGAATCTGAAGAAATATCGTTTCGGCGTTTTCCTTCTTCCATAGCCGGACAGCCCCCAGGAAAAGGGCATGGAACGCGATCAAGAGGATAAGCAAGATGCCGAGTATCTCTATGATTGCCGCGCACAACTCCGCAATCGGTTTTACAAGCTCAATCATATTGCCTCCTCTTAGATATGCCTGCCGAGGCAGGAGAATATTTTCACTTATCTCTTTTGCCATACCGTCGCGGTTTGAAAATCCCGATTCCTCTCAATCCATATTACTACAAAAATATGAAATTAATCGCGGCCTTAAAACCGAGTGAAAACGCGATTCGATTTGATGCCTCCAGTTCCGAGAATCAGAAATATGATGGTTGCCATGTGATGCGCATAGCCGAAGCTACTAAACGTGCGATTTGAACCATAAATATCAGGCAGGAGGCTTAAGCAGGACTACCTATCCAACATGAAGTCCAAATTAACAATACATGTGGTATCTCTCACTTTGTACCCTTCTGAGGGATGTTTATGAGAATGTCCTTAAATTCCTTTAAAGGGAATATCTATGACCCGGCAATAAACATAACCGATAACGGAGTGTCTCGAAAGGATTTGTCAGGATTCTTGGATTATTGTTCCCGATCAGGGAATGGATATGGCTTATTAACCATCCTTAAGACAGGCACAGGATGAGCAACGGACGAAAAAGCGCAAAATCTTCCGATTGTCATTTCGAGCGAAGGCGAGAAATCTTCAAAGTCGTTGCGAATTATTAAGATCTCTCCGGCTCCGCCGTTCGAGATGACAGAGAAATACCGGTATGGGTCTTTCGACCTTAAAGACAATCTTCTGGAATTTTAAAAAAGACAGAAACTACAACCGTCAACTATCCCTTCTTCAAATTAGTCATGGATGATGTCAGACCTGCCAAGGTCTCAGACCCCCGGGAAGCAGGCACCACCTTGCCAATAGCGGGGATATCTGTGTTGAATTCACCATACTTAGAGTGTCGTCTTTACCACCGCGACAATTTCGGGGATCAATCCCTTCTCCCTAGGGATTTCAGTCTATCTGCTCGCTGTCTTCCGCTTAAATCCTGCCGTTCCCGCCAGGACTCCAAGGACAGGACTTACTACCGGAGGCTGATTGATCTTCTTGGGCGGGGTTCTCTCCCCCTTGAGTATGCGATATTGCCTGGCCGCTGTCTTCCGGGAGTGGAATAATTTTCCTGCTCGCCAGGAAAATCGGAAATAATTGAGGAGCAAATTTATTTTTCTCGGGATCCCTAATGTTCGCCTTGGTCTCCGCCTGGACATGTAACTACTTGTAAAAACTGGATAAATACACTTAACCCTTTCCCTGGAAGTAAAAAAAGTGATGAAATGACGGACTTGGTACTATTTTTGCTTGAATTTATAGTAAAGGCAATACCCGCACGGCAAAGATGAAAAATGAGACAAATCATTAATTAAATGAAAAGGAGGCAGTTATGTTAAGGAAGAAAATTTTACCGCTGGTTGCGCTATCGGTGCTTGTTCCGACGGCGGTGGCTTTTGCCCAGACCGATGTCTTTAAGCAGGGCACTCAGGAGTTTACCCTGGGCGGTTCCGGTTCGAGTAACGAGGATCTGGACGACACCGTTTTAAGCACTAACTTTAGCTACGGATTTTTCACAAATCCCTACATGGAATGGGGTGTCCGCCAGGATCTTAGCTTCTTCGATCTCGGCGGCGGCAGCGACTTCAACGGTTCAACCAGGCTGGTCTTCGACTATCACTTCGGCACCGGACAACTGATTCCGCTGCTGGGAGTGTCGTTGGGATACATTTATGGCGACAATGTCAGTGATCAGTTTCTTGCCGGCCCGGAAGGCGGGCTCAAATTTTTCGTCAACGACACCACCTTTATTTACGGTTTGGTGGAATACCAGTTCCTGTTTGAAAGTGCCGATGATATAGACGAAGTTTACGACGACGGCCGTTTTGTTTACGGGCTCGGTCTCGGTTTCACTTTCTAGCTGGAGCGACTCCCGGCAGGAAAATGGACGGACGCGGATACCGGCATCATCGTGCCGGTATCCGGGTAGATGTGTTTAACCCTGGAGTCTAACTGATAAAATAATTCAACCAGTAATGGATGAAAAATTTGCATCGGTTCGCCAGTTCTCTTTTGTTTGATTGTCATCCGGATATGAATCCATCAGGATGACAATCGGTACAGACGTAAAAAGTCATCTATCCCAATCTTTAGCCTTTTCACCTAGGCGCTGAGACCACCTCCTGCCCCGCTTCCTTCCAATCGAAGAAAATAGCCTGGTTGATCTTCTTGTAGCCGAGCTTCATCAGCTTGCGATAGGCGTTATAGCTGCGGCCCCCGGAATTGCAGTAGACGATGATCCGTTTCTTCTTATCGAGGATGCCCGACTGTGAGGCAAAGGAGGCCACCGGGATATTGATCGCTCCGGGAATATGGCCTTCGCCGAACTCTTCCGGATCGCGGACATCGACGAGCTGAAAGCTATCGCCGCCGTTTTCAATCAGGGCGGCAAGATCTGCGGGGCTGATCCTGGTGGTTTCGATCCGCTTCTCGTAATTTGGTCCGGCATAGATCGGCATGCCTTTCTCTTCCCAGACCGGCATCCCTTCGGCATAGACCAGGACGTTTTTATATCCTGCGGCCAGCACCTTTAAAGCGGCCTTCCTGCTCTTGCCGCATTTTACCCCGTTGCAGTAAAAGACGACCGGCTTGGCTCGGTCCTTCGGCAGCAGATGGGAGAACTCATCGAATTTCTTCTCCGGCAGGCTTTCGGCACCGCGGATGTGGACCTCCTGGTACTCCTCCGGGTTTCTCGCGTCGAAGAGGGCGATATCCGTATCCCGGTCAAGCAGGTCCTTCAAGCCCGCGGTATCGATCAGGCCAAACCCCTCCGCGTTGAGCTGATAGGTGGTGAAGGAATATTTGAAGGATGCCGGATCGTAAAAGTCCAAAGGTTCGCCGCCCACCTCGGCATAGGGGTAGCCGAAGGTATTGAGGGGGGCTCCTTGCTGGGGGGGATTAAGGACCAGGTCCCGTCCCCGGGCCAGCTCGACCCGGTAGGCATCCCAGCCTCCCCAGAAATAGGCCCGGAGCTCGGCGGTTTTCGGATCGTCTAATTGGAGATTCCTTTTCAGCATCAGCTTGCGGACATCGGCGGGATCGACCGGCACCCAGCCGTAGCCGGGCAGATAGAACTCGGCCCAGCAATGCTGCCAGGTGGATATATCCTGAACCGGATTTTTCCCCAGGCGGATGCCGAAGATCTCCCGGGCCGGAACCCCGGCGGCCCGGCAGAGGGCGACAAAGACGGAGTGGATATCGGTACACTTGCCGCCGGGCTTTTGCAGGAGGGCGCAGACATCACCCGGACCGCAGCCGATGGTGGCCGGATCGCGGTACATGTTGTCGCAGGTCCAGTCATAGATCGCCCTGGCCTTTTCCAGCACCGTGGTTTTCCCCGCGGTAATTTTGGCCGCAAGCTCGGCCACTGCCCCGTCCAGCGGTGCAAGACTGGTCCCGGCCAGCCACATGGCAAAATCAGCCCGGTTCCAGGGATCCTCTTGTTCCGGGAGTTCGCCCTTAACCACCTCAAGGCGCTCCGCCTTGAAGGTAAAGGTCAGCCGGCGGCTCTCGGCCCCGGCCGCCCATCTGGCATAGAGCATCGGGGTCCGGTATTTTTTATCCGTATAAACGGCCGATTCGGCAAAATCGCCGTTCACCCGAATTCCGCCGATGTCCTGATACTCCGACGAAATCGGATAGGGAATCCACAACTCCACCTCCCGGTCCCGCGCCTGGCGGCTCAGATCGAAATCCATGTTGACGATCCCGGCGGCGCTGCCGGCCAGGCACTCAGCGCCGAACAACAGGCCCAGCCCGACGGCAAGCAGTAAGTGCAAGATTATTCGCTTCATACTTTTCTCCTATAAGATTTTTTTTTTGAGAGAAGAGCAAAGAACAATTATCGACGGATGAAGTTCTCAAAACATAAGGGACGGAAGCGGAAGAATCGAGACGGGAGGATGGCGGCAGCCGGTTTCGTGCCGGGACCATCATTTCGCTTACCGCGAATTTCCGAAATTCCTCGCCCGTTCGGGCCGGACTCCGAAAATCCTGTATGCAAGGGGGAAATTACTGCAAGAGGGAAAAGGCGGAGAAACACCCGACATTATGAGAATCAGCCTCGACCAGGCTGAACGGCTTATGCCGTCATCGTCAGTTGTAAAAGTGCATTGCTCGTTTCTCCGTTTTTATTTGGTATGGATCTTTTTTAGCATCCGGGGCCGGAGCTGTCAAACAATAAATTGGATAAATCGATAACACCCATCGCTTTTCCCGATCAAGCTATTTTAACAATTCATCAGGATTTCCCGAAAATTGGCTCCAATATTTCATCGCCAGAATCATTACATTTTCGTAATTAAATTTAATTATTTTATCACATAAATGTGATTATTCCAGCCTGCTGCTTACCGATTCTAATCAGTTTATTATGTTTAATATCGGCAACTTAACGTATTTATTTTCAAGTGGCACGCATCTTGATTTATATATCCGCAAAACATACCTACCTAAGGAGGTAAACATGAAGAAAATAGAAGCGATCATCAAACCGTTCAAGTTGGACGAGTTAAAAGAGGCTCTTCACAATCTGGGCGCTTACGGGATGACCGTCTCGGAAGTAAAAGGATTCGGCCGACAAAAGGGGCACCTGGAAGTGTATCGCGGCGCGGAGTACGAAGTCGACTTCATCCCCAAGGTCAAGGTCGAGATCGTCACTACCAGCGATATGGTCGACAAGGTTGTCGATACCATTATCTCATCGGTCAACACCGGCAAGATCGGCGACGGCAAGATTTTTGTTCTGCCGATCGACAGTGTTTGCAGGATCAGGACCGGTGAACGGGACGAAGCGGCGATATAGGGAGACCATCATGAAAATTTTAAATAAACCCAAAGGAGGAGCAAGATCAATGTTAATCAAAATATCATTTGCCGCCCTGGCCCTGGCAGCCTTTTCAGCCAGTCCGGCATTCGCGGAGGAACCCGGGGTCGGCGAAACCCTTATCAATCTGGCCTATTCCATCGATACCTTTTATTTTCTGATGTCGGGCGCCCTGGTCATGTGGATGGCCGCCGGGTTTTCCATGCTGGAGGCCGGCCTGGTCCGAAGCAAGAATACGGTTGAGATCCTGACCAAGAATGTCGCACTATATTCCATCGCCTGCATTATGTACATGTTTGTAGGATACAATATCATGTACGGGGACGGATCGAGCAGTTTCATTCCCGGCCTGAGCTTCTGGCTCGGCGCCGACAACAGCGTCGACGCCGTACTGAAAAGTGGCGGCGAGACCTATTATTCCAACATGGCGGACTTTTTCTTCCAGGTCGTCTTCGTGGCCACGGCCATGTCGATCGTGTCCGGTGCTGTTGCCGAAAGAATGAAGTTGTGGAGCTTCCTGGCTTTTACAGTTGTCCTGACCGGGTTTATCTACCCTGTTGAGGGATACTGGAAATGGGGCGGCGGTTTTCTCGACAGCCTCGGGTTTTCCGACTTTGCCGGCTCCGGCATCGTCCATCTCTGCGGCGCCTCGGCCGCCCTGGCCGGCGTTCTTTTGCTGGGCGCTAGAAAAGGCAAGTATGTAAACGGTAAGGTCAGGGCCATCCCCGGCGCAAACTTGCCGCTGGCTGCTCTCGGTACCTTTATCCTCTGGCTTGGCTGGTTCGGTTTCAACGGCGGTTCCGAACTCAAGATAAGCAATATTATGGAGGCAAATGCCGTCTCCATGATCTTTGTCAACACCAATATGGCCGCGGCCGGCGGTCTGGTTGCCGCCCTCCTGCTCTCTCAGCTCTGGTTCGGCAAAGCCGATCTGACAATGGCCTTGAACGGCGCCCTGGCGGGCCTGGTGGCGATTACCGCTGAACCCCTGACCCCGACGCCGCTGGTCGCAACCCTGGTCGGCGTTATCGGCGGTCTGCTGGTCGTCGCCTCCATCGTCATGCTGGACAAGTTAAGGCTTGACGACCCGGTGGGCGCTATTTCGGTACATGGCGTGGTCGGGATCTGGGGGCTGATAGCGGTGGCCTTTACCAATCCGGAAGTATCAATGATTGCCCAGCTTACCGGTATCGCGGTAATTTTCGCCTGGGTGTTCGGTACCAGCCTGATAGCCTGGTCCATCATTAAAGCGGTTATGGGTATTCGGGTCAGCGAAGAAGAAGAGCTTAAAGGTGTCGATATCATGGAATGCGGCCTTGAGGCATACCCGGAATTCAATGGTAAATAGGAAATTGGCAACGGAATGGGCCGCCTGAAAGAGGCGGCCCGCCAAAAACAAGTAGTTCATTAACCATAAAAGCAAAAGGAGCTTCACCATGAAAATTACAGCAAGAAAAATGATCACTACCGGCCTCGTGGCCCTGGGAATTACCGCCGCCATACCCGGCGTCGTCCTGGCCGAGGCAGAGAAACCCGAAGCGGACTTCACCCTGGGCGCATACAGCCAGTACGTCTGGCGCGGCTTTGCCTTCAGCGACAGCAGCGTGGTCCTGCAGCCCTCGATGACCGTCGCCTACAAGGGCTTCGGGGTCAACCTCTGGGGCAACCTCGATACCGACGAAAAGGGGCTCGACACCAACAACTGGAATGAAACCGACATGACCCTTTCCTACGACGGCGCGGCCGGGATGGTCGGCTACGGGGTCGGCTGGATCTATTACAACGTCGACGGGGCCGAGGACACCCAAGAGCTTTACGCCTCGGTGAGTCTCGATACGATCCTCGCCCCGACCCTGACCTATTATGCCGACATCGCCAACCTGCCCGGCTCCTCGTACGCGACCCTGGGCATCGGCCACTCGATCTCCTTCACGGAGGGCATGGCCCTTGATCTCGGAGCCCAGGTCGGCTATCTGGACGACGGCGCCGATTACAGCGAGTTGCATGACGGCCTCCTGAGCGCCTCGATGAGCTTCGGGATCGGCGAGTACGCCTCGGTAACCCCCGAGCTCTACTACTCTTTTGCCCTGAGTGACGACGCGGAAACCGTCATCGAGTCGGTGAGTTATGACGGTGATGACAACCATTTCTACGGAGGCATTTCGGCAAGCTTCGCTTTCTAGTGTCTGACCATAAATGAGGATTTTTGTCCGAGAACGAGAAGCAAAGATGTCGGAAAAGCGCAACGTACTTGGGTACGTGAGCACTTTCCGACTCTGCAGCGACGAAGTAATCGGGCAAAAAGACCATTTAGAGACGGGCACTTTTAGAGGTTTTCAGGCCGTCGTCCCTTCACTCCGCAACCGGAGGTAGTCACTGGCGCACCAGTTTTCTCCCTTCGGTTTTGAAGGGGCGTCGGCTTGAAATTTTACCGTACAAGCTGATACCGCAACCCAGAAAGTTGAGAAATTAATTTAACCGTCCGGAATCGTAACCGATCACAGGGTGCCGGAGATGCAAGGCATCGGCCTGCGATGTGTACTCATATAAATGAGCAGGCCGATAACACGGCAGATTCGGTATCCTGTAATCGCTTACCAAAAATCTTCTCAAAGGAGCCGAACAGTGGCCAGAAAATTCCTCGTATTTCAGCATAGTCCCTGGGAAGGGCCGGGGAAGATCCTTAGAGAAGTTGCCCGGGCAAACGATATAGAACTGGATGTGATCAGGACCTGGGAAGAGAAAATCCCCGATCTTGGCCCCTATGCCTGCCTGCTGGTTCTGGGCGGCGGGCCTAATGTCGACCAGGAAGAAGAATTCCCTTTTCTGGTCGAAGAAAAGAAAGTCATTAAAAAGTCACTGGACGACAACCGCCCATATCTCGGATTCTGCCTCGGCCATCAACTGCTGGCCGAAGCATTGGGCGCGCAAGTGGGGAAAAACCATCGCAGCAGCATCGGTTTCACCACCGGCTACCTGACCCATAACGGCTATCGGCACCCCGCTTTTGCCGGGCTGCCGGACTGCTTTCCGATATTTAAATGGCATGGCCAGACGGTCAAGGAGCCCCTGCCCAGGCATCTGAAAATCCTGGCCACCTCGGTCGACTGTCAAATCGAGGCCCTTTCCGTGGTTGAACGGCCCCATATCCTGGGCATGCAATTCGACAATCACTCCGCCTCCGGAGAAGAAGTGGCGGCTTGGCTCGACAAGGACCGGGAATGGCTGGCATCGTTAACGGACCTTGAAATCGATCGCACCCGGATCCTGGCCGACGCAGAGAGAGCCGGCAGGCAGATAAGATGCGAATTTGAAATATTCATCACCAACTTTTTAAAGCTGATCGACCGCAACCGACCATGGGATAAATCAGCCAAGGTTGGCTATCATCCCATCCTGTAAGCGATTACAGGATGGTGGAGATGCAATCCTTCAGCCTGAAATGAACAAATAAGAACTTCAACGCTTTCGGCTTTTAAGCTGCCCCCCCTTCTCTCCGCAACCGATGGAAACACACAAATCCACAGACTTCATCCTCGAAGGGGTGGCAGCTTAAAGCTGATCTGAGCAGCTTGTCTGCTCATGATCCGGACACTCTCTATCAGGCCCTCCCTGACACCTTCCAATCTGCCGCCTTCCCACCTTGGCCCCGTACCTCAATACCCTTTCAGCCAGGACGCTCTCCGGCGGAAACGGTTCGTAGGTCGCCGGATCACGCTCCAGACCCTGGAGGTGGAGACCGGTTTCACAGGCGAAGATGTCGGCGCCGATTATCGGCTGATGGGGCTGGATCCCGCGGCCGGTCGTTTCGGCGACTATCCGGCTGAGAGCGGGGATTTCGCTGATGTTATAGTGGTGTCGGCGGCGCAGGCAAAGATAGGCGGCAACCTCTTCCAGACGGGCATTGCCGGCCCTTTCCCCGAGTCCGAGAACCGTGGTGTCTACCCAGTCGGCGCCGCCGTCCAGGGCGGCTATGGAGTTGGCCGTGGCCATGCCAAAATCGTTATGCATATGGACCGCGATCTCGATATCGAATTGCCCTTTCAGTTCCCTGACCAGGGCTGCCGTTTGATTGGGACCGGCAATCCCCACCGTATCGGCCAACCGGATGCGGCCGGCGCCGCTTCGCCCCGCAAGGCCTATAACCTTGCGCAGAAATTCGGGGTCGGCCCGGGTCGCGTCTTCCAGGCCGAGGGAAACGAAGGGAATCCCCAGTGCCAGGGCGTAGTGGATCGATTTTTCAAGCCTTTCAAGGATCCAGGCTCGGGACTTGCCGAGCTTCTTGTCGATATGCAGGTCGGAGACCGGGATGGAGAGCGACAAGAGATCCGGCTTCGCGGCAACGCCGAGCTCGATATCCTCGTTCAGGCACCGGCTCCAGAGGGCCAGCCTTTTCGGGGCGAGATCACGCCATTTCCTGATCCGTGCGATCAACTCGGCAGGGACATTGTTATAGCGGCTGACGATGCCGAGCTCGATCTCCTCGATACCGATTGAACATAGTCTTTTAACGATCTCAAGCTTTTGCTCTACGCTGAAGGAAACCCCGACGGTCTGTTCGCCCTCGCGCAGGGTGCTGTCGATTATTCCCCGCATCATCCCGTTGCTCCCCGGAAGTTTTTCAGGGTATGCAGTTCAACTATTTTCCCATCGTTTGAAATCCTTTCGTTCGGACGGTTATCGGTGTTTCGCATGTTCAGCCAGTCTGTATCGATCTTGCCGTGGACGACGGGCAGAATGGAATCGGCCAGATACCGCGCTTCATCCAGGTCATGGGTGATATGGATGACCGGAACGTTGAATTCCTCTTTGATCTTTTTAAGGTCCCCACGGAGTTGTTCCCGTGAGACCACATCCAAAGCCGAAAAGGGCTCGTCCAGCAACAAGACCTTCGGGTCTTTGGCCAGGGCCTGGGCCAGGGCGACCCGCTGCCGCTCGCCGCCGGACAACTTGCGGGGCTTCCGATCCTTCAGATGCCAGACCCCGAGCAGCTTGAGCAGGTCGGCAACCTTACTGCGGTCTCCGCAGGCGAAGGCCGCATTCCTGAAAACGGTCAGGTGCGGGAACAGGGTATGCTCCTGAAAGACGTAGCCCAGGTTTCTTTCCTGCGGCGGCCGGAAGATTTTTTCCCTGGTATCAAGCCAGGTCTCGCCGTTAAAGGTTATCCGGCCGATATCGGTCTGCTCGAGACCGGCGACGATCCGGATCAGGGTGGTCTTGCCCGCCCCGGACGGGCCGACCAGGGCCAGCAGTTCGCCGCTCCGGCATTCGAACGAGACGTTGATCTCGAAGGCGGGGAGCTCCTTGATGATATTGACCTTAAGCATCGTGGGCACCCTTCCGGTTAAGCAGATTTACCGCCAGCAGCACCAGATAACTGATGGCAACCAGGGCCAGGGAAAGCAGCCAGGCTTCCCGGTAGCGCAGGGCCTCGACGTATTCGTAGATGGCAATCGAGGCAACCCTGGTCTCGCCGGGGATGGAGCCGCCGACCATCAGGATCACCCCGAACTCGCCCATGGTATGGGCAAAGGCGAGAATCGCCGCCGCACCCAGGCCGTTTATGGTATTGGGCAGCACCACCCGGAAAAAGGCGGCCCATTTCGAGCAGCCAAGCACATAGGCCGATTCCAGCAATCGCCGGTCGACCCGCTCGAAGGCGGTTTTCAGGGGTTGAAAGGCATAGGGCAGACTGTGGGCCATCGCCGCGATGACGATACCGGTAAAGGTGAAGACCAGGGCCGAGCCGGTGAGGTTCTCCCATGGCCGGCCAAACAGCCCTTCCGGGCCCATGACGATCAACAGGAAAAAGCCCAGCACCGTAGGCGGCAGGACTAGGGGCAGACCGATCAGCGATTCGATGAGATACTTGCCGCGCACGGGGGAATAGACCAGCCAGTAGGTCAGCGGCGCGGCAATGCTCAACAGGATAAAGGTACTGATCAGGGCCAGCTTGGCGGAAAGATATAGAGGGGTGAGATCCATAATAAACCTATTTGTAGCTATGAATCAGACTCGGCTAAAAAGTTGATGGGTACTGGAATCCGGCTTACAACATGGCCGTCATTCCCGCAGGTTTTTAGCGGGAATCCAGAAGTTGAAGCTCCAGTTTCATATAGCGTCACTAAACTATTTGTAGCCAAAATCTTCCAGCACTGCCCGAGCCTCTCCGGAATGGAAAAATTTAAGAAAATCGGCAATTGCCTTCGTCTTTTCACCTTTCTTCGCCACAACGCAACCTTTCTGGATAATCGGCGGCGCTTCCGGGATCGGCCAATATTTGCCTTCCAGACCTTTGCCGGATCGGGCCAGGGAAAGGGCGGCAAAGCCTAAGCCCGCCGAACCGTGATAAGCGTACTGGAAGGCCTGGGCGACGTTCTGGCCGTAAACCAGTTTATCCTTCACCTTTTTAATGGCCCCGATTTCCGTCAAAGCCGAGACGGCGGCCGCTCCGTAAGGGGCGATCTCCGGAGCCGAGATGGCGATCTTTGCGGCGCCGGCAGCGGTCAGCGCCGCCTGCCAGTTCTTTTCACCGTTCAGCGACTTGTTTTTCGTCCAGAGCACCGCTTCGCCGGTGGCATAAACAAAGGGCTCCTCACACCATCCCTCTTCAGCCAGCAATTCCGGACGGCGGCTGTCCGCGGCCAGAAAGATATCGTAGGGCGCCCCCATTCTGATCTGGGCATAGAGCTTGCCGGTCGAAGAGTATACCGTTCGCACCTTTCCCCCGCTTTCCTTCTCATAGACGGCGGCGATCTTCTCCATGGCGCCGGTGCAGTTCGAGGCCACGGCGACCATCGGACCCTCTCTTTCAGCCGCGGATAAGGACGCCGTCAATAAAATCTGAATGACAATCACTATGGCCGGCATAAAACTCCTCATGGCTTTCCCCGGTCAGATGACGATGTTTTCGATCGCCCCCCGGTAAATAACCGGTTCGATCCCGACTTTCCGTAACTCGCCCGCCGGCCGGTCGCCGATTCCGGTGCAGTAAACCCGTTCGCAGCCAGCCAGTTGCCCGGCAATCTCCGAAAAACGTCCGGGATTGAAATCATGACTTTTGTCTCCCTCGCTTAGGGGCTGCACCACCTTGATCCCGACCAGGGCCTGGCTGTCGCCGTTGATCTCATAGATCAGAAACCGCTCGGCCCGGCCGAAATGGTCATCCACATTAGTCGCGTCCGTCGAAACTATCGCTACCTGCATATTTTTTCTCCTCACAATTTGTTGCCGATCCGCTATCGATCTAAAAATGTTTTCACAAGACGGCTGGTGGAGATCCGCGGAACAGTTTTTTCGGCCACACCAAAGGTATGCCGAAAAGCCGATGAGAAAGCAGATCCGCCATCCCGCCTTGTGAAATCAGCGGCAGCCGGAGCCGGTCCCGGAACAGCCTCCCTCGGCGCAGGACTTGCGGCGGCCCTTATAGGCATTGACATCCTTACCGGCATAAATTGCCCCCAGCCCTTCTTCGATAAAACCGTTGATCACCGCGACCTTGACCCCGGCTTCCTTGAGCAGGGTCTCGGGAGTCTCGCCGATGTTGCCGGTCAAGAGCGCCCGGCAGTCGCCGAGCATTCTGGTCAGCGCGGTCCAGCGCCGTATCCCGGTGCCCGGTTCAGGGGTCTGGCGTTCTTCGACGAGCCGGAAGGAATCCCCCTTCTGTTCCCAGATCTGCAGGATTGTCGCCTCGCCGAGATGCTGGTTGACCAGGACCCCTTCATTGGTGCAGACCGCCACATAGGGCCGGGTAATGCCTTCGATCTTCGGCAGGGTGGCACAGGCCGACAGGCAGCCCCGGAACTCTTCGGTCCTGTCGTTATCGAGCAGTCCAACCGCGTCGGCCCGGCAGCGCGTGCAGTGCCGCATCTGGGGCAGGTATTTCTCGGCCCTGTTGCGGATCTCGGCCATCTGCTTTTTCCCGGGCTGCGGCAAGTCGCCGAACGGGGTGCCGACGTTGGGGAACATCGCCATGCAATTTAAAAGGTCCGCCCCCAACTCCCGCATTTTGGCGGCCACCGCCTCGACATGGTGGTCGTTTATCCCGGGAATGACGATGTTATTGATCTTGACGGTGATCCCATATTCCTTGAGTTTGGCGATGGCGGCCAATTGCCGCTCCAGCAGCAGCTCTGCACCCTGGATGCCCCGGTAGACGATCTTGCCGTCCTGGACAAACTTGTAGATCCTTGCGCCGATCTCCGGATCGACCGCATTGACGGTAATGGTTACATGGGAGACGTTCAGCTCGGCCAACTCCTCAATATACGGTCCGATGCCCAGGCCGTTCGAGGCCAGGCAGAGGATGGTCTCCGGGAATCTTTCGCCGATCATCCGCATGGTGGTCATGGTCTCTTCCGGATTGGCAAAGGGGTCGCCGGGTCCGGCAATCCCGGCCACCGAGATCCGCGGCTCCTTTTCAAGGACCTTTTCAATATAGATCAGGGCCTGGTCGGGAGAGAGGATGGTACTGGTAACTCCGGGCCGCGATTCATTGACGCAGTCGTACTTGCGGTTGCAGAAGTTGCACTGGATATTGCACTTCGGCGCCACCGGCAGGTGAACCCGGCCGAACTTACCTTTCATCTTCGCGTTAAAACACGGATGCTTGCTGTAATCCTTCTCGGCTGATTTATTCATGATTTATCCTGTTATTTTATATGGTTATCTCGATTACATATATGAATAGCCAACCGGCGACCTGTCCTGCTTCACCTGGATCATCGCGTTGGCGATCAGGTCGAACAGCTGCTGGGCGCCCTCGTGACCGATATGGAGGATGCGCTGGCCTCCGACCCGGTCATGGATCGGAAAACCGACCCGGATCAGGGGGATCGAAAGTTTCCGGGCCAACGCGTAGCCCTTGGAGTGGCCGATGATCAGATCGGGCTCAAGTTCCGCCGCCCGGGCCTCGATCTCGTGGAAGTCGATATCCTCGTAAGCCTCCGGGTCGACTTCACAGAGCCCATTAGTCGCTTCAAGCACCTTCTCCCGAAGCCTGCCGCTCTTGCCGCCGGAAGCGCAGAGCACCGGCTGGACACCGATCTCGGCCAGGAATCCGGCCAATCCGACCACCAGGTCCTCCTCACCATAGAGCACCGCCCTTTTACCGAAAATGTATTTATGGCCGTCCACCAGGCTGTCGATCAGGCGGCCGCGGGCCTTCACATACCGCTCCGGGATTTCCTGGCCCGACAGGGTTTCAAGCAGGGCGAAGAAGCGGTCGGTAGCACCGACTCCGACCGGCATGGTCAGCCGGTGGTTCTCGACTCCGTAAGTCTTTTCCAGGTATTCCCCGCCGCTTTCTTTGGGACTGATAGTCGAGCCGAATTCGATGGTCGCCTCCGCCCCGCCCATGGTCCGGATCTCCTCAATCGGGGTACCGCCTTCGGGGATCAGCTGATATTCATCGAGGGCCGGGCCATCCAGGGTCTCGGAGATATCGGGCAGGATGGTGGCTTCAAGGTCAAATTCGGCCATGACCTCTTTTAAGTAGCGAAGATCGGCCGGGGAGAGAAAACCGGGCAGGATATTTACCCGGTCATTGGCCAAAGTCTTTCGACAGAGAGTTTCAACGGCGCTCAAAACCGCGGCGTGGAATCCTTCCATATGGGTGCCCGAATAACTGGGGGTGGATACCTTGACCAGGATCGGCGCCTCTGCCGTCTCCCCCGCCTCTTTCAGGTATTCGTGGACGATCATGTTGAGATCGTCACCAATGGTCTCGGTCAGGCAGGTGGTGGCGATACCGACCATTTTCGGCCGGTACTTGTCGGTGACGTTTTTCAACCCCTGCTTGAGATTGGCCCCGCCGCCGTAGATCGCGTTCTTCTCGCCCAGCGAGGAGGAGGCGATATCGATCGGTTCGTTGAAATGACTGATGATATAGCGCCGCATATAAGTGGCGCAGCCCTGCGAGCCGTGCAGATAGGGAACGGTCCCCTCGATGCCGCGAAAGGCCAGGCAGGCGCCCAGCGGTTTACAGAGTTTACAGGCGTTGGTTGTCGACACATACCTGGAGAGGCGTCCCCGGCCGCCAACCGGCCGGGGACTTTTGGGAGAGGGAGGAGGTGTGTGGGTGTCGTTTTCGTTATTGATATTGGTATCGGTATTCATGGTTATACTCGCTGATAGTTTTCAGGTTAGCTTTCGGCTATGCGGGCAGCCTCTGATACACCTAGCTGCGTGGTCTGGGATTGCTTACGGGGAACCAGTTTCCAGACCGGGCTCATCACCGAACCATAGACCTCTCTGGCGAAATTCATCATGCCAGCAAAACCGGCCAGCATCTCCTTGCGCTCGTGGTTATGGTCGCAGAAGGCGATTCCCAGTTTATAGGCGATCGGCCGTTCCTTGACGCCGCCGACAAAGATATCGACCTCCTTCTCCCGCAGAAAACTGGAAAGCTCCAAGGGGTTCGAGTCATCAACGACGATGGTGCCGTCGTCGGTGATTTCCTGCAATTCCCGATAATCCTCCTTGGTGCCGGTCTGGGAGCCGACCATCACCACATCCATGCCGAGATGCCGGAAGGCCTTGACCAGGGAGAAGGCCTTGAACGCCCCGCCCACATAGATTGCCGCCTTCTTGCCGGTCAGTGCCGCCCGATATTTCTTCAGCTCCGGCAGCAGGGTTTCCAGCTCTTCCCTGACGATCTTTTTGGCCTTGGCCAGCATCTCCTCGTCCTGGAAATGGTCGGCCACCGCGTACAACGATTCGGCCATGTCCTCGATGCCGAAATAGGAGACCCGGATCACCGGGGTGGAGTATTTTTCCTTCATCATCTCGGCCAGGGTCATGGTCGCCCCGGAGCACTGGACCACGTTCAAAGCCGCGCCATGGGCCCGTTTGATATCATCGACCCGGCCGTCGCCGGTGATATTGGCCACCACTTCGACCCCCATCCGGGCAAAATAATCGCGGATCAGCCAGATCTCGCCGGCCAGGTTGAAGTCGCCGAGGATATTGATCGAGTGTCTGGAGATATTGGCAAGGTCGCCGGTACCGACCAGCCGGAACATGGCCTTGCAGGCCGCTTCGTAGCCGGCCCGCTTGTTGCCCTTGAAACCTTCGGACTGAACCGGCAGGACCGGGATATCTGTCTCGGCCGCGACCTTTTTGCAGACCGCTTCCAGGTCGTCGCCGATAATCCCGACGATGCAGGTCGAATAAACGAAGGCCGCCTTGGGCTGATAACGGTCGATCAGTTCAATCAACGCATCATGGAGTTTCTTCTCACCTCCGAAAATCACATCCTTTTCCCGGAGATCGGTGGAGAATGAGAGCCGATGCAGTTCCGGGCCGGATGACAGGGCGCCCCGGATGTCCCAGGTATAGACCGCGCAGCCGATCGGCCCATGGACCAGGTGGACGGCGTCGGCAATCGGGTAGAGGACCACCCGTGAGCCGCAGAAGACGCAGGCCCGCTGGCTTACCGCCCCGGCCAGGCTCTCCTTGTCGCACTCGATGGCAAAGGGCTTCTTGCCCTTGCGGTGGATCTGGTTCCGCCGTTCTTCGTATATCTGTGCCGTCATGACTGCCTCGCAGGATTGATTGTCGTTGCAATCTTGTTTTTGCAAGCGGTATGCCACCATCGGTATTTACGTATTTATCCAATTATTCCGGGGGGATATTCCATTGCAGAACGCTTTTAACCGGACAACCGGAGGAGGGAGGAAAAGCAAACCCGGTTAATCGGGTGACAATATTGAAAGGAGTGGGACAAAATTGAAAGAGCGTGGCGCTGTTGAAACAGCCTGACCTGAATAAGAATTTCTGATAAAATCAGCTAGAAGCACCGTTGACCAAATTTGGCGGGCACAATCAAGGCAGCCAAACACATGATAAGGCGCCAAGGTTCGGCCCATCTCCCATCAAGTAAGCGATTGCAGGGTGCCGGAGATGCAAGGCATCGGCCTGCGATGTGTGCTGGTGCACATGAGCAGGCCGATAACACAGCAGATTCGGTACCCTGCAATCGCTTACCAAGCAAGAGGCGGGTTATGCCCCTGACACTGGCTGATTTTCTTCGGGATCATCGTTTTCCGGCTTCCCTCAATCTTTCGGAGGAGCAGGAGCGTCATCTCGTCACCGCGATCGAGCAGGGCTTTCTCACCGAGTTCATCGAACAGGTTATCCTCGAATCGGAGGATATCCTGGGCATCGATCCGAATCTTGAGCGCCGAACCATCCTGGAACTGGCGGCTGCCAAAATCGTCGAAGCCCTCAAGGCGGAAGCGGCGTCGATCCGCTTGCTCGATGCCCGGACCTTGAAGATGCTTTCCTTCGGCTCTTCCGGCCTGGAGGATTTTCAACGCACATCAACCATTCCGGTCTCGAAATCGATTGCCGGCCTCGTAGTCCGGCACGGCGCGAGCATCGTGGTGCCGAGCATCAAGAAGGACCCGCTCTACCAGGCAAAAAAGATTATCGCCACCAAGGGCTTTAATTCACTGATCGCCGTCCCCTTGCGGATCCCCAGCTTTGTCGGCGAGGCGGGCGATATCCTCGGTTCGCTGCAGATCTACTATCGGGAAGAGGACCGCGAGTTTTCAAAAATCGAAGTGATCCTGGCGGAAATGTTTGCCCGGCGGGTCAGCCACGTCCTGGCCAGGAAAAAAATACTGGACCTTAAAAAGCTGAACGACTCGAAAGAGAAAATCACCGACAAAATATTCATCAAGCTCAGCAAAAGAGAGGGGATCAAGCTAAAGGACTTCTTTAACCTGATCATGCCAGATATAGCCGAATTCCTTAACTTTTTAAGCTGCCTGCTCTTTACCGTTTCGGAAGACCTCGAACATATCCAGCTCGAAGCCGCCTACCCGCTCGACAAAACATATTACGAACCGGGCTACTCTTTCACCGTGGAGCACCATGATTATTTCCGGGCCGCGATCCACGGCCTCAAAGAGTATGCCGACCTCCCCCACGAGCGGCGCCACCCCAATTATCTGCTGATCAAGAATCCAGCCCGGAGCGAACTGACCTCGTCCGGCCTCAGGGCATTCGTCAAGGAGCATGACATCCATTCCATTCTCATGGTTCCCTTGCGGGTAGCGGAAAAGCCCCGTCATATCCTGACCTTTTACGCAGCCGATCAGAAGCACTCTTTCCAGGAAGACGAAATAGAGTTGCTGACCTTCCTCGGCAAGGAGATCATGAAGGCGTCGACCCTGGAATTCCTAAGCGATACCATCCATGACTTCAAGAATCCGGCCATCGCCGTGGCCGGTTTCGCCGAACGCGCCAGGAGACTGACGGCAGGCGGCGATATGCAGGCGAAGGATCTTGAAAAGCTGGACCGCTATCTCGATATTATCGGCCGGGAATCGGCAAGGATGCAGGACATCGCCCTGACCATCGGCAGCGAGGGGCGCACGGAGGTGGTCGACCTCGGCCGGACGGCCGGGGAGAGGTTTCTGCTTAACGAGGAGGTCATCAGCCGCTCGCGGCGAAAGAACATCGCCGTCGAGTCTTTATGCCGGGAGGAAGGCCTATTGGTTTTATGCCCGCTTTACGGCCTGGAACGGGTCCTGGACAATATGCTCAACAATGCCACCAAGGCGATCCCCGCCGAAGGAGGCCGGCTGACCATGCGCTGCTTCCGGGAAGGGCGGATGGCCTGCATCGCCATCGGCAACACCGGTCTGATCCCCGCCGCCCAGTTCGAGCAGATAAAAAAAGGCGAAGTCCGGGGCCGCGGCCTCAATATAATCACCAGGTTCGCCCAGACCAACCACGGCAAACTTGAAATCGACACGACCGGCAACGAGACCGTAATCACTATCAAGCTGCCGCTCCACCAGCAATGATGGATGGCGTCGCAAAACTTCGATCTACTGCGTCGTGGCGCCTCGCTTTTATGGGAAGAACAAGAGCCAAAAGCGGACTTGACCCATTGCTCCTTTTGTGTAAAAGAACCGACTAGCGTCTGATTGTGACAAATATCTGTAAAAATTAGACTTTTTCGGTTATCCTTGTTCTTTTTCTATGGAATTAACGAAGCTTATCTGATTCAGTGAAGGACACTGACCAACAGTATTCGCATATTGAGATAATATTCAGGTTGAAAATGACTGTAACCACAATATATAGAAACATTGCAGTATATGATTTCTTCTGTGGCTGTGGTGGGACCAGTAGCGGATTTCAGAAGGCTGGTATTGATATCGCTTTTGCCTTGGATATAGACCCAGACGCCCAAAGCACGTTTACCCAGAACTTCCCCAAAACCCTTTTTTGCGGCAAAAGTATAACAGACCTCAAGGCTTCCGATCTGGAGCCAGCACTTGATAAATACAAAAACAGCTACAAACTATTTTGCGGATGTGCCCCCTGCCAGCCTTTCACCCGGCAATACACTGAAAGCCCCAAACACGATCCCCGAAAAAGTCTGTTATCTCAGTTCGGGATTTTCGTTGAAAAATACTCACCGGACTTTGTTTTTGTTGAAAATGTACCGGGTCTGCAAAAAGTCCCCAAGCATAAAGATGGCCCGTTTCCAGCTTTTGAAGAACTTCTGGTGAAAATGGGATATCACATCACACATGGCGTGGTTGCCGCCCAAGATTACGGTGCGCCGCAACTGCGTCGTCGTTTTGTTTTGCTCGCAAGCAAGCATGGCGAAATAAACATCCCCGATTCGACCCATGGCGAAGATCGAGACAATCCGTACAAAACCGTTCGTGATGCAATATCCGAGCTCCCACCCATCGCCGCAGGAGAGACATACAATGATCCTCTGATACCTAATCATCGTGCGGCTGAATTATCAGAGCTGAACATGACGAGGATCAAAGCCTCCTTGCCAGATGGGGGGGGGCGGAACAACTGGCCCAAGAAACTCTGGCCTCCTTGTTACACCAGGACAAATGATGACGGTGAAATTCATTCCGGGCACACTGATTGCTATGGTCGTTTATGGTGGGATAGACCGGCCACGGGCTTAACAACACGTTGTGTTAGTTATTCCAATGGCAGGTTCGGTCATCCTGAACAAGACAGAGCCATAAGCATTCGGGAAGCAGCACGTCTCCAAGGTTTTGATGATACTTTCGAGTTCAGCGGGAATCTTAATTCCATGGCAAGGCAGATTGGAAATGCTGTGCCTGTTGACTTGGCGCATGCCATGGGTTGCCACTTCATGAAACACATCGAGGCAATTAATGGCTAAGTTTAAAACTCGAGCACGAGCAGTTGACATGCTCGGACGTCAACAAATTGCTGACGTTTCAACCGCCATTAGTGAACTCTTTAAAAATGCTCATGATGCTTATGCCGACCATGTAGAAGTCGACTATTTCCGCTCGGACAATCTGCTCGTTATTCGCGATGACGGTATTGGAATGACTAAGGATGAGTTCGAAAATCGCTGGTTAGTACTTGGTACTGAGAGCAAACTCGATTCAAAATCGCACAATGAATCATTTAAACCGGCCAATAAGCCCAAAAGAGAGATTATGGGAGAGAAGGGGATTGGCCGCTTGGCTATAGCCCTTTTAGGCTCACAAGTACTCGTTCTCACTAGAGCTCAACGAGGCGACAGCCTCAGTGATTTATCAATGTGCTTCATCCACTGGGGGCTTTTTGAAATCCCTTCTCTAAACCTGGATGATCTCGATTTTCCTGTCACAACAATTTCTGGCGGTACGTTGCCAAACGCAGATGACGTAGGGGCTTTGGTTCAGCAAAATATTCGTCTCGTTAAATCACTTCAAGAAAAATACATGGACTGTAATTTCAGTGTCGTGTTGGAAAATATGGAAGATGTTCAAATCGATCCTGAAGATTTGGATGATTTTTTGGAAGGATTGTCTCTAAAAAACGATGGCGCAGGAACACAATTTCTAATTACTCCTGCAAATGAAGAGATCAGGGCGGAAATTGAACGTGAACGTCAGTCCAAAACAAAAGAATTTTCTAAGTTGCTACTAGGTTTTTGTAACTCTACTTTTTCCACAGATACCCCACCAGCGATGGAAACAGCATTCAGGTATTGGCCATCAGATTTAGTAAACGAGGATCTGATTGGACCAGGGGAGTTTTTCACAAAACATGATCTTGAATGCGCTGACCAATATATATGTGGAGATATAAACGAATACGGACAGTTCAAAGGAACGGTTCGTGTATATGAGAAAGAATATGGAAACCACGTAATTTCATGGGATAAAGGTGCTGGGAAGGAAACGCTATGCGGCCCCTTCAAGATTGAATTTGGCTATTTACAAGGCAATAGAAGCGAAAGCAATGCTGATCCAGATGACTTCAGTAGAATAAACGCCAAACTTGAACAGATCGGAGGTATTTATGTTTACCGTGACGGGATTAGGATACTGCCTTATGGCAATACTGATTTTGACTGGTTGAGCATCGAAACTCGAAGAAATAGAGGCATGACTCATTACTTCTTCTCTTACAGGCGTATTTATGGTGCTGTGAGCTTGACACGAGAAGACAATGGCCGACTGAAGGAAAAAGCTGGCCGTGAGGGCTTTCAAAAAGATAAAGTATATCGACAACTTAAAGACATAGTTGAACACATCTTCATTCAACTTGCTGCGGATTTTTTCAGAAAGGACGCTGATTTCGGCGACTACTTTCGCGAAAGAAAAATTGAATTGAGCCGGTTAGAAAAGGCTCGCAACAAAAGAGAAAAGCAAGTCGGAACAAAAAGGAAAAAGCTATCAGAAGCACTAGACTCATTCTTCCAAAACACTTCACAAAAAATCCCAGAAGGGGAAATGGATTCTTTAAGGGTGCTAATCCATGCGCGGATGGAAGCCGCTACAAAAATGGACAATCCCGATGAAGCAGCAGAAGAACTTCTCGAAGCTGAGAACGAAGCTAATCGACGTTTAACCGAAATTAGAAGCAGTTATCAGATAACAAAACCCCGTGGTGTTGGACTTACAAAACAACTTGATCGTGACTGGACTGCGTATCAGCGGGAACAAGAACGTCTGGAAACCGAGCTGTTTTCCCCTCTCTCAAAAGAAGTTGCAGAAAGCTTAGGTAAAATGGCGCAGGAAGCGCGCATTTATATTGATCAACGCCGACGTTTGAAAAATTTGATTGATCAGGTTGCGAAAAATCGAGAAACAGAAGTTAAATCAGAAGCCAGTATGCTCGAAAAATCAGCAGCCGAAACACGCCGCATTGCAATTGATACTGCTAGAAATGCTATTCAAGAATTTAGGAACATTGTGAAGAAAGTGGAAACCGATTTCGCGGAGCAGGATTTTGCAGATATATCACCCCAGCATGCTGAAGAAATCAGGCAAATGTATGAACTCCGAATTGAGGAGGTTGGACAAAAGAATACCGAGTCACTTGGGCGGGTTCGGGAAATGCTCACCAGTATTTCCGAAAGCCTGGAACAAGTATCAGATGTCGGACATCTCGACATTGTAGAAGCAATGGATCAGGAGTTACAGGGACTCAGAGAACAAGCTGACACCGATGCGGAACTTGTCCAACTGGGACTTGCCGTTGCTGTGATTAATCATGAGTTTGAGGCTGCAATAAAAGGAATTAGGCGTAAACTACGAGAATTAGGTTCATGGGCACGGGCAAACGACGATTTAGTACCTCTTTATCAAGATATCCGTACCAACTTTGACCATCTAGATGCCCACTTAAATCTATTCACACCTTTACAACGCCGACTACAACGTAAACGGACTTTAATCAAAGGCAGCGAAATAAACCATTATGTAAGAACTCTCTTCAGCGTTCGTTTCAAAAGGCATGATATCGAGCTTAATGTTACACAAAACTTTCTCGACTCTGAAGTTCCAAGCTTTCCTTCCACCATCTACCCGGTTTTCGTTAATATCATTGATAATGCCGTTTTCTGGTTAAAAGACATTCAAGACCCGCGAATTATAGATTTGGATTTCGCAGACAACAGCTATCGAATCGGCAACAATGGTCCGGCAATACCAAATAGGGATGCCGAAGCTATATTTGAACAAGGTTTCTCTCGTAAACCTGGAGGGCGTGGTCTCGGCCTGTTCATCTCCAGAAAAACGCTACGTAAAGAAGGCATGGATTTAACGGCTGCATTGTCAGAAAGGAAACAATACGGAGTAACTTTTGAAATTTCATGTTCTGGAGGAATAGATGAATAGAATTTCAACTATGGAAAATTTCTCAAGAAAGGCAGTTGAAAACTTTGTGCAGACTGTGGTTTTTGTTGATGACAAAATTTATGCCCCCATACCAACCGGAATTGTCTTGGAAGGAAAAAAAGCATCTGCTCCTAAAACAAGAAAGGCTTCCATTAAAAGTGCAGGTAAATCGGTAACGATATCTTCACCCTTGTCTACAAAGAAAATTGAAGTTGATATCCCCCAGTACTCTCCTCATGACATCCAAGCAAGTTTCGCAAAAAAAAGAATCGTATGTTCTTTGCACCAACCCAAAAAGGCAGATTCTGTAGGAATTGCTTCAAATACATATAAGTTGTGCGCTGCCGCAGATATCGTAATAGTCGATTGGGATCTTTTCGGAGATGCTGGGATAAAAGCAAAAGAACTTATTGAAAACTTGGTCATCCAAAGTTTAAAAGAATATCCACATCAGTTAAGACTTGTTTTAATTTATACTGACACTCCAAACCTTTTTGATATAGCAGATCAAGTTTCCGAAGGGTTAGCAGAAAAAATCCCTGAAGAAATTAGCTATAAGGATACGGATCTCGGCTTGGCATTCCATACTTCAAATGCTCGAGTTGTCGTACTCGGCAAACCAACAGAACGGCTGGAGAGATTCAAGGATTTTGAGGTCGTTGAAACCGAATTGGCCAATAGAACAATAATTGAATTCTGCAAGTTGGCTGACGGGATGTTACAATGTGGCATCCTTCTGGGACTTTCTAAGATAAGAAGCCAGAGCAGGAAGATTATTACGAAATTTCATTCTGGTCTAGATGCAGCTTTTCTCACCCATAGGGCACTAAGTCTCCCGCATGAAGAGGCCTTTAATCATATTCCGGCTCTACTTGTAGCAGAAATTGAGGCAATTCTTGATGACAACCAAGATACACCATTAATTAATGATTCAATTTTAAAAGACTGGTGTAACAACAGGGTGTTCGGACAAAATGCAACAGCTAAAGTAGAAGGAGTTGACATCTCTGATTTTGCATATAGTTTCTGTCAATCCGGTGAAGAGGTGCTTAAAACACCTGGGTTGCAACAAATGCCATCAAAAAAACAATTACAATACATACTTTGTCCTGATGATGAAGCTCAAAATCCTGTTACGCCCGACATATCGTCAATGTCAGAATTAGCAGTTATAATGAGTCAAAATACACCCTATGGGAATCAACGTAAAATTCTTAAACTTGGTACCATACTTAAAGAATGTTTCGGCCAAAAACGATATTTGCTCTGTCTTCAACCTTTATGCGATTGTGTCAGGTTGACAGGTAAAGCACCATTCCTTTTTTGTTTTCTGGAGGATGCTGGCGATAAGACTACCCACATAATATATGTCGACAATAAGCATTGTGAACTGACATTTAAGCCGACTAAAGAGAATCGAAGGACCATCGTGTTTGTCCCCAATCATCAGCAGGCTGTCGCTGAAAGGCAGGATGAAGGAAAAACAAACATATTTAGAGATGAGGAAAATAATGAGTACCAGTGGATTTCACAGTTGAAACCAGAGCATGGTCAACAAGCTGCCGAAAAATTTGCTCGTGAAATCAGCCGGGTTGGCCTTACTGAATCAGAATGGCTTCATCGCGGCGCAAAAAAATAACTAGGGATGGAGTGTTTCGCATTCTTTTATCTCCAATCAATCTTCATTTTGATGTATTTCCTAGACCTATTCTAAAAACAATAAGGCACTCGCTCCATGATTGACTTTATGACCAAGGAACAGCGGAGGCGCTGTATGTCGAGAGTCAGGAGTAAAGGAACCTCTCCTGAAGTTTTCATCCGGAAAGCGCTTTGGCATGCTGGTTTCAGATATAGGATCAAATCAAAACTTCCCGGAAAGCCTGATATAGTTTTCAACAAGCTCAAAGTAGTTATTTTCGTTCATGGATGTTTCTGGCATTGTCATGGAGGTTGCCCTAAATCCAAATTACCTTCAACTCGTAAAGAATTTTGGGCTGACAAGATTGTAACCAATGTCAAACGCGACGAGAAGAATATTACCAAACTAAAGGAGCAAGGATGGAGAGTGGCAATTATCTGGGAATGCTCTCTTAAAAATCAGAAATCCCAAGAGCAAACCGTCAATTCACTAAAAAAATGGATTGTTTCCAATTCCGATCGAATAGAAATGCAGGGGTCATACGGGGGGTAGAGAGAGCCCGATATCCCTTTGAATATCAGGCTCTAATGCCGGGCAATCAGCTTGGCTACCGGAGTCAGACCCACCAGATCTGTCTTTTGGCCGGATTGCCGTTCTTCTCGAAGACATCGCCCGACTCTTTAAGGATCGCGGCAAGTTCTTCAACCGTGAAGAGGTAGCCGTCTTCGGCTGCCAGGGCGACGAACTCCTCCATGGTTGCGGGGACATCGTATCTGGCCCGGACATTCCTGTCCTCGCCGCCGGCAACCAGCAAATCTTCTACATCTTTACGTGCCATGGTTGTTGTCTCTCTTTTTAGATTAAAGGGTTTTGTTCGATTATCTCATCCTGCCCGGCGAAGCCGGAGATAGCTTATCTTCTCTATATGTCGCTGCGCTTTGCGCAAGACTTCGCCCATTTCATCGGAAGAGCATTAACGAATCAATCGCTGATTCATATTTCAGTCAAGGCCTGTACCTTCCCGGCCAACTCCAGCATCCTGGCGACTTCGGCCATGGCTGGAGGGGCAATGCTGTAGCTCTCGACATCACAGATCTCCTGGTAGGTATCGAGGGCCTTGAGCCGGTCGCCAAGATCTTTCAGGCGCCCGGGCAGAAATTCTTCCATCGCTTCGTGAAGTGGTAGCGGTTTTTGAGACAGGAGTGTAAGCAATGAACCGAACTCAAATAAGGAGAAGGTTCATGTCGCAAAACCGAACAAGTCACAGCGCAAAATTTAAGGCCAAGGTTGCTTTGGCCGCCCTGACGGAGGCAA
>JAGXFP010000048.1 GCA_024637225.1 Desulfobacterales bacterium
CAAGGACGCGGGCGGTTCCAATTTCATTTCCCTGGGCCTGCGCTTTGAGCTTGGCGGGGCTCGGTAAGCCGGGACAGGCCAAGCTGCCCGCCCGGTTCATCAGCGATATTTCGCGAAGAAACCTTCCCGAATGCCAAGCCCGCCCTTCCACCCTTTCCGAAAACAAATACCTTGATTTCGCCGGCAAAATCCGTTTAAATATCCGGCTCTTTTTTGTCGCACTCCAAGCTTTCTCAATCAGTGGCAGTAACACACTCTACTGCCTGACAAGCACCAGACTCCCAATATCAGTATATCGACGCCTTGATAGCTGAAGCGCCTCGCCGTGAAGGCAGGGCGAGCCGGTCTATCGTGGATTCTTGCGTTGCCGTCCAGGGCGGCGCAGGGTTCACTGTTTTTTGTGATCCCAAGTCGATTGCTATATATATCTTTACTCCTAACGGAAGGAACTGCATGACATTTATCGAAGGAATGAGAAGTTCACGTCTCACTGCTAAAAATGAAATTCTCTCCGGCCTGACTGTCGCTCTCGCCCTGGTGCCCGAAGCGATCGCCTTTTCGCTCATAGCAAATGTAAGCCCTCTGGTGGGGCTTTATTCAGCGTTTATAATCGGTATTGTTACTGCTCTTTTTGGAGGAAGACCGGGGATGATTTCCGGTGCAACCGGCGCCATCGCCGTGGTGATCGTCAGTCTGGTTGCCAGGCATGGGATTGAATACCTGTTCGCCGCTGTCGTATTGATGGGACTCATCCAGATGGGGATCGGGTTCCTGCGCCTGGGGAAATTCATTCGCCTGGTCCCCCATCCGGTCATGTTTGGTTTTGTCAACGGATTGGCCATCGTGATCTTCATGTCGCAACTCGATCAGTTCAAAGTCGCCGGCGCTGATAGATCCCTGGAATGGTTAAGCGGGACGCCGCTTTGGACAATGCTCGGCTTTGTGCTGGCAACCATGGCCATTATTTATTTTCTGCCCAAAATCACCAAAGTCGTGCCAGCCTCGCTTGCCGCCATAATCGCGGTGTCTGTCGTCGTCATATCCCTGGGGATTCCGACCCGGACTGTGGGTGATATCGCTTCAATTTCCGGCGGTTTGCCCCAGTTTCACTTGCCGTTAGTGCCCTTTAATCTTGAGACCCTTTCAATAATTTTTCCCTACTCGCTGATTATGGCTCTGGTCGGCTTGATCGAAAGTCTCTTGACTCTGACCGTCATCGACGAGATGACCGAAACCCGCGGCCGGGGCAATAAAGAATGCCTTGCCCAGGGCTCAGCCAACCTGGTGACCGGATTTTTCGGCGGCATGGGCGGCTGCGCGATGATCGGCCAAAGCATCATCAATGTCAGTTCGGGCGGCAGGAAACGTTTATCGGGAATTGTTGCGGCCGGCGCTCTGCTTCTTTTTATTCTGGTGGGCGCCCCGCTGATTGAAAAAATTCCCATGGCGGCACTGGTCGGCCTGATGTTCATGGTGGCCATCGGCACCTTTGAATGGGCGAGCTTGAGAATCATCCGTAAAGTTCCGGCCGCCGATGTGTTCGTTATGGTTCTGGTTGCCATGGTGACCGTGATCTTTCATAATCTGGCGGTGGCCGTCCTTATCGGGGTGGTGGTTTCGGCCCTTGTCTTTGCCTGGGAAAATGCGACAAGGATCCGGGCCAGGAAACATGTTGACGAGTTCGGCGCGAAACACTACGAAATTTTCGGGCCGTTGTTCTTCGGTTCCATCGCGGTATTTCAGGACAAGTTCGACATCGCAAACGACCCGCGAGAGGTCATTATCGATTTCAAGGAATCAAGAGTGGTCGATCACTCCGCCATCGAATCCCTGAATAAGCTGACCGAGAGATACGCCAAAGCGGGAAAAACCGTCCGTCTCCGTTATCTAAGCGAAGACTGCCGCAGACTCCTCGACAACGCCTCTTCCATCATCGATGTGAATCACCTGGAAGATCCAAGATATAAACTGGTAGTCGATGCCCTGGCATAGTTTTCCTCAAAGAATTGGGAAAAGTGAACACATCCCTCAAATGATTAACTGCCTTTTACGATAAAAGCCGATAGAGGGTTTGACCCACTTTTCCTTCATGACCACCATGGCCAACGGGAGTGCCAAAGTAAATTTCCCCTGCCCGCCCTACTCCTCTCTGCAGTGGAATGGTGTTTGGTTATCGCCGGGTAATTTCCAGCTTATGCATCCGGGCCCGCAACGTACTGGGGTTGAGGCCCAGGATTGCGGCCGCACCATTTCCCCCCTCGATACGGCCAGAGGTTTTCCGGAGCACCAGGACGATGTGGTCATGCTCCAACTCGGCGATGGACTTTACTTCCCGGCTTGCCGTCTGCTCGGGTTTTCGGGAGATTTCAAACCGGTCCAGCACCTGGAGCGCACTTCCCTGGCTGATGATCACTGCCCGCTCGACGACACTCTCCAATTCCCGGATGTTGCCGGGCCAATGGTATTCCTGAAACAGTGCCATGGTATCCTGCGACACACTCTCGATCGTCCTGCCGGTTTTTTTATTGAATTTGGCGACAAAATGCGTGACCAGGAGCGCAATGTCGTCCTTGCGTTGCCGCAGGGGCGGAATGGTGATGGGGAAAACATTAAGTCGGTAATAGAGGTCTTCCCGAAACCTGCCGTTGCCGATTTCTTTCTCGAGATTTCGGTTGCTGGCCGCGATGATTCGAACATTAACCTTGATGGTGCGGGGATTGCCCAAGCGCTCGAACTCGCCGTCCTGGATCACTCTGAGCAATTTAGATTGCAGTTCCAACGGCAGCTCGCCGATTTCGTCAAGAAAGATGGTGCCTTCGTCGGCCAACTCAAAGCGCCCTATCTGCCGGGTATCCGCGCCGGTAAAGGCCCCTTTTTCCCGGCCGAAAAGCTCACTTTCAATGAGGTTTGCCGGCAATGAAGTACAATCGACCGTGATCATCGACCGATCCTTGCGATTACTCCGGCTGTGGAGGGCGCGGGCGAAGACGCCCTTGCCGGTACCGGTCTCGCCCAGGAGCAAGACAGTCGCATCCATCGGCGCCACTTGTTCAACCTTTAAAAACACCTGGGAGATGGCGCTGCTTTGACCGACAATCTGGCCGAAGTTGCAGTTCCGGGCCGCGTCCTGCTGCAGATAGATGTTTTCAGCCTGAAGGCGGGTTTTTAACCGTTTTATTTCCTCACAGGTGGCCAGAAGGGACTCCTCTGCCTTCTTGCGTTCCTCAATTTCCTGCTTGAGCTGGACATTGGCCTTAAGCAGCTCGTCGGTTCGTTCCAGCACCGTCTGTTCCATGACCTTATTATAATTGTCGAGCTGGTTATAGAGCAGGCGCACCTCCAGCAGATTGTGGATCCTCGTTTCGACTTCGACCAGATCGAACGGTTTGCCGATGAAGTCTTTGGCGCCGCTTTGCAGGGCCCGCAATTTGTGACCGGGTTGGGCGGTGATCACCAGGACCGGCAGATAATCGTCCGACGCATTTATCTTGAGGCCCTCCATCACCTCGAAGCCATCCATGCCCGGCATCTGCAGATCGAGCAAGATCAGATCATAGCGGTTTTTGTCGTGCAGTCCGCATACCTCCCGGGGGTTCATCGTTGAGGAAACGCGGGTGTATCCGGCTTCAGCCAGCAACTGCTTAAGCAGAAGGACATTGGCCTCTTGATCATCGACCACCAGGATATTGGCCTGCAGGATATCGGTTTGGGAAATTACCATTTTTTCTTCCTTTCGTTATATGCGAAGGAACATCAGCTGATCCATGCACCTTGCCCTTGCCTGTTTTTACTGGTGCACATTATAACGTCGCCGCTCTTCAGCCGTCAGCCGTCAGCATTCAGCCTTAAGTCTTCCGCGTGTTTCAGGGCCAGATCCAGGGTCTCCATGAACTCGTCGACCTTAATCGGCTTGGTAAGATAGCGGAAAAATCCTGCTGCCAAGCCTTTTTCGATATCGCGCGGCATGGCATTCGCGCTGATCGCAATCACCGGAATATGCGCTGTTACGGGGTCTTCGTGCAGAATTCTCATCACCTGGACGCCGCCGATGCCGGGCAGATTGATGTCCATCAGGATCACCTCGGGAATATGGGCTTTCGCCAGCGCCAAGCCTTGCGAGCCATCCGCCGCTCCCAGCAGGGACAAATCGGAACGCAACTCGACCAGTTGCTCGACCAGCTGCATGTTGGCTCGGTTGTCTTCAACATACAACAGATGTCGCAAGGCTGACCCTTGATTGATAGGCGCCTTGATCGATTCCAGTGATTCGGTGACCACAACGTCAAGTTGCGGTTCCACCGCCAGATTCAGTTCAATCCAGAGGGTCGTGCCAACCCCGAGTGAGCTTTGCACCTCAATTTCACCGTCCATCAATTCGACCAGCCGCTTGCTCACCACCAAACCGATACCGGTGCCTTCCGCCGCGCTGGCTTCTTGACCGAGACGGTTGAAGGGCTGGAAAAGTTGGGCAAGTTTTTCGGGAGGCAACCCTTCGCCGGTATCTCGCACACTGATCCGGACTCGCCCGGGAGTGCTGATTTGGCAGGTCACCTCGACCGAACCGTCGGCGCGATTGTATTTTATGGCGTTGGAAAGCAGATTGAGCAGAACCTGTTTTACCCTGGTCCGGTCGGCATGGACAAAATAAGGGATTTCAAATTCAGGATAACTCATGCGGATACCGCTTTTTTGCGCCTGTGGTTCGATCATGGTCTGGCATTCGAGCATGACATCGACCAGCGACATTGGTTCCAGCGACAATGAAATCTTGCCCGACTCGATCAACGCCAGATCGAGAATCTCGTCAATCAACTTCAGCAGATACCATCCCGCCTTGAGAATCTGGTCGATGCTGGACTTTTGCTTGGGCGATGGCGAACCCTTGTCCATTAATTGGGCGAAACCGAGGATTGCGTTGAGCGGGGAGCGCAACTCATGGCTCATGCTGGAGAGGAACTCCGACTTGGCGCGGTTTGCTTTTTCCGCCACTCGCTTGGCGTGCCCCAGCTCGACGTTTTTTCCCTGCAGCGCCTCGGTACTCTCCCGCAAGGCATTCTGCACTGCATATTCCCCGGTGACATCACGAAACACCAGCACGGCGCCGATCACCTTACCGTCGCGGTCGCGAATCGGCGCGCAACTGTCGGCGATATCGCACTCGCTGCCATCGCGGGCAATCAGGACGGTATGGTTGGCCAGCCCCTGAATCGTGCCTTGGGCCAGGGTTTCCACAACCGGGATAATGCTGGGTTGCCGGGTTTCTTTGTTGATGATGTGAAAAATCTCGTCCACCGGCTGGCCAATGGCCTCCACCCGCGTCCAACCGGTAAGCTGTTCGGCCAGGGGATTCAGAAGCGTCACCCGCCCTTCGGCATCGGTGGCGATCACCGCATCGCCGATGGAATTAAGCGTAACGGCAAGCTTTTCCTCGCTGACCTGCAGAGTGAAATTGGTCTGCTGCAGTTGTTTGAGCGTCTCCTCCCGATTATCGAGCAAATGCTGTCTCTCTGCCTCGACCTGCTTGCGGGCGGTGTTGTCGGTGCCGATCAGCAGATAGCCGATGATGGCGTTCTGGGCGTCACGCAAAGCTGTAACCGAGACCACCGCCGGGAAGCGGCTGCCGTCTTTACGGATATAGGTCAACTCGTAAATATCTTCGATGGCACGCGAGGCCTTGAAGACCAAGGCTTCGAAACCAGGCGCAATCTCGGTTTCGAGTTCGACGCTGAGCGCCTTGGCCCGTGCAATCACTTCTTGTGGATCGGAAATGTCGGCCGGGGTAATCCGATTGACCACTTCGGCGGCTGCGTAGCCTAACATCCGTTCGGCGCCAACGTTGAAGATCTGGATCACCCCCTTGGTGTCGGTGGCAATGCTCGAGAAGTTGGCGCTGTTAAAGATCGCACGCTGCAGTGCCCCTGCCTTGAGTTCATCCGCGGTCCTTGCCGGTAGCGCTTCCGGACCTTGCAAGTTGAGCCGCTCTTCCGCCTGGAGGCGCGGTTCGGTTGCTGTGGAAAGGTTCTTGTCTTTGTCGATACCCATTATTGCCCCTCTAATTCAGTTGTTAGGCTTAGTTTTTTTAATTTAACTGGAAGCCAGCTGTTACGATTGGCACACCTTAAGTCCTCTGCGGTCATTCTTCAGATGGAGATCTCCGCAGAAACAAGCCGCCCGCGGATCACTTCCATATCAAAATAAGTGCCACCGCCCCACAAAACGCAGGATCAACCGAAAAATGTTTGTTCGCCCGGTTAGTGATCGTTGCCGCAATCATCTGCTTTTCATTGTTTTTACATAATTTTTTTTAAATTATATCCTATTCCGGCCAAGATAACCGATTTTGTTTCCGCTTGACTGATTGACACCGTCCTTTACCCGGAAAGCACCAATACCTTCAAAGCATCCCTCAACATCTTGAGGTTCCGCCAAATGCTGAGGCTAATTGGAATAACCGCCACTTGAAAAGCTCCGATCATATCATCACAACTTCCCGTTATTACATTAATAATGAAATTAAATTACTTATCAGGCTCTGTTGGAAAGGTAATTGCAAATTACCTTATAAGAATCTGACCAAGCTATCCGGATACATATTTCATTTTAGAAAAAGGAGACCCGGCCAGAGGATGGAAACGATATGGGAAAGAGCGTCTTTCCTTCGTCAAAACTTAGGAATGGAGATTGGAATGGTGAAGAAAGGAGACATGATGTTTAAAAACAATAAGTATTCCCATACGTGGTTTATCGCATTATTAATGGCTGTTTTCATGAATGGTTGCAGCGATGGTGGAACTGAACATTGGGCTACTGCCCCCGAAACACCGGCTAACTCAAGTACCTTGAGTTCCATCGCCGTGACGCCCGCAATGCCAAGCGTTCCCCAAGGCCTGACCAAACAATTTAAGGCCATCGGCACATACGCTGACGGTACTTCGCACGAGATCACCGCCCTCGTAACCTGGACCTCGGACACCATTGCTGTTGCCACCATGAATCCCGACGGTACTGCCGACAGCGGCCTGGCCTCCGGCGTTTCAACCGGCACCTCGACAATTACGGCGGACCTGGCCGGCATAACAGGGAGCACCACGCTGACCGTAACCGCGGCCACCTTGAGCTCCATTGCCGTAACTCCAGCCAATCCGAGTGTGATCAACGGCCTGACCAGACAGTTTACCGCCACCGGTATTTACTTTGACGGTACTTCGTACGATATTACCCCATTCGTAACCTGGACCTCGGCCGACACTGCTGTTGCCACCATGAATGCCAACTTCTCAGCCGACAGCGGCCTGGCCACCGGCGTTTCAGCCGGCACCTCGACAATTACGGCGGACCTGGCCGGCATAACTGGAAGCACAATGATGACCGTAACCGCGGCCACCTTGAGCTCCATCGCTGTAACGCCCGCCAATCAGAGCGTGGTCAACGGCCTGACCAAACAGTTCACCGCCACCGGCACCTACTCCGACGGCAGCGTTGCGGATATCACCGCCCTGGCGACCTGGTCATCAGCTGACACTGCTGTTGCCACCATGAATTCCAACGGGGCCGCCGACAGCGGCCTGGCCACCGGCGTTTCTGCCGGCAATTCGACAATTGCGGCCGCCCTAGCCGGTAAAACGGGGAGCACAACGCTGACCGTAACCGCGGCCACCTTAAGCTCCATCGCCGTAACGCCGATAGAGCCGAGCGCAGTCAATGGCCAGACCAGGCAGTTCGCAGCCACCGGCACCTACTCTGACAGCAGCGTTGCGGATATCACCGCCTCGGTCATCTGGACCTCGGGCAACATTGCTGTTGCCACCATGAATCCCAACGGAGCCGCTGACAGCGGCCTGGCCACCGGCGTTTCAGCCGGCACCTCGACAATTACGGCGGCCCTGGCCGGCATAACGGGGAACACCACGCTGACCGTAACCGCGGCCACCTTGAGTTCCATCGCCGTAACGCCGCTAGAACCGAGCGTTTCCGAAGGCCTGACCAAACAGTTCACGGCCACTGGCACTTATTCGGATAGCAGCACCGCGGATATCACCGCCCTGGTAACCTGGACCTCCGCCGATATCAATGTCGCCACCATGAATGCCAACTTCTCAGCCAACAGCGGCCTGGCCACCGGTGTTGCAGTCGGAACCTCGACAATTACGGCAACATCGGGAACAATTTCCGGCAATACGATCTTGACGGTAACCGCCGCACTCGCCAATAACCCGACCGCACCCGCTCTCGGGGAGACGGAGAGATTCCTTATTATAGCCAGTCAGGCAATCACTACCACCAGCGGTTCAGCCCTCGCCAACGGCGATCTGGCAATACTTGACCAAGCCCGTTCGTTTTACGCCGGCTTCACGGTAGGACCAACCCCGGGCTCATTTGTGGAGCTTACCAACGGCATCTCCTTTGCACCCGACGATACAACCCCGCCTTACACCATACCGGCACCCTACGCCTCCACCGTGGCGTTTATCAATCAGGTGAGAACCGACCTGGGTATCGCCTATACCTTCCTGGCCGCCGATCCGAATCCGGGCGCACCGACCCAGGTGTGTCCGATAGAGCTGGGCAACCAGGTGCTGACAAGAGGAGTCTACAAAACCGGTTCGGATGTAACCATCCAAACGGGGCCTCTCACACTGGATGCCGAGGGTGACCCCGACTCCGTCTGGATTTTCTCGATCGACGGCACCCTTTCCACCGGAGCGCCGGGTGGCAACATTGATCTCATCGGCGGCGCGCAAGCCAAGAACGTCTTTTGGCGAACCGCCGGAGTAGCGACCATCGGCACCAATACTATCTTCCAGGGCAACGTGTTCTCCTGGCCGCAAGTGAATGTCCGCACCGATGCCGCTGTAACCAGCCGGTTGTTTTCGGTAACCGAACAGGTCACCCTGGAGTCCAATAACGTTACCGCTCCGTAAGTACCGGGGCTCTGGGAAAGCATGGAGGGCAAGGAGACCGGTCAATAGCCCGTCTCCTTGGCTCCACCCATAAAGGGAGGTGTGGTTTGTATGAAGAAGAGAATTCCTACCGTTTCTGTTCTTAAATATAGAGCCCAGGTAAGGGTCACAACGCCATCACCAAAACACAAAATTTTACAAGAGAATATAATATGAAAAAAGCAAGATGTCGTGCAGCGCTGATTGTGGTTGCCTCTGTTTTTCTTCTGCCCTTGACGGTCCATTCCGAGATCAAGGAAGGTTCCACGGAAGTGGGTATTTTTGGAGGGTACAACTGGTTTGAAGACCACCAGAATCTGAAAGACCACTCCGAGTTCGGTGGGCGGATCGGCTATAATTTCACCAGGAATTTAGGCTTAGAAGCAGTGGTGGAACGGATAAACAGCCGGGTTGACAACCGGTCTTTAACCGATGCCGACGAGGGAAGGTTCTTAAGCCCGGTTGATGATGTCGACCTGACTTTTTATCACCTCGATGCCGTCTATCACTTCATTCCCGACGGCAAATTCAACCCTTTTGCGGTGGTCGGTTTTGGCGCCGCCCACTACAGTCCGGAGATCTCGACCGGGGATATGGCTGCTTTAAATGTCGGAGTGGGAGCTAAATACTGGCTGGCGGAGCATATCGCCATCCGTGCCGATTTCAGGGATTATATGGTTACCGAGTTTTTTCAAGAGACCTACCATAACATCGGCGCCACCGTGGGTATATCTTTTGCGTTCGGCGGCAAGAGTACGCCAGCCCCGGTTGCTGCCGTCAGACATGAACCGAAAACAACCCCGACAATAGTGGCGAAGAAGAAGGCAGTTATCCTCGCTTCAGAGCCGGAGGTCGATAAGAAGGTCCTTTTAGAGACGGCCGAACCGAAGATCATCATTCTTGCCTTTGAGGACGTGAATTTCGATTTCGATAAATCGACCCTCACCCCCGAGGCAAAAATGATCATGAAAAGGAATATCCTGCTCCTGAAAGAAAACCCCAGGGCGGAGATCCGGGTTGCCGGGTACACCTCCGCCGCCGGCACGGAAGAATACAACCAGAAGCTGAGTGAACGAAGGGCCGAGGCAGTCAGATCCTATCTTGTCGACGAAGGGATTGTTGATGCGGACCGCCTTTCGACCATCGGCTACGGGGAGGATGACCCGGCCTCCTATGAAGCGGCCCCCAAAAAGCTTTACTCGAATGCCGCCAAATCAAACATGCGCGTGCTCTTTGAAATAATCGTGCGGTAGCGCCTCGGTTTAAGGGCCCGAAAGGCGGCGCCCATTTCAGGAGAGAAAAGGAGATACGGAGCAGAAGGTAGGCAAAACAGCATAGTGACGTTAATAAATTATCCAAGGGAAACTTATGAAAAAATTAAAGAGACAGAATGTTTATCTTCTATTCGCCTTAATCCTGAGCGCTTTCATCGCCTTGCCGGGATGTGGCGGCGACGGCGGCGGCGGTGAGTGGGATAATCCAACCGGCCCATCGGCCGCTCCGGCCCCTACCGTGACCGCGGTAACCCCATTGGCGGGCGCCACCTCGGTGGCGATCAATATAAAGTCAATAACTGCTGCCTTCAGTACGGCAATGGAACCCACCACGCTCACCACCGCCACCTTTACCCTGGTCTGCGGCACCACCGCGATTACTGGAGGAGGAGCAGTTACCTACCTGGCCGCGGGAAATGTGGCGACCCTGCCGCTTCCGGCCTCCGATCTGCCAAAAGCCGCCGAATGCACCGCCACCATAACCACCGGCGCCCAGAACGTCTCCGGCACCGCTCTGGCGAACAACTATGTATGGAACTTTAGCACTGCTTTGGCGATCGACACGGCCCGGCCGACCGTGACGCTTACCGACCCCGAGACGACCACTCCCGGTCCGACTCCCGACGTGCCGGCCAACACGGAAATCACCGCAATCTTCGATGAGGATATGGCCCCGCTTACCATTACCGAAGGGACAACCTTTTCGGTGACCGGTCCGGGCGTAACTCCGGTAGCAGCCATGGATCCCGCCGTTACCTATAATGTCGCTTCCAGGACCGCGACATTCAGGCCGGCCGAAGAGCTTACCCCCAGCACCACTTATACCGCCACGATCAAAGGAACCGGCATCGGCGCCGCTACGGATCTGGCAGACAATGCCCTGGCCGGAGACCCCGCCCAGCCGACGGTGGCGAATGACTACGTATGGACCTTTACCACCATCGACCCGGTCGCACCGCAACCTGTCTCGGTGGACCCACTCACGATCAGCCCCGCTGCCGAAGCCATTGACGTTTGTCCTTCCACGACTGTCAAGGCTACCTTCGAGGTACCTTCCGGTTTACGGATGGACCCGGACACACTCAACAGCGAAAACTTTACCGTGACCGGACCTGGACCTGGCTTCGTTCCCGTGGAGGCCGCAACCATAAACCTTGATGTCGACACCGGCACCACCGCAACCTTTACGCCTCTCAACCCGCTCAGCGACGGCACGACCTACACCGCCACGATCAAAGGCGGCCTTACCGGGGTAAAGGACCTGGCCATTCCCACGGCCAATGAAATGACCGATGACTTTACCTGGGATTTTACCGTCGGCCCCGCGACCGGAGTTTGTCAACCACAAGTTAACCCCGGAACACTCGCCTCGTTCGGGATTGCCTCGGCAGGCGGGCTGACCAACAGTGGTACGACCAAGATTAACGGAGACGTGGTACTGAATCCAAATTCCTTCTGCAATGACGAGCCGGTGGGCGAAGGCGATGATTTCGGCCTTTGCGGCGGCACCCCTCCTCTCAACAATGACGGCGATATGGTGATCACCCAAACCTATCCAGATACCACCACGGCCGACGATGTCATGGTTGCCTTGAGAGCAAAATGGAATGAGATCTCACCGGCGCTGACCCCGGGAGCTACCGTTTTGGGCTGCGGCACCATAGGAACTACTGGTGGAGCGGGCGCTGGCATAGGCTGCGACGCCAATTCGACTCTGCCCCCCGGTGTCTATATATCCGCATCGAATTCCACGATTGTTGTAGATGGCGTACTCACTCTCGATGGGCAGGGCAATCCGGATGCTGTCTTCATCTTCCAGGCCCCCTCCGCTCTCACCACGGCGGTCAACAGCCAGATTGTCCTGACGGGCAGCGCCAGGGCGTCCAATGTCTGGTGGTACGTGGGCAGCGATGCGACCATTAATGGCGGCAGCATTTTCAATGGCAACGTCCTCGCTTCCGCATCAATCTCGATGGGCAATCTCGCGACATCCTGCGGACGATTGCTGTCCGGGGCTGAAGGGTCCGGCGCCTTCACTTTCCTCGCCAATACCGTCTCGGTGCCGGGGCATTCCTTTGCCCCCACCGGTTGCGAGTAAGGAGGCCTGCATTATCCGGGAGTGAAAACGACAAAAGGCGGACCGGTTATCTACAATAATTGAGCCGGTCTCCCTCTTGCCTCTCTACAACAACCAAGAGGGCATAACGAAATGAACTCAAACTGTTCTGCCCACAAAAAGAGGTCTTCGATGAAAAAGAGATATCCCATAGTCCCCGGCATGCGAAAAACGGCGCTGCTGTTGTTTGTCGCAGCGTTGGTATTTCCCGTATCCGCCCACTCCGGGCTGAGAGAAGGAAGCGTTGAACTGAGCCCGTTCATCGGCTACGACTTCTTCGAGAGCCGACAGAACCTTGAAGACAGCCCGGTATATGGCGGCCGTCTCGGCTATAACTTTACAAAACATTTCGGCATTGAAGGTGTTGGCGAATTCACCAGAAGCAAGGTTGATGACAAATCGGCTGACCATACCAAGGAAGGACAGTTCACCAGCCCCATCAGCACAGTCAAGATCACCAGGTATCACCTAGACCTCCTTTACCACTTTACGCCCGAGAGGAAGTTCAACCCCTTCATTGCCGGCGGCTACGGCTTCACCCACTACAGTCCGGAGATTAATAACCGAGACATGGCTATTATTAATCTTGGCGTCGGTGCTAAATACTGGCTGGGCGACGATGTCGCCCTGAGAGTCGACCTCAGGGATCATCTGCTTTATGATGAAAGCATCCACGATTTTCAAGCCACCGTCGGTATAGTCTTTGCCTTTGGCGGCAAGACCACGCCGGCTCCGGTTTCCGCCGTCAGACATGAACCGAAACCGAAACCGACCCCGCCGCCGCCACTGGTTGCGAAGAAAAAGGCAGTTATCCTCGCTTCCGAGCCGGAGGTCGAAAAGAAGGTCCTTTTAGAGGCGGCCGAACCAAAGATCATCATTCTTGCCTTTGAGGACGTGAATTTTGATTTTGATAAATCGACCCTCACGCCCGAGGCAAAAATGATCATGAAAAGGAATATCCAGCTTCTGAAAGAAAACCCCAAGGCCGAGATCCGGGTTGCCGGGTACACCTCTGCCTCCGGCACGGAAGAATACAACCAGAAGTTGAGCGAAAGAAGGGCCGAGGCAGTCAGAACCTATCTCGTCGACGATGGGATTGTCGATGCGGACCGCCTTTCGACCATCGGCTATGGGGAGGATGACCCTGCCTCATATGAAGCGGCCCCCAAAAATCTTTACTCGAATGCCGCCCAATCAAACATGCGCGTGCTCTTTGAAATAATCGTGCGGTAGCGCCTCCCGGAGGCAATGAAAAGGGGAAAACCAGGAAACCCGCAGCCAGCTCCTGGTTGCAGGCCTCTTGCATAAGAGCAGACCGGTTCCTTAGACGAAACCGGCAATCGGAATTTGCTGGACAGTCAATCAAATCAAGAGTTTATCGAGTAGCGCTTTTGCTCGGAGAACCCGGAGCGGGTAAGTACATCCCAAATAAAATCCCTCACAAGACATGGAGATCATCATGAAAACCAGAAATCGCTCGTTAGTCTTTCTCACCATGCTTATAGTCGGCGCATCCGCCTTCCTGGGCGGTTGTGCCACTACCGGCATGGATCGCTCCGTCAAAACTTCCAATTCAATACAGGAAGTGGACAATGAAATTGCAAAAATGGACGCCCAGCTCGACAAGACTGCTGCCTCACTTGATATGCTTTTAAGGCCGGGACAACCCGAGGTGGAAAAATTCTTCGGACACTATTCGGACAATCTCGTCAAACTTGAAAATGAAGGCAACCGGGTGCTCAAACGCATGGAGGAAATGAACTCCCAAAGCATCGAGTATTTTGCCGAGTGGGAAAAACAGGGAAACGCTTATTCAAATCCACGGATCCGCGAACTGAGCGAAGAGCGCCGCTTAAAATTGGCGGAAACTTATGCCAGGGTACCGGCGGCAAGCGCGGGAGTTGAAGTCACCTATCTTTCTTACCTGTCCGACCTGAAGGAAATCCAGACCTATCTGTCCAACGACTTGACACCGAAAGGGATCGAGACCTTAACTCCCGTCGTCGATAAAACCGACCAGGATCTAAAAGCCTTGAAGGAATCCATGCAACCGGTACTGGTCGCCCTGAATGAGATAAAAGCGGAATTACAAGGCGAGACCAAATAAACATGGAACGACAAACGCCTTTACCAAAATTGGGTGAAGGTAAATTACAACAATCCAAAAGGAGAGAATCGTGAAAAGACTACATCGCATTTTTAGCTTGCTGGTAATCATCGGCCTGGCAATCACCTTCATGGGGTGTGCCGCTAACTCAAAAAGACAAAGCACCGGTCAATATGTCGATGACTCGGTCATCACCAGCAAGGTAAAAACGGCTATCTTCGAGAAGCCGGGACTGAAAACCATGCAGATCGAAGTCAAGACCTACAATGGGGTAGTGCAGTTAAGCGGTTTTGTTGATACCCCGCAGGACGTTACCAGGGCAGGACGAGTCGCCGCCGGGGTTGATGGTGTAATATCGGTGGAAAATGACCTGATTGTAAAAAACTAGCGGACTCTCACTGAGACAAGATGGTCGACTCCGGCAGCACATTAGCCTCAGGCAGAGGTTTTAACAAGGTGCTGAAACGTCGGTAAAACCTCACAGGAAACCCGTCGTTTTATGAGGGACATTATACTGTGGACAATCTATTGCAAAACGGGAATCGACACCATATAAAATCCAGGCGATCCCTTATTTCATCCCACTAAAAATCATGCCTCTCTCTTCGGCCAGCCTTGCAATATGTTGTGGTTCCGCCAAGAATCGCGGGCAAAATGGTCTGCCGCAATTATATTGCCTGGCACGTTAGTCGCTTAATACATCCTTGTTGAAGGAACCCGTTTAATAACGTGATAGCAAGCATTCCTGGCTGATTGCGACACAGCTTTACCTGTCTGGTCAAAGTTTGCAGTTTAAGTTTAAAAGACAAGGAGGATTATCCATGAAAAGAAATAAGATTTCACGATATCTCTTAATCGGCCTGGCTGCGTTGGCCCTCGGCCTTGCCGGCGGCTGCGCCGGCAAGGATATGGTCAGTTCCCGTTTTCCGGCCCTGCAGGCCAACATCAGCGCCGCCAAGGCGGTAGAGGCTGAAATGTATGCCCCGGTGCCGCTCAAATCGGCGGAAACCAAGCTGGAAGCAGCCAGACTGGCGGTGCAGGCCAAGGATATGGCTACCGCCAACAGGCTGGTCGACGAGGCCATGATGGATGCCGATTATGCCCGGGCCGCGGCCCCCACGGCCAAGGCAAAAAATGCGGCCATGGTCATTCGCCAGGCAATCCAGCAGGTGCGCGCCGAAATCGAGCTGCTACCGGCCGTTAATTAATCATCTATCCCTTTAAGGAGGAGTTGAGATGCTTTACCGATATTTTTCCAATCATTTGGAAACTACTGCCCTGGCAATAGCCATCGGCGTCGCCCTAACCGGTTGCATCGGGGCGGTCGATCAGAGCGAACAGATCGCCAACCAGCGCCTGGATCTGGCCCGGGTGGCCTATGCCGAGGCCAAGGGTGATCCGCAGGTGGAAGCTTACTCGCTGAGAACCCTGCAGGGTGCCGAAAAGTCCTTGCAGGAGGCCGAGCAAGCGCGCGAGGCAGTCTATGCCGCTACGCCCACGAATTCTTACGGCGGCATTGATTCCAGCAAGAAAAAAGTTCTTTTTAATGACGTTTCCCGACTGGCATATATCTCGGAACGTAAATCGCGGACCGCGGTGGCTTTGGCCGAGGGCGTAGTGGTTCGCGACGAGATTGTCAAATTGGGCCGGGAAAGGGCCGAGGTCCAGCTGCTGAAAAGCCAGGTGGAGCAACAACTACTCCAGCAGGATTTGGCCGCCAAGGCCGTGGCCCTGGAATTTGCCAGGCAGCAACTGACAACGGCGACCAACGAGACCGAACGGGCAAGGATTATCGCCGATATCCAGGCCCAGGAGGCAGCCTTGGCCAAGGCCGAGGCTTATGCCGAAGCCAGAGAGTCGGAGCGAGCCAGAGCCGAAGCGATGGAACAGGCCAGAGCGGCGGAACAAGCCAAGACCGAGGCCCAGGCGCAGACCCGTGAGGCCGAAAAGGCCAAGGCCGAACTGGCCCTGCTGCTGACGGAAATGTCGGAATTGCAAGGTCAATTGACCGACCGCGGGATCGTCCTGACCATCGGGGACGTCCTCTTTGCCACCGGCGAGTCCGACCTGAATGCCAGCGCCCAGCGCAGCATGGGCAAACTGGCCGATTTCCTGCGGAAAAAACAGAACCGTAATCTCCTGGTGGAAGGTCATACCGACAATGTCGGCGACGATCTTTACAATCAGGGCCTTTCCGAGCAGCGCGCCGCGGCGGTTAAATTCGCCATGGTCAACAGGGGCATTGCCGGCAACCGGATTGTCACCATCGGCTACGGCAAAAATTATCCGCTGGCCAACAACAATGACGCCATCGGCAAGCAGCAGAACCGCAGAGTTGAGGCGATCATTCTTAATGAAGGCGTCCTGCCGGAGAGCCAGTTCCGGAAATAGCAATCAGGAAATTCCTCCGAACCTTGAAACTCTTCGTAATAGTATGGGAACATAAGGAAACCCGATAAGGATTACTCTTATGTTCGATCTGCTGTTCAGGCCGGAGAAAAACGACTTTCTGTTGCTGCGGGGTTTGACCCATGTCCTGACCGGTTTGGGACTGCTCTGGTTGATAGCCGTCTTGCTCTACACGGTTTTAATCGTCGCGAATCCCGATCGCCCCGGCATTTGGTTGCTTGCGGCCGGCTGGGGCGGGCCTTTTGTTGTAATTCTGCTCTCGCAGCTTATCCGATTGTTTATCATGAACTGGCTTGATATCAAGAGGATAAGGGAGGAGGGGCAAAATGAGTTTGCAAAAGGATTCCGCCTACAACCTGCCGGAATGACGAACTTCGATGGTAGCGGATTCAGGGCCTGTTACACGTCGGAATTACGGACGCATGGGGCATGTGGCTTTTAGCCTGACGTATACTGAGAAAGAAGCGGGGATGTTTTGACTGCGGCGTTACTGAAACACGGATTAACGGGAGGCGTTATGATAGATGTGAAGCCGGTTCCTGATACAAATATCGTCGAAATACGGTTTTCCGGTTCCGTCACGGCCGAAGAGTTCAATCATGCCCTGGAGGTATTCGAGACCGCGATCCGGGAGCATGGCAAAATCAAGGTGCTTGAGGTCATCGGCCAGTTGGATATGCCGCCGATCCCCTGGTCTAAATTCTGGGACGACGTCAAGTTCAGCATCGAACATATGAGCGCCTTCACTCATGCCGCGGTGGTAGCCGACCAGGACTGGATTCGGGCCTGGGTTCGGGCCTTCAATCCTCTCTTCAAAGCGGAATTCAAGGCTTTCAAACAGGCCGAACTTGAAGAGGCCCGCCAATGGCTGAGGGCCGGAATGTAAAGAAGTCTCCGGTCGGGCTTTATCTAATAATTTCCGCTTGTTAAGCAGCCCGGCAAAAGATCAGGTTGAACATCTGGGGGCATTCCCTTTCCTGGGAATACGGGCAGTGTCCCAACCTGATATCTCACGACACCCCGGAAAACTCCCTCATGCGCTGATCCCTTTTCCGCATCAGTTCCAAAAGCCTTTCCTTGCCGGAGACGGACAATCCAAAAGCATTCACTTCGGCTTGCAGATTTTCCAGGGAGCCATAACCGTATAAGTAGCCGTTCACCCTGGTGGCGGCGGTCGAATCGACCAAATCGCCATAATCGGGATACATTTTCCCGAATTCCGCCATCAGCTCCGGCGCGTGACGCAGTTTGTATTTCTGATGATAATCCTCGGCCCGGTAGAAGCCGGTATAGGGGATGATCTCGGTAAGGATCTTCCGGTTCAGACTCTTTTCGAGCCGTTCCCTGCTTGCAAGGGCCGGCTCTTTCTGAGCATCGTTATGGAAGAAGACCGCGTGCTTGTACTGGGTCGACCAGGCGGGGCTGGTCGGATTATGGCTCTGCCAGAAGATATCCAGCAGTTCCTCGTAGGCGATCAGCCGCGGATCGAAATCGATCTGAACCGTTTCGGCATGGTCGCCCAGATCGTGATAGGTGGGGTTCTCTTTGCCACCGCCTGCGTATCCCACCCGGGTGCGGATAACCCCAGCTATACTCCCGAACCGGGAGTCAGGTCCCCAGAATCATCCCAGGGCGAAAGTTGCAGTCTCTAATCTTTCCGGCACCTGCCGGTCGATCGGGGGAATTGTTGCGTTTGTCATTTCATATCTCCCTGTTACCGTAATATCAGTCGCTAAACCGGATAGCCCTACAACAAATGTATAAGTCTGCGTTTGAATATGTCAAATATCGACCCGTGACTTATAGAAAAGGAAGGTTGCCGAACGGCGCACGGCAAGGAGCCCAAGGAGCCCGTTGAGCCGCCAGCCGCTTTAGAATAGAGGCGAGTCCAACCGGATAGGCAGGGAAAGCGAAAAGGAAAAATCATCGGCGTCATCGGTCAAGCCGATTCCCGCCGAGAGGTTCATCAGGACCCCGGGCGCCAGAAGGGTGGAACCTCCCACCAGGAAGGCGCCGATAGTCCGGTCGCTGCCATCGACCCGACGGCCGGACAGCTCGGTTTCATCCTGGTAGGTTGCCGAAAGCAGGAAGCGCAGGGAGGTCTCGGGACTGAGCGCGATGAAGCTGCCGAAGTTCGCGCCAAAGGCCGCGCCCGGCTGGACCTGCTCGTCTTCAAAAGTGTATTGATAGGAGAGCCCGCCGATAAAGGCGATGGGGTCCTGCCTTTTTATCGCGGTCAGGGAGCCGCGCAGTTCTTGGAAACCGCCTCCCAGGGCCACTCCGTTATCGCTTTTCTCGCCGCTCTCCGTGTCCCAGGTTACTCGGCCGACCAGATCGGGCCGATGCAGACCCTCGCGGAGCAGGGTCTTGGCGAACCCCAGCCGCAGATCTCCAAGAGCCGATCCGGACTCACTCGCCGAGTCGACCGGCGAGAAACCGGTGTTGGTCACGGATTCGACCTCGCTCCACCGGTAGGGGACCCCGATTTCAACCTGCGAATCCCAGGGCAGTCCCAGCCGCATGGCCAGATCGGCGGTGACACTGTCGATATTGCGCTCGGTCTGGGCGGCAACCGTCCCGCCCCCGGAAACCACAAAGCTCGGGGCGGCATCTTCCCGCCGGGAGTAACTGAAACCGGGCTCGATTTCCAGAACGCCTTCAGGAAGCAATAACGCACCTTCCCGGGTCAACGACCGCTCAAGCGCCCTTTCCGCCTCTCCCTCACTGACGACGATGGTCCCCGGTTCGCTTCCGGCATCAACCCCGGAGGCTTCTTCAAGCCCGCCGGCAGGAGCTCCAGCCGATCCGGTTGCACCACGCTCGACCCCGACCCTTCTTTCCAGTGCTTCAACCCGTTCCAGAAGTTCAAGGATAACCTGATCGCGTTCCCGCACTTTGCGTTCGAGTTCCTGAACCTGCAAGTCCTCTGCCCGACCCTTAGCCGGCAACAGGACCAGGAGGAACAAGGCAATTGCCAATCGGAGATACCCGTCTCTGCTTATTCCACAACCGATGCCCAATCTGATCACCTCAACATTAAGAGTTCCGAAGCGCGTGGCCTTAACCGGCCCGGCGGGGCAAGAGCGCCCGATTTTTTCACCACGAAGCCGACCCGGCCAAGGTCACGATATTCGATCCAGCCGTTCATGAACTTGGCAATCGACATCGAAACATTGCCGAAAGCCGGATCGGCGAGCAGCACCTTGCTTGCGGCAGCACCGCGGAAGACCACGAAATGGGGAAAGCCCTGCAGGTTCACCGGCAGGATAATCGGGGCATGCTCAACGAGATCGGGGAAGGTCATCCGGCCGAGTCCTGCTCCCTGATAGCCGAGACCTTCGACGTAGCGCTTCAGGTCGAGAAGGGAGAAGCCCCGACGGAAACGGACCAGATCGGGATTAGCAATATACTCTCCGCGCCTGATCAAACCGAGGGCGACTGATCTTTCGGTGACCGGCACCCCGTACTGATAACGCAGGATAGTGGCCAGGGCCGCCGCCGCGCAGCTTAACTCCCACTGCTGGAGGACTACGTTCCGATGCCGTCTTTCAACCAATGAGCGGACCGGCGCTGAAGAATCGGGTGAGGCGGCAGCGCTGCCGGCCGGGTAAATGGCCTGCGCCAGCCAGAATAAAATCACGGCGGGTATGGTCCGCTTGAGCATAAGTAGTCCCGAATAAATATATAGGGCCCCGCAGAACGTTAGACCTCTCAGCCGGGAGGTCGGCGCACCACGGGTCAGGGTCACTTGCCAACCGGAGAATTCCGGTCGGCGTTAGTTGCCGGGATTATTTTATCCTGAATCCGTGACGGCTTAGCCCATTGATTCACGATATATGGTTGTTATTAAGTCAAATATAGATGGTGATCCGTGGCGGCTGGAATGCACCCGCCGCCCTTCGGGGCGCCCGATAACGGCGCATCTGCGGCGTTGGCAACTCGTTGATTTACCATCAGTATTATCAACATAGTTGCCGCCTTGCATCTGCACCGTTCTCGAACGCTCACGGATTCAGGTTTATTCCTGGAAATACCAGATTGCCGTATAGCATCTATCGCCCGGCTGAGCATGAGGTCCCTCGGGAACGCCTGCCCCGTTGTCATTGGTCGCGAGCATGGGAACCGAAACCTCCGGGCCGAGAATGGTATAATGTCCTTCGCCGATCATCGCGCCCCGGGGGCTGTTCATGACCGCAGAGGTGAAGATTACCGGGCAGACAAAACCGGTTGGAGTGGGTTTGCCGCCGGCGGCGACCGAATCCATCTGGGCATCGCTCAGCGAGACCGGAGCGGCATAAGCGGCAGAAGTCAGAAGACCCACTGCGGATAAGGCCACCATCATTTTCAGCGTATTTTTAGTAAATTTTTTCATTTTGAACCTCCATTCTTTTATCATTTAAAAAACCAGCAACCCTTGATCCATTTTAGTCATTAAAAACATGAGCGAGTCAAGGGTAAAAATTGAATTAACCCGGCTTTTCCAGTGGAGTAAAAACATGGTGAAAAGCACCTGTCCACGAAACTGGCGGGGGAAATCCATAAAACCACCGGATATGACGGCTCCGCCATTATTGATGGCAATGGCCCCATGGCATCATTTCCTGAAAAAGAGCCCCTGGCAGACTTCCAAGTTGCCAGGTTACGACGCTGTTCCGCGCCGTTCAGCGGTTCCGGACACACCATTCCAGTAACACTATCCATAATTATTTAAATAGGGATATGGGGGGCTGGTGAACTCGTTAACTTAAAGATTATGCGATATCGGATTATTCATCAAATTCAATAACTTCCTGGCGCCCAACCTATTGTTTTTATGTCATTTGTTTGACCACATAGACTCAGCTTGATTTTATGTTGGCAGCCGTTATATCATTTCGTTAACAGCAGTCCATGGCATGGCATAAATGCTGCTGACTTTGGAAAATTAATGACTGACAGGTAAATTTCGAAGCTTATAAAGGTTGGAATCAGGCGGGGCCGGAAATTTTTCGCTTCACCCGAAAAACCTGATTCTGATCACCCCACCCGCCCGACTCGCGAGGGCGAAGAAGAAGGCAAGACGCATTTCGCCGGCAGCGGGTTCGAAACGGGTGGCACCGAGAGGATTAAGTCATGAAGGCAATATTGCAGAAAGTGCTGCTGGTGGCGTTGTCAGGGTTCACACTCACGTTCGCCGGATGTGGCGGTGGGGACGACGATGCGCCGGTCCAATCGTTTCCGTCCACCGTCGTGTCCCCGCTTGCGCTTCCCGGGCCAAACACCGTGGCGTGCAGCAACATCGCCCAGGACTTCAGCCGGGTATTGCCCGGCGAGGAAGCTAAGAGCTACTGGGAAGGCACGCCCGCGGCAGACGGCACTCCACGCTATGTGACAGATCTACTCGCTGACCCGGCGAATACCCCGACAGTCCTCATCACTGCGCCGAGCGACCCTGACCTCTACGGGTCGTTTGTCGGACAACAGCTCGAATTTGTGTTGTTTACCTGTTATCCGACCACCCCGGAGAATCCCAGTGCCGACTACCCGCTGCCGACGGGAGACGTCGTGCCGCATATGCAGGTCGGCGCGGACCCGCCACTTCTCGCCGACCCCGCGGCTCGCTATCCGATGCTCGCCTTTGCTCATGGCTACCGCGGCAGCCCGCTCACCAGTGATTATCTTGCGGCGATGTCCGTGTTCGCGAGCTACGGTTATATCGTCGTGGCTCCGTTTTACGGGGACCCACACTTTACCGATCTCACAGTCGACAACCTCAGCGACGCCGTAGCGTTATTGGCGAATCTAAGCGATTTCACCGCGCTTCAGGCCTTGCGGGCACTTGCGACGCGGGCTGCGCTCGATCTGATGCTCTCGGACCCGCAATGGCTCGACCACATCGACGCAACACAGATTGGAGGATTCGGGGCGAGTATGGGTGGCGAGACCTTGCTGCTGCTGGGAGGTGCCGGATTGACCACGTCGCTGGACTTTGAGCATACCCAGGTAACCGTCGACCCGCGCCTCAAGGCGGCGGTAGGCTATGTACCGTTTTTCGGAGAACTTTTCCTGCCGGCGTTCGGGCGCGACCAGAGTGGGCTCAGCGGCGTCACACTGCCGTTTCTAGCTATCAGTGGAACGGAGGACACCTTAGCGCCGATCATCATGGCGGAACAAGGCATCAATCAGCTCAGCGGGACGCGCGAACTCGTGTCGCTGGCCGGTGTAACACACGATTTCGATGTCGCGTCGACCAATGACATCTACACTTGGGCACTAACGTTTCTCGACGCGGAGGTTCGGGAGAATCCGGCCGCGCGCCAGAAGTTGTCGACGATGGCGAGCGTGGAGGGTGGAGGCGACGACCGCGTGGTGATTCCCTATAATGGACCGGCTGAGTAACTTTTCCGATCCGATAAGGCAGTCATCATGCCTACCGTGGCAAAAAGTTCTCTTTTTGACAACCGATTTTGCTTTGAGCCAGTTTGGTGACAAGACAACAGCAGCCCGGAAGGGTTATCATGACTTAACCCTGTATTGGAGCAGGGGCATGAAGCTTAACGAGAAAAAAAGGGGCCATTCCCCGAACAAAAAACACTCCCGGGATTTTTTTACGGCTTCCCGCTTATAGTCTGGTCCTTTTCTTCCTGGAAGCCTTGCCGATTACCCAGCCGAAGAATAATACTCCGCCCCCGGCCAGAAACCACCTTACCGCGCCGGTGCGCATAAGATCGGAATTCTCGGCCGTCAGTGATCGGACTTCGGTGGCAAGTTTTTCATTGGTCTCCTTGAGGAGGTCACGTTCATTTGTAACTTCCACTACCTCCGCAGAATCCTTCAGAAGAGTGTTATATTTTTCAGTGACCGCGCGCAGTTCTTCTTGAGTGTTTGCCAGGGCCTGGTTGAGTTCGTTGATATTTCCGGTCAACTCCCCTCCTTCCCGGGAGGACTGGGTCAGTTCCGCCTTGGCCCGGGCTAATTGTCCCCGAACCTTTTCAAGCTGATTTTCCAGACGGGAGATGGTCATGGCTTTGGGGGTCTCTTTGCTGAGATATTGACTCAGAACATATCCCTCTTCCCCGCTTCTCAGCCTGACTTTGACATATTTGTCCCCCTCCGTCCTCTCGACAACTTCCAAAGGGGTCCCGGTTTCAAGGGTCTGCAATATCTTGTGCTCCGTACTATTGCCCCGCCGGAAGGTGATGACCAATTGATCGGAGACATACACCGTTTCCGCCGCGGCAATGGCGGGAATGAGCAGACAAGCAAACAGTAACACTACGAACTTCCGTGAAAATCTCATGATTATTTTTCTCCTGATGCGCACCGCGTTCCGGCAGCATCTTTCCTGATTATTTTACCGGTCAAAAGATCCAGCGCTCTATGCAAGGAGTGAACAAACCAGTTGATGGGCGGCTCTCTAAAGTTCAGAGGAGTCGCAAAATTTACCAAAATTAATGGTGCGTGCGCCTTGAATAGGCGCCTTGTTTTTCGAATATACCCATTCACGGATCATTCGGCAAATGGGTAGCGGTGATATTTAAAAATAAGAACCGTGCCGAGATCCGTTCGCGTTCTATGGAAAATCTCAAATACCCCCATCCGTGGTCATCAATATTTTCCGACAAGTCATCACAAACTCCCATTTCCGACGGAAGATGAAATGTTCCGGGGGTTCGCGAACGGATATGCCCGTGGATATGCTCCGGTCCAGGCCGATAAATTGGAAGGCAAAAACTTTTATTGGAAAATTCAGGAACTTGCAGAATTAAACCCTTTTACCTGAATCCGTGACGGCTTCTAGAATAACTTTACTTTATCGGTTTGTTGTTACGTGAAATAATCGTTTTTTCACTTATTTGTTTCGATTCACCCGCCACCCTTGCGGGGCGCCCGATAACGGATTCAGGTTTTACTCAAGCCAGCGCACGAATTTCTCCACCGCCATCCGATCGGTGCGGAGCTTGTTCAACGAGGCCTCCGGATCGGGATAGCCCAGGGAAAGGCCGAGAACCAGCCGCTTGGTCGCCGGGATGCCGAGAAACTTCTTGATCTCTCCGGCATAATCGGTGGCGAAGGCCTGGGGGACCGTGCCGAGCCCCTTGGCATGGGCGGCCAGCATCAGAGTCTGAGCGAAGAGGCCGAGGTCGAAAAGCGACCACTGGCTGAGGGAGCCTTCCTGGAAGAGGTAGACCGCATGGGGCGCGCCGTAGAAGGAGAAATTGGCTTTCTTGGCCTTTTTGATCAGTTTCGGGTCCAGCAGGTCAACCCCGGTCGCCTCCCGACGGCTCTGGTAGAGCTGGTTGATATTGTCCTGCTCGGTCGGCGGCCAGCCCTGCGGAGCGGCGAGATCTGGACTGTTCGGCGCCCCTTCCTCGAACAAGCGGATCATCTCCCGGCTCAAGGCCTGCTTCTTCTCGCCGGAGAGCACCAGCACTTCCCAAGGCTGACTGTTCTTGTACGACGGACTCCAGCGGGCCAGCTCAAAGACTTCCTCCAAAACGGCGCGGTCCACCGGCTCCGGCTTGAATCCGCGAATACTCATTCTATTTCTCAGACAGCTTTCCGCATCCATGCCATACCTCCGGTTTATCTTTCATATTCCTGGATATATACTTAAAGATACCTGTTTGTCCTGCCGAGGAAAAGTGCTTCTTGAGTTTACCATTTGATGCCCCTTCACCCGGTTATTTCATGAAAATCTTATCCCAGAAGCTTCCCTAGCCTGGATATACGTAGGCAACCGGGTGGAACTCGATATAAAAAAAAACCCCCGATCGAGTCAGACTCAACCAGGGGCTTTGTGGATTACCTTGTTTTTATAACGAGGAGATCAGCCCCGGGCCTGTTCCACCGCTACGGCCACCGCCACCGAGGCGCCGACCATCGGGTTGTTGCCCATGCCGATCAGCCCCATCATCTCGACGTGGGCCGGGACCGAGGAACTGCCGGCGAACTGGGCGTCGGAGTGCATCCTCCCCATGGTATCGGTCATCCCGTAGGAGGCGGGCCCGGCACCCATATTGTCGGGATGTAGGGTCCGGCCGGTACCGCCGCCGGAGGCCACCGAGAAGTACTTCCTGCCGGCGGCGAGCCTCTCCTTCTTGTAGGTGCCGGCGACCGGATGCTGGAAGCGGGTCGGATTGGTGGAGTTGCCGGTGATCGAGATATCGACCCCTTCGAGGTGGTTGATCGCCACCCCTTCGCGGACGTCATCGGCCCCGAAGCAGCGAACCGCGGCGCGCTCCCCTTGCGAGTAGGCTTTCTCCCTGACCACGGTGAGTTTGCCGGTGGCGTAGTCGAAGCTGGTCTCGACGTGTGTGAAACCGTTGATCCGGGAGATGATCTGGGCGGCGTCTTTGCCAAGACCGTTCAGGATTACTTTGAGGGGCGCCTCCCTGACCCAGTTGGCGGAGCGGGCAATGCCGATCGCCCCTTCGGCGGCGGCAAACGATTCGTGGCCGGCGATAAAGGCGAAACAGCTGGTATCGTCGCTCAAGAGCATCGCGGCGAGATTGCCGTGGCCGAGCCCGACCTGGCGCTGGTGGGCCACCGAGCCGGGGATACAGAAGGCCTGCAAGCCCTCGCCCAGGGTCGCAGCGATCTCGGCGGCGACCGTCCGGCCCTTTTTGATCGCGATGGCCGCCCCCAGGATATAGGCCCAGCAGGCGTTTTCGAAACAGATCGGCTGAATCTCCTTGACTAGTTTATAGACATCGACCCCGGCCGCTTCGCAGACCTCGCGGGCCTCCTCCAGGGACTGCATTCCGTATTTTTCGAGGACCGGGCTGATCTGGCCGATCCTTCTTTCGTAACTTTCAAACAGTGCCATTTCTCTTCTCCCCCTTATTCCCGGCGCGGATCGACGGTTTTAACCGCGTCCGCGAAACGGCCGTAGGTGCCGGAAGCCTTGGCCAGGGCCTCGGCCGGATCGACGCCCTTCTTGATTGCGTCCATCATCACCCCGATATTGATAAAACTGTAGCCGATCACCTCGTCATCCTCGTCCAAGGCCAGTTCCTTGACGTAGCCCTCGGCCATCTCCAGGTAGCGCGGCCCCTTTTTGGCGGTTCCGTACATGGTGCCGGTTACGCTGCGCAAGCCCTTGCCGAGATCTTCCAGGCCGGCCCCGACCTGCAAGCCCCCCTCGGAAAAGGCGGTCTGGCTGCGGCCGTAGACGAGCTGCAGGAAGATCTTCTTCATGGCGTCGTTGATCGCATCGCAGACCAGATCGGTATTCAGGGCTTCGAGGATGGTCCGGCCGGGCAGGATCTCGGAGGCCATCGCCGCCGAATGGGTCATGCCGGTGCAGCCGACCGTCTCGATCAGGGCCTCGGCGATGATCCCCTCCTTGACGTTCAGCGACAGCTTGCAGGCTCCCTGGTGGGGGGCGCAGGTCCCGACCCCGTGGCTGAAGCCGCTGATATCGGTTACTTCCCTGGACCGCACCCACTTGCCCTCCTGGGGAATCGGCGACGACTCGTGCCGGGCGCCCTGGGCGATGGGGCACATCCCTTCAACTTCTGGAGAATACATCATCATTCACTCCGTTAAATATTATTCAAAAAAAGCGAACCGGAACCGCTCCGGTTTATTTACTTTCCACTCCTCACCCTCCTAAAACCCAGCCCTTTTGCCGGCAGGCATCGAGGACCAGCTCCCGCAGTCCCCGGATGAAGTCCTCCTGGACGTTCAGGGATTCGACCCGCTCCAGGCGCAGACCCATCCCTTCGGCAAGCTGCCGGTACTGGATATCGATCTCATACAGGGTCTCGACGTGGTCGGAGACGAAGCTGATCGGCACCAGCAGGAGATTTTTCGCCCCCCCGGCGGCCAGCTCCTCCATCATCTCCGGAGTCGAGGGGGCCAGCCACTCGACCGGGCCGCTACGGCTCTGGAAGCAGAGGTGGCCCTTGACCCCGGTCGCGGCCTCGACCGCCCGGATGGTCCGCGCCATATGGTCCAGATAGGGATCGCCCTCGTCGATAAACTTCTTCGGCAGGCTGTGGGCGCTATAGACTAGCTCCACCGGATCCGCGCCGAACTTCTGCAGCCCCGCCTTGATATTCTTGGCCAGACAACCGATATAAGCGGGCTGATCGGGCCAGGCCTCGACCAGGGCCAGCTCGAATTGGTGGGCGTTGCGGGCCGCCGCCTCCCGGAGATCGTCGACGGAAGAGCCGGTGGTGGCAATGGAGTAATGGGGGTAGAGGGTCAGGCCGACCAGCCGCCTGACCCCCGCCGCCGCCATTTTCGCCAGGGTCTCCCCGGCATGGGGCGGCCAGTAGCGCATCGCCATATCGACCCGGAAGTTGCCGGAATCGGCCAGCATCTTCTCCAGGGCGGTGCCCTGGGCCATGGTGGTTTTGGCCAGGGGCGAGCCGCCGCCGATCAGCCGGTAGGACTCCCTGCTGATCGGGGCCCGCTTCCTGGCGATGCGCCGGGCGATGAACTTCTGCATGAAGCGGGGGCCCAGGCGGATGATCTTGCGGTCGGAGAAGAGGTTGAACAGGAAAGGCTCGACGTCCTCGAGTTTTTCGGGGCCGCCGAGGTTGAGGAGGATCACCCCGATATCATTGTTGTTTTCCAATTTATCCGACTTTTTCTTAAAGTGGCTCTATATGAAACTCAGCTTCAACTTCTGGCGTATTGCATGTCATTCCGGCATGTTATAAGCTGGAATCCAGTACCCATCAACGGAGCACCGGGAAATCGAATTTTTAGGCGCCCAGGCTCCCGACTCTGGCTCCTGGCTCCTGGCTCTTGGCTTCTGGCTTCTAGCTTCTGGCTTCTGGCTTTTGGCTTCTGGCTTCTGGCTTCTGGCTTCTGGCTTCTGGGACCATGGAATGCCACTATGACTCTAAATCATTTTTATGACAACAAACCAATACCATAAGGCAATTCAGAAAATTGAGTTTCTATGGAAGCCCGTTGCCGACCTTTTCAAAACTCTCGGGGATAAACTCCCGGTGGATATCGCAGGTGGCGGGATCGGGATCGATCAGGGCGGCGACCTCTTCGGGGGCAAAGGGCAGAAAGGCGAAGATAATCTCTTCCGCATCCCGCCACTTGCAGCTGTTGGCGCGGATGGCAGCGATGCGATCCGGATCATTATCGCCGTATCGTTCCAGAATATACTCCTCGCGCTCGACAAGGCTCACCACCTGTTCGTGGTTCACCCTTTTATCGGCGTAGAAGACCACCTCGCTTTCGCTGATCTTCGGCAAGCGGCTATTCGGAAGATGAACGTGATCGCCGACGATTCCGGCAAGCTCATCATAGCCGTGCTCCAGGCAGATCTCCCGGCCCAGGGCGGCGTGATCCCGGTCATCATCCAGGCAGGCGGTCTTGCCGATATCATGGAGCAGGGCCGCAGAGACCGCGAGCGGCACCGAGATATCGAGGCCGGTCCGGACCAGATTTTCGGAGAGCAGGGCCGCGACCCTGGCCACGATGATGGAGTGCTCCCTGATATTATCCAGCATCCGATAGCGGTCCATCAGCTGGAAGCATTCCGCCACCGTCGGAATCATCTCAGCGCATCTCCCGGCTGATGCTGTGAACCAGCTCGACGGCCAGTCTGGCCTTCTCCGGCGAGGTTTCGGGAATAATGCCATGGCCCAGGTTGAAGATATGACCCCGAGCGCCTTTGGCCTGAACCAGGACATTCTTGACCCGCTCGGCCAGCTTGTCGTCGGGCAGGAACAAGGCGATGGGATCCATATTGCCCTGGATCGACACCTTTTGCCCGACCCGCCGGACCGCCTCGTCGAGGTTGATCCGCCAGTCGAAGCCGAGGACGTCGGCGCCGCATTCGATGGTCTGGTCAAGCAGGGTGGCCCCGTTATTGGCGAAGTAGATCAGGGGGATATCGGTAGCTTCTTTCAAGGCGGCGATGATCCTTTTCACGTAAGGAAAGGCGAACTCGGCATAGTCTCGGGGGGCCAGAACCCCGGCCCAGGAATCGAAGACCTGCAGGGCCTGGGCCCCGGCCGCGATCTGGCCTTTCAGGTAGGCGATGGTGCATTCGGTGATCTTGTCGAGGAGCTGACCATAGAGAGCCGGCGCTTCGTACATCATCCGCTTGGTCTGGAAATAGTTCTTCGAGGAGCCGCCCTCAATCAGGTAGGTGGCGAGGGTGAAGGGCGCCCCGGAAAACCCGATCAAGGGCACCTTGTCGGCCAGCTCCTTCCTGAGGATGCGGATGGTATCCATCACGTAGCCGAGATCGTCCTCGGGATCGGGAATGCCGAGAGCGTCGACCGCGGCCTGGTCGCGGATCGGGGAAGGAAAGACCGGCCCCCGCTTCTCCTGAAATTCCAGGGGGGCGCCCATCTTCTCAAGGGGCACCAGGATATCGGAGAAGAGAATGGCCGCGTCGACCCCGAGATAATCGACCGGTTGAATGGTAACCTCGGCGGCCCGCTCCGGCGTCTTGCACAATTCGAGAAAGGTGCCCTTGCTGCGCACCGTGTGGTACTGAGGCAGGTAGCGCCCCGCCTGCCGCATGATCCAGACCGGAGTAAAGTCGGTTTTCTCGCCCTTGCAGGCCTTGAGGAATTCAGTTTTCATATTCTCTCCACTATTAATATAGTTATCGAAATAATATATTTTTCGAATTTACCGGTTTAGTAAAACGACGCCATTTTCAGCAATTGCGCAGCTTAAACGGGGTATGGCTGCAGAAGGGCTCCTCACCCATATAATCGCCGCTCACCGCGTAGGCCCGGGCTCGGCAGCCGCCGCAGACCCCGACGTATTCGCAGGCCCCGCATTTACCCTTGTAGCTCTTGAAGTCGCGCAGATCATTGAACAGCTCGGAGTTCTCCCAGATGTCCTTAAAGGATTTCTCGCGAATATTGCCGGCCGATTTGGGAAAATAACTGCACGGCAGGACCTCGCCGTCGACGTCGATCAGGCAGATCAGCTGACCGGCCAGGCAGCCCTTGGCACCGCCGGTGGAGAACTGCAGGGTGCGGCGCTTGAAATCGTCGCCCTGTTCCTTGGCCTGCTCCAGGACCACCCGGTAATAGCTCGGGGCGCAGGTCGGCCGGACCAGAAGCTCGTCCTCCTGCTTCTCCATCTCGTAATGCCACTTGAGCAGTTCCTCGTAATCCTCCGGGGAGATCAGTTCGTTCATGATCTCCTCGCCGCGGCCGGTGGGGACGATCATGAACATATACCAGGCGGTGGCCCCCATCTCTTTGGCGAGTTTGTAGATCTTCGGAATCTCCTCCTGATTACGCTTGGTGAAGGAGGAGTTGATCAGAAACTTGATCCCCTTGTCGCGGAAGATCTTCATGGCGTTGATCGTGCCGTCGAAGGCGCCGGGCACGTTGCGAAAGTTGTCGTGGATCTCCGAGGAGGCGCCGTCCAGACTCATCGAGACCATCTTGATGTCGGCATCCTTGATCCGCTCGGCAATCTCTTCGGTGACCATGGTGCCGTTGGTGGCCAGACACATCCGCAACCCCTTGCCGTCGCCGTATTTGGCGATATCGAAAATGTCGTCGCGAAGCAACGGCTCGCCGCCGGACAATACCACCACCGGCGAGGCGTAGGAGGCGATGTCGTCGATCACCCGTTTGGCTTCCTCGAAGGAAAAATCCGGGTGGCCCTTGGCCTCCAGCTCCGAGGAAGAGCGACAGTGCACACACTTCAAATTGCAACGCCTGGTAGTTTCCCAGGCTATCCATTTTGCCTCAAAATCCATCCTGTTTCTCCCACTTAGGCTCAAAAAAATTTAAAATAGCTATTATAGCTAATTATTCCGACATGACAAAGGCAAAATGCCGGATCAGCAAAAATAACCTTCTCTAATTAAAGGAATTGGGCCGCCGCCCCGGCCAGATTGCTCCGTTCGCTTTTCCGCAGAGTAATATGGCCATGGAGGGGCTGGCCCTTCATCCTCTCAACCGCATAAGAGAGGCCGTTACTGCTGGAGTCGAGATAGGGGTTGTCGATCTGCTCGGGATCGCCGGTCAGGACGACCTTGGTGCCCTCCCCGGCCCGGCTGACGATGGTCTTGATCTCATGGGGAGTTAGGTTCTGGGCTTCATCCACAATCACATACTGATTGGGAATCGACCGGCCCCTGATATAGGTAAGGGCCTCCAGCTCGATGATATTATCCTGTAACAGCTTGTCGACCTTCTGCTTGACGCTTTCCGCGTGTTTTTCACCGGATTGGCGACCCTGGGCGCTCATCAGAAAGGTGAGGTTGTCGAAAATCGGCTGCATCCAATGGAAAAGCTTCTCATCCTTATCGCCGGGCATGTAGCCCAGATCCTTGCCCATCGGAATTACCGGCCTTGAGACCAGAATCCGTTCATAGCGGTTGAAATGGACGGTGGTCTCCATGGCCGCAGCCAGGGCGAGCAGGGTCTTGCCGGTACCGGCCTGACCGACCATGGTCACCAGCAGCACATCGGGATCGAGCAGCAGTTCAAGGGCCATCCGCTGCTCCTTGTTGCGTGGTTTCAAGCCGAAAGCTTCGTTATAATCGGGAAGCAGGGGGACCAGGTCCCCGCCGTTGGTAGAGCGGGCCAGGGCGGTATGCTTTTCGTCGCCTTCGTCGATCAGCAGGACAAACTCGTTCGGCACCGCCGCACATCCGTCAATCGTCAGTTTCTTGTTCGTATAGAACTCGTCGATCAGGGCTCCGGGAACCTTGAGCTGGCAATGGCCGGAAAAGAGTTCGTCGAAATTGACCTTCTGTTTTTCGAAATCCATCACCTCGATTCCCAGGGCATCGGCCTTGAGCCGGGCGTTAATGTCCTTGGAAACGAAGATCACCTTCTTCTCCTGCTCAAACAGGGTATAGGCCACGCCCAGGATGCGATTGTCGGCAACCCGCATGTCAAGGCCGTGGTCGGCGAGGTCCCGCTCGTGATAGATCATCAGGGTGCCGCCGTTGTCCATCTCGACGCCGCGGCCCAGATTGCCTTTTTCCCGTAAATGATCAAGCTGCCTGATCACCTGCCGAGCGTTCCTGGCCAGCTCGTTGTTATGGGATTTGAAGCGATCGAGCTCCTCGATGACCGACATCGGCAACACCACCACATTGTCGGAAAAAGAACTGATCGAATCGGCATTATGGAGCAGGACATTGGTGTCGAGGACAAAATATTTCTGCATTGTTTTTTCCCGGCTTTGGTTTGAAATCGGGCTAAAAGTCTGGCCCGCCTTTATGTAAATGTCCGTAAGCGCCGCCTCTGCTTGCCGTCAACTTGACGTGGACGACAAGCGTACCGGGCGACCACTGGAATTGATGACCTCCAGGATCATCCGGAGGGTTATTCACCTAGTTTAGTGTCTGTCCAGAAATGAGGATTTTTGTCCGAGGACGAGAAGCAAGGATGTCGGAAAAGCGCAGCGTACTCGGGTACGTGAGCACTTTCCGACTCCGCGGCGACGAAGTTATCGGGCAAAAAGACCATTTATAGACAGGCACTAGTTAAAGCGCCATCAAGGAAACTAGCCAGAGATGACGTTTCAGGCAAGGAAAAACATCATCCCGGGCTCAAGCCTCGTCTTTCCGACTCCAGGCTGCCGATCATGAAAAAGCGGCTTATTCCTCAATTATTCCTCAAATTTTTCCGGGACTATGCTATAAACTACCTGCATGAAGATCGCATTAATCCAAATAAATCCACTAATCGGCAGCTTCTCCACTAACTGCGAAAAAATCATCCTGTCGGCGACCCGGGCTCGGGAGAGCGGCTGCGAACTCGTGGTTTTCCCGGAAATGGCGGTAAGCGGCTACCCGCCCCAGGACCTGCTCGAACGTCATTCGTTTATCGAAGAGCACCAGCTCGCCCTTGACCGCCTGATCAAAAAGATTTCCGGCATCGGGGTGATCATCGGCGCCTTTACCGTGAACAAGGCCGCGACCGGCAAGAATCTCCATAACAGCTGCATTCTATTCGAAAACGGGAAAATCCTGGCCGTCACCCATAAACAGCTGCTCCCCTCATACGATGTCTTCGATGAGGCCAGATACTTTGAACCCGGAACCCCGGAGACCTCCAACGTTAATTACCGGGGCCTCAAGATCATCCTGACGATCTGCGAGGACATCTGGAACGACAAGGATAATACCGGCCGCCGGATCTATGCCACCGACCCGATCAACGATGCGATGAGTTTAACGGACGGCGAAGCTGACCTGATCGTTAACCTGGCCGCCTCGCCCTTCCGGCTTGGCAAGGCGGAATTGAAGAACCGGATTTTTTCGGGAATCAGCCGTAAATACCGGACTCCCCTCCTCTATGCCAATCAGGTCGGGGGCCAAGACTGCCTGTTGTTCGATGGCGGCTGCCTGGCCTTCAACAGCCATGGTGAACTAACATCCGGCGCCGCCCGCTTCAGAGAAGAGATGCTGGTGGTCGATACCGCCAGACTCCGGGAACCGGCCGAAGAAGCTCTCCCCCTCGAAAAAGCGGATGAGCTGCCCGATCTCTTCGAGGCCCTGGTCATGGGCACCAAGGATTATGTCCGGAAATGCGGATTCAAGAAATGCGTCATCGGTCTTTCCGGCGGAGTCGACTCGGCTCTGGTCGCTGCCATTGCCTGTGCCGCCCTGGGCAGGGAAAATGTCATGGGGATATCGATGCCTTCGCCATACAGCTCGGAGGAGAGCATCGCCGATGCCCGGGAGCTTGCCGCCAACCTGGACATCGAGATTAAAGTCATCCCCATCACTTACATATTCCAGGCCCAGCTGAAGAGCCTGAAACCGGTGATGGGCGAACTGGATCACGGCATTACCGAACAAAATCTCCAGGCCCGGATCCGGGGCTCGATCCTGATGGCGATCTCAAACGAGTTCGGGGCCATGCTCTTCTCGACCGGCAACAAGTCGGAAATGGCCGTCGGTTACTGCACCCTGTATGGGGACATGAGCGGCGGCCTGGCGGTAATCGCCGACGTTCCCAAGCTGATGGTTTACCATCTGGCCCGGCATCTCAATCGTGACAAGATCGTGATCCCGACCCGCTCCATCGAGAAGCCCCCCAGTGCCGAATTGGCTCCGGACCAGACCGATCAGGACGACCTGCCTCCCTACGAGGTTCTCGATCCGATCTTAAGCGCCTGGCTGGAGGAGGACCGCAGCGTCGCCGAAATCATCAAAATGGGTTATGATCCGGAGACGGTCAAGGACGTGGTCCGAAGGATCAAAAGCAGCGAATACAAGCGTAAGCAGGCTCCCCAGGGTTTAAAAGTCACCAGTAAAGCCTTCGGCTACGGACGCCGCTACCCGACCGCTGAAAACTACCTGGAGTGGGCCTGATGTCGTCCCGTCTTACCCTACTTTTCGTCTTGCTCGTGGTCTTCAGTCTGGTGATCCGCGAAAATCTCACCGAACGTCCGCCCCGCCTTTATCAGCTTACCGACGGACGCATCGACATGTGCCTCTCCTGCCACCAGTCCGAAAGGCTGGACGCCGCCCACGACACCAAGGTAATCGGCTGCGCGGCCTGCCATCTCGGCGACCCCCTGGCCATTGACAAGAAAAACGGCCATGCCGGTATCGTCAAGAACCCGGGCGACCTGCGGGTGGTCGAGCAGACCTGCGGCATCGAGGGCTGCCACGCCATCGACGTCCCCAAGGTGAAAAACTCCCTGATGGCCACCAACCGGGGGATTCTGGCAACCCTTCTCTATTACTGGGGGGAAGCGGAAGATCAGAACGGCAATTACTCGGTCGAACAGCTGATCGAGAGCGGCGAGACCTCCCTGGCCCTGGACTATTACCGGAAACTCTGCGCCACCTGCCATCTCTGGAAACAGAAAAACGATCTGCCCGGCGCTCCGGAGTTTTTCAACCGGAAAGGCGGCGGCTGTTCGGCCTGCCACTACATCGAAGGCACCCCCCTTCCCGGGGAAGATCCTGAAAAGGTCCATCCCCTGATTATCAAGAAAGTACCGGTGAAAAATTGCGTACGCTGCCACAACCGCAGCGGCCGGGTGGGCACCTCCTACCAGGGGATCTACGAGGCGGAGGGCTACGGCACCCCGTATCCAAAAGGAGGCCTCTCGGACCAGCGCCTGCCCGGCAACCGCTTCTATCTGCAACTGGAAGACGACATCCACCACCGGAAAGGCATGGCCTGCATCGATTGCCACACCAGGGAAGAGATCATGGGCGACGGCAACAACTACGCCCACTATGAAGATCAGCTGGAGATCAGCTGCACCACCTGTCACAGTGCGAACCCCGGCACCACCCGGAAAAACCGGCAGCTGAACAATATCGAAAAGCGGGACGGCCAGTCGGTGCTGATCTCCAAGCTTGACGATAAAAGCCACCCCCTGCACCTCCCCAAAAAAGGCGCCTGCGACTATCCGGGCCACAACCGGTTGAGCTGCGAATCCTGTCACTCCAGCTGGGTTCCCCAGTGCTACGGCTGTCACGTCAAGCGGGATGACACCGAGACCCATCTCGACAAATTGAGTCTGGAAGAGACCAAGGGATGGTGGGAAGAGGGGCGCTCATATCTGCGCTACGAGAAACCGATGCTGGCCGTCTGGGCCGATGAGGTGGTAATCGTCACCCCCGGCTGCCAGGATATCGTCACCCTGATCGACGAACAGGGCGAACCGGAAAGACAGTTCAATTCGCTGACCATGGCCGCCTTGAACCCCCATACCACCCAGGCCGGCGGCCGGAGCTGCGCCGATTGCCACGCCTCCGGCAAGACCGTCGGTTTGGGCGAGGGCACCATCTGGCGGGAAGAGGGGGAATGGCGCTTCAAACCGCTCCATCTGGGGGTGGAGACCGCCGCCGGGACCACCCCGCCCCTGGACAGTTATGTCGAGATCGACGGCACCCCCCTGCAAAAGAGCTCCAGACCGGACTTGCGCCCCTTCAACGGCACGGAACTTCAAAGGATCCTCCGGATCGGCCTCTGCATCGAGTGCCATACCGATTACGACGACAGGGCTTACCGGGACTACAGCCCCGAAACAACCTGCCCGGTCTATCGGGAATAGCCATCCCGGCGCACCGGGTAACAAAAGCCGAACCGGCTATGGTTTTTTTTGAGATAGAACAAGATAACCAGCCGAAATCACAAAACAAAAAAAATCGGCCTGAAGTTTGACTTTGACCGCGGCAAGTGTGATATATTTAATCATGGAGATAGAAAAATCTCTCCCCCCCATGATTTTTCTATCTTTCCTCCTGGGAAGCCGACCAGCGGTTCAACGGAATCGCTGGCCGGCACCTTCGGCCAACAATTCCCGGCAGAAAATCCCCGAAGGCCCGCTCAAGCGCTCCCGCCATCCCCGATAACCGCCTCCAACGTTTCAATAAGGACCGAGAGCCGATAAGGCTTCGCAACCCGGCCCCGAAAACCGTAACTTTCATAGTCAACCATGACGGGATCGTTGGCATAACCGCTGGAAACGATAGCCTTGACCTTGGGATCGATCTCTAAAAGCCGGCCGATCGTCTCCCTGCCGCCCATCCCGCCGGGGATGGTCAGGTCCATGATCACGCAGTCAAAACGATCTTCCCCACCCATAACTTCCTGATAGAGCCGGAGAGCTTCCTCCCCGTCACTGGCGGCAACCACTTCAAAGCCGACGCTACGCAGTAATTCTCCAAGCAAGTCCCTGATATCCCTTTCATCGTCCATAATCAGGATTTTGCTGCCGGCCATCCCCTGCGGCACCATCTCGGAGACCTTGCCAAGACGTTCGGGCGCCTCGGCGATAACCGCGCTCGCCATAGCGGCCGGCAGATAAATTCTGAATTCCGTCCCCTTGCCCTCTTCGGAATCGGCAAAGACATAACCCTCATGATTGGAAATTATCGAATAGACTGTAGCCAGCCCCAGACCGCTGCCTTTCGGCTTGGTGGTAAAATAGGGATCGAAGATCTTGGCAAGATACTCCTCGGGAATGCCCGAACCCTGGTCCCGGATGATCAGCTTTACATAACGGCCCGCCCTGACCAGGGCGGAATCGCCGGGCCGGACCAGGCAATTGGCCAGAGATATAAAGAGAACTCCGCCGGCAGGCATGGCCTGATCGGCATTGATCATAAGATTGCTGATTACCTGGTGGATCTGAACCTTATCGGCCTTCACCGGCCAGAGCTGTTCTTCGATTGACATATCCGGACTGACGTTGGAGCCGCGAAGGGAAAATTCCACCGATTTTCTTATCAGATCGCCAATGGCGACGACCTCCTTGGTTGGAGAACCGCCCTTGGCGAAGGTTAAGAGCTGATTGGTCAGCTCTTTGGCCCTCAGGACCGCTTCCTCGGTGGTGTCGATCTTCTCCAGCAGCTTATCGCCCGAGTCCTTGACCATCCGGGCCAGGGTCAGATTATTCATGATGGCGGTCAGGATGTTATTGAAATCATGGGCTACCCCGCTGGCCAGAAGACTTACCGATTCAAGTTTCTGGATTCTGGCCGACTCCATCTCGACCTTCAGTTTTTCAGTAATATCCTGAAAGACCAGTACCCCTCCGAAGATATCGTCCTGCCGGTTGTGAATAGGCGAAACGCTGTAGTTAACCTGTCTCTCCCAGCCGTCCCTGGACACCAGAACAGCCCGTCCCTCCACTCCCTCCGCTCCCTTTCCGGCTTGTTCTCCAAGGGTCTGCCCCAGGATATCCATGAAATCGATAGATTTTTTACTGCCCCCCGCCTCAACCAACTGCATAATTTCGCTCAATTCCCGGCCGACCGCGGCTTCCCGCTGCCAACCAGTCAGGTTCTGGGCCCGTTCGTTTATGAGGACCACCCGCCCCTGCAGGTCAACGGTGATAACGCCGTCGGCAATGCTGCCCAGGGTGACCAGCAGTCTCTCCTTCTCCTCGGCCAGGGCCTCCTCGGTAAGCTTGAGCTGGGTGACGTCCTGGAAACTTTCGATAATTCCAATCACTTCGCCGTTCTCATTGCGTAAAGGCCTGGCGGTCACCAGATAACGATGCGTGATGCCGTCACTATCGATCTTCTGGGACTCACAGACAACCTCGGATTCTCCGGCCATTATCCGGATAAGCGGGCACTGGTCGGTATTGCAGCTGACACCCGCCCTGGAGTCGTAACATTTCTGGATTGTCGCCCTATTCGTGTCGCCATAACCGAAGAGCCGGTAATAGGCATCGTTGGCATCAATAATCTCGAAATCGATATTGGTAAGACATAGGGGAATCGAGCTGCTGAAGACGTTCTCGATATGGGTCCTGGATTTGCGCAGTTCCGCGCTGACCTTCTCCAGCTCACTGGCCTCTTCAACCAGCTTGGCGTTACTCTGCTGCAAATCCTCGTTGGCAACCACAGCGGCATGCTGGAGCTCATTCATTCGCCTGACCGTAAACTCGGCCTGTTTAACAAACATAAAAGCGAAACCGGCTCCCCCTAAAAGGATCAAACCGACCATTAACTCGATGGGAAAAGAAAACTCGCTCAGCAGCAGAAAGACAAAAATAATATAACCGACATTGAAAAAGATCAGGAAGGCGGTCAGCAACTGCCAACGGCCCCGAAGTTCGTCGGGCAGATCCTGATTCAGGCGAAAGCAGCCGGAGATCGACACCAAAACCAGAACAATGCCAAATAGCACCGAAACAATGGATATGAGAATTACCAATGACATCTTAACCTTGTGTCAGTCATAAAGCCGGTGGGCGCGAGACTTTGGAAATTAGCGGGGAAGAACATGGTTTCGCGGTTAACCATCTCCCTGGATCCGTGAAAGCTTTGTGGTGAATTTTGCTTTATACCTATAGACATATAGTTTCGTACGAGCAGACAAGCTGCTCAACGTGTAAAAAGTAATAACCTTTCTTACTGGACCGTCATGATTCACCCGACCCGCCGCCGGGACGCCCGACAACGGATCGGGTTCGACGCCCTGCACTCGCTTCCAATTTTCTCAATTATTCCATGCCGGTGTAAAGATATCTTTTGATCTTGTGGGTGGCGGTCTTGGTAAACGGTTCCTGCCGTTCAACCAGCCGGTGGATCTGGGCGTATGCAGGGAGTTGGAGATTAACCGCCTTCCGGATATCTTCAAGCACGGCCACAATATAGCGATGCTTTTCGGATTCGGTCCGGCCCTCGGTTTCCAGATCAAGGTACTCGTAATCGGGGAAAACGGCTGCAATCAGTTTATCGTCAAACTCGGTGACCAGCGCTTCGACCACATAGATCGAACTGTTAATCTTGTCCTCGATGGCTTCGGGATAAATGTTTTCGCCATGGGAGAGAACGATAACGCTCTTGGAGCGCCCCGAGATGAACAGGTTGTTGTTTTCATCCAGGTAGCCCAGATCTCCGGTGGCCAGCCAGCCTTCGGGGTCGATAGCGGCCGCGGTCGCTTCCGGATTATTATGATAACCCTTCATAACGTTCGGGCCTTTGGCATGAATCTCACCGATTCCCGAGCCGGGGGCGGGATTGACTATCTTGATGGAAACCCCGGAGACCGGTTTGCCGCATGAACCGACGGCGATGGTGGGATCACCGGAAGGCCCACCGGCCAGGATCGGCGAGGTTTCCGTCAAGCCGTAGCCGACAATGTATGGGAAACCCGCCGCATGGAAAAATTTCTCCACTTCGATATTCAAGGCGGCGCCGCCAATGGCCGTCAACCGCAGTTCGCCGCCGAAAAACTCAAGCAGTCTGGCGCCGATCTTCTTAAGGATGCGGGCCCGCAGGCAAGGAACGACCAGCAAGGCCCGCAGGATTTTATTGTTCTTCAGTTTCGGCAGAACCCGCTTTTTATAGATTTTTTCCATGATCATCGGCACCACACAGATCACCGTGGGTTTTTCGACCGCGCAGATCTTACCGAGGACCATCGGGGTAGGACGCTGGTCGCAGTAAACGATCCGGGCGCCCTGGCGGATAGGCAAGAGAAAACCAACGGTGAACTCGTAGGTATGGGAAATGGGCAGCACGGAGAGGAAGGTCCAGTCCGGAGTGATGGCGACCAGGCTGCTGGCCGAATCGACATTGGAACTCAAGTTGCCGTGGCTCAGCATCACCGCCTTCGAATGGCCCGAGGTTCCCGAGGTATAGATGATGCTGGCCAGATCATCGGGAGCAACCGGTTTGAATTCGGGATGAGGTTGTTCATCTTCCAACAATTCCGAGAACGGCACCGTCTCGAAAATAGCGCCGATTCCGGAAAAATCATCGAGGGTGACGATCTTTTCCAGACGATGGTCGGTGAGTTCGGAAATTTTGTCGATCTGTTTGGCGGTGGTAAAAAGCACCTTGGCCTTGCATTCCGAGAGGATATGAAGCACATCCGATTCGGGAAAATCAGGGAGTACCGGCACAACCACCGCCCCGAGCCTTACCACGCCAAAATAGGCCATTCCCCATCGGGGAGAATTTTCGGCCAGGATAGCAACCCGATCGCCCTTCCCGACCCCGATCTCATGGAGCCGAGCGGCTATCTTGAGAAAATTGCCGCGGAACTCCCGATAGGAGGCCGGAGCCTGAAAAGCAAAACCAACCAGAGGACGGTCAGCAAATTTATCACAACTTGAATCAATCAGTTCATTAAGAGTCCGGGTCCGAAAAAGCTGTCTGGTCACCTGTGTTTTCCCCATCCATTTCTGACTTTTTGCGACGCCATCAATTTTGACAAGTTCGCAAAAAAAGATGCTTTTAGCTGATAACGCATAACGCATCTGGCACTAAAGCAAAATATACCAAGCCCTGCCACGATTTTTTAAAATCCGCAAAAACCGCCAATCAGACAAAACGGCTTCGCTATCCCTTCAACCCTCTTCCCAGCTTGACTTTCGCAAATCTGTTTACATTAAAATAAAATCAATTATTCTTGGCTCGAAACCGCCACCACCCCGATTTTATACGCAAGATGCCAAGGATCGACCATGATTATTAAACCGTTATCCGCCTCTTCCCCGGCAGGGCTCGAAAAAATAGCCGATCTCCAGGACCGTTTCCAGGCCAGCGACAGCAGCTGCCGGGAGATTGTCGCCGAGATCATCCGGGATGTCCGAAAACGCGGCGACGCGGCCCTCCTCGAATATACTCGCAAATTCGATTCACCCGGAATCACCGCCGAGCGGATTAAGGTGACCGAAGCCGAAACCGAGCAGGCCTTCAAGGAGATCGACCGGAAACTGAGTGACTCTCTGGATCTGGCCATCGAGAGGATCCGGACTTTCCACGAGCATGAAAGGGAAGAATCCTGGACCGTAAGCGGCGACCACGGCATAATCACCGGCCGCTTGGTCAATCCGGTCGATTCAGCCGGCCTTTACGTGCCCGGCGGCCAGGGCGGCAAAACCCCCCTGGTCTCCTCGGTCCTGATGAACGGCATCCCGGCCGGAATCGCCGGCGTGAAAAGAAGGGTGATGGTCACCCCCGCCAACAGCGAGGGCCGGGTAAATCCCGCCCTGCTGGTCGCCGCCGGCAAGATCGGCATCAATGAAATCTATAAGGTGGGCAGCGCCTGGGCCATTGCCGCCATGGCCTACGGCACCGAGCTGATTCCCCGGGTCGATGTAATCGTCGGCCCCGGCAACCAGTTCGTCGCCGAGGCCAAACAGCAGGTCTCCGGCCGGGTCCGGATCGACATGATCGCCGGTCCCAGCGAGGTGCTGATCATCGCCGACCACACCGCCACCCCGGCCTACGCGGCGGCCGACATGCTGGCCCAGGCCGAACACGATCCCCAGGCCCTGGCCATCCTGGTCGCCACCAGCGTCGAAACCGCCGAGGGGGTGATTAAAGAGCTGGAAAGGCAGCTGCCGGAACTGAGCCGGGTGGAGATCGCCCGCCGCTCTTTAACGGAACGGGGGGTGGTCCTGATCGCCGATTCCCTGGACCAGGCCATCGACATCGCCAACCGGCTGGCCGCCGAGCACCTGGAACTGATGATCGAGAATCCCCTCGACCAGGTAAAGAGGATCCGGCACGCCGGGGCCATCTTCGCCGGCGACAACGTGCCGGAATCGACCGGCGATTACCTGGCCGGACCCAACCACGTCCTGCCCACCATGGGCACGGCCCGTTTTTCCTCGGCCCTGGGGGTCGAGACCTTCGTCAAGAAAACCAGTCTGATCTCCTATTCCCGCGAGGCCCTGCGGGCCGACAGCGAACACATCCAGCGGCTGGCCAATCTGGAAGGTCTGACCGGCCACGCCCGTTCGGCGTCAATCAGGACCGATGACCCAGAGTGAGCTTTTTCGCCGGGGTCTGGCCGGGCTCGACCTCGAGCTTGCCGAGCCGGCAATCGAGCAACTCCGCACCTATCTCGCCGAACTGCAAAAATGGAACAGGCGGATCAACCTGGTGGCCAAGGCGCCCCCGGAAACCCTGATCGAAATTCATTTCCTCGACTCCCTGACCTTGCTGCCCCTCGTGCAGGACTGTCCCGAACCCGGCCTGATGGATGTCGGCAGCGGGGCCGGCTTTCCGGGTCTGGTCCTCAAGATCGCCTGCCCGGAACTGCCGGTCCTCCTAGTGGAACCGCGCCGGAAACGCGCCGGTTTCATGCGCCAGGTGATCCGGACCCTGAAATTAAAGGGGGTTACCGTCCTGGAAAGCCGCCTCGAAAGGGACAATCCGGCCCTTGCCGGGTTCCGGGATGCCATGCCGATCATCACCAGCCGCGCCTTCGCCTCGGTGCATCTCTTTCTCGAACAGGCCGCCCCTTTCTCCGCCCCGGCCGGCAGGGTGATCTGCATGAAGGGCCCCAAGGCGGCGGCGGAGATCGCCGAATGGCAACAACTTTCGCCCGTCAGCCCCTTCAGGCTGACCGAGACCATCGAAACCGTTTTGCCCTTCAGCACAGTTTCCCGAAAACTGCTGCTCTTCACCAAAAGGCCGGGCCGGGAAGGGGATGTTCCGCCCCAAGCCTAGCCCGTCTTTCTTGCTTCGGATTGTGTAACCGTTCAACAGCACCATATCATCGGACGATCGGACCGGCTTACGTAAACGAGGCACGCGGCGCCGGCCCGCTCGTCCAAATCCGCACTACTGCCGAACGGTTACATTTCGACGGTTTTTGGTACTTTGGCGTCTGCCCCGGTGAACGGTTACCGGCTTGGCGTAAAATCTGTTATAATTGTCGGTAATGAAAAGAAACCATAAACCACCTTCAGCGCAAAAAACCGAGCCGGGCCGGATTGCGTCTTGCAGCGACGCGGCCCCGGATTTACGGTTCACCGCCGCCCTATGCGCTGCGGTTTTACTGGCAACGCTTCTAACTCCACCGCCGGTCATTGCCGAAGAAGAAACCCCGAAGAGCGTTTACGTAATCGAGGTTGAGGGAGAGGTGGAACCGGCCATGGCCGCCTATCTTGAAAGGGCGGTACGGGAAGCGGCGGAGGAGCCCGGCTCGTTAATCATTCTGGAACTCGATACCTTCGGCGGCCGGGTCGACTCGGCCCTGAAAATCGTCGAAACCATGACCGGTATCGAGGAGCACCGGACCATTGCCTTCGTCAAGAACAAGGCGATCTCGGCCGGCGCCCTGATCGCCCTCTCCTGCAACACCCTGGTAATGCGGGCCAATACCACGATCGGCGACTGCGCACCGATCAGTTTTACCCAGGAGGGCCCGACCATGCTCGGCGAGAAGTTTCAGTCGCCGCTCCGGGCCAAATTCCGGGCTCTGGCCCGGCGCAATGACTATCCGGTCGCCCTGGCCGAAGCCATGGTCAGCGCCCGCCTGGAAATTCATGAGGTAAAAACAGCGGAGCGGACCTTCTACCTTAACGCCGACGACCTTGAGGCCATGAGCGAGGAAGACCGGGAAAAGATCATCTCCCGGAAAGTGGTGGTGGCCAAGGACGAACTTCTGACCATGGACGATACCGAGGCGCGCGACCTCGGTTTCTCCGAAATGACCGTTGCCTCGATCCCCGCGATGCTGGAGCAGTTCGGGTTCAGCGATTATCAGCTGGTCCGCCTTGAACCAAGCTGGTCCGAAGCTCTGGGCCGCCTTCTCGCCTCGATTGCCCCGATCCTGATGCTGATCGGCTTTGCCGCCCTTTACGCGGAATACAAAGCGCCCGGTTTCGGTTTGCCCGGCCTGGTGGGGATTATCTCTCTGGCCCTGGTTCTGGGCAACCAGTATATCGTCGGGCTGGCCGATCATACCGAACTGATTTTGATCGTCCTGGGCCTGGTCCTGCTGGGCTTTGAGATCTTCGTGATCCCCGGCTTCGGGGTGGCCGGCATCGCGGGCTTCATCTGTATCGGTCTGGGCATGCTGCTCTCCTTCCAGGATTTTGTCGTGCCCGATCCGAACCTGCCCTGGCAGCAGGATATCCTGATTGCCAACCTGACCAAAGTTTTGGGCGCCTTCGCGGCGGCCTTCGTTGCCGCCCTGATTTTTCTCGGCTATATGTTTCCGCGGCTCGGCAGGCTGGTCGAGGGACCTTACCTGGCAACCACCCTAGCGACTTCCCATGCCGACTCCCATGAGACCCGGGAAGTGGCGGTCGGCCGGCGGGGAACCGCGGCCACCTTCCTGAGACCGGCCGGCAAAGCGAAATTCGGGGAAAGGAATATCGACGTGGTCACCGCGGGCGATTTTATCGAGAAAGGCGCCCCGGTAAAGATTATCGCCATCAAAGGCAGCCGGGTGGTGGTAAGCGAGGATAAACCATGAAAGAGCTTTTGCTGCCCGTAGCCCTCCAGCTCGCCGGGGTGCTGATAATCATCGCCGAAATCTTCCTGCCCTCGGGCGGCCTGTTGTCCCTGATGGCCGTCGGGCTGCTCGGCTACTCGCTGTTCATCGTCTTCCATGACATCTCGGCCGTTACCGGGATTTATTTTGTCCTGGCCGATATCTTCATAATCCCCATTCTGGTGCTGATCGGCCTGAAGGTTCTGGCCCGGTCGCCGGCTACCCTGCGGGGAACCCTGGCCAGCAGCGCCGGGGTGGTTTCCCATTCGGCTGAATTGAAGAAATTAAAGGGGCGTGAGGGCCAAAGCATTACCGCCCTGCGTCCCGGCGGCACCGCCATCATCGACGGCAAACGGGTGGACGTGGTCAGTCGGGGCGAGTATATCGACAAAGATCGCGCCCTGGTCGTGGTCGAGGTTACCGGCAACCAGGTAATCGTCAGGGAAAAGCAGGTGTAAGTGCGTATTTGCGGACCTCTAGAGTTGATGACGCCGCAAAAGTTACAAATTACGTCATTGCGAAAAGCGAAGCGACGAAGCAATCCAGAAGGATTGTAACTTTAAAAAACAGTGGATTGCTTCGCTGCGCTTGCAAAGACATGGCAAATCAGTTTTTCGAATTGATCAGAGTTGACGGGTTCGCACAGTTCAAACCTTTTAAAAGGAGAAGCATAATGAATATCGGTCAGATCGGCCTCCTGGTCCTGGTTGTGGCGGCAATTGCCCTTTTTTACTTCGTCGGGTCCTCGATTTCCCTGTGGATTCAGGCCCTGGTCTCCGGCGCCCGGGTGGTACTGCTCAATATCATCTTCATGCGGTTCCGGAAAGTCCCGCCCAAGATGATCGTGGAAGGCAAGATCATGGCGGCCAAGGCGGGGTTGGAAATTTCGACCGACAACCTTGAATCGCACTTCCTGGCCGGCGGTAATGTCGTGCGGGTCGTCCAGGCCCTGATCGCGGCCGACAAGGCCAATATCGAGCTGGATTTCAACCGGGGCGCCGCCATTGACCTGGCCGGGCGCAATGTCCTGGAAGCGGTGCAGATGAGCGTCAATCCCAAGGTCATTGAAACCCCGCTGGTGGCGGCGATGGCCAAGGACGGCATCCAGCTGAAGGCCATCTCCAGAATCACGGTCCGGGCCAATATCGATCGCCTGGTCGGCGGCGCCGGCGAGGAGACCATCCTGGCCCGGGTCGGCGAGGGAATCGTCACCACGATCGGCTCGGCCGCCACCCATAAACACGTTCTGGAAAACCCGGACAGCATCTCAAAAACCGTGCTGGCCAAAGGGCTGGATGCCGGCACCGCCTACGAGATTCTCTCCATCGATATTGCCGATGTCGATGTCGGCAAAAATATCGGGGCCGAACTGGAGACCGACCGGGCCGAGGCGGACAAGAAAATCGCCCAGGCCAAGGCCGAAGAACGGCGGGCCATGGCCTACGCGGTCGAACAGGAAATGAAGGCCCGGGTCCAGGAGATGCGGGCCAAGGTCGTAGCCGCCGAGGCCGAAGTGCCCCTGGCCATGGCCGAGGCCTTCCGAAAGGGCCAGCTCGGCATTATGGACTACTACAAGATGAAAAACATCGTGGCCGACACCGGGATGCGGGAGAGCATCGGCAGCCCGGAACCCGGTCCCGAAAAAGATACCGATTAATCACCGTGAATTTTTGCGCGTTTATCGATCACGGGGAGTTCGGCAGGAAAACGGACTTACAACTATTGGGATAAATGGATATGAATCTCGAACAACTGATTACGCTTATTATTGTCCTGATAATCTGGGGAGTAAGCAATATTTTCCAGAAGATGGCCAAGACCGATCCGCAAAACAGGAAATCAGCCGGCAAGACTCCGGGGTTCCTCGAAACAGTGCATAAAAAGCTGGCGGAAATAGCAGACACAGCCAGCCATGACCGGAAAGCCCTGAAAGTCGATAAGTACCTGCAACCTCCGATTGAATCCAAAGTCCGTGCAGTAGATGCGCCCGCGGCACACCGTAGTCCGGAGTGGCGCGAAAAAGGCGGAAAAGGTCCGCCGATCCCGTCAACCATCTCCGCCCAACTGCCACGGCCCCAATTGACCCTGAATCCCACTCGGCAAAATCTTCGCAATGGGGTGATCTGGTCGGAAATCCTGGCCCCGCCGGTGGCGTTGCGTGACCGGGAATAGCTGATTTCCAGAAAATCACTCCGGAAGACAAACGGCATTTGCTTGTTTATCCGGCGTGATTGCTGGAGAAATTGCTTTGACCGCCCTTTGGAAGCTGCCCTATTTTCAGGCGCTTGAATCGAAACGGACCGCGATCTAACAATTCAGGATTTCTTTATGGCGGATTTTTCCCACAACACCCTCTTCGCCCTCGGCCTGATCCTGATTGTCGGCTATTTCTCTGGTCGGATTGCCGCTTTTTTCCGCATCCCCCAGATCAGCGGCTACATCGTGGCCGGCTTGTTGTTTTCGCCCTCAATCACCGGCATTTTCGAAGCAGCACAAATTGACGCCCTCTTCGGTCTCACCTCCGAGATCGCCTTGGCCGTGATCGCCTATGCGATCGGCGGCAGTCTGCAGATGTCGCTGGTCCGGGGACTGGGCCGGTCAATCTGGTGGATTAATCTGGCCCAGGGCTTCGGGGCCTTCATCTGCACTGCTCTCGCGGTTTATGCAGCCGGCGGTTTCCTGTTGCCCGCCGGGGCAAGCAGTGAAACAATTATCGCCGCGGCCCTGATCATGGGAGGCATCGCCGTTGCCACCGCCCCGGCCGCCACCATCGCGGTGGTCCACGAGTTGCGGGCCAAGGGGCCTCTGACCACGACCCTGCTCGGGGTGGTGGCCCTGGATGACGCTCTAAGCATTATTGTCTTTTCCGGCGCCCTGGTGATTGTCAGTCAGTTACAGGGCGCCAACCCGGCCGATGCCATCCGGATATCCGAAGGGGTAGTTGCCGTGGGCGGCGCCCTGCTGACCGGTTTGCTGGGCGGCTTCCTCTTCAGTATTTTTCTCGATTCCTCCAAACGGGCCGACAGCAACCTGCTGCTTTCTCTTGGAGCGATATTTCTGGTCAGCGGTTTCGCGACCACTTTCGGCTTCTCACCCCTCCTGGCCAATATGATGATGGGCTTTGTAATCATTAACCGGGTTGAAAAGGCCGATGTAATTTTCCATCAGCTTAATCTGATCGAAAAAACCCTGTTCTGCCTGTTCTTTACCTTGGCCGCCGCCCATTTTGACATCGCCGTCCTGAAAACTTCCGCCCTACTCGGCATCGCCCTTTTACTTGTCAGGTTAATCGGCAAACTGGCCGGCGCCTACCTGGGCGGCAAGTTCTCCGGCGCCTCCCGGGAAGTCACCAACTATCTGGGTATAACCCTGCTTCCCCAGGCCGGCTTATCACTGGGTTTGATTTTCCTGGCCAGCCCCATGTTCTCCCCGCAAATCTTTGATTTATTGCTCAGCGCTATGCTGGCCTCCATCATCATGAATGAAATTATTTCACCGCCCATGGTAAAATGGGCTTTGGCCAAGGCCGAGGAAATCCATGTCGAGGATGACAAGCAATGAAGATCGGAGAGATAATCCAGTATCTTGAAGGGCGTGAAATCCCCTGCGTCCGGGAAGACAGCGACATCAAGGAAGTAATTGAAATGGTGGTCCGCTTTCCCCACACCAGAGTGGTCTACGTCGTTGACGAGCAAAGGAAGCTGCGGGGAGCGATTTCAATCGGCTCCCTGCTCCGGCACATCTTCCCCCATCATTATGAGGGCAAAATCCATGCTCTCGGCATATTGCGCGATATCACCGCCGAAACCGCTTCTCATATCATGGACAGCGGCGACGTCAAGGCCTCCCCGGACGAGAACGTCGAGATCGTTCTCGAACGGATGGCGAAGACGGGCGCCAAGGAAATGGCGGTGGTCGACGGCGACAACCGGATACTTACCGATATAACCGCCGTCGACCTGCTGAAATATTACACCTGAATCCGTCAGCGTCAGATGCCAAGCGTCGTTACGGATCCAGGTGCAAGTTTGAATCGACCGTTTTGCCGCATTTTTCCACTTATCGACCAATTTGATTTCAGTGAGCGGGATTTTTTGTCATTCCGGTCAATTTATTGGTATTCACCCTCTAGGTTCTTTCCTGGAAGGTATCGCACTCGGCATGGTCGCCGTGATTCCCGACCTGGATGTTTTCAGAACTGCATTCCAGGGAAGAGTTGTAAACACAGCTGCTCACCTTGCAGGCGCCCACTCCGGCGACGGAATCGGTATCTCCGCCTTTTTGGGGGCTTTTCAGAAAGGTGTCGCAAAGGGGCGCGGATCCGCCGACCGTAATCGCCAGGGCATGGCATTTCCGGTCATTGTTATAGGCGCAATCTTCCATACTGCATTGGCTTATCATTGGCATTTTCATTGTCATATCACTTCTCCTTTATAATTTTTACCTGCTCACTGAATTTTTTTCCCGGCCCATTACCGGATCATTTGTAAATTATGCTGAAAGGGCTATCCTGATGTCAAAACTTTTAAAGTCCCTAAATATGCTCAACCGATTAAAACCGCCATCCCCGATCCAACACCTATTTACAGAAAGGTCATATGGTTTCTGGTGGACTGCTGGCCCCATGACATTTACCTGAATCCGTGACGGCTGCGGTGATTTTTTTTGATTAAGCAATTAATAACCTAAAAGGAAGATCCCATGACCGTATTCACCTGGCTTCCCATAGTGATTTCAACAATCTCCCTGCTCGTCATAGTTATGGCGTACAGAAAACTGGTGGCACCGGATAACCGCGATCTCGTACAAAAGGTGCGCGAGGAACTCCGGGGCAATCATGACGAAACCGTCAAGGCGACCCACGAGGAATTCAGGATCAGCCGGGAAGAAGCGGCCCATGCGGCCCGGGAACTCCGAGAGGAGATCGGGGCCAGCCAGAGGAGCGCCAACGAAACGGTGGTTCGAACCATCGGCGAAATGCGCCAATCCCAAAAGGAGAGTCTGGGCCTGGTTGAAATCAGGGTCAAGGAGCTGGTCGATTCAAACAGGGACCGTCTGGATAAACTTCGTGAAATGGTCGATATCCAGATCAAGTCCCTGCAACAGAGCAATGAAAAAAAGCTCGACCAAATGCGGGAAACCGTCGACGAGAAACTCCAGACTACCCTGGAAAAAAGACTTGGCGAATCCTTCAAGCTGGTCAGCGAACGGCTCGAATCGGTCCAGAAAGGTTTGGGCGAAATGCAGAATCTGGCCACCGGAGTCGGCGATCTGAAAAGGGTGTTGACCAACGTCAAGGCCCGCGGCACTTGGGGCGAAGTCCAGCTGGGCGCCATCCTCGAACAGGTTCTCACCCCCGATCAATACGCCAGAAACGTCAAGACCCGGGAAGGGGCGCAGGATCTGGTCGAATACGCCATCCGTCTGCCCGGCCCCGTCGACGATCAGGATGCGGTGGTCTGGCTGCCGATCGATTCCAAATTCCCCCAGGAGGACTATCTGCGTTTGGTCGCCGCCGCCGACATCGCCGATACCGATGCCATGGAAAAAGCCCTGGCCGCCTTAAGCCGGTCGATTCAGGCCTCGGCCAGGGAGATTTCCGACAAGTATCTCAACCCGCCCCAAACCACGGATTTCGCCATCATGTTTCTGCCTACCGAAGGGCTTTACGCCGAAGTACTCCGGCAGCCGGGCCTGGTCGAAAAGCTACAACAGGATTACCGGACGGTGGTGGCCGGCCCAACCACTGTCTCTTATACACATCTCCGAGCCCACGAGACG
>JAGXFP010000049.1 GCA_024637225.1 Desulfobacterales bacterium
GGAGGAGTGAGCCACGGTGCCTGAAACGACGGAAGAAAAATTATCAGCTTATGTCCGAGCCCAGGGATGTAATAAGAGTGATTCCGCATCGGAGCAAATATGTCGCTTCAAAAGGCTTAAACTAGTGCCATTCGGGACACTCCCCAATTTAAGTATCCGAATCCTGGAAGCAGTACATAGAACTACTCTTTTATTTCCAAAACAGCACAAGTTTAAGGAATAAAGATTAAAGGTACAATTAAAAATTGCACCAAATTTCTGATAATTTTGGATATTTAAGAAGTCAGCGTCAATATCCTGGTAAATCAGCAGCTTTTATCAAAATTCACGGGAGCGGTATATACGGCTGTCGGGTCGCGATCTCTATTTCCGGCGGGATTCACGCGGGGATATTTGACAGACGGTTTTTATTGCTGCTAGTCTTGATCTAGAATCCCGAATTTAACTCTGTTTCCCGAAAAAGGAGAACTGATATGGGCTACCAGGACGAAATCCGCAATGCCGTAAGGTGGGACCTTACTACTGTCGATATCGAGGAAAAGATGCGGGCGGTGATCCGCAAGATTATCGACTCCAATGTTTCGGCCCTGGCGGTGAAAAAGGATAATATGGTGGTGGGGGTGGTTACCGAGATGGATGTCCTTAAATACCTGGCCGAGAAAAGGGACCCCGATTCGACCGGGATCGCCGAAATCATGTCACCCTGCGAGCTGATCTCCAGGGAATTCGGATACAGGTCCTCGCCCTGCATCCAGCTTCATCAGTCCGAATCGGTGCAAAACGCCTTGAAACTGATGGATGGCGCCGGGGTCAACAGCCTGCTGGTTTCCGGGGACGATGACAAAGAGGTGGGGATGGTCTCGATCCGTGATCTCTTGCATCTCGTTTAGGCGTTAGCAAGAATCCGGCTGATTTTCGCGCCTATCGGTTCGAAGCGATCCACCAGCTCCTCTGGTGACCGGCAGTATGGCAGGCGGCCCAGGATCTCGACTTTGCCGATCGCGCCGATGGTTTCCATGTTGTCCGCCGCGATCGTTTCTTCTTCATCCCCCGAATCGGTAAATACCACACCGGCGATCGGAATAGCTCTGCTGCGTAGCGCCTCGATTGAAAGCAGGGTGTGGTTGATGGCGCCGAGACCGCTGCGGGCGACAATCAGGGTGGAAAGCTTGAGGCGGCCCAAAAGATCGGCCAGCAGCAGCTCCCGGTTAAGGGGGACCAGCAGGCCGCCGACTCCTTCGACGATCAGTATTTCGTATTTTTCAGCCATTTTCCGGTGGTCGGCGATGATCTTCTCGGGCTCAATCTCTATCCCCTCCATTTCGGCGGCGAGATGGGGCGAGGCCGGAAAGGTAAAGCGGTAAGGCACCTGCCGATCAAGAAGCTCCCGTTCCGGCTTCAGGCCGGCGATCTTCAGGCAGTCGGCCAGGTCGGCTATTCTCCCGTCATCCACGCCGGTGGCCGCCCATTTCTGATAACCTGCCTTGACTCCCCCACGGAGCAGATAATTCAACAAGAGGCCGCTGACCAGGGTCTTGCCGACTCCGGTATCGGTTGCGGTTATGAATAGACTTTTAGCAGGCGACATAAACCAGATCCTATTTACGGCAGTTAACCATGAATACCTGGTAGGAAATCCGGCAGCCGCCGCGGTCTGCCTTAAACCATTTTTCCAGTTCCCGGAAATGGCCGCGATTCAGGAGGTGGCGGCCCGGATGCCAGCCGGCGGTGCCGGTTTTTTTGATATTGGTCAGTAAGGCTTTCAGGTCGGGATACTGCCGGATTATCTTCTCTTCCCGGATCTCGACCCGGTCGAAGAGGGGGGTGAAAATTCTTCCCAGCTCCTCCTGATCGGGAAAAGAGGAGGCCGAAATCATGACCTCTTCGCCAAGGACGGTTTGCAGGCCGGCTTGCAGTTCCCGCATGGTTTCCGGACCGAAGACCGAGCAGAGCAGGGTGCCCCCCGCGCTTAAATTTTTCTCGATATGAGCGGCGCTTGCCTCCAGGTTGTCGAACCAGTGCAGGGTCGCGTTGGAAGTGATGAGATCGAATCTTTTCTCGCGATCTCGCAGGAAGACCTCGGCGTCTTTACAGACGAAGCCGATCGGCCCGGCTCCGGCAAGCTTTTTCCGGGCCCGGGCCACCATCTCGTCGGCGAAGTCGAGGGCGGTTATTTCGGCCTCGGGATATCTCTTGGCGAGCAGAGCGGTATAGGTTCCGGTGCCGCAGCCTATTTCAAGGATGGTCGCCGGGGGTGAAGAGGGCAGGTGCCCGGTCATTTTTTCGGCGATTTCCCCTTGCAGGACGGCGTGGTCGTCGTAGGTGGTGGCGGAGCGGCAGAATTTATGGCGGATGGCCGCCTTTTTACGATGCCGGTCCAGGGCGCTGCGGCGGTCGAGAAAAAGAGGATGGCCGGCGCCCTTGATCATTTGCCGGACCGCACCTGGAACGGAAGCCATCTCGGAGGGCGGGGCGATGATGTCCTTGCCGCCGTGGTACTGGTAAATCGGAATTTTGAGTTCGGCGATTTTTTTCGATCTGGCGCCAAGATCGTACTTTTCCAAATAATTCAGACCTTTTTCGAGTCTGGTCAGATCGAGGTTGGTTATGAAAGTGTTTTCCATTTCGGCGGCGAATTTCCGGTATTCCGGTTGATGGCCGAGAAAAGTTTTGCGATAAAAGTTCCGCATGAATCCGGCCGGATCGCTTCCGAGATCGGCGCGAATCTCCGCGATCTGCCGGGCGGGCCAGGATTGGCGCATGGCCAATAGATACAGGGCCTGGACCAGATCCGGATGGGCCAGGGTGAAATCCAAGGCCAGGTTGGCGCCCAGCGACCAGCCAACCGGGATTACCGAGCCGATCCTTTGCCGATCCAAAAAGCCAACGAGGTCATCGATTGCGCTTTCCGGATCAAGCTGCCGGTCCGGAACAATCCAGGTTTGGCCGTCGGGGAGCAGTTCGATGACCTGGCCGTCAAATCCCCAGCCCGGCAGGAAGACGAAGTATTCCGGAGCAGGACTAACTTCGCTGTTCCCGATGATGGAAAAGTTGTGGGTCGGCAATTTCCAAGTCCGCTATTCGACGGTGACGCTTTTGGCCAGGTTGCGGGGCTGGTCGACGTCGCATCCGCGCCGGTTGGCGATTTGGTAGGCCAGAAGCTGTAAGGGGATGGTGTAGAGGATCGGATTAAGGTCCTCATGGATGGCCGGCAGCGTGATCAGGTCGCCGGTGATGCGTAAGAGGTTGGCGTCGCCGGCGCTGCCTACCAGGATCAAACGGCCGTGTCGGGCCTTTACTTCTTCGACATTGGAGATGACCTTGTCGTAAACCCCGTCCTTCGGAGCCAGGGCGAGGACCGGCATATCCCGGTCGATCAGGGCGATCGGCCCATGTTTCAGTTCGCCGGCCGGATAACCTTCGGCGTGGATATAGGAAATTTCCTTCAACTTCAGGGCGCCTTCCAGAGCGATGGGGAAATTACAGCCCCGGCCCAGATAGAGAAAATCGCGGCATTTGGTGAAATCCTCGGCCAGTCGCGCCGTTTCTTCCTGGAGGCGCGGCAGTTCCTCTTCGATCAAGTTCGGAATTCCGATCAGAGCCTGGCCCAGTTCGCGGGCTTCGCTCGGGGTGATGGTGTTGCGCTCCTGGCCGATCAGCATGGTCAGGAGAAAGAGGGCGGTGAGCTGGCTGGTGAAGGCCTTGGTGGAAGCGACCCCGATCTCGGGCCCGGCATGGGTGTAGATAGTGCCGTCCGTCTCCCGGGTCATGGTGCTGCCGACCACGTTGCAGATTGTGACAATTTTGGCGCCGAGCTGCTTGGCCCGCCGCATCCCGGCCAGGGTGTCGGCGGTTTCGCCGGACTGGGAGATCGGTATGACCAGCACCGAATCGTCGAGCAGCAGGGTGCGGTAGCGGAACTCGGAAGCGATGTCCACCTCTACCGGTACTCCGGTCCATTTTTCCAGCCAGTACTTGGCGACCAGGGCGGCATGCCAGGAGGTGCCGCATGCCACCAGACAAATCCGGCTGATTGAGTTCAGATACTCGGTGTCCAGTTCCGCTTCCGGCAGGTTGACCTGGCCGGTTTCGGGATCGAGACGACCCCTGAAGGTATTGAGGATGGCAAGTGGCTGCTCAAAAATCTCCTTTAACATAAAGTGTTTGTAGCCGGTTTTTTCGGCCATGGTGGCATTCCAGGTGATGGTTTGCACTTCCTTGTCGATCAGATTGCCGTGGTCCAGGCCGAGGACCTCCCAGCTGTCAGCTTTGAGGATCGCCATTTCCCGGTCTTCGAGGAAAATGATTTCACGGGTGTAGGGCAGCAGGGCGGGGATGTCAGAAGCCAGAAAAGAGCCGCCGCTTTCCTGGATTCCGAGAACCAGCGGGCTGTTATTGCGGACTGCGATTAATCGGTCGGGCTGTTTGATCCAGAGAACCGCCAGGGCGTAAGAGCCTTCGACCTTGACCAAGGCCTTTCTGACGGCAGCAGCCAGGTCGTCTTCCAGATTCTCTTCGATCAAGTGGGCCAGAACCTCGGTGTCGGTCTCCGAATTAAAGCAATGACCCTTGACGATCAGCTCATCGCGCAGGGAGTTATAATTTTCGATGATGCCATTGTGGACCACGACCAGGTCGCCGGAACAATCGCAGTGCGGGTGGGCATTGGCCTCGGAGGGGGCGCCGTGGGTGGCCCAGCGGGTGTGGCCCAGGCCGACATGGCTGTCGATATTCAAGGCCTCCATATGTTCTTCCAGGTTGGCCAGCTTCCCTTCGCAGCGATGCCGTTTGAGGGTGGTGTCATCATTATTGACATAGACGAGGCCGGCCGAGTCGTATCCTCGGTATTCCAATCTTTTTAAACCTTCGAGCAGAATGGGAACGACACGTCTTTTCCCGATGTATCCGACAATACCGCACATGATCAATCCTTCGATTTTGGTTGTTCTCGGTGTAGCCGGAATTTTTTCAAGGAATAACCGACTTCGATCGGCAAGCTTGAAAAGAGCCGCCTGCTGATAATGATTACCGAGGATTAAAAAACTATCGCCCAGCTCATTTTTGCGCTGGGCGATTTGTCAATCAGGACTTATTACTTATTTACAGGCCGGAAAATTTAATCTCCACCTGCTGTTTTGTCAATTATCACCTGTAAGGCGGCCTGGAAAGAGAGCCGGTGCTGGGTATGCGAACCGGCCGGTAACGAAGCCGATTCGCAGCCCTTTGCGAACACTTAGCTTATTTTGCCATTCGTACCCAACTGGCGCAGGGGCCTTTATCGCCTTCCGCCTCTCCGAAATAAACCTCGTCACCGATGTTTAAGCTGTCGATTTCGATGTCCTTCAGGGCATTTTCGTGGAAATAAACTTCCTTGCCCCCCTCCAAGAGAATGAATCCGAAAGATTCGACCGGGGAAATCGTTTTAACGGTGCCGTTTTGCTGGGCCGGGATTTCGGATTCCGGAGTTTTCAGGCTCTGCTTTTTTTTACGCTGCATTTCCTTAAGTTGCATGTCCAGGTTGTCGAAGGCCTTAACCAGCAGAGGTTTGACTGATTCCCCCTTACGTTTGACCACCACGGTACCATCCGGCACCGCCGCAATCAATCTTACTTCATAGCCGCCCTCCTTGTGGTTCGGGGTAGCTTCGATCGCGACTCTCAAGTTCTGGACCAGGCCTGCATGATGACGGATTAAGCGCTCCTTCTCAACCTCGATTTTGGATTGCCACGATTTGCGGATCTCGGCATGACGCCCTTCAACCTGAAGTTCCATGTAATTACCTCCGTAGGGATGTATGAATAACAGCCGGGTTGATCCGGTTGCCGATTCCCAAGGTTTATACAATATAATAACATATAAAAATGGATGAAAAACACAAGACAATTGCGATATTTAAATGTCTGCCCGAAGACGAGTTCAGCCGATTTTATTGGCAGAGCCGGTTTAAGCCGGTTATTGTTGATAATGATTATCAAAAATAAATATTAAAGCAAGAGGAGAAGGCATGGGAGAGCATAAAAACAGCAGTATTGCCAAGGATAAAAAGAAAGACAAGAACAGCTGCTGTGAAAAATATGTCAGGAAGGGCAAACAATGCGGGAGTTGTCCCCTGAAGGCACAATGCGAACTACCGAAATGAACGGTCGGGATATGGTTTGCTATGATTGATGGCGTATATAATATATACTTTTAGTGGCACTCCGGGGCAGGATGCCCGGCTATCCCGCGATTTTTTGCGAACCGATCAACTATTTGAAAATAAGGGGAGTTATGAAGTGGAAATCGTTGTTCAATAAGGTTCAGAGCCTTGATGCCGAGGACGCCAGGAAATTTATTGCCGACCGTTCGGCAACGGACTATCAATTACTCGACGTCAGGCAGCCTCGCGAGTATGAAAAAGAGCATTTGCCCGGTGCCCGTTTAATCCCGCTCAAGCAATTGCCGGAAAAACAAAATGATCTTGACCGCCAAAAACCGCTGTTGATTTATTGCGCCTCCGGGACGCGGAGCAGGGCGGCCGCCCAGTTTCTGGCCGGTCAGGGTTTTGGAGAGGTTTACAATATCAGCGGGGGGATCAAGAAATGGCAGGGCGGCAAGGCGGCGGGCCCGGAAATGGCCGGCCTTGAACTGATTGACCCCGAGGTTGACTACGAAAACGCCCTTACCCTTTCCTATGGCCTCGAGGACGGTCTGCAGAAATTCTATGCCGGTTTGGCGGAGAAGGTCGAGGATGACGAGCAGAAGAAATTGCTGACCCGGCTCGCGGGCTTCGAAGATAAGCATAAGGCCTGGCTGGCCGGAGAATATTCCCGGTTAATCGACCGGGATGTTGCGCCGCCTTTACCCCGGCCGAATGATTCGCTTATGGAAGGGGGGAGGTCGGTAAAGCAGTTTATGGCCCGGGTTCGGCCGGAATTCCTCTCAATTGAGAATATACTCGAGATGGCCATGATGTTTGAAACCCAGGCCATGGATCTCTACAGCCGGCTGGCGCAACGCGCCGAAGAATCGGTAAACCGGGATCTTTTTTTGCGGTTGGTCGACGAAGAGAAGATGCATCTCGGTTTCCTCGAAGAAGAGTCTGAGCGATTGACGGGCTAAGCCGGCTGGCGCCGCTAAAAATCGCCGGCTCCTGTTTGCAGCCTATGTACGGCGCATTCCTCAAGATTTCCACCGTGGCTCCGGCGATTTTCACCCCGCAAGAGGGAGATCTGCCTCGCTCTCCTTTTTGACTTTGTGCGAGTTCATCAAAAATCATCTGGATACCTGTTGGGCGGCAGGCGCGCAAACTTCGATTGCCTGGAGAGCCGCACTCCAAGCCGGCCGATCCGCGGATCGGCCGGCATCTTTTAATCTTCAGCGGTTTCCAATGGTTAGTGTCGGAAGGATTTTGTTGAGCCCCCAGAAAAGGATGAAGGGGGTGGCGGCGACTGTCAGGGCGCCGAACAGACCTTCCTTGAAGGTTTCCATGTCATGGGGAATGATCGGCAGGTGATAGTGCATGAAACCCTCGAAAGAGAGGGAGAAGGCCTGGCCGCCGATCACGACATTCCAGCGCATCATGAAGACTCCGAACAGGACCAGGACCAGGGCAACCGCGGTACGGCGGATGGTGAGGCCGGGCAGCAGCAGCATGATAAACGGCAGGGCGTTACCGAGTCCGTATTGCAGGATAAAGATCTTGAAGAAATCGGCGTCGAACATGACCGAACGGAGAATGTCCCAGGATTTCATCGCCGTATAACCCCGAAAGATCAGATCGAGAATTTCCAGGGAAATGGCCGCCACCAGGAACATCATCAGGTAGCGGGCGGTCTTGCTGATTACGTCCATTTCGGCGCCGCGGATATCGATGACGCTCTCGTCACCTCGTCCCTTGGCCAGAGTGGCTTTGAGCTTTTTCCATTCCATGATGATTATGTAGGTCAGCATGCAAAGCGCAATACCGGAGACCACCGCCGACATGATGAAAATTACCGGCATCAAGGGTGACATCCACAGGGCGTTGGCCTTAACCGAGCCGAAGATAAATCCGGCATAGCCGTGCAGAAAACCGGCGACCGGGATGCCGATTGCCGCCATGATCTTGACCGCCTTCTTGTCCTTGGCGATCGCCGCCGGATCGGTGTTGTAGGCGCCAAGGGTCAGAATATGATAGAGCACCCGTTTGGAGCGGTGGGCCAGTCCCTCTTTGCCTTGCAGGGCGATGGTTTGCTGGACGAAATACTCGCGGTAGACAAACCAGATTTCGGTCAGGACGATGGCGGCATAGGTCGAAAAGACGATACCGAAGGCGGCAATGGCCGAGGTGAAGTGAGGGGTGAACATTACGTATATCCCCCGCAGCGGCTGCTGGAGATGCAGCATCAGAGGCATCATTGCCACCGGCAGCAGGGCGAGGGAGAATACCAGGGAAAAGCGGGCCATCTCCCTCAAATCCTTCTGCCCGAAAACATGGTAGAGGGAAGAGAGCACGAAGGCACCGGCCACCAGGCCTGTCATGTAGGGATACATGACGATCTGGATGCTCCAGTAAATGTACTCGTTCGGATAGACATACAACAGCTTTTCGGTCCATTCGGCCCCGTGGACAATCAGTTCCTGGGTCATGGCGATCACCTTACATTCCTGTCCAGGCCGAGATAGAAGGCCTGCGGCTTGGTGCCGTATTCATCTTTAAGGACGGCGACCCGCTCCGTCATGATAATTCTGGTGACCGGATCGTCTTGGTCGAGGAGGTTGCCGATCCGCCGAGCCCCGAATGGGCAGGCGTCTACGCAGGCGGTCTGCCGTCCTTTGCTGATCAGGTGATAGCAGAAGGTACATTTATCGGCGACCCGGTGAACCGGGTGGAAGAACCTGACCCCGTAAGGGCAGGCCATGATGCAGTAACCGCAGCCGATGCACCACTCCCGGTCGACCAGGGTTACCCCGTCGCCGGTCTGGTAGGTGGCGCCGACCGGGCATACCTGAACGCAGGGCGGGTTGTCGCACTGATTGCAGAGCTTCGGAACGAAAAAGGTTTTGGCGATATTTTCCGGATCTACCAGCTCCTCCCCCCTGATTTTGGGATCGATGAAGCCGTCGCGGCCGCCCATCGGCGAGTCGATATGGGTTTTGCGGTCCTCGGTAACCACGTAGCGTTCGACCCATGTTCTGGTGACGGGAGCGTCGTAGGGGATCTCGTTTTCCTTCTTGCAGGCCTTGACGCAGAAACCGCAACCGACACATTTGTTGGTGTCGATCAGAAAGACCCATCTGGTTCCTTCCGTGCCGGTGGCGGCCCTGCATTCCGCCGGGCTGAGAAACCTGAAAGCCGAAATGGGCAGGGAGGCGGCCAGGGTGGCGGTCATGGCGGATTTAAGCAGTTTTCTTCGAGAGCAGCTCATTAACCTTCCTCCAGGTCCGGGTTGTGGGGATCGTGACATTCGATACAATCCGTATCGGGATTGTGGAGGTCCCCGTCGATTGAGATTATGCGGGCACGGGGGTTGTCCGGATAGGGCAGGGCGGCGTGGCAGCGCAGACATAATTCCCTGCCGGTGTCGATATCCAGAGTTTCCGGATCATCGGGATGATCGATGGCCGGTCCGTGACAATTTTCGCATTGAATCGCTCCGTGCTTGGAACCGGCTGAGCTTTCGACGTTAGCATCGTGACAATCCCGGCAGTATTCGCGGCCCTGGTATTTGACCTTGAAGTTTCGCCACTCCTCTACATTACTCAACCGGTGAAAATTATAGGTGAAGCCCTCGCCATGCACCCCGAAGTTGTTGGGAACCATGAAGTGCCTGGCGGTCAGAATCAGGATTATGACCGCCAGCACAATCCATAGCGGCCTCAATACGTGATTTTTCATAAAAACGTCTCCTTTCCGGTTTAATTGACAACAATCCAACTCGAAAGTTTTTGATGCCGCTGATCCGTCAGTCTAAATCTGCTCATGCTCTTCACCTTGCCAAGATAAAGTTAACCACAAACATGTCTCCAATCCGGATTTGTTATTGACATGATTTTATCATATTGCTACTATCCATACCACAATGTGGTATACTGGGCAACAGGGGATTTAAAAGTTGCCGAATTTTTTTCTTTTCGCAATTCGGCCAACGCGGCAGGTAAGGATTCCGCGAAGATATTTATTCTCATAGCGGCTGAACTGATCAATTTGGCGTACCGGAAAAATTAGACAGGTTTGCGTATGGGCGCGAATAATAGTGATATTATCACAGATTTGTCGCTGATTTCGGAAAGAATTCTTTTTCTTGAAACAAGGGTCGCCGAATTGACCGATAAGGTTTCCAGCCTCGAAGTCGGAACTCCTGCCGGAACTCCTGCCGGAACTCCTGCCGGAAGCGCTGGCGAACCGGAGAAGATGGGGGAGACGGCCGCATTCCTCGAGCCGCCCGAAGGACTGGGCGAGTGGCTCGGGAAAGGGCTGTTTTTGCAAAAGATGGCCGTAGTCTGTTTTATCCTGGTCTTTGCCTTGCTGCTCAGAACCTTCAGCGATTCCGGATATATCAATGCCGCGGCCGGTTCCTTGTTGGGGCTGGCTTATGTCAGTATCCTGGCCGGTATCGGCTGCTTTTTTTATGTGAACGACAGACGGATGGCCAATGTCTTTTCCATCTCCGGCTTTCTTCTGCTCTTCACCATAGTTATTGAAGGACACGAGCGTTTCGGGACGATTCCGACAAATGTCGCTTATGCAATTCTGTTGACTGCCCTGGCAACCTCGGCCTTTGTCGGGGTCAGGTACCGGCAAGCTGGATTATTGACGGTCAGTGTGATCGGGGTGGCCGTCGCCGGGATGGTGCTTGATTTTCCCCGGCTCTTTTTCCCCTGGAGCGGCCTGCTTATTTTGCTCGCCAACGGCGTGGCTTTTACAGCTTCGGAGCGTTCGGTGAGCGGCAAGCTGAAATGGCCGGTCACCCTGCTGGCTCTGCTGTTCATGGCTCTTTGGAGTTTTAAGGTTTTTGCGCCCCTGGAAAGGGGGGAGCCGGTTCCGCCTCATGTTTATCCTGACTGGCTGGCGCCTTTCCTGATCTCTTTTGTGGGACTTTACCTGGCCTTTTACGTCGGCAGATATTTCAAAGAGGCGAAAGCGACCGTTTATGACTCGGTTATTCCTTCCTTGAATGTATTGTTGTTTTTTGGCGGCGGGGTCGTTGTGACGGATTACTGGCAGCAACCATGGTTGTTCGGCTTATTGACCCTGACCCTGGCCCTTGGCCATATCGCCTTGGGCTGGCGGTTGCTGACCAGGAAGCCGGGATCTGCCGTCGGGATGGCCGGCGCCTTCGTCGCCGGCGCTTTAGCGATGACCGTGGCGGTGCCGACGGTGGTCGGCAATGTAGCCTGGGCGATTCCGATCTGGGCCCTGATCGCTTACGGATTGGCGCGGCTTTCCGAGCGTGGCGGAAGTGCTTTTATCCGGATATTGTCTTATCTTTATCCGGTTTTTGCCCTGCTGACCGGATTGGCTTTAGATATTTATCAAGTGGGTCAAAGCATGTCGCCCCAGGCTTCGTTGACTGCCGCAGCTTCTCTGGCTCTTTTCGGCTTGATGCAGTATCAATGGTCTCGCCGCAATCCACCGCCGCCCCGATCTTTCTTCGTCGATCTCGATGAGCACGACCGTTCCGCCTTGCTGCTTTTGCTGGTCGGTCTGGCCGGTCTGTACCTGCTGTTCAGCATGATTATCGATTTGGCCGCTCCCATGGTTTCGGCCGATCCTGTCGATATTATGAAATGCGGGCGGTCGATCATCATCAACATCGGTGCCATTGTCCTGTTGATCTTCTCCGGCCGGCGCCGGGATCCGGAATTGGCTTGGATTGCCGGCTTTCTGGCTATAGTCGGCGGACTGAAGGTTTTCCTGGCCGACCTTTTTATAACAGGCGGAATTCCCCTGGTGTTTAGTGTCCTGTCGTTCGGTTTGGTGGCCATGACCGGGTCGGCTGTCATGGGCCGATGGAATAAAGGACTGGCAGATCGTCACGGGACTGAACCAGCACGGAGAGGTGAATGTGCTCGTTAAGGGCTTTTGGGTTTCCGACGGCCTGGCTCGCTACGGGGAGCCGGTTTGCAGACCTGACTAATTCAGCTGGGTGTATCCGCTTTGGCTCGTAGTTTGTGTGATCATTTTATCGTTTTAATTTTTTGTTTAAAAAAAGATTTATCATGCTATATTAACGACCCCGATTTCGGTTGACCAAGGGTTGTTGGTTGCCTGATAACCAGCAAGAGAGGTAGATAGGAATGTCGCTTGATAATAAAAAAGCTATTTTCCCCATAAGTGTGGCGGCAAAGCTTTTGGACGTGCATCCCCGCACCTTGAGAATTTATGAGGAAGAACAGTTGTTGAAACCGGCTCGGCAGGGCAATAAACGGTTTTTTTCAAATGACGATATCGAGTGGGTCCGCTGTTTGCGCAAGTTTATTCACGAGGAAGGAATCAGTATTCCCGGGATCAAGAAACTTTTGGAACTGACCCCGTGCTGGCAGATCAAGAACTGTCCGGAAGATGTTCGTCAAAACTGTACGGCCTTTGTTGACAAATCTACACCGTGCTGGCAACAGGCTAAGTTGTACTGCGCCAGGGAGCCCAGTCAGTGCGAAGGTTGCGAGGTTTTTGTCAAGGCGATGGCCAAGGCTGAAAGTCGATTAACGGTTTCGGGTTGTGATGGCGTCGCCAGCATTCAAAGTTAATGGCGTCACAAAAGTCGTCAACTTCTGCATTGTTGTAAATTGTACTGAAGTACGCTTGATTCCTCGAAAATTGCGCGCGATTTATCAAAATCATTAATCTTGGTTCTGACGATTCACCACGCAAGGGGTTATGTCTCATGCTTAGCCATCCCCTGCCATGACTTTTTTGCGACTGGTCAAAGTTGATAAACTCGCATGGGGGCCGAAAATTATAATTGGTTTTTTTTTGGGCGGTAGGGTGTTACCGCTTTGTTCTTTTTTTTGATTAACTTTTACGGAATAGGGGAGAAGTTGCAATGAGTGAGAATGAAAATGAAGCGAATGTTCCGAGTAGCGACCGAAGTGAGCGTAACCCGTGGAGCTTTATAATTCGAGGGATGTGGAGATCTCCTCTCGGCTTGTTGGGTGTGGCGCTTACCACGATCAGCGTCACCTTGATGGTAGTAGGTCTGATCTTCGATCTTCTTGGTCTGATCTCCAATCCTTATGCCAATGTCTTCACCTATCTGGTACTGCCGGGCGCCATGGTCACCGGTTTGTTGATGATCCCGCTCGCGGGCTTTCTGCGGCGGCGTCAGTGGCATAAATTCGGGATTTCCCGTGAGCACCTGCATATCAACCTGAGCGATCCCAAGCATCGTAAGTTCCTGATCGGCTTTATTGCCTTGACCGTAATCAATGTTTCGGTCCTCGGGGTCATTGGTTACGAAGGTTATCATTTTACCGATTCCCCTTATTTCTGCGGAATGGTCTGCCATGAAGTTATGGCCCCCGAGTATACCGCTTATCAACGTTCGTCCCATTCCAAGATCGCCTGCGTTGAGTGTCATATCGGTCCCGGCGCCCAATGGTTTGTCAAGGCCAAGATTTCCGGGTTGCGCCAGGTGGTTGCGGTTTTGACCGAGAGTTACAGCAGACCGATTCCGGCCCCGGTCGAGCATCTCCGCCCGGCCCGCGATACCTGCGAACATTGCCACTGGCCCGATAAATTTCATGGCAAAAAACTCAAGACTTTCACCCATTTCTCAAATGACAATCAGATTGAGCCTGAAGTCAACGAGATTGCCCTGCATATCGGTGGTCGCAATCCGGTAACCAGTGAATTCGAAGGCATTCACTGGCATGTTTCCGAGGACGTCAAGGTTGAGTATCTGGCGGTTGACGAGAAACGCACCGAGATAGCCAAGGTCCGGGTTACCCGTCCAGACGGCACCCATGACGAGTTCGTGCAGGGCGATATTGCCGTTGCGGAAGGTGTTGAAGGCGAATGGCGCACCATGGATTGTATCGATTGTCATAACCGCCCCACCCATATTTACGATCTGCCCACACAGGTCGTCGACTTCGGTCTCCTGAGCAATGAGATCAACGGTGAAATTCCAGGTATCCGGGAAGATTCACTGACAGCGCTTGCCGCCGACTACCTCAGCCGTGAAGTGGCCGTCAATGAGATCGGACCCGCCTTGCGGGAGCTCCAATACCAGAGAAACGGCGAGGATATCGAGAAGTATCGCGACGATATCGAGAAGGCCGGTCTCTATCTGGTTGACAGTTATCTGGTTAATGTCTGGCCGAACATGAATGTGACCTGGGGTACCTATCTGGGTCATCTGGGGCATAAATCCGAGGAATACGGCGGCTATCTTTACGCCGATCCCAGCTACGGCTGTTTCCGTTGCCATAACTGGGAACATGAGAACAACAGCGGCAAGGTCATCTCCCAGGACTGCGATCTCTGTCACGACGAACCGGATTTCTAAAAAGTCTCTTCTGTCAGCTTTGTTGTTATTATCGGGCCCCGCTTCTGGCGGGGCCTTTTTTTTACCAAACTCCTGGATCCGTGAGCATTCGAAAACTGTGCAGATGCAAGACGGCATGATAATACGAGCGGTATATCAATGAGTTGCCAACACGGCACTGCGGCGCAGATGCACCGTTTTCGAGCGCCCCGCAGGGCGGCGGAGTTAAACCATGGTAATTCTGGTAAAACGAATTATCTAATGCAATTACAAACTGATAAGGCTGAGTTGAACAGCTTGTTAGCTCGTACGAAACTTGTGCCCGGTATAAAGTGAAATTCACCAGGAAGCCGTCACGGATTCAGGAAACTGTAAATCGGGATTGGATCTTTGCAGGTTCTATTCAGCTCGGCTATAATTTGTCACGACTATTGGCCAGTCTGACCTAATCAGCTTGTGGTTTTCGTGATCTCGCTAGTCCAAGAAATTGCATTAGGATCTCACAGGACATCCGATAACCGATTCAGCTTAAGATAAAAATGGAGATGCCATGACTTTTCCGGTCAGCAGCATTCAGTTGATATTATTCATACTCTTGACAATGGTCCCTGTTTCTTCCGGATATGCGGAAGGGGCAGCAAGCGAGGTCAGGGCGCGGCAGATCATGGCAAAAATCGATGATCTGTGGCGGGCTGATTCTTCCCGGAGTATTGTAGAGATGAAGGTGGTTACCGCCAATTACAGCCGGGAGGTCCTCATGGAAAGCTGGACCCTCGGCGAGGAGAAGTCCCTGGTCAGAATCCTGTCTCCCCGCAAGGAAAAGGGGACGGCTACCCTGAAATCGGGTAATGCCATTTATACTTATCTGCCCAAGACCGATAGAACGATTCGTCTTACCGCCGGCATGATGATGGGTTCCTGGATGGGCAGTCATTTCACTAATGACGATCTGGTCAAGGAATCGCAACTTGCCGAGGATTATCTGCCCGCCATTGTTTTCGAGGGAAAAAGGGCGGGAAAGGAGATCTTAGAGTTTGCTCTTGACCCCAAACCCGAGGCACCGGTGGTTTGGGGAAAGATTGTTATGGTAGTTCTGGCGGACAACCTTTTGCCGGTTACCGCGCATTATTATGATGAGGATCTGGCTCTGGCCCGGACCACGACTTTCAGTGATATCAAGGAGATGGGCGGACGACTGCTTCCCGCCGTCCTCCGGGTGGTTCCCGCCGATAAGCCGGATGAATATACCGAACTGACCTACCGGGAGATTACTTTCGGCATAGAACTCGTTGATTCTTTCTTCTCACTCCAGCAGTTACGTCGGCGTTAGGACCGCAGAAGTCATTTGCCAAAGCCTTGGCATCTCCGGCAAACGAATAATCGCTTAGGGAGGCGAGTTTTGCCAATCCCGGCAGGCTTATCCCGTAATCGGATACCTGTTTTCTTTGCTGGTTGTGAAGTGGTAGCGGTTTTTGAGACAGGAGTGTAAGCAATGAACCGAACTCAAATAAGGAGAAGGTTCATGTCGCAAAACCGAACAAGTCACAGCGCAAAATTTAAGGCCAAGGTTGCTTTGGCCGCCCTGACGGAGGCAA
>JAGXFP010000050.1 GCA_024637225.1 Desulfobacterales bacterium
CATATTGATAAAGCCCTCAGAGCCGAATGGCCGCCCGGTGCGGGTTGCTTTGCGGATTTCCTCATCGATCTCCACATCCTCCGCCAAAAGAAATTCGGCATAGGCGGTTCTCTCCGAAGGATCAAGCCAGGCGGACAACGCCCCCATCACTGGATCCTCGTCCCCTTTCAGGTGCACTTTTGGCACTGGACCAAGGATAATCTTCCACGCATTCTGCCAACCCACCTTCAGCGGATTGCGCTCGATATAACGCGCCACCGCCCACAGATATTGCTCGTTTTCCACAACGCACGAAAAAACGGTTTTGCCAGATGCGGCCGGACTGGCCCAACTTGCGATTGAGATATTGAGTGTAAACCTGATTGGTCAAGCCGATGCCGCGCGCCAAGGCTGTTTCCGTTCTCGGTATGGCGAGCGTTATGAGCCAAATCCTTGCCCAGTATCATCTGAAACGACACGGTTGCGGCATAGTAATAACAGGTCGGGGCGGTCGAAAGGACATCACCCAGAGCTGTTTCGGGGCAGCGAGGTTCAGAAAAATTCCGGGATTCCCTTGGAACCGGTTTTACTGGCCCGTTTTCTGCATCTTTTTCACCAGCAGGATGAAAACAGGATCCGGTTTCGCCGAATTCCCGTAAAACGAAACCGTCAGATATCTCATCAGGGAGGCGGAATTATGAGTGAAACCAGAAAATCCATATGGCGGGAGGTTAGCGGACCGACCTATCCTCCTTTGACTGAAAAAATCAAGGCGGACGCGGTGGTGGTGGGCGGGGGAATTACTGGGCTGACCAGCGCCATTCTGCTGCGGGAAGCGGGTTTGTCGGTGGCGCTGGTCGAAGCGGACCGGATCTGCTCCGGCACCACCGGCTACACTACCGGTAAGCTGACCGCCCTCCACCGGTTGATTTACGCCGATATCGCCAAAACCTTCGACGAAAAAACCGCCGCCCTTTTCGCCGAGGCGAACAGCCGGGCCATCGATCAGGTTGAAACTTTGGTCGGCAAATATGAAATCGACTGCGACTTCCGGCGTCTGCCGGCCTATACCTATACGACCCGGACCGATTTGGTCGACACCCTGGAAAAGGAAGCCCGGATCGCCGGCAAAATTGGGCTGCCGGTCGAACTGGTCGGGGAAACCGAACTGCCCTTCCCGGTTGAGGCCGCCATTAAACTGGATAACCAGGCCCGTTTCCACCCCGGCCGCTACCTGAACGGGCTGGCCGAAAAATTTACCGCTAACGGCGGCAGGATCTTCGAACAAAGCCGGGTGATCGGCACTACATCCGAAGGGGTGCGGACCGATAGAGGCGAGATCGAAGCGAAGCATGTGATCATCGCCACCCTGCTCCCCATCCTCGACCGGGGCCTGCTTTTCATCAAAAACTACCCCTGGCGCTCCTATCTGCTGGCGGTTTCCTTGCAGGATAAAGGTTCCCTGCCGGCCGGGATGTATATCAGCGCCGAAGATCCGGTCCGCTCCTTGTCTCCCGCCGGAGAGGACATATTGCTGATCGGCGGCGAAAGCCATCATATCGGCCACGATCCCGATCCTCAAAACCGCTATCAGGTTCTGGAAAACTGGGCCAGGAACCATTTCACCGTCAAAAAGATAGAATTTTCCTGGTCCTCCCAGGATTTCCTGCCCGCCGACGGTCTGCCCTATATCGGCTACCTGCACCCGTTCACCAAAAGGATAATGGTCGCCACCGGTTTCGGGAAGTGGGGGCTGACCCGCGGCACTTTCGCCGCCATGACTTTTCGCGATATGATCCTGGGGAAAGAAAACCACTGGCGGAAAGCCTTCACCCCCTATCGACTAAGCTGCCTTAAGGCGCCGGGGAATTTCATCCATTCCAATATGCACGTGGGCCGCCATTTCATTATAGACCGGTTAAAGGCGTACACCGGCCAAACATCCCTTCCCAATCCCGGCGAAGCGGCCATCACCAAACGGGACGGGCGCCCGACCGCTATCTACCGGAAAAGTGAAGAAGAGCGGCAGGCAATTTCCCCGGTCTGCACTCACCTGGGCTGCTATGTCTCCTGGAATAAGGCCGAAAAAAGCTGGGACTGCCCCTGTCATGGCTCCCGATTCACCCCCGAGGGCGAGATCCTTTGCGGACCAGCCGTCAAGGTACAGGCCAAGTTGGATGCGTCCACGGGAAAAAAGCAGAAAAAGGACTCCCGGTAAGAACTTTCCCCGGGTGAATCCGGTTTTTATCTGAGGAGGCTCCCAAACACGCCGCCGTAGATCATATGGAGAATGATCAGGACCGGGGGATTCCATCTGCTGAGCCGGCCGCCGAAAAATCCGGGCGCCAATATCCCTTGTTCACCGCTACCGAGCCTGGGATGAATTCCGGAGACGATTCCCAAACCGGTCCCGGCCAGAAGACCGTGCAGAAAGCCAAATGCGATCCCCCACCAGATAATCCCGCTCGAGATCCCCAGAAAGACGTAGAGCAGCCCGTAGACGATGCCGAAGACCGCGCCATTGACGAACTGGAGGACGAAGCCGATCGTATAAAGAAGGGTTTTCCGCTCCGGCCCGACGAAAACCAGCCCCAGTATCCGGGTCAGATCGAGGGGCAGCCCCGCCGTCATCGCCGCGTACATGACGAGGGTCATCACCAGGGTGGCGAGCAGGCCGTTTATGATGAATTCGATATATGGCATTGATCCGCCCTAGATGTTCTCTTTGATACCGCGTTTGATCAGCCACGGTTGACCGGACAACCCGGTGATGAACCCGCCAGACCACGTTCATGATCCATATGTGCTGTTTGTTGCCAATCCGAAGATCGACGATAATGATCGGCGGGCCGGTTCTCCCGGCCCTGACCATCCATTCCGTTCTTCTTTTCGATAGACTTTAACGATCCGCTTTTTGGGCCCCGGAAAATTTCTCGAAATTTCTGATAAAGGCGACCATGTTCCAGACATCCTCTTCCCCGATCACCGGTTCGAAGGCAGGCATGCCGCTCATCCGGATGCCGTTGCCGATGATATAGAAGAACTGCCCGTCAGGCATGTGTTCCCTGGTTTCCTTTTTCCAGAGTTCAGGCGGTTTGGGCAGCATGTGATTGGCCCATTTTTCCCGCTCTTCATCCGGTGCGCCATGACAATGCAGGCATCTGGACTTGTAAATTTTAAATCCTTTTTCGGGATCGGCTTTAGCGGGTATTTCACTTTCCGGGGCCCTTAACTCGACAGCGCTATGGAGGTTGACCCCGCCCCACCAGTCGAGGATATTCTTTTCCCCGGAGGCAGCCATATTGAAAATCCCCAGATAAGGCGAGATGAAAAAGAATGCCCCGGCGAGAATCAAACCAACCAGTATCCCTCCCCAAAAAGTGCCGCTTTTCATGGAAAACCCTCCTTTCTATTATTAGCTGACCGAACTATAGCCTTACGCAACAAAGTCTTCCTACGCAGTTCAATTTGAAAATTGCAAGAAATATACCACATTCATGCCGATGCTCTTTGGCCCGATCCCTGCATTCAGCATACCCAAATGCTAAAGGGAATCGCCGATGCCGTTTAATTTACAGGATCTGATAGGCAATAATGCCGATACCATTTTATGGTGGCAGATGTGCATCAGGGCTTTCCTGATCTTCATGGCCGCCCTTTTTCTCGCCCGGGTCGGAGCCACCCGGATATACGGGAAACACGGGAGCCTGGATATCGTCCTGGCGGTCATCCTCGGTTCCATCCTCAGTCGGGCGCTGACCGGGAATGCCCGATTTTTCCCGACCCTGGCAGCCGCGGCGACCTTGGTCCTGGTGCAATCTGCTGCTGGCCAAACTGGCCATGCATGCCCCCTGGTTCGGACACTTAATCAAAGGCAGGGAAATCAAGTTAGTCGAGAACGGCCGTATTCTCTACGACGGTCTGGCCAAGGCCGATATTACCGAACATGACCTCCTGGAAGCACTCAGGTCCCAGGGAAGGGTTGAATCATTCGAGCCGGTCAAAGCAGCATACCTGGAAAGAAACGGTAAAATCAGCGTGATTACCTGAAATTTATTCCGCGCCGCTTTGTCCTCTCCGGGAGGAAAATCCTGGAGAACGGGAAAGTTGTCTTGCCGGAAGTGAATTGCCCGATAATATCGGGGCCTATTTGGTCCGAGTTCTCCTCCAAATCCTTCAACAATATATATAGTTATCGAGCTTCGCAGATTAATAGCGGAGCAAAGTCCAGGCAAATGCGCAATCTCGCACCTTGTTGGCATTGGCTGATTGATTACGGGCGACATTGCCCCGAAGGCCCATGCGATATATATTATAATGTTGGGACGAAGCATGCCTCGATATCGCGTAAACTTTTGCCATATGAAAGCCATGTAGGAGATGTTGGTCGAGGCAGGAAAACTTTTTACCTTGTGAATTCCTCGGTAGCGCTGGATACATGGGCGAAATGCATCCATTGGCGGATAGGTCGAATATATGAAAGAAATCTTTTTGCCGGTGTACATATTCATATCCCCCGGCTGGCGCCTGAAATTCAAGTTTTAAAAAACCAGACACCCAATAAATATCAGGACACTAGTGACATCTTGTTAAATAGCTGTTTCGAAAAATATGTGTTAAAGTACTGGATGTGCGGATATCTTTCTAAACTTGTTCGAATCCTCATCGCGGCGTCCATTTTTTGCCTGGTTATGTCCGGCTGCCGGGAGCAACAAAACAACGGGTCTGAGCCTTCCGATTCAGATATCAATCGAGAATTTCTTATCGGGATTGTCCCTGAACAGAATATATTTCGGCAGACAGAGAGATATGACCCCCTTGCCCGCTATCTGTCCATGGAACTTGATTTGGATATTGAATTGCATATGCTGACCACCTATGGAAACATCATCGAGGACATCCAGACCCAGGAATTGGACGGTTTTTTTCTGGGCAGTTTTACCGGAGCGGCGGTCATGGAAACAATGGGAGCCGAGCCCCTGGCCAGGCCGCAAAATGCTGATGGAATCTCAACCTACCGCGGCCTGATCTTTACCGGAAGAGATAGTGGCATTTCGACGGCAAGGGACATGAAGGACAAAACTTTTGTATTTCCCGACAAGGCCACCTCTGCCGGTTGGCTTTTCCCCTTGCGCTACTTTAAGGAAAACGATATTGACGACCCTTCCTCCTGGTTCGGCGACTTATTTTTTAGCGGTACGCATGAGGACGCCATCCTGGATGTAATCAATAACAGGGCTGACATAGGAGCTGCAAAAGACACCATTTTCTACCGGCTTGCGGAGTCCGATGACAGAATAGTGGATAAGTTGAGGATATTGGCAATTTCTTCCCCGTTTCCGGAAAATGCCCTGCTGGTCAGCCGCGGAACCGATGACGCATTAAAAGCTAAACTGCGGGAAGCCCTGCTGACCATGCACTTAAATAAGGCAGGACTTCAAGCCCTGCATAAATTAGGGGCGGTTAAATTTATTGAAACATCCGCGGAAGATTATGCCCCCGTTTTTGAATACAGCAAGGATACGGGGCTGAATCTTTCTAATTACGGGGCCTCAAACAATCTTGCAACAGATTAATCCAAAAGCAGTAAGCAAATTTCTATGAAGAATAAAATTGTTTTAGGGCTTCTGTTTATCATAATTTTCTTTTCAGCAGGCGGGTTCTATCTAACCAACACATTTAACCAGATCATAAACACTCTGCAGAACATTATCACCCTTCAGCAGATGGATTTTGAGAAAAAGATTTTTTTAAACAAAATTGAAGTGATTCAGACGGATCTGCTCCTCAAGAACAGCCCCCATACCGTAAAAACGGACGTGCTTTTGCAGCATGTACGCGATATGCAGCGAGAGTTTCATGCCTGCTCAAGCTGTCATCATACCGCGGCGATGAAAGACCGCGTCGAAGCCCTCCGTGTTGACATCACCCAATATCTGGGCGGCTTGAGCAGGGTGTACACCCTCAAGGCCGATCCGGAGCGCCAGTTGCAGGAACTCAACAACACCTACGCGCGGGGCTCCGATTTAACGGATCAGGTTGCCCATATCATTGCCGCCTCCAGCCAGACGGCCACGGAAGAAGCTTCCATTGCCAAAACCAGCATCTCCAATACTAAAAACATACACATATTTCTGATAACGATCGGCCCCCTCCTGCTCCTCATTACCGCGTTCTTTTTCATGAAAGGCTTTTCCCACTCCCTGTCGGTGCTGACCGAGGCCACCCGGAAGATTCAATTGGGCGAAAAACAATTTCTTATAACGGAACCGCTGAAAGATGAATTCGGCGAACTGGCCTCTTCTTTTAACAACATGACTGTCTCCCTGCATGACCAATATAACAAACTACAGGAAGCCGAACGGCTGGCCGCGGTGGGCGAGATGGCGGCCGGCATGGCCCATGAAATAAAAAACCCCCTGGCCGGCGTCAAGGTCTCCGTTGAAGTGCTGAGTCAGGATCTGGACCTTAACCAGGAAGATAAAGCAATTTTTCTCCAGATCGTAAACGAAATCGATAGAATCAATGCCCTGCTTAAAAGCCTGCTCAACTATGCCCGGCCTCCCAAGCCTGAGTCCGTGTCCTTTGATGTTTATCAGGTTCTGGAGACGACAATCAAATCGGCCCAATACTCCCTCAGAGCCACGCCGGCAGGCGCGCATAAACAAATTGAATTTATCAGGGACTATGATCCAAAGGTACCTGAAATAATTGCCGATCCCAGCCAGTTGCAGCAGATCCTCCTCAATCTTTTTCTCAATGCCGGGGATGCAATTTCCCACCAGGGCACCATAACCGTACAGACCAGGAAAGTCTCCGAGGAGACGATCCAGATCGCCGTTTCCGATGACGGCAAGGGAATAGACAGCCAGTCCCTCGAGAAAATATTCAAACCTTTTTTTACCACCAAGTCCCATGGTACCGGTCTGGGCCTGGCTATCTGCAAACGCCTGGTCGAGCAGCATACCGGCGGAAATATAACGGTGGCAAACAACCCCGCCGGACCTGGAATAACCTTTATCATTACTCTACCGATACATCACGCCAAGACCGAGGTTATTGAGCAATGAAGCATAAGGGAAGAATTTTTCTTGTTGACGACGATCTGCTCATAATCTCCATGCTTTCAAGGGCACTGAAGAAAGAAGGTTACGAGACCCAGGTCCACAGCAGCGCCCAGGGCATTGTCCCCAAAATTGCCGAATGGCAGCCCGACCTGCTGCTGCTCGACATCCATCTAGATGATGATTTGAACGGCCTCGACATCCTGGAAGAGCTCAAAAAAGAAAAACATGATACTCCGGTAATCATGCTGACCGCTGACGATACCGCTGAATCGGCAATCAAGGCGATGAAAATCGGGGCAGCCGACTATCTCACCAAGCCTTTCAATATTGAGGAAGTGAAAATTGTCATCAACGGGATTCTGAAAAAAGCAAAGCTTCGCGAAGAGGTTGAATACCTCCGGAAAACAGAAGAAGCCAAAGCACAAAAGGATATGGTGGGCAACTCCCCGGCCATCCGGGATATTCTGGACAAAGCCGGCAAGCTGGCCGAGGTGCGTGCAAACACCGTCCTCCTTACCGGAGAATCCGGCACCGGCAAAGAGGTGCTGGCCCGCTACATCCATAATATGCTGCACGCGGGCGATCCCGGCGAAACCGAATATATCCCCTTCATCACGGTCAACTGCACGGCTCTGCCGGACAATCTGATCGAGAGTGAGTTATTCGGACATGCCAAGTATTCCTTCACCGATGCCAAGGCGGACAAAAAGGGCATGTTTGAGTTGGCCAACGGAGGGACTATCCTGCTTGACGAGATCGGCGACATGCGCCTTGACCTCCAGAGCAAACTGTTGCGCGTCCTCGAAGAACGGGTGGTGCGAAGACTGGGCGGCAAGGTCGACATACCCCTTGATGTGACCGTCATCGCCACCACCAACAAAGATCTCCTTACGGCCGTTGATGAAAAAGAATTCCGGGGCGACCTGTTTTTCCGCCTGAGCACTTTTCATCTGGAAATCCCCCCGCTTCGCGAGAGGCAGGAGGATATCCCTCTGTTAGTCAGTCATTTTTTCAATCTTTTCGCCTCGAAATACTTCAAAAAAGATGTCAAAGGCCTCACCGCGGACGAGGAGCGGGATTTATGCTCCTATGACTGGCCCGGTAATGTCAGGGAACTTCGCAATGTCCTTGAGCGCCGCGTTGTCCTTGAGAACATGGATGTGCGCGGGCCTTTTAAAGAAAAACGCGGCACCCATTATGTAGTGCTCCCCCCCACGGGATTAGCACTTGAGGAAGTGGAAAAGGATCTAATCAAACAGGCTATGGCCATGGCGGACAACAACCAGACCAAGGCGGCCAAGCTCTTGCGAATGACCTACGACACCCTTCGCTATCAGGTAAAGAAATATAAGATCAACTAAGGACTCAGTTATACGAAGTTCCCTTAAGGCCTCGCCTGATAAGCGGGACTGCTCCGCCGCCTCGCTCCCTCTTTTCTTCCCCCCTCTAAATCGTGAATCCGTCATCAAAACACCCTGACAGCGATGGTTTTCCACTCCAATCACACGGTTTGACCAGGCATACCGACTGCCGCCAATAGCCGTCCCGGATTCAGCTTCCAGCCAGAGCATTTTGCCCACTAAATCAATCGCCTCGCCCTTTCTTGCTGTTTGAGTTCGAATAATTTGCTGTTGAAATGGCAAACTGCGCGATTTTACTCTTTCCGGCTTATCGCCTGTCAACTGTTTATCAATACAGTCACAGTACTCCTCTCCAATTCGTAGCAAAGAGGTAATTTCTAATCCAAAATCATTCTCTATTACTCCCTTCATCGCATGCAAGTGAGGCGCCCGTCTCAACTTGGTCAAATCCCCAAGTCAATCTGGTCAAATCCCCAAATCGCCTTTCAAATAAATCACAACCCGTAGTCATCCCTTCGCGCAACATCCTGATTAAACGCAATAATCCACAATTGTAGCCCCTATGGCATAGACCTTGCACTTTATACGAATAACTCTGGTCACTTACTCGACCGATTCGAGCAGCGCCAAATCTGATCAATCGGAACTGAGTGGTGATAACTGCGATATCAAACCCAAATTATTGAGAAAGAAATCAAATTTTAAAGGAGGTGCACCACCAAAAAATTACGGAGTAAAGATTTCGGAGTAGACGCTTCGGTGTAAGCACTTCGGAATAGAAAGTCCCAAGGGAATTGGGCAACCCATCACCAGATGGGAATCAAACAGCTTATTTAGGGATAAGTGGAAAAAAATTAACTTACTTGGGGTAAATTAATGAAAACGAAACATTTAGTCTTAACCGCAGCAGTAGGAATGTTCACTCTTACCGCCGCTTCCGCGATGGCTTTCCATGGCGGCGGTGTCGCCCATTGTGACGGTTGTCACTCCATGCACAACTCTCCGGAAAACCCGATTGGCCAAGGCTCGGTCGATGCATTGGGTAATACAATCAGCACGGCAGCTACTGCGAACGAAGCGCTGATGAAAGGCACCGATGCCAGCTCAACCTGTCTGAACTGCCATAACGGCTCGGGCGGTTACCACATCGCCAGCACCAACGGCTCCAACCTCAATACCGGCGGTGACTTCGGCTGGTTGTCCCAGGCCTACGATTACGATGTCCGCGGCACCACCTATACCGCCGACCCCGACAATTTCGGTCACAACGTTGTCGCCGTCGACTTCGGTTGGACGCAAGACGGCACCAATCTGACAACTCCGGGCAGCTCCCTGTCCTATGACCCGGCCTTGCTCGGCTGCACCAGCTGTCATGACGCCCATGGCCAGGTTAACGACGGTACCGCTGGCGGTGGAGCGCCGGTCGATGTTTCCGGTTCCTATGGTGCCCCGGCGCTAAACGGCGGCGTTGTGGGTAACTTCCGTCTCCTCGGCGACAGTGCGTACGAGGCTGGTCATAACATTAATGACGGGTTTGCCTTCTCGAACGGCGCCCCCATTGCCATCTCTAAAAACAGCTATTCAACTTCATACGGTGTCAATACCCGGTACGCTTCAGGTATGTCCGAGTGGTGCGCCAACTGCCATGACGAGTACTTGAACACTGCCCCCGACGCTGCCACCGGCAAGCATCCGACCTCCGTTCTGCTGAGCAAGGACGGTTACGATGCCAACTACAACTCCTACGTTGCAACCGGTAATTTTACCGGCACTTCCGCTACCGCATACGATGCGCTGGTACCCTTTGAGACCGGGGGAACCAGCGCCGACCTGATTGCGGCTACCGCGAATGACACCAACGGTCCCGGTGCCACCGCCCAGGTTATGTGCCTGAGCTGTCATCGCGCCCATGCTTCCGCTTTCAACAATATGGGAAGATGGGACTTCGATACCGAGTTCCTCGCTCATTCGGCAGTGTTGCATTCACCTGATGTTGATATAGCTGGCGGAGCCGCTCCCTACTATGGCGACGGCGCGGTTATCGATGTCGAGACCAAGTACGGCGCCAGCCAGCGTTCGCTGTGTAACAAGTGTCATGTCCAAGACTGATCCACGTAGCAGAACATCGCACGCAGTCTGAAAAGCACGACCTGTAGTATTAGGCCGGCGGGGCTTCAGCCCCGCCGGCCTTATTTATAGGGGATCAGCCCGGCACCAAACCGTTTGATAATTTCTTTCCTTCTCCGTGCCATCCCCAGCGGGCTTTCCCATCCTGGACCCAACTGAACATATCGTATTTCCCAAAGACAAAGCAACAATCAAGCTCCACCAAAAGCAAAGGGGGAAGCTCTACCCGGGAAATCGGGCCTTCGTCCTACCGGCCATGGTCAATCCAAGCGTGGTCGATGATCTCTCATCATGCTGTGCGGCTCGTTTGCCCTTATCAGGATCAGATCAGCGGATGGAAGGATAAACGATGGGTTCACGACAATGAAGATTTAATCGCGAGGTTGCGGACCCGAACGAACCTCAGGGAATCAGGATTGCCCCTGCCAAGCCGGGTAACTGTTTCCGGCCCATTAACGATCCAGCTTGGAGATCTGGTCAAATGGCCATAAAGAGATTAGCGCATCAAACTTTTTTAGGAATAGCAGATAATCCCGATAAATGAATCAAGGAGAATTAGAGCGTTAAAAGATAACAGGACAGCTTGTCGGTCTGGAGCTCTCGCCTTTGCATCGGATACCCCTGGAACCAGTTGGGCGGATTCTTGCACCATAAGGAAGAGGCCGTTGTCAAGTGGGACTGCTTGGATCAATCAGCAAGTGCAGGATTCCCGACCGAAGACGTGAGTGTCTAATCGCAAATGGTCCAACGGAAGGATGAGTGGATGAGTAGAAGAAATAACCTTAAAACTAACATAGGTTTCCGACCGAGCCGGCACTACTTAAAGTCCAACGCAAATTGACAATCCAGCCCGGGCTATGTTTTCGAGTCCAGGCGAACAGGCCTGGCTGTCGATAGGGTAATCGCTGGCTCTGCGGACAGAAGTCTTATAACAGATCGGAATTTACGAAGAAAACGGCAGTTGCCGGAAATCGATCCCGGGGAAGCTGCCCGAGTCAGAAGTGCCCAAAACCCCGGATCTTAAATTTGACGCAAACCCGGCAATGCCGGACAGGAAAAGGATACTTATTTACAGGAATTGGTGGTGGCAGGGTGTGGGTTTACCGCGACGAATCGGGTTGAGCGGAACAACTTATTTGTTGAACGTCCGAGTCGAAGCAGGCTCCATTAAATTTTTGACAACTTTACTCGGACGCAGCAATTTGATGGCGGCGCAAAAAGGACAAAAAAGCTTCATTTCGAACGATGTGAGAAATCTTGTTATTTAATTCATTGGTCATGGCGAGCATAGCGAAGCAATCCGGCAACATAAAACCAGTTAAAAATACCGGATTGCTTCGTCGCTTTGCTCCTCGCGATGACGCGGCAAATCCAAATCAGTATTGCGAACTCACCCAAAGGGGAGCCCTATTGGGCAGAAGTAAATATCTGGACGCGGCTGTTTCCGCGGTCTGCGATAAATAAATCACCGCCGGGGTTGATACACAACTGGCCTGGATAATAGAATTGGGCATTTTTCCAGCCGTATCCGAATCTATGTCCCAGGAAAGATCCGTCCTGATTCAAAAGGACGAGACTGCCCCCATGCTTATCGATCAGGTAAATAGTGCCCCTTCCGTCTACAGCTATATTGGTCGGAAAATTCGCGTACTCGCCGAGTTCCGAGGCCAGCGCCGTGAACCGGTCTTCACCAGGTGCGGCGGCATACAAGGCAACTTCGGTACTGTCCACCAGAAAGACGTTGCCCTGCCGGTCAACGGCGAGGTCGGAAAAGAACCCCGCCTCCTCCGGCACCGGAATATGCCTGAGGTAACTGCCTTCGGCATCGAGAATAAGCACGACTCCCTCTGAGATATCAAGTATGTGGATTGTGTCATTCCGATCGATCTTGAAGCTTCTCGGTATCATTTTCCGGGAAACCGGAGAACCTTTCGGAGCAAGATATCCCTGGTCCGAACCATCGGCGTTGATGATCACGATTCGCCTGTCTCCGTCAAGGGCGTAGATTACCCCTTTGGAGTTTATCTGCACTATAATCGGAGAATTAACGGGCATTTCGGGAGCCGCCGGTTTCGCGACCCCGTCACTGAAGGTATATTTTACCAGCCGGTTGTTTCCTGTATCGGCAACGACAAAATAATCATCGGTGCAACCCACTCCTTCCGGATGTTTCAGACCGGTACCCTCAACCCCGTCATAGACGGACTGGGCGAAATTTATTTGTAAGGAATCCGCGGCAAAGGCAGCCGGCCCGGCGGAAATTGCATAGGACAATACTATGAACAGGGCTGATATCCGCATTATATTATTACCTCCGAAAAGTGGCATGACATTGAATACATAACTCATTGGCAGTCGAGAAATGAAGGAAATGGGTGTTCTCGGTTCCATGGGTTCGATGGCAGCTCGTGCATTCGACGCTGCGATTTTTATTGCGCGGATCAGCAAATTCATCACCGATGGGATGGGTGGTATGACCTCGCCAGTCATGACAATCTCCACACAAATTCCTTTGCGAATCATCCTTCAGCATGAATTGATAATCAGAGCTATGGGGTAAATGGCATTCACCGCAATCTCCTTCCGCGATGGGCGGATGCTCGGTTACCGATCTCTCCTGTCTCGCCAATGTGTCGGCATGACACGCGCCGCACACCGCCAGCATGGTTCCCCGCATAAGTTTTTTCTCCGGCGAGGCGTGGGGGGTGTGACAGTTCATGCAGTTTTTATCGTCAGCCAGGGGCCAGTGCAGATGGGACTTGTTCAGGGTATCGTTGATCATTTCATAATGACAGGCCATGCAGGTTTCATATCCCGACGCCTTGAGGGCAAAAGGCTCGGTAGAGCCGGGGGCTACATGACACTGGCCACAACTGCCCTTGGCAACCGGATCATGGACGTTATCGTACAGCATTGCCCCCTGGTTCGATCCATGCGGGTCATGACAGGTAGTGCAATCGGCCTTGCCCACCGGGTAACCCTTGTGAATTGTCTGGAAGGCCTCCCCGTCCGTTTCGTGGCATTGCAGACAGAGCGCGGGGGTCGCCTCATTGAGAAGTTTGATATTGTCCGCGGAAGCATGGGCGCCGTGGCAATCGAGACAATTTTCCCTGACCGGGGGGTGGCTGAATTTGTTATTTTCAATTTTGTCGCCAAGTTCCCGGTGACATTCAAAACAGAGCTCCTCGCCCTTTTTCAGCAGATTGGAGCGGTTTTGCGAGGCGTGGGGATCATGGCATAAGGTACATTGCCCTTCACCCACGACTTTGTGGATACTTCGCGCCTCATCCGGGATAAGGTCGCCGTGGCAGGTATAGCATATGGTCTCCTGGGGCGAGGCCATCATCATTTCAAAGTTCGAGGCATGGGGGTTATGACAGCCGACACACTCGCCATCCGCCAACGGTGTGTGGACGGAGGACTTTTTCATTGCTTCCCGCACCCCGTCGTGACAGCCCAGACAGAGTTTACCGCCGGCGCCTTCCTTCAATTTAAAATCAGCCCGCGCATAACAGAGCGCGGGCAGGAAGATGGCGACAGCAACAAGTAATAGAACAGGCTTAGCATTTCGAAATTTCATATAGATTACCTTCCCTTACTTCTGTTCAACGATATGGCAGGGATCACACGTTCTCGCGGCAAAAGGTCCATGGAGCTTCTGCTTGAAAAATTTCGCATCCTGTGAAGTATGCGGCGTGTGACAATTTACGCAATTAATTACCGCGGGGTCGATGTCAAGATGGGCGTCCTTGAAGCTGTCGCGGTCATAATCATGGCATTGGCTGCAGAGATCATGAAGCGGCTGGCTCATCAGCATTGCCGCGTCATCGGAGTAATGCGGCTGATGACAGCGCAGACAATCCCTGGCTGCCGGCGGATGAATTCTTTCGGTAGCCATTTTATCCTGGATGTCCTGGTGACAGTTAAGGCAAAGCTCGGGGCTTGGGGCCTTAAGCAGGGTTTCCAGCCCCGATTTATGTGGATCATGGCACTCGGTGCATTGGCCGTCCATCACCACCTGGTGCCTGCTTTCAGCGCTTTTCAGGCCATCCTCAAGGTAATCGTGACAGGAAAAACAAAGCGACTCCTGCTCAGCCACCAGCATCCCCTTCATATCGCTGGCATGGGGGTCGTGGCAGGTGAGGCAGTCGTCATCCGCAAAGGGAGAATGGACATTTTCCCCCGACTCCTTTTTCATTAACGGCTCATGGCATTGCTCACAGAGCTTGTTTCCCCTTTCCTTGAGGAATTTTTTATCGGCGGAGCCGTGGCCGCTGTGGCAGGCGATGCAGTTGCCCTTCCGGACGGGATCATGAATATTTTTTTTCTGATATTTACTTTCCAGATCCATGTGGCATGAATAACAGACCTCATCCCCCCTTTTAACCATAAGGTTTGGCAGGTTCGCGCCGTGGGGATTGTGACAGGTTGCGCAATCCGCATCAGCATACGGAGGATGTTGATTTTTCAGTTTTTTACCCGCGGCCTCGGTCCCGGCGTGGCAGCTGAAACACAACTGATCGACCGCCATGCCGAGCTGGGCCTGATGGGAGCCTGAATGCGCGGCATGGCAGGATAGACAGCCATCTTCACCCTGCAGGGGTTCATGGGGGAATCTGACGTTTTTCCCGGGATCCTGATGACAGGTAAAGCAGAGAGAATTACCGCCGGCAACAAGGAGATGCTGCTGATCAGATGTGTGGACATCGTGGCAGGAGAGACATTCACCGCTTTTAAATGGTTCATGCTCGACATCGCCGCCTGCCATCAAATCGGCTTTATCGTGACAGAAAAAACAGAGCTCCTCGCCTTCCGCCTGAACGGCAAATGGCTTGGCGCCGGAGGGTGATTCGTGGCAGTCTCCGCAAGATGCCGATCCAACCGGTTCATGGATGCTGGCTTTCATCAGATTTTTCCGCATTGAGGAGTGCGGCGCGTGACAGCTGTTACAGTCCTCTTTCTCAACGGGATATTCACCGTGGGCTTTTTTGAATTTGCCGGCATCACTGTCATGGCAGGAAAGGCAGAGTTCGGGGGCCGTACTGCTGAGCAGATTTTTTTCAGGGGCGGCATGAACGCTGTGGCAACTCAGGCAGCCATCGTCCTTGATCACCCGGTGTACGACTTTACGATTGTATTCTTCCTCGTCGTGACAGGCAAAACAGACCGAATTGCCTTCTGACGCCAGGAGATACGGATCATCGGAGGCATGGGGGTTGTGACAGGAAATACATTCCCCCCTTCTCACCGCGGTATGGACATTCTCCTGGTTCAGCTTGAGATCCTCAACCTTATGACAGGTATAACAGAGGTTATTCCCATCTTCTTTAAGGATGAGTTTCGCGACTACGCCATGCCGGAGATGACACTCTTCGCATTTTTCTTCCGCGACCACCTTATGGACGTTCTTCATGGAAAGATACTTTTTGCTGAAATCCGTATGACAGTCCACGCAGCCTTTTTTGGTGAATTTCCTTCTCGCGGCCTCGGAATCTTCACTGAAAGCCAAGGCGATCAGGCAGCAGGCGATAACAGCCGCTCCTAAAACGGATAGTTTGCGTTTAAGATTATTATTCAACATTATCAGTCCGTTCTTCCATGGGGGTTATTAAATGATGGCTTCGCAAAAAAATCGACCTCCTGCGCCGTGGCGAATTTTATCGAACTTCTTGCTTAGCCATTCGATGACCTTCTGCGACTTTGTCATTAAATGATTTATTAATTTTTATTCTTCCGGGCCGGATACTATTGGCGCCTTTTCTCACTTACCGGTATCCGTCAGAAGAATCCTGACGGGATATACTTCCTTGAGCTTCAAGATCCATTCGTCAAGCACCTCTTCGCTTTTCAGACTGAAAACTTTCTTGAGCACTTCATCCCTGGCCTCTTCATAGGGCTGCGCTTCCGGCGGATAGACATCGGTCATCAAAAGTACGTAATAAAATTCGCCGTCGGCTGGAGCGTATAGAAGGGAGTCGCCCTTTTTGACGTCATGGGCGAGCTCTTGCAGATCTTCCGGCAGGGCTGCCAGGCTCAAGAGCTTCTTGTCCAGGGGCAATACTCCATTCGTGTCCGGGTCGACCAGATTGACGGCATTAGCCGAAATCCAGTTGAAATCGGCTCCCTTGCGCAGTCTGGACAGAGCGAGCTCCGCGTCCGGCCGATTATGGAGGACCAGGCTTTTTATCCGCAGCATGGTCGAAGAGGAATATTCATCGATATGCTTATCGTAATAGGCGCGGATTTCTTCTTCGGTGACTTCCACCTCGGGCAGAACGAGCTTGTTCATGAATGTATTGAAGATGACCGATCTTTCAAACTCCTCTACCTTCCTTTTGAAACCTTCCGTCTGGTCAAGACCGAGGCGACGCGCCTCATAATCGCTGGTGTATCTGAAAATCTTGTTCGCAAGGATTTTCTCTTTGCGGTCATTGACCATTTTCAATTTAGCGGCCTTATCCGCCCCGTGATAAAAAGTGCCTTTAAGTTCGGCTGCAAGTTCTGCGACGGTATAGACGAACGGATCAGCATCTCCCTTGGCCTGGGCGAGAATACGCTTGTCCTGGACCAGTAATTCCAGGTCATTATCAAAATCAAGCTGTTCGTATAATTCTTTATCGACCTTGACATATTTTTCCTGCAGGGCAGCCCCGTATTCCAGAGCCTTCTTCTTTTGCAGGTTCTCATGAACCCTGCGGTAGGCCTCGTCCCTGGCGGATTGATCCTCGACAAAACGTGTATCGACCAGCCGATACAGGAGGTTGCCTTCCTCGGTGCGATAAATTTTGCTGTGAGCCCCGGCCTTCATTGCATGCACTTCCTGGGCAATCTCGGATCGCAAGTCCTTTATCTTCACATAGTCATCGTTTTTCTGTTCCGTTAATTTGCCTTCCTCGATATAGCGTTCGACAACCTGTTCGAAATCGCCATCCTTGATTTCCTCGAGAAACATCCGGGCGGTCGGACCTTCCGGAAAAAGAAGGGAGTAAAGCTTCACTTCCCGGGATATGTCTCGATACATCTCGTCAACCAGGGCCGAATCAGGCTCAAGGCCCCGAAGATGCTGATTCATCAGTTCCTGCCGCAACAGACTCTGCTTGAAATCCTCAATCTGGCTCTTCACATCACCTCTTTCATCCAGGCCGATGTTTATTGCTTCCCGAAAAACAAGTCTTGCATTTATCAAGCGGTTCAAGACCTGCAGATACTCCTTTTGCCGTTCTTCGGGATCGTCGCTCAACTGCTTATCCTGCCGGGCAAGGGCTTTGGCCAGCTCATCCTTGGTAACCGCTTCATCATCATCGATCATCGCCACCGGTGTATCGTCGAAAGGCAGTGAAAAAAACGGGGTGGCGAGCTTTTTGAATTTTTCCGAAGCGGGCTCGGGCATCTGGTTGCCATCGGTTTCAGCGTTGGCTTTGGGCTGGGAATCCTCTCCTCGGGACTCATGGGGATAAAACGGCTGTAAAAGAATGGCGCCGCAAAAAATGGAAATGCATAGGAAACGATGTATCATTGGATTCACTCTCATCTTGTAGTTTTAAAAAAATTAATAGTAAATTTTACCATTAAACTCAAAAAATCAACATTTTAAATCTCCCACTCCGCACCAAACGGTTTATGATTGCACCGGAGGTATTCGGCTCCGCCCGAGGACGGAAGTTGCCAAACATAAAACCCCCGTCACTCTTAGCTCCGGGAAGGATTGACCAGCAACCGCACGGTGGCTCTGGACAACTTCCTTAATAAATTGTGCGCGGTATATTCTCTGCCTAAATCAAAGAAGTAAACCCCATCCGTACCCCTGCGGAAGGCCCTGGCCCCAAAAACGATTTGTCTGCTTTTTTTTTCGATGATCTGCATGGAAAAATCCACCTTGGGTTCCCGAGAGGCGCCTTGATAGTCAAAAACTCTGCCCGTCAGCACCAGGTCGGCACCTAATAAATATTCCCCGGTAATCAGATCCGTTTCCGCAAGTGATGGACCCTGTGGCATATTCGCCCGGATTTTGAGGAGTCCCTCTCTGACCATACCGGGCTCAAACACATCAAAATCAGTCATATTGACCAGCTCTCTGACGTAATGAAGCTGCGCGATAACCCCGGCATTCTTGCGTGGAGACAGATTGAGCATCGGGATGACAGCTATAGAGTATTGGCTGCCCGGATCAACGAGGGGCGAGCGAAAATAATCATAGGGCATGTATTGCCTCTCAAACCATTGCCCCGGCGACAACAAGTTGCCAAGCCGCCCGCTCCTCGGTTGCGGCCTTGAAAGGTTCCGGCCGTCACCACCGGGAATCCCCGGAACGAAACCGGCCGCCAGAGAGTCGGTCAGCACCCCGACGACTTTTTTTATTAATTCGCTGGATTTCCTGATCCGCTTCAGATCAAGAAACCCGGGGGATTCATCCCCCGACAGGCCGACACTGTCCATCCAGATGATTTCCGGACGCGATCCGGATGCAACAAGTCTTGTGATCAGGGAGATCAGCGGTGGCCCCGCCTCCTGGTATGCCTCCAGGGAGGTGATCAAAACAGCATCGACCCCGGTCTCCTCCAGCAGAGCTTCCGAAAGAGTTGAATTCACGCCGCCGGTATTGCGCATCCGGTGTTTTTTTCTGAATTGTTCAAGGCGGTTTTTGTCCAACACCCGAAAGCCTTTCTTGACAAGCCCTGCGCCGATATAATTCTCGATCTCCTCCAGGGGGGCATTGGTGCCGCTGAGATTTTCAACAGGCAGGACAGCGATGAGAAAATCCCCAATGCCGGCCGGCCCGGGTTGACCAGTGGTTGCAACCTTTTGTGGTGTTGCCCCGTGTTCGGGAAGAACAGCAAATCCCTCTGTTTTATTGCGGGCGCACCCCCAGAGATTTGCCGCGAAGAGCACAGCGGTCAAGAGGACCGCTTTATTGAAAAAGCTTGTCGAGAAGCTCATCAACACTCTCCAGGGTAATATCATTCATCGGTTCGCCGCCTCCGCCGAACATCCGATCTGTCAGGGTTATTCCTCCTTTAGTAGAAGAGGCGCTCCAGATGACGGTGCCGGTTTCGGTTTCGCTCATTTGCAGGCTCAGCGAAATGATATTGGCGGTGCTCGCCCCGGACCTCACCAGATTGTATTCCCGAACCACTCCGGTGATAATGACATCAACACCGAGGATATTGGCGAGACTCTTGATTTCATCTACCGAAGGGGCCGAGGGATCAACCATGCTTACCCTCCTGATGGCACGATGCACTTCTCCCGGGGGCAGGACATAGAACGCTCCGGTGGCAAGCAGCATACTGGTGAAAACATCGCGCACCCTTTCCGCGGCATCCTGTTCGTTGGTCAAATTCGCGAAAGGCAGAACCGCGGCGGTTTCTATGGCGGCGAAATCAACCATTTCATTATAATAAACCCCTTTCTCCCTGTTGGCGCATCCCCCCAGAAAAACGAGTTGTACACCGACAAGAAGTGCAATGAGCCCATGTATTTTCCCCTTCATATAAAATCTCCCAGAGTAACCGGTTTAATAAAAAATCCTGAGGCGAGCCCTGAAACTGTCGAAATCTCTTAATTCCCTGATGGTTTCGCGAGTGCCGGTATTATATCCCAGGTCCAGGGATATTCCCGGCCCGACCTTCCAGGTCAGGCTGGGAGATATGCTCTTGGTAGAACTGTCCGCCTCCTCTGCCTGGCTATAACTGATCCTGAAACGCAAATCGCCATCCGGGAAAGGTGACCAGTTCACATTAAAATCCCTGCTGGAGGTGGAAGAATCGATTATTCCTTCCTGCTCCCTGAAATTATAACTCGTAAAAGCACTCACAGTCTCTGTAACGCTCCACAGAAGCTGAGCTCTTCCTGACTGGGTCCTCCCGTCAACCCTGTCGTCTTGTTCAACCCAGCTTGAGGAGTAGTTAAAATTTGCAACCAGCTTTGAATTAGGTCGTATATTCGTCGCCAGGGTAAGTGACTTGACGGTCTGTTCAACTCCGTTCAGCAGGGTGTTAAGCGAGTAACGCAGATCAAGATTCATGCTCAAGCCGGTATAAAAGCCGGCATTGGTCCGCAGGGTAAGCGATTTGGAATCGGTGTCGCCCCTGGATTTTTTACTGTTAAACCCGGAGAAGATCAGCGACTGGCTGAGCTTTTCAAAGTAGTCTCCCTTGACGGCAAGACTGTACGAATGATCCGTGTCATGCTCTTCACCCTGGGGAGAGCTTCTGATCCGATCCGTACGATTGACTCTGCCGTAGGTTGAAAATATCGGACTGAGGACATGACGGAAATTAATTCCGTTGATCCATGAGCTGTTTTTCGAATCCCCGGGATCCGATTCCTGCTCACCGTAGGAAACATGATAATTAAAAATCGTTTTTTCAACCGGGACCCAGCCGAGTTTAAAAGAATAATTCTGGGAAAGAGCTTCCGTTTCCCGACTGTCGCCGCTGACGCCTAGGATGGTAAAGGCTCTGATGTTATTATAACGAATTTCGCCGGGTGCAAGGGTCAAAGGGGTGGTAGTCACCTTGACGCGACGGGCGTCGACTGCCGAGACCAGACGTATTTCAAAACGATGCTCGATAATGTTATAGGTGACCGAAGAGATCGAGCGCTCCGTCCAATCCAGTTCCAGCGGGTCAACAGTTTGATCATCATTACTGTAGAACTGCCAGGCCAGGGAACCGGCAATTTCCGCAATCTGGCTGGGAGAGAGCAGATCGGGGAAGTTTTCAGTATCATCGCTGAGTTGTATGTAGATCGTCGCCACTTCGGTGGAATTATCGAAACCAAGACCGACGCTGACCGGATTGATGCCGCCATCCCTGCCGATATTGATGTCGGTTAACGGGTTGCCGGCGCCCACCTCGATCACTTCAAAGGGATCATTGCCGGTCGGCAGTGAATCATCAAATATATAAAACGGAGTGCCCAGTTCGGCAGCCGGAATATCGACAGTGCTGCCGGGACGGCTGAACTGTGCGTTTCTCTGGACAATCCGCGCGGATGCATTCACGTTGAATCGATCTTCCTTGTAAGTAAATGCCTTGGCGTAATCAACCTTGCCGTTATGGCTTCTGGACCGGATTTCGGAGTCGTCCAGGTGGTTATAAGTATCGTTGCCGCTGAATCCATACTGAAACCGGTATCCCCGGTACTTGTACCTCGTATTGAGACTTAACGTATCCCCGGTCGAATCGGCGGTCAAAGGATCATCCCGCAGTTCGGTCCGCCGGAAATTGAGATTAACCGGCGGAAGATCGACCGGATTCCAGTTAAAACTCCCATGATATTGATCGATCATGATTTTTCTCGTCTCTCCGGAGTTCAGGTCCGTTTCCACGTCCCTGCTCCGGTAACCCAGATTCAGCCCGTAAAAAGGATCAGTCAGCCTGACATTCACATAGGGACTGATCGAAGTCTCCGATCTATCCGATTCCGCCCCGGCGAGGTCTGAATCGATAATCCGGCTGGTTGCGTCTTCATTCTCATAGCTGGTGCCAAGCCCAAGCTTAAGGTTCGGATAGATTCGCCTCGTTAAATCAAAATGATAGCGCTGGGTCAACCGGGAGCTCTCCGATTCGGAAACATTTCCGGTGGTCTTTCCGGTAGTCTCGGAATCGGACGAAAAATATCTCAGATCAGCCGTAAGCGAGATCCCGTCCGCATGCAGAATATCGGGCAACAAAAGCAGCAGCAATGCCGCGGCTGTCGAAATTATGCTGGGAACAGACCGGGCAGACATCGCTCTAGAATTTACCCATCACAACCAGGGCATGCCCACCCTCTTCCGTCTCCATCTCCGCCAGTTTTCTCTTGCTGACCAGATTAAACTTATAGACCATATTCCCGTCAGCCGTCAGAATCAGGAGCACATTTTCTTCCCCGTCAATGGCTATGAAATCTGTTCCCTGACCTGCCCGGAAGCTGTCGATAAACACTTCCGTTAACGGATCGACGACAATAATTTCTCCTGTTTTTTTGCCGATATAGACATAATTGCCCTGGGGAGCCGCCTGCACCGAAGCGCCCTCGCCGCCGATAAATATTCTTCTGGTTACCTGAAGAGACCGGGTGTCCAGAACCAGCAGATCGGTTGAATATTCGGCGAGGATAAACAGGCTGTCGCCATCCCTGCTCAATACACCTCGGACAGGAGATTCATCAAGTGGGACGGAAGCCAGCAAGCTCCCCCCGACCAGATCAATAATGGAAATCGTGTTTGCCATTGTATGCAGGACATAGGCTGTTGTGCCATTTGCTCCAGCCACAATCCATGCCGGCTCGGGATCAAGCACCAACCGTGCGGTTTCGGAGAGGGAACCGGTATCGATAATGCTGACCGTGCCGGAACCGTAATTGGCTGAAAGAAGGGTCCTGCCGTCGGGGGTAAGGGTAAGCTCGGAAGGTTTATCGCCGAATTCCAATCTGATCGTGCCTGTTATCTCCAGGGTCGCGATGTTGATGACTTCGATGATGTCGTCGCCGGCGGCAGCGACATATACTATGCCGTTCGGCTCGTCGAGGGCCATGCCCTTCGGCTCGATGCCGGTATGAATAACCTGGACAACCTCCATAACATTCTTGTTGAAAACCGTGACGATATTGTCGTTGGAATTGCTGACAAAACCCAGATGATTCAAGGGCGGCATCGAAGTTTTCCCCAGAGCGAATCGCGGCGTAAAACGTTCACCGTCGGTGACGAGGAACTCAGATGAGAGCTCAATAAAAAGGGCAAGCGATTCGCCGCGGTGAATGGAAAAGTTGAAATCGAGGACCAGAGGTTCGGCCGGCGGCATGAGTTCCATGCCGCCATTTTCGGTGACCATGCCCGCCTGCTCGATGGCAAGGGAAATCCCGCTGTACCTCCCAGCGGGAAGCGGCGTCGCGCTCAGCCGCTTCTGCATATCGGTTGCCTCTTGTCCGCTGATGATCATCCTGGCCGGCAGTACGCTGAGCAGCTCGTCACCCTCCTCGGGAATAACGGAAATATTCCCGATGGTAAAACTCAACGACTGCATCTCCTGGGGCAAGGGCTGAAGATAAAGATACAGTTCCCCCAGTTCGCCCAGCGGCTCCTTGAGTACGGTTATTGTCTTGGGAGTGCTGCATCCACAGACAAGAACCGTGATCATCAGAAAAAAAATAGAGCGTACGATTATCAGCATAGTTTAAATACTCCACTCACGAGCGACTCACGCGCCATGGCACTTCTCGCAAAACTGTCCCTGCCCGGGACCGAACTCGATCGAAATATCCCGGTTGTAATAACTGTACAGCACGTCATTGCCCGAGACGCCGCCGTCACCCGGACCGGGATGGGATTCCGCCAGCAAAGCAGCATCAAAGTCCCATCTCCCCGCCGATCTGAAAGCCGAGCCATGGGCGCGATGACAGGAAAGACACATGACTTTCGAGTTTGCATCGGGACCCTGGGTGCTGGTCGGGTCCAGCAATTGCGGATCGCCTGTTCCGCGTTCAAAAGGGACGAACTGCAGATAAGCGGTGCCGGCAATCCCCGTGCCCGTGCCGTTTGCCAGCAGGTCCCCGGTATTGATATAGGCGTTATACATGGAGATCGTTTCAATACTGAGCATTGCGTTGTTGCCGGCGGGGTGCACAAAACTCCCGGCGCCCAGGTGGCTATCCTGCAAAATGGCGCCGTGGCAGTTCCCGCACCACTCACTCATTCCGGTACCGTAATCCACGTGGGATTCATCCGTTTCCCCGAATTTCCCGAGGATATTCTGCCTCGCCACCGGGGCGTCATAGGAAAATCGATACCCCACGGCCGCGCTCCCTCCCTCGTAACGCGAATCACCCAGCAGCCTGTAGTTGCCGGTTACCCCTCCCCCCCCAGGCAGTTCGCCGTAGGAGCCGGAGACCGTTAACGGCAGGGCGCCGAGCCGGGTGCCGCCTCCTTTTTTCGCGTGAGGATCATGGCAGCTTATGCAGCTAAGATTTTCGGACGGGTAATTGCCTCCCGGCGATTCAACCAGACGCTGATCCCGGGTCAAGCCGAAATCAAGGGCAACGACATTATGGCCATGGCTTTCACCCCTGCTTTCACCCCCGCTCCAGGTGAAGGTCTTGTTAAGCCAGTAAAAATCCCCGCCGGGAGTCATGGCGGAACCGTCGGCACTGAATACCGAGGGGCTGTTCGCCCCACCCGTTCCGGAATGGCAGTTCAGGCAGACCGAACTGGGGTCGGATCCCAGCAGCAGTGGCCCCCATTCATTTGCGTTATGCATGGAGTGGCAGCCGTTGCACTCCATCACCCCGCCGTTGTGAAATGAACGGACCGTACCGACATTGACGAGGAACACCCCGAGAAAAAATGCCGCGGTTGCCGCTATATGAACAGATTTAGGTGTCATAATTGCAGATGATAGCTCTCACTCCCCAACGATCCTGAAGACACTGACTCCCTTCCTCCCACCCTGGGCTATATAAAGAAGTCTCTTCTCATTATTTATGGCGAGATCGTCCGGGACGATCAGGCTGGAGTCTCGAAAACCCCGAAAGCCGAACTCGGTCAGGAAATTAAAAGAGCTGTCGAAAATCAGCACCACTGAGCGGAGCCGATCGGTAATATAGATATTCCCCTCGCGGTCGGTGACGATTCCGGCGATAACGCCGAACTTGCCTTTCGCGCCGCCGGATACGCCGAACATCTTGATCGTACCGTCCATCTGTCGCTTGAAGGTGGTAAACAAAAGAGGCACTGTGAAGAAAATATTTCCTTCCCGGTCGACATAAAATCCGAAAATAGTCATCGATTCCGGGTCAGCGAACTCGTCTCGACCGGGGCTGTTCTGGAAGGTATCTTTCAGTTCCAACAATTCCGCCTTGAGATGATATCCTTTCTGAAACCGGCCTCCGGTATCGATCACGACAAGATCCATGGAAGAAGCCTCGACCAGGTAGAGCAGGCCATCGATATACTGCACAAGGGATGGGCTAAACGGTTGAAAATCGGTGGGGAAATTTTGCAGGCTGATGGCGGGTTGGGGCTCGCCTTTATAATCGAGGCGCAGAATTTCACTAAATCCCTCCCTCCTCGGATATACCAGGTAAATATCCCCCTCTGCGCCGATATCAAAATCCGAGGCGCCGGAAAGGGCGACATCATCACCCAATGTGAAAACCTCCATGCCGCGGCTATTGAAGATCCGCATAGTGTTATCCCGCGGATTAAGGGTAAAGGCCTCCGTTTGATCTTCATCCACGGCAACCCGGGAAAAGAGCGACGGTATAACTCCTTCAAAATCGGCCAGGCGATGTAGGAAAACGACCTCAATGCCGCTTGCCTGGCTCGCGCCGAAAATCAGCAGGAAAATCGAAACAAGAAAACTGTAGGTGAGAAAAGATTTTTTCATCATGTTGTCTTTAAGTAAGCAAAAAAAGGACGCTTTTCTAAAAGTATCCATTTTATTTTCAAATACCACCGGACCAGCTTGATATTTTTCAAAATAGTTACCAACAACAAGCTGGCCCCCTGCCCAGGATAACTATTCAAGATTACTTACAAAATTAAAATTTTCGCTTTTATTGCAACCCCAGAATACTTCCTTCCTCATCCTCCGGTACTACCCCTGAATTATATTTTATAATATGAGCGATGTAAGAAACAACAGGTTGTTTTTCCGGCAGTAATATAGTTCGATTAGATAATGGGAAAAGGGTCATTTATGGAGGAGCAGGGAGTAATTGCAGATATTAAAATAGCTCATGCTATCAGCCAAGAGCTCTCTGGGCGCCGGGGATTGGGGGCATTTGGACGACAACACGGATTACACAGACAGAATTGGCAAAAAGGCATGGGCTGGAGTTTTTCTTAGAGTTGATAATGAATATTGTAAAATTGGTTCCGGCGATTTCTCCTGGGGCTCGAGAGTTATTTATAGATTAAAAATATCTGGCCGGCTGCCACTGTTTATGCGGGATACAAAACCCTACAGCCTTTTTTTTAATGCGAGGTGGATCTATCTTATCCTCCTGGTTATTCTGATCGCTGTTTCCTACAGCAATACGCTCCATTCACCATTTCTGCTGGATGACTACCATACCTTTATCGAAGATCCCGGGGTGAAAATCAGGGAGGTCTCTTTATCCTCTCTGGAAAAACTGCGCGATACTAAATTCGGCCGGAGCCGCCTGCTTCCGATTATTACCCTGGCGCTTGACAACTCTCTGGGCGGCGGCAACGTATTCCAGTTTCACCTGACCAACATCGCGATTCATCTTTTATGTACAATTGCCGTTTTTTCCTTGATCAGGGGATTACTCACGACCAGGGCCGGGGCCGGCTCACTGCAATACCTGTCCGCCGTCGGATTCAGCCTTGTCGCCACCGGACTGTGGGCCTTGAATCCAGTGCAGACCAACGCGGTCACCTACCTGGTCCAGCGGATGACCTCGATTGCCGCGCTTTTTTATATCAGCGCCCTGGCCTTATACATCCATGGCAGACTGACTGCTGCTTCCTGGAAGAGGTATGTTTTTTTTGTTTCGGCGGCACTCGCGGCCCTGCTGGCTTTTCTGTCCAAGGAAAATGCCTTCACGCTCCCGGCGGCTCTCCTGCTTGTTGAGTTTTATTTTCTATCGCCCGGCAGTCTTGGCCGGGTTCTTAAAAAAATAAACAAAAAGCAGTGGTTATTGATCTCCCTGGGGTGTCTGGTTCTATTGCCGCTGCTGGCAAACCTGTTAGAGGGTGTTACCGCCGGTTACGGTTCAAGGGATTTCACCCTGGCCGAAAGGATGCTTACCCAGTTGCGGGTTGTGGTTTTTTATATCAGCCTTCTCCTTCTGCCCCTGCCGGGCCGGCTGAACCTGGAGCATGACTTCCCGCTTTCGATTTCGTTATTTTCCCCGCCGGCCACCCTGCTTTGCCTCATTCTGCTGTCGGCAATTTTTTTGATCGCCTTAAAAATCAGGAAATCCCACCCTCTTGTCTCCTTTGGGATTATGTGGTTTTTCCTGAACCTGCTGATTGAATCGACATTCGTTCCCCTGGAAATCATTTTCGAACACCGGCTCTATCTGCCCTCGGTCGGCTTCTTTATTGTTATGACTGTCCTGCTGGATTTGGCCGCAAGATCGATCCTCAGCAGATATCCAGACCGGTCCGTAAAAAGATTATTGTTTTTCGTCGTCGTCATTCTTTTTTGCTCTTCCTCATTTTTAACTTACTCCCGTAATAACGACTGGCGCGATCCCCTGACTTTTTATAGTGATATTGTAAAAAAATCACCGAACAAGGAAAGGCCGCGCAACGATCTTGCCATGGCATATGCCGAAAGGGGGGATTTTGATAACGCAATAAAGCATAATCTGATCGCCATTGAGATTAATCCGGATTATGCAGCGGTATACAACAACCTGGGCAACCTGTACCGCCGGATGGGCATGCTTGACAAAGCCGACAATTACCTCCGCCAGGCCTTGCGGTTAAAACCCGGCATGGCGGGAGCGTATAACAACCTTGGCCTGGTGTATAGCCAAAAAGGCATGACGGCCAAAGCCATGGAAGCGTACCGGCGGGCGTTAGAGCTCAATCCCGGGAATTCCGGGGTTTACAACAATCTCGGAGAAGCTTATGAAAAGGCCGGCCGGCTGGACGGAGCCGTTCGGATATATCGCGAAGCCCTGCGGATTAACCCGGATAATGCGGAGGCACATAATCATCTGGGGATTGCATTGGCCAAAAAAGGCATGGTGGATGAAGCGATCCGCCATTTCCAGCTCGCCTTGCGAATCAAGCCGGATGAGCCGTACTTTCATAGCAATCTCGCCAATGCCTATACCATGAAGGGAATGGCAAGGAAGGCCGGCGAACACCGAAGACGAGCCGCGGATCTGCGGGGCGGCAAATAACTCCGCTCCGGTCCCGGTTACTTTATCTTTTCAAAAAAGAACCAGGGAGTGCTGCGGTTGTGGGCGGCCGAGATCACCGCGGTCTGGCCCGGCAGCACGTCAATGACTGACGGAAAGCGATAGACGCACCACTGCCAGCCCGAGGCCGTTTTTTTCTCCGAGGGATGGTTTTCAAAGACAACCGAGTCATCCATCTCAAGTTTGATCCACTGAATTATTCCACAACAGCGCCCCTCCTTTCGCACCACCACCTCAATCGTTTTTCTTTCGTGGGAGGGGACGCGCTCGGTTTGGCTAAAATCGAAGAAAAAGGCGGTGGCATCATCGCTCAGCAGTTCTATATCGAGATCGTTTCTGCTGATATATTGTTTCCGGGCAATAATTTCGTTGAATTTGCTCAAGTCGAAGCCGCATACTTCATCAACTCGAATATTCTGTTCCAGGCCGGCACCGCCGAACAGGGCGAATTGAATGGAGCCGCCGGCCGGAATGATGCGGGCGCCCGGTTTAAGCAGCCTGCGCCTGGCATCTTCGATGCTGCTCAGCACCCCCTCGCCAAGCAGCTCGCTCGAGAGAATCTCCGAGACCAGCAGGTCGGCCCGATCATCCATATCCGTCCCGACTTCCATTTTGGACGACATCTTGGGGATCACCGTCACCGGCGGAGTGCAGCCGTTGTCCGCCAGGATTGCCCGGGCGGTCTCGGCGATTTCGGCAACCGCCTCGCAGGTTGTCACCTGCCGAGCCCCCAGCCTGCCGGCCATCATGGCAAGCAGGCCTGAGCCCGTCCCGATTTCCAGAACATGGCTGTCGGGGGTGACCGCATTTTTCAGGGCGGCAAAATAGGCATCATTACGCCGATGGTCGTTCATCATCGGCGGATGCCATAAGGGAACCAGCCGACTGAGTGCCTGGTTGAGGCCGTCATGGGCCTTTATCCACAGGGGATCGAGATCGATGCATTGCCGATAACAGGGAATGGCGTCGCTGAATTGTCCCCGTCCCAGCAGGGTATCACCCAGTCCGCTGCAAGCCCGGGCATAATCCGGCTTGAGCGCGAGGGCCTGCCGAAAAGATTTCTCCGCTTCGTCGAGACGGCGAAGTTCGAGGAGGACATAGCCCAGGTTGCTGTGGGCTTCGGCAAAATCGGGCTTGATGGTCAGGGCATTCCGGTAGCTTGCCTCCGCCTCGTCCAGGCGTCTGAGTTCCTTGAGGGCATTACCGAGATTATTGTGGGCCTCGGGAAAATCCCACTGATGGACGAGGGCTTCCCAGTAGCTTGCCACCGCTTCTTCAAGACGTCCGAGTTCCAGAAGGGTAATGCCGAGATTGCTGTGGGCCTGGGCATATTCGGGATTAAGCGCCAGGGCCTGCCGGTAGCGTGCCTCCGCTTCCGGCAAGCGCCCGAGTCCCAGGAAAACGCTGCCGAGATTTTGATGCGCCTGGGCATCAGCGGGATCAAGCTCTATGCTTTTCGTCAGGAATTTCAAGGCATCAGCCGGTTTCCCCAGCATAAGATAAAGATTGCCGAGGGCCTTCCAGCCCAGAGAACTGCCGGGCCACTGTTTGACTGCCTCATGGGCCTTCTGTTCAAAAAGAGGCCACGCCCCGGCATTAAACAAATCCACCATTTCCTTGACGAAACCCGCCGGTGGCTCAGGAGTGGCTCCGCCTTTTGGGGGAGAGTGTCTGGAATGATGGCTGCGCGAGCGATTTTTTTTTATTTTTTTCATCTTTCCGAACCTCCGCGAAGGGAATGGACTTTACTGCAAGGGATCTGGTCCTGAATGATGTATCCGGCCGCAGAACAGCCAAATTAGTGCACAACAATTAAAACGGAATTTCTATGACTTACTTTTAACAAGGTGCAATGCAACAAAGTGCCTTGTCAAGAAATTCAAAAAAATGAAGGGATTTATTGAGGGATTTCGCTATTGCGATGAAATATATTCTGATCGGCCCGGCGGCAGTTGCGCGCTCTCCGGTGAGGCGTTTCCCGGTCCCCAGAAGCAGTCAAGACTCGGGGGCCGCGCGTCCAAGAGTCAACCCTCCAGACCGCATCGGAATATATCTTCATGCGCAAACCAGCCCCTGAAGAGCTCACTGCTTGAGATGAAAGCCGGCGTCGTTTAACTCAAAGGCGCGGTAGCCTGCATACTTTTGCGGATCGAGGGGATAATCCCAGCAGCCCTGCCGATGGTAGATCTCGCCCCCGAAGCCGGTTTTGAACCTGTAGAGGCCGTACATGGGATGGGCCGGTTCGGCCGCAGGGGCCACCCCGAACATGTCGTAGTAGCGGCAGCCCTTCTCCTTGGCCAGGCGAATCGCCTCCCACTGTAGCGCGTAGGTCCCCATTTTATTACGATTTTCAGCCGAGGAGGCGCCGTAAAGGTACACTGCCTGGTCGGCCGAAATGGCCAGAAACATCCCGGCCAGACAGTCGCCCTCCGCTTCGGCAAGCAGGAGATGCAGTGAAATATTATGGTCCGCCAGGGAGCGCCTGGCTTCGAGCATGGCTTGGAAATAGCGTTTGTCATGGACGACGATATTATTGCGCAAGGCGGTTTCCCGGTAGAGCTTGAACCAGAGCTCGAGTTCCCGGCCCCCGGCTTCAACCACCCGCACGCCTTTTCGCCGGGAAAGCCCGATATTGTAACGGGTTTTGGCCCGCATCCGCCCCAGGATATCCTTCTTGCCTTCCTGCAAATCCATGAAAAGAGTATTGGTCGGCAGAATATTGGTCGGGGCCTTGCGCAGGTTCTTGGCACTGGTCTCCATGTTCATCCGTATTTCCTGGATTTGCTCCCGGGGCGGTCCCTGCCACTCGGAGCAGCTGTTATAACAATCAGGGTCATCGGCCCAGGGGGATTGCCAGGGCAGATCGTAACGGATCAAGAAGCAGTCGGCCGGCAGAGAAGGGCGCAACCCCTCGGAGAGTTCCTCAAGAAAACAACCCTGCAACTCCTCCGGCGGTTCAAACCTGGGTCCGTAAGGCACATGGGCGATCAACTTGTTTGGCCCCGCGGAGCGCAGGATGACAAGGATGTCGGTCGCCTGGCCACCGACGGCGATCTCCGAAGCCGTTCCTCCCTCGGCACAAATCCGCACATCAAAGGCCGCCGCCGTACAGCCCTGCATCTCCTTGACCTTGCCCCAGAAGGCGGTTTGCTGGAGGAGGGGGCCGGTTTCGACTATATCTTTGTTTTTGGGGGTAAGACCAACTAGCATAAGTTCCGTTTCCTGCTTTGTTTTTCGATGAACAAAGCCGAACACAGTAAATCACCCTGCCCCATTTGTCAAAAACGATGAATTCCCGAGAAATCCCGAAGGCCGAGTCGCTTGCGCGAGGGGCAAAACCGGCTATATGCAGGCTTATATACCTGAATCCGTGAGCGTTCGAGAACGGTGTAGATGCAAGGCGGCAACGATGTTGATAATACTATTGGTATATCAACGAGTTGCCAACGCGGCAGATGCGCCGTTATCGGGCGCCCCGCAGGGCTGCGGGGTGAACCATGGCAATCCAGGGAAAAACGATTATTTTATGCAATTACAAACTGATAGAGGAATTCCCCGCGAAGCCGTCACGGATTCAGGATATAATGATCAGCGGCACATAAAGCTCATCGGCCGACAAGCCGCCGTGCACTCCGATCAGTTGTGATTTTTTTTCAGAGAGCAACCGGTCTCTGATAATGTAATCTTCTCTCATCAATAAAGCATATTCGCCGATCCTTTCTTCCAGCCGCGGGGAGCAGCGGCCCAGCCCGAAATATCCTTCCTGGATCATCTCCCTGCTCTTTTTAAGCTCGCAGGCAAAGGCGAGTTCCCCGGCAACATATCGTTCGAAATCCTCCCGGCGATCCGAACGTACATAGCAGTAGGCGCAACGCGGCTCTCCGCACAGAGGCAGGGTCAGCGTCTCCGCCAGACGGGGATGTTCTTCCAGGTCAATGATCCGCTCAGGGGATGAATCGATCAGACCGTGATCGGCGCAGACCATCACAGCCGTCCCGCCACCCGCCAGCCGGGGCAGCGATTCACTGCAGCAGCGATCCAACTCCAGGAAAAGCTCCCTGGCCGCGGGGCTCGATATCCCATGCTCGTGGGCCAGGCTGTCCAGATGCGGCCAATAGCCGACGATCAAACCGTTACTGTTCCGGGCCGCGAGCTCCTCAAGCTTCCCGAACAATCCCGCCAGATCATGGTATCCATGCCTGCCGGCGCTCCCCGACAGTGATTGACTGTAGACCGAGTCGACCAGGGGGCCCGGCAGGACCACGTGACAGGAGCCGGCAAGATCGGAGAGCTGCGACCTGGCGTCAATCAGCTGTTCCGGCGATATCCCGACCTGAAAAAAATCGGCGCCGCCGAAGCGCGGCTCAAAAGGCAGCACCGTGGCCACCGTACCAAGTTCCCGGAAATAGGTATACCAGCCGGTGATGCCGTGCTGCTGAGAGGCGACACCGGTGAAAAAGCTGGTCATCGCCGTGGCCGTGGTGGGCGGAAAAACCGAAGAGAGCCGGCCCCGGCGATGGCGGCAGAGAAAGCTGTCCGGATGTTTTTTCAGGAAATTATCCCCAAGCCCGTCGATAATCAGCAACACAACCGTCCGCCCGGGGAGCTTCAGGGAGTCAAGCTCGGCAAGGGGCGGGTAACCTGGCACCTTGCGGCCCTTGGCTTTGTACAGGGAGACGGCAAGATTGACTATGCTGTTTTGGTAGTCGGGCTTTAACATTTGGCGGACACCGATGGCTTAGCAAAAAGTCGCCAGTTCCTTGCGTTGCTGCAGATTGTCGCATCATTGCAGCATACTGAAGTAGGCTTCATATGACGCCTTTCTGCGACGCCATCAATTATCGTGAAAAAAACAGACCTTACCGACAAGGATAACTTCCCTCGCATCGCTTAACCATGATTTTTTTATCGACCCCCGGGTGGTTATCGTTTATCTGAAGCCGTGAGCGTTCAAGAACAGCGCGGATCCACAATCTTCGTTATTTCAAAATCGGGGAATTCTCACCCACTCGAATAGCCGAATTTATAAATTCGGCATCATTCCGGCCATCGATATCGCTACCGAAACCTCTGAGTTAACCTGACCGCCTAAGACGTTTTTTTGCTTCACAAGCTTTGCGGAGGGAAGATATACTTAGCAAGGAAGTCACGATGACGGAAAACGCCGGTTTCGGCGAAGCGGGTTACGGTGGCACTACCGGCCGATTCGGAGAACAGCTCTTCGCTATTCCCGCAACTCAAAGGAAATATGAGGGAGAGAACAAACATGTCCCCGCAAAATGCGAACCATTCAGGTCACGGCCGAAACAGCAGCGGACAAGGCAATAATCACAACCAGGACAACCATTCGGGTCAGCAGAGCCATCACGCCATGATGGTGGCCGATTTCCGGCGCCGGTTCTGGATCTCCCTGGTCCTGAGCATTCCGATTATAGTTCTCGCCCCTTTGATCCAGGGGCTTCTCGGGGTCGAGGAGGCATGGAGTTTCCCGGGAGACAGCTACGTGCAGTTCGGGCTGTCCTCCATCGTTTTTTTCTATGGGGGCTGGCCTTTCCTGACCGGTCTGGCCGATGAGTTGAAGAAAAAAGAACCGGGGATGATGACCCTGATCGGTCTCGCCATCACTGTCGCTTACGTCTACAGTTCCGCCGTGGTCTTCGGGCTGGCCGGCAAGTTTTTTTTCTGGGAAATCGCCACCCTGATTGATGTGATGCTGCTCGGCCACTGGTTCGAAATGAAATCGGTGATGGGCGCCTCGGGGGCCCTTGAAGAGCTGGTCAAAATGATGCCCTCCGAGGCCCACCGTCTGACCGGCGAAGGCAAAACCGAGGATGTGCCGGTGACCGAGCTGAAGAAAGAGGACCGGGTTCTGGTCAAGCCCGGCGAGAAGATCCCCACCGACGGAAAAATTATCGAGGGACACACCTCGGTGAACGAATCGATGCTGACCGGGGAGAGCAAGCCGATCGAGAAACAGCAGGGCGACGAGGTGATCGGCGGGGCGGTCAACGGGGAATCGACCATCACCATCGAGGTCGGCAAGACCGGCAAGGACACATATCTCTCCCAGATCGTCGATATCGTCAGGAAGGCCCAGGAATCGCGTTCCAGGAGCCAGGATCTGGCCAACCGGGCCGCCTTCTGGCTGACGGTCCTCTCCCTCTCCGTCGGCACCGTCACCCTCCTGACCTGGCTCTTCGTCGGCAAGGCGTTAGACTTTTCCCTGGAACGAATGGTCACGGTCATGGTTATCACCTGCCCCCACGCCCTGGGCCTCGCCGTGCCGCTGGTGGTGGCGGTCTCCACATCCCTCGCCGCTGGGCAGGGCCTGCTGATCCGGGACCGGTCCGCCTTCGAACGGGCCAGGTTGATTGATTCGATTGTCTTCGACAAAACCGGCACCCTGACCAAAGGGGAGTTCGGGGTCGACGAAATCGTCAGCCTGGGTGAAAGGGAGGAAGAGGAGATCCTCCGTCTGGCCGCGGCCGTGGAGGCTAATTCGGAACACCCGATCGCCGCCGGCATCGTCAACAAAGCCGAGCAGAATGATCTTGATTTTCCCCAGGCTCGGGACTTTCACGCCATAACCGGCAAGGGCGGTGAGGCGACCGTGGAAGAGAGAAACGTCAAAGTGGTCAGCCCCGGCTATCTGAAGGAAAAACGGATCGACTTCCCCGAGGAAAAACTCCGGAGCATCGCCGAAAAAGGCAAGACCGCGGTCTTCGTCCTGGTCGACGACCAACCGTGGGGTATTATCGGCCTGGCTGATATAATCAGGGAGGAATCCAGGGAGACCGTCAGGCAGTTAAAGGAAATGGGAGTCCGGGTGATGATGCTGACCGGCGACAGCGAGGCCGTCGCCGCGTCGGTTGCCAAGGAACTGGGCCTGGACGATTACTTTGCCGAGGTGCTGCCCGACAAGAAGGCGGAAAAGATCAGGGAAGTCAAGGCCGGAGGAGGCGTCACCGCCATGGTCGGCGACGGGGTCAACGATGCCCCCGCCCTGGTTGAAGCAGATGTGGGTATCGCCATCGGGGCCGGCACCGATGTGGCCATGGAGGCCGCCGACATCGTCCTGGTCCGCTCCGATCCCAGGGACGTGCTGGCGATCTCCAGACTGGCCCGGGCCACCCACGCCAAAATGATCCAGAATCTCTGGTGGGCGACGGGCTACAATGCCGTCGCCATTCCGCTGGCCGCCGGGGTCCTCTACCCAATAGGCTTCGTCCTGCCGCCGGCGGTGGGCGCCCTGGTCATGAGCCTGTCGACGATCATCGTCGCCATCAACGCCAAACTCCTGAAAACGGCATAAAAGAGGCGATCATTCCCCGGGAAGATATTGCTCCTCGAGTTTCTTAAGCTCGGCGAGATTGTCGATGAGATGGACGGTTTCCACAACCCCGTCGGAATACTCCTTATTTAGACGCACCTTGCCCCCTTTGTCGAGGGCTTCCCGAGCCGCGGCAAACCGCTCTCGGACAGATTGCCGCTCTTTGCCCTCTCTGGCGGATTGCAGCTCCGATACTTTCAGAATATATTCCTGTCCCATAACCACCTCTGCTCACTTTCCATGAATTATATATGGGCCATTTTGCCCATATAAACCTGTAATTACCGTTTACCAGTCCGTGATTGGGATGGAGAGATTCTCACGGCTCAGGCTGTTAACTAGTGTCTGTCCAGGAATGAGGACTTTTCTTCGAGAACGAGAAGCAAGGATGTCGGAAAAGCACCCTAAAAGGCATAAACTTCACATACTTGGGTACGTGAGCACTTTCCGACTCTGCAACCGACGAAGTTCTCGGCAAAAAGACTTTTATGGATAGACACTCTAATTGTCACATCGATCGGCCAGGCAATTCAAGCGGAGCCGAGCGATGCAATAAAATCCTGACTGACAGGACAATTCTTATTCGGCAAGACACCGAAGTTTGCCGACTTCGCACCTCTTCCACTTGAAAACCTACTTACCCTTGGCGACGGTTGTCGGGCTCAGGTTGTATTTTTTCAGCAGGGCATAGAGCCTTGAGCGTGATATATCGGCAATCTCGCAGGCCCGGCTGACATTGCCGGAACAGGAATTGAGCAGATCGTCCAGGTATTCCTTTTCCAGCCCGGTCAGGGTGTTTTCCCGAGCCTTTTGGAGAGTGGGAAAAATCTGCCGGCCCTCGTCTCTATTCCCTTTTCCCCATTCGTCCTGATTAGATGCTCTTTTACAGAGGTTATCGATAGCCTGGACCCGAATGTTGATCGGCAGATGCATCGGCAGGAGAATTTCGCTGTCCGAGGCTGCGGCGATGGCTCGTTCGATAACATTGAAAAGCTCACGGACATTGCCGGGCCAGCCATAGCGCCGGAGCACGACCAGATACTCGGCCGAAAAGCGCTTGGTCTTCAGCCGTTTTGCCGCGCAATATTTATTCATGAAAAAGTAGGCAAGTTCGGCCAGATCACCCCGCCGGCTGCGCAAGTTAGGCAGATCGATCTGGAAGGTTTTCAACCGGAAGAGCAGATCCTCCCGGAATCGTTTCTCAGCGACAAGTTGGTGCAGATCTTTGTTGGTAGCGGCAATAACCCGAAAATCAACCCGAATGGTACTGCTGCCGCCGACCGGGCGCAGGGTGCGCTCCTGGAGAACGCGAAGTAGTTTTTTCTGCACGTCCAGGGGCAATTCGCCGATCTCGTCCAGAAACAGGGTCGACAGATGGGCCTGCCGGATCAGACCTTCACTGGCACGATCGGCTCCGGTAAAGGCGCCCCGGACATGACCGAACAAAATACTCTCCACCAGATTTTCCGGCAGGGATGCACAATCGACCACAACCATTTCCTTTTCGCTTCTGGAACTTATGGCATGGGTTGCCTGGGCGAACAGCTCTTTGCCGGTCCCCGATTCACCGGTGATCAGGACATTGGCGTCGGAGGGACCCGCTTTTACTACCAGATCGATGCACTCCTGGATGGCCGGACTGTTGCCAACGATTCCCTCGCTTCTGAAATGATCAAAGGCGGCAACATCCTCCGTTTTCACGTTTTCTCCGGCGGTGCGCCGATATTCCAGGATGTTTTTAAAGGAGCCGAGCAGGTCGGCCTCGGACTCGGATTCGATGATATAGTCCCAAACCCCGTTCTTGAGAAGCTTTTCGGCGGAGAGCGGATCCTTGCCGGGCCCGACGACGACAATAACCGGTTTACCGGGCGATTCCGCCAGGCGGGCAACAATCTCTCCGGCGTAACCATCGGGCATATACTCCCGCAAGAGCACAATATCGAAACGGTCGGAAGAAAGCTTAAGCAGACCCTCGTTGATCCGCGGGACATGGGTGATTCGATACCCCTGGCAATCGGCCAGGGAGGAAATGCTCCGATAGAAATTCCGCTCGTGGTCCACCACCAGAATTCTACCTTGCAATAAGTCTTTTTTACCTGTCATGGAAAGGCCTTACCATCCGTTACATTTATCATGAAATTTCATCCCCGAACAGCCCGCTAAACGACTCCGGTGGAGCACCACTGAACAGGGATTCTCATTCGAGTATAGCAAAGAATGATCTTCCGGGTAAAAGTATTACTAAAATTAAAAACACCCCTGAATCCTTGACCTAAGGAGTAAAAATGCGCCTCGCCCCGGAAGATCGGTTTGGATGCCCGCGGGCACGAGTAACGGCCCGGATGCAAAACGAGCCGGGCGGGGCGCTGGCCGAAAGCCGTCATCGTTAAATAAACCCGAATGGCATGAAAATCGCAAAAACCCCATGGTAGCTTAGTTCAGTTGTCTGATCGATCCCGCCTGAACATCCGATTTAAAATTTGCAGGGGGGTCGGCTTAAAGGTTTTATCGCGGTGAACTGTAATGGATACACCCCATGTCCTGCTGGTGGAAAATAACCCCGACAACGTTTCCCTGATCTGCAAGATGCTTGGCCAATCCTGTTCCGACGACTTCAAGATTGAACTGGCTTCAACACTTGCTCAGTCAATCGAGATGATGAATGCAACCCCCTTTGACGCCGTACTGCTGGAAATGGTCCTCTCCGATTCCGCCGGACTCAACACGGTCCGCCAGATCACCAAACGCTTTCCGGAAGCGGCGATCATCGTTTTAAATGAACCGAGCACCAACAGGCTGGCCAGCCAGGCGATACGCTACGGAGCGCAGGATTTTTTGGAAATAAAATTTCTTTCGGCAAAACGGCTCGCCCAGACCATAAATTGCGCCATCGAACGGAAGAGAAACATAAGTCAGAAAGAAAGACTCCTGGCCGATCTCACCGGAGCCCTTGAAGAGATCGAAATGTTGCGAAAGATCATTCCGGTCTGTGCCGGCTGCAATAAAATCCACGATGCCAATAACCGGTGGCGGAGCCTGGAGAGCTATCTCCAGAAGTTTTCAGCCCAGACGCCAAAGATCGCAATTTGTCCGGAATGTGAAGACACTCTTTATTCAGGGTGCTGGCATGACAGAGGAGAAATGAGCAGATAATGGATATAATCATCTTCGAGGCCGAGGAATGGGATCGTGAATCGTTCGAGACACTGCGAGCCGATCATGACCTGCACCTTATCAATGAAGCGCTCACTCCCGATAACGCCGGATCCTTTACGAACGCGGAGATTATCTCGACCTTCATTTATTCGGATCTGGGCAGTGTGACTCTGGCCAAATTCAAAGAACTGCGCCTCATTGCCACTCGCTCCACCGGCTTCGACCATATCGATCTCGCCTATTGCGATAAACACGGCATAAAAATCGCCAATGTCCCGGATTACGGAGATACGCCGGTAGCTGAGCATGTCTTTGCCCTGCTGCTCGCCTTGAGCCATCGTCTGATTGAGGCGGCCGATCGGACCCGCCGGGGAGATTTTTCGGGGCGGGATCTGCGCGGCTTTGACCTGGAAGACAAGACCATCGGCGTCATCGGTGCCGGCGCAATCGGGCAAGGCGTTCTCCGCATCGCAGCAGGCTTCGGAATGAAGAGAATAGCCTTTGATCCCCGGCCGAACCACTCCACCGCCAAAAGGCTCGAGTTCGAATATGTCGATTTCGAAAGTCTGCTGCAACGGGCCGATATAATCACATTGCACGTACCGGCCAACGCGGCTACCATTAAAATGCTGGCCCGCGAACAGTTTGAAAAGATGAAAAAAGGTGTAGTCATAATCAATACCGCCCGGGGCGCCTTAATCGACGTGGTCGAACTGGTGGCGGCTCTATATTCGGGAAAAGTGGCCGGGGCCGGCCTCGATGTCTTGTCCGCGGAGTCGGATATTCACAAGGGGAACAAATTGGCGCGCTCCCTTTTCGGGAAAAAATCGGACCTGGCCCCTTTGCTGGCCGACCAGATCCTGTTGCGCTTACCCAATGTAGTCGTCACCCCGCATAACGCGTTCAACACCCGCGAAGCGATGTTGCAGATCATCAACACCACTTCCGGAAACATCGCCGGCTACCTGTGCGGCGAGCCGAAAAACTTGATAAACTGAAGAGGGTTAAACTTGAAAACCATAGCTACTCTGACCATGAACCCCTCTCTGGACATTTCCTCCTCGGTCCCGGAAGTGGTCCCCACCGACAAGCTCCGCTGCGGAAAGGTTTTGCGTGAGCCCGGTGGCGGCGGCATCAATGTCGCCAGGGCAATCTATCAACTGGGCGGAAACGCGGTCGCCTTTTATCCGGCCGGAGGCGGGACCGGCCAGATCGTTAATGAAATGCTGAGCAAGGCCGGAATCGCCACCCATCCCCTGCCGAGCCAACATCTGACCAGAGAGAGTTTCTCGGTGCTCGACGAGTCCAGCGGCGAGCAATATCGATTCGTCCTGCCGGGCCCGAAGCTGTGCAAGGCAGAATGGCAACGCTGTATGGCCGAAGTGGTTGCGAAACCGGGACCGGATTTTCTGGTAATCAGCGGCAGTCTGCCGCCCGGCGTTCCGGACGACTTCTATGCGGAAATCGCCGGGCGCCTGCAAGGTTCCTCAACCCGCCTGATTCTGGACACCTCGGGAGAACCCTTTAATAAAGCCCTGAAGGCCGGAGGCATCTACCTGGCCAAACCAAACCTGAACGAACTGGAAGAGTTCAGCGGCCGAAAACTCGATTCCGAAGCGGAACAGGAAAAGGTATGCGCCGAACTGATCGACAGCGGCGCCTGTGAAGCCATAGCCCTCTCCCTCGGTAAAGAGGGAGCACTGTTGGTGGCTCCCGGAATCCGGAAGAGAATCGATGCCATCCCCACTAAAGTGGTGAGCGGGGTAGGCGCCGGCGACAGTTTTGTGGCGGGAATGAATCTCGCCCTCTTTCGCGAGCAGAGCCTGGAAGAAGCTTTTTTATACGGAATGGCCGCCGCAACCGCGGCCCTGGTGACCCCGGGTACCGAGCTGTGCAATCTCGATGACACCAATGCCTATTATCAGCAGCTCCTGGAACGACATCCGTTGGGGGAGTGAGGGGTCTGGGATCAGGAGCCAGGAGCCAGGACGACTCTCCCACCCTCCGAGTTCCAACCCCACCTCCTGGATATTCAGCCGGATAGACTCAGCACTGCCGTTCAATGTCTCACTTCCCCTCTTCGCCGGCAAATTCCTTCAACCCCTTGGCCAGTTCCAGTAATTTATCGTTGACCATTGCGTTGACGGTGCCTTCGGGATAGCGCTTATCGTCGCCGATTTCCCCGGCCCTGATCCCGGTCAAGAGTTCAAGCCCCTCCTCGACCCTAGCGACCGACCAGATCCTGAACTTGCCTTCCCGGACTGCCGCGATCACATCCTCGCGAAGCATCAGATCGTTGATATTGCTCCGCGGAATCATTACGCCCTGCTCGCCGGTTAAGCCCCTTTTCGCGCAGACATCGAAAAAACCCTCGATCTTTTCGTTGACGCCGCCGATTGCCTGAATCTCGCCCCGCTGATTAACCGACCCGGTCACCCCGATCCCCTGCTTGATCGGCACATTTGCCAGGCTCGACAGCAGGCAATACAGTTCGGTGCTGGAGGCGCTGTCTCCCTCGATACCGGAATAGGACTGCTCGAAAGCGATACTGGCACTTACCGACAGGGGTTTATCCTGGGCGTACATCCGCCGCAGGTAGCCGCTTAAAATCAAGACGCCCTTGTTGTGGATATTGCCGTCCATCTTGGCCTCGCGCTCGATATTGATTACCCCTTGCCGACCCATGGAGACGGTGGCGGTAATCCGGCTGGGCCGGCCGAAGCGGTATTCATCCAGATCGATAACCGACAATCCGTTTACCTGGCCCACTGCCGCGCCCTCGGTATCAATGAGCACACTGCCCCGCTCGATCATCTCCTGCATCTTTTCCTCGATCAGATTGGAGCGATAAATACGATCCTTGATCACCTGCTCGATATGGGCGGCATCGATCTGTTTGGCCTGATTTGCCGCGCACAGGGTTTCTGCCTCGCAGAGCAGATCGGTCAAAAGGGGCATGCTTATTGAAATTTTTTCCTGCCGGCCCGAAACCCGGACCAGATGTTCAAGCAGCGCGCCGACCCCCGAATAATCAAGGGACCTGAGCCCCTGCTCGTCAACAATTGCTCGAATCGCCCCGGTCAATTGCTCCAGCGCTTCCTCATTCCGATCCATGCTGCTGTCGAAATCGGCCCGCACCTTGAAGACCTTCTGGACGTCCTCGTCGTAATGGCGCAGCAGATAGTAAAAATAGGGTTCCCCCAGGATAATGACCTTGATCTCCATCTCGATCGGTTCCGGCTTGAGGCCGGTCGAGGTAAACCAGTAAAAAGGATCGAAGGTCTGGATTTCCATCTTCTCGGTCTTCAGGGCCCGTTTCAGGGAAGGCCAGACACCCGGCTCGATAAGGAGATCGGAAAGATTGAGGACCAGATAGCCGCCGTTCGCCTTCAGAAAAGAGCCGGCCTTGATCTTGCTGAAATCGGTGCGCCAGACCCCGCTGCGATCGACAATCCGTTCGATGGTCCCGAAAAGATTGCGGTAGTTCGGGAAGGATTCGATGATCACCGGGGGCTTCTTTTGCCGGGTATTATCGACCAGCAGATTCACCTGATAGGGCTGAAAACGATCGCCGACCGGCATCGCCATTCCCGGCGGTAATTGCTGGTTTTGCTGCTCGACCACGAAGATAGCGATATTTTCGGTCATGTCCTGCAGGGCCGCCTCCAGATAGGTCCGGATTTTCTCCTGCTCATACTTGTCGAACAGGGGCTGAAACTGTTCGGCGGCCAGATTCCGGAACATCATCCGGTCGAATTTATTGCCTTTTTCCTGGAGTTCTTTCTGTAATTCCCTGATCTCCAGAAATATCTTGTCTATCTCTTTCTTCAGTTCGTCATACTTTTGCTTAACTTCTTCAAACTCCTTCTCGGGAAAGCGCCCGTTTTCAACTTTCATTTCCAGGGCGCCCATGGGAATCGGCTCCCCATCCACCACCGGCATCAGCTGGGGCCGCTGTTGCTGCCCGCCGGTGGGGGTCTGGACCAGACTGAAGCCCTTTCCCTTGACCTTTTTGTCGAGATTTTTGAAGAATTCCCCGGTCTTTTTCTCATAACTCTCCATAATCTCCTTGCGGCGGGAGATATATTCTTCGCTTTCAAAGAGCTGGGGTACACTGGTCTTGAGATTTTCGACCAGCTCCTGCATATCGCGTTTGAACTCCTGGCCGCCGCCGGCCTTGAAACGCAGCAGGAGCGGGGATTCCTCGGTTTTAAAATTATTGACGTAACAGAGGTCGTCAGGCGGTTTTTCCTCGGAGGCGATATCGTGCAGCATTTTTTCCACAGCCTGCATGCGCCCGCTTCCCGGCCGGCCGGTAACGAAAACGTTGTAACCGCGCTTATTCATCCGCATGGCAAAACGAAAGGCCTGAACTCCGCGGGGCTGGCCGAGGATATCTTCCCGGGCCGCAACTTCCTCGGTGGACTTGAAGGAGAGGCCGCTGCTGTCAAAACGCCACCTGAGTTTTTCAACGGGGATCTCTAAGGATTTCTCAAGCTGGTTGCCCATGGGTGCTCCTTTGTCTGGTTATTTTTCAGCGGACCGGACGGCTATTTTCCTGAAATTAAGTGCTCGGCATTTCGGCAGAATGATTTTCAGCCGGTGCTTGTCAAATTCGGCCTCAACCTGGTCGGGATCGATCCGGCAGGGCAGCTTGATCCGGCTGGAAAAAGAGATCCTCCGCTCTAACCGGCCGGTGGCGCCCTCCCGTGCCTCTTTTTTGCCGCTTATCATCAAGCTGTCCGGGGAGGCGGCAACATCCAGATCGGCCGCCTCGACTCCCGGCAATTCAGCGGTGATAATCACCGAGTCGCCCTCCTCGGAAATATCCGCCGGTAACATCTCGCCATAAAATTCGTTATATACCGAGCCCCCGAAATCCCGAAAGAAATCAATAATCATCCGATCCATTTCGGCCCGCAGCTGTCTCAACTCTTTTTGCTTCCAGAGGGTTAAATCGGCCATCTTCACAATCCAGTTCTCTAAATTATCCTCCAATCAAAAGTGGCTCTGCCAGTCCGGATCGCGGCTTCGGCGAGGACGCAAGGCCACCAATGATTTCAGAAGTCAGCGGCTCGTTGTACGGTTTTTAAAGCGCAGGTAGAGCTCTTTCACCCGATTCCTGAGCTTCTTGATCTGCTCATGATCCTCTTCGGCGGCAAAGCGGGGTTCGGAAATCGAATAGATGCTCTTATGCAGATCGTCAAGGTAGTGCTCCGTTGACATGCACCATTCATCGGTACAGATCGAACTCATCTCCTCCGCCTGATCGAGTTCCTTCTCCACGGTCTCAAGGGCTTTGGCCATTTCCTTCATAAAACCGCGGTGCGCCTTCAACATGGTCGCTTCCATATCTTTCTGCATCTGCATGTCATCTCTCTCCCTGTTAAAATGAAAATTCAAACGTCGGCCGACGGACAAACCTCCTGTCCTTTGCCTTGCCCCTATTTCTTTGCAGTGCTGACCCCGAGCACTTTCCACAACGGTCAGAGACCGGTATAGGCGGTGACCAGCGCAATAGCCGCCACGACGAGCAGGCCGCCTCGCCAGGCGGGATCGAGCGGGGCCAGCACCCCGGCCAGCAGAAGTATCGTGCCCAGGGCAAAGCGGATTTTTCGATCGATGCCCCCTACATTCTTTTCCATTGCAGCCTCCTTGTTTGAACTCGAAAATTTTAAAAAACCGGAAAAGCCATCGTCAGGCTAATATTGCAGTATATGTGCCAACCGGATCCTGCCGATGGTCAAGATTTACCGAAAAGATTTCCCCGCCGCTCTTAACTGTATGGCATGATTGCATGGCAGGATTAAAGAACTCACGAAAAATCAGGGAATGGCTAAGCAAGGCAGCGGGCAACGGCTGGAGATCTCCAGATTCTTGACCTAAATCCTGCTATAATCATGGCATAATTCCTGCTACAATTTATTTGCAGCCTGCCGATAAAAATAAAAAAGGAGATAATGCATGCATTCCCCACACTCGCGAATCTGGTGGTCTTTTTTCTTTCGAGGAGTAATCGCTATCCTTTTCGGCCTGACGGCCCTATTACTGCCCACCGTCACCATCGAGATTTTGGTCATTCTGATCGGCGCCTTTTTCTTTGCCGACGGGGTGTTGTCGATTATCGGTTCCTTCGCAAGCAAGGAAGTCGAAACCAGCTGGTGGGTTTCCCTTCTCGAAGGCCTGGCCGGGATTTCCATCGGCATCCTGACTTTTATCTGGCCGAGCGCGACCCTGGTCGCGATCATCCTGTTGATCGCGATCTGGGCCCTGCTTACCGGGGCGCTGGAAATTATCGCCGCCATCCGCCTGCGCAAGCTCATAAGAGGCGAATGGTTCCTCGGCTTAAGCGGGATCATCTCCATCCTGTTTGGCGCCATCCTGTTAGCAAGGCCGGGAGTGGGAGCCGTGGCCCTGGTCTGGATCATTGGCGCCTATGCGATATTTTTCGGGATTTTAATGATTTTTCTCGGTTTCAAACTGAAAAAACCGCTCCCTGAACAATGATGCCAAGTTCGCAAGAAGCATAAAGCCCTTCACCGGCTCATGGAAAAAAAATCCTGCGAGACAGGACAAACTTTCCCGTATAAGAAGAAAATCAACGAACCGGTCAATAAGACCAAAAGTCAACAGGAGGAAGAGATCATGGCGGAACCTTTTTATATAGACTATGACGAATGCATTGCCTGTGGAACCTGTGCGGAAATCTGTCCGGATTGCTTCAAGTTTGACGACTCCATGGCGCATGCGGAAGTCACGGGCTTTGACTGCCCAAAGGATCTGGTCCAGGAAGCAATGGATAATTGCCCGGTCACCTGTATTTACTGGGGAGAAGAACCTTAATAAAGTTGACAAAGTCGCAAGTCACTGGATGGCTAAGCTAAAATCGCCGAATCCAAGGCGCGCGAATTTCGAGGAATGATGCGTACTTCAGTACGCTGCGACGAGAGAATTTGCAGCAACGCGGGAGCCGGCGACTTTTTGCGACGCCGTCATTCTCGATGGGAATGGCTAAGCTAAAATCGTCAGATCCAAGGCGCCCAAATTTCGAGGAATGAAGCGTACTTCAGTACGCTGCAATGACGAGACAATTTGCAGCAACGCGGGAGCTGGCGACTTTTTGCGACGCCGTCATTCTCGATGGGAATGGCTAAGCTAAAATCGTCAGATCCAAGGCGCGCAAATTTCGAGGAATGAAGCGTACTTCAGTACGCTGCAATGACGAGACAATTTGCAGCAACGCGGGAGCTGGCGACTTTTTGCGACGCCATCTTTTCAGCAGAGCGGTTCCAGGGAAGTACTGCGGCACATGAGGTTTTCCAGTTCCGGCCGCTCGCAGGAAAGCTTCTTCATGCCGTTCCGTAAAGCCGATTGCAACCCTTCCTCCACGGTCGGATGGTAGTAGGGAAAGCGGAGAATATCGAAAACGGTCAAATTCTCCTGAATGGCCCAGGCCAGCAGATGGGCGAGATGCTCACCGCCTGGGGCTGCCATCTCGCCTCCCAGCAGGCGGCCGTCATTCTTGTCGAGATAGATCCGGGCGAGTCCCCGGTTTTCAGCGCGCATCCGCGCCCGCCCCTGTCTGCCGAAATCATATTCACCGATAACCACATCATCAGAGTCGCTGAGCTCCGCAAACGATGCCCCGACCATGGCGATCTGGGGATCGGAATAGACAATCGCCAAAGGTGTCCGCCGCCGGAAGCAGTTGGCTTCCTTACGCACGGCGTTGTAACCGGCGATATGACCTTCGTCGTTGGCCTCATGGAGAATGGCTCGTTCGTTGTTCACGTCTCCGGCAATAAAGATCGGCGAGTCCCCGATCCGCATCGATTCACGATCGAAGACGGGAACCCCGTGGGCGTCAGTTTCGAGATCAAGCTCCTCAAGGCCCAGACCGGAGAGATTGGGCCGCCGCCCCGTGCATAACAGGGCCTTTTCGACCATAACCCGCTGATTCCTGCTCTGAAGGAGCAATTCTTCGCCCTGCCGAAGCGGGTCCACTTTAGCGCCGAGATTGATTGAGTATTCCTCCCGCAGAGCGGCCAGCGCCGCCGAGTTCACTTCCGGGTCGGTCAGCCCCGCCGCCATATCGGCGAGATGAAAACCGTGCACCTCAATCCCCAGACGGCTTAAGGCCTGGGAGAACTCGATCCCGGAAGGGCCGAGCCCGATTACCGCCATGCGGCGGGGCAGTTGATCTAGTTCGAAAAATTGATCGGTGGTGACCACCAGACCGCCCAGGTTTTCCCAGCCGGATGGAATTATCGGACTGGAGCCGGTGGCGATTACCACCCGGCCCGCCTCGACGATGTCGTCGCCGATCCGCAGAACCGCGGGCTCGATAAACCGCGCCGGCGCCTCGATGCTTTTTTCACCGAGAGCCTTGGTTCCCTTGACTGTCCCGGCCACGAAGCGATCCCGCAGACCTTTGACGTAGGCCAGGGCATCCTTCGACTCCAGGCTCAGATTTTCTACCCCGGCAACTCCCATCCCGGCCATGATCCGGCGGGAATGGAAGACCGCGGCGACTTCGCACAGGGTTTTGGTAGGCATGCAGGCCACCCGGGCGCAAGTAGTGCCGTAGGGTCCCTGATTGACCAGCAGGAAGTCATCGGTTACCCGTTTGACCTCGGCCACCGCCGACAGCCCCGCCGTTCCGGCGCCGATAATCACCACTTCAACTCTCTTCGTCATGTGATCTCCTCCTCTGAGCCTTGCTTTTGCGCCAATGCTTCAAACCCGGCAACTATATCGAGCAGTTCCTCGGTAATCGACATCTGCCGATTGCGGTTATATTCGGCTTGCAGATCTTCAAGGCGCTCCTTGATGCTTTTTTCCGCGCCTTGCATGGAGGCGAGGCGGCTGGCGTTTTCACTGGCCAGGGAGGCGGCAAGCGCTTTGAACAGAGAGACAAAAAGATATTGGCGGATCAGGCTGGCGAAAAGGGTCGCCCAAGGCACCGTGAAACGGGGCAGATTGTTGGTCGGCCACTCATTGCGCCGGTACTCGACCAGGCGGGGATGTTCCACCGGCAGCAATTGCAGGTCCCGGGGATCAAACCGGGCGCCGCCGACCGGTTCGCAATAGCAGAGCAGGATCCGGCCCACCTTTTCCCGCTGCCGCCATTCATCGATAATCAGTAGAATCTCCTGAACCTTGGCGCCGATATGGCTTGCCGAAGTGGGCACGGTCAGATATTCCCCGACCGTGGCCCCAGCTTCTTCCAGACGCCCGACTACCCGTTCGCCGATCGCCAGGAAATAAGTCTCGGCATCGGCTCCGTTACCCTTATGTTTTTCCAGGGTTTTCAGGGCGTGGGAAACCACCAGGTCGTTGAGCTGCCCGCACATGCCCATGTCGGACCCGAAGACAATGACTCCGATCGGGCCTTCCGCCTCCGCATAAGCCTTCCGGTCAAGGCGGCCCGCTTCCTCCGATGAAAGGGCCACCCCGAGGCCGAGCTCGACGGTGCGAAAATATTCCCGCAACGACTCCACCGCCCGCTCGAATTGCCTGATGTTCACCGCCGCCATGGCCTTCATGGTCTTGACCACGGTGTGCAGATCGGTGGTGCTGGCGATGGTTTTCTTCAATCCCTCAATGGTCTGCATCGACGCCTCTCAACGGTCCAGCTGTCTCCTCGCCATCTCGGCCAGGCTTTGCAGTTCTTTATCGTCCAACTTTTCGCCGTTCTCGATTTTCCGGGTCAGGGCTTCGAACTCTTGATCGAAGTTCTTGCGGATTTTTTCCTCCACCGCGCCGATTTCCTCCGGTTCGATGCCGTCGAAGACCCCCTGGTTGGCCGCGACCAGGATGCCGATCTGATGTGCGGCCGGCATCGGGTTGTACTGTTTCTGTTTCAACACCGCCCGGATCCGGCGACCCCGGTCCAGAGTCTTCCGGGTATCTTCGTCAAGCCGGGTGCCGAAACGCGAAAAGGCCTCCAGTTCTTCGAACTGGCTGTAGGCGAGTTTGAGATCCCCGGTCACCGCCCGGTAGGCAGCGAGCTGGGTCTTACCACCCACCCTGGAAACCGAGCGGCCGACATCGACCGCCGGCAGGATGCCCTTGCGGAAAAGCTCCGGCGACAGGTAGATCTGGCCGTCGGTAATCGAAATCAGGTTGGTGGGGATATAGGCGGAAATATTCTGGGCCTCGGTCTCGACGATGGGCAGGGTGGTAAGCGAGCCGCCGCCGTGTTCCTCCCTCAGATGGGTGGAGCGCTCAAGCAGGCGGGCGTGGATATAAAAGATGTCGCCGGGAAAGGCCTCCCGGCCCGGCGGCCGGCGCAGCAACAGCGACAGTTCCCGGTAGGCGCGGGCATGCCGGGTCAGGTCGTCCAAAACGATCAGCACGTCCCGGCCGCGGGACATGTGATATTCACCCAGGCTCATCGCGGCATAGGGGGCGGAGAATTGCAGCCCCGGCGGATCGTCCTCGGAGCTCATCACCACCGTGGTGTAATTCATGGCCCCATATTGCTTCAGATCAGCAATGACCTTGGCCACCGCCGAGGCCCTTTTGCCGATCGCGCAGTAAATGCAGAGCACATCCCGACCCCGCTGATTGATAATCGCATCCACCGCAATCGCGGTTTTGCCGGTCTGGCGGTCGCCCAGGATCAATTCCCGCTGGCCCCGGCCGATCGGAATCAGGGCATCGACGACCTTGATGCCTGAGGCGAGGGGCTCGGTAACCGGGGCTCGATCCATAATGCCGGGAGCCGGACGCTCCACCGGCCAGCGTTCGTCGGCGATAATGGCGCCCTGGGCGTCGAGGGGATTGCCCAGGGCATCGACCACCCTGCCGGCAAGGCTTTCGGATACCGGAAAATCAAGGACCCGGTTCTCGCCGCGCACCTCGCCGCCGGAGCCGATTCCAGCGCTGCTGCCCAGCAGAACCGCACCGGTCAGATCGCGATCCAGATTGAAGGCAAGCCCCCTGGTACCATCGGCGAAGACCAGGATCTCGTCAACCAGCACTCCCTGGAGATCACTTACCAGGGCAATCCCGGAGCCGACATAGCTCACCGTGCCGGCCTGCCGGGCCGACGGTTTCGGAGGAACCTTCTCCCGGGCCTGTCGGAAAGCGGTTTCGGCTTCCTCCAGGATTTTCTGCAAATCCTCAGTCACCTTGATCCCCGTTATTATCGGTTTCCCCGGCGTCGTCGACCGGTTCGGCGTTATCGTCCTTTGCAGCGGAATCCCCGCCTTGCCGACTGGCGAAAAGTTCCTGCAGCTGATCCTCAAGCATGGTCAGATACCGGCTCAGGGAGAGTGAGATCCGGTAACCGGCCACCTGCAATTCCAGACCCATAATCACCTCGGGGCTGGTGGTAAACCGGACCCGGTGTTCCCGGTCAACAATCTCGGCACAGACCTTCTCGATCTCCTGGCGTTGCTTATCGTCAAGCTCGTATGCACTTACCACCGTGACCTTGCCGCCGCCCTTTGCCACTCCGGCCGCCAAGGCCTGCCGGTCCTCCTGCTCAAGCTCTTTAACCATTTTGACAAAACGTTCGACCAGACGCCCTTCCAGTTCCCGGTCTCCCAGGTCGGCGAAAAAACTCCCGGCCATGGCGTAGGTCTCCCGGCCGATCAGCTCCTTGAGATGGTGCACGAAAGATTTTTTCTCGCGATCAAGGTCCTCCCGCCATCGTTCGCGGAGTTTTTCGACCTCCCCGCGCGCTTCCGATATCTTTGCCCCGCGCCATTTCCGGGCCTCTTCGCGCGCCTCATCGAGCATCGCCTTCTTGCGCTCGTCTAACTCGCGGCGTTCCTCGCCCAGTTCCTGCCTCTCCTCTTCCGCCGCCTTTTTGGTCTCCTCGCTGTCGGTGAGACGCTCATCGATTTTCCGCTGCCGTTCGTCCATAACCGCGATCACCCGATCATAGAGAAAATATTTCAACAGCCCCATCAGGATCAGAAAATTGATGATCTGGGCGATAACGGTAAACCAGTCGATCAGCACCCTCTCACCCTCCCGCCGCGTCCTTGAAATATTCCCAGAACGGATTGGCGAACAATAGAATCATCGAGACCACGAAACAGTAGATCGCGGTGGACTCGATCATCGCCAGCCCCACGAAGAGCGTCCTGGTTATGGTGTTGGTTTCGTCGGGCTGCTGGGCGATGGCGCTCAAGGCCTGGGCCACGGCCCGGCCTTCGCCGAGGGCCGGGCCGATGGCGCCGATGGCGATGGTGATGCCGGCCGTAAAGACCGAGACCATGCCGATTAGAGCAATGCTATCCATGTTCTTCTCCTTTATTGATTTGCGGTTGATTGTTCTTTTCAAGTTGTTTCTCTTCTTTCTGCCGGCGGGCGCGGGTGGCGGAAGCAATATAGACCGCCGCCAGAACCGCAAAGATATAGGCCTGGATCAGGCCGGTGAGCAATCCCAGGGCATGCATCAGCACCGGCACGAAAAGAGGGGCTATTGAAAGCAGGATCAGAATGATCTTGCCGCCGCTCATCATGTTGCCGAACAGACGGACCGCCAGGGCCAGGGTCCGCGACAGCTCCCCCATGATATTGAAAGGCAGCATGAAGGGCGTCGGGGTGATATAGAGCTTGAGATAGCCCCGCAAGCCCTGGTCCCTGATCCCGAATAGCGGCACCGCGAAAAATACCGCCAGAGCCAGACCGGCGGTGGTCGACAGTGACGAGGTGGGCGCGATAAATCCGGGGATTACGGTCAGGGTGTTGGAGACCACGATAAACAGGAACAGCGTGCCGATAAACGGCAGATAGGTCAGGGGATCCTGATGAACGATCTGGCCGAGCTGCTCGCGCATCTGGCTGACCACTATTTCCAGAAGATTCTGCCAGCGGCTCATCTTGTAGCCCGCGGAAATTCTTCTGGTAATGAGAATAGCGGCCAGGACCAGGAGCAGCATGACAAGCCAGGTGAAGACGATGGTGGCATTCAGCGAAGCCCACTGCCATTGCCAATAGATGACCTGATCGGGGCTTATATCCTGGATATTCATTGCCTGACTCCACGTTCAACGTCCGGCCCCGATGCATCGGGGCCATAAAACCGGGTCATCGCCATCCGGGCCGCAATAAAGCCCAGAGCCGCGCCGGCATAGATCAAAGGCTGCCTCCCGGCGACCATGAACAAAACCCCGCCCGCGATCAGGACCCGGCACAGGAAACTTCCGAAGAGAAAACGGCCGGGATGCCTGCACGAAGGCATCCGCCGGACCGTCCACCAGAGACCGCCGAAATAGCCCGCCCCGGCAAGAATCCCCACCGCCGCCCCCATGAAAATATCGCCTGAAAACATCTCCTCCTCCTCAGCTTAAGGCGGCCATTTGACCAGCAGCGGCTTGACGGCCAGGGGCGCAACAATGCAGCTTATCGCCGAGACAATGGCCAGTTTCCTTATGCAAGACTTGCTCTTCCCGCCAGACACCAACCGAGATGCCGACACTGGTGGCGGTCATGGCACTCAGCAGAACGAGCAGGGGATAGTCAATATTGTATTCAGTCATGCCGGCCCTCCCGCTGCACCCATAACCAGGCGTTAAGACAACCAAGCGCAACCCCGATCACCATGCACATCAGGGTCCAAGAAAAACGGCTGTTGGTTGTTTTATCCAACCAGACCCCCAGGGCAATTCCAGCCAGGGTCGGAATTGCCACCGACCAACCAACCAGGCCGAACATCCCGAGACCGAACCAGACATCGCGGCCCTTCTCCCGCCGGGCCCGGATTTTACGGGATTCCTTGTCCGCGATCCGGTCAAGCAGTCCGGAAACCCTCTTGGTCTCGCCCTTTTCCGTTCTCTTCTCAGCCATATTTCTGCATATCGTAAAATTTCCTGATAAAGCCAGTTTCGATCCGGGCCGCGGCCGCCCGGCTCTTTTTTTCCTGTTCATCAAGGTTCCGGAACCGTTCCCCGATCAACCTTTCCAGCTCACCCAGATCTTCCCCCAGCACCCCGTCCCGGCTCGAAACCAGAACTTCGTCGCCCTGCTTGACTAATACCCCTTCATCGATGGCCAGAAATCGTTCTTTGCCGGCCGCGGCAGGAACAAAACTGAGGATGCCGGCAACCAGGGGCGCCACGCAATCGATATGGCGAGGCAGGAGACCGAAAGAACCATCGGCGGCCTCAACCACAATCTTATCCACCTTTTCATCGACCAGGATGGCGGTGGGCAGCATTACCTTGAGTCGCATCAGGACGCCTCACTTTCTTTTTCTTCCTGCTCCGGTTCCGATTCAGCCGCCGATTCAGCCTGGCCCTCGACCTCGGAAATGGCCCCGATCATATAGAGGCTTTTCTCCGGAACATCGGTGAACTCATCGTTCAAGATCCGTTCGCACCCCTCCAGCGCATCTTCAAGCTCGACGCTCTTGCCCTCGATCCCCGTAAACTGTTCGGTCACGTAAAAGGGCTGGGTAAAAAATCTTTCGAGGCGCCGGGCCTGCTGCACCGTGCGCCGGTCGTCGCTGGACAACTCCTCCATGCCGAGCATGGCGATAATATCCTTGAGTTCCTCATAGTCGGCCAGGATCTTGCGGATGGCCTGGGCGAGATTGTAATGGCGCTCCCCGACGATATGGGGAACCAGGATCTTGCTCGCCGACTGCAATGGATCGACCGCTGGATAAAGCCCTTCGCTGGCCTTTTTCCTGGAGAGGACAATGGAGGCGGAGAGGTGGCCGAAGGTATGGACCGCGGCCGGATCGGTAAAATCGTCGGCCGGGACGTATACCGCCTGGACCGAGGTGATGCTGCCGGAATCGGTATTACAGATCCGCTCCTCGAGTTCGGCCAGTTCGGTTCCCAGGGTCGGCTGGTAGCCGAGCCTTGAGGGGAGCTGGCCGAGAAGCCCGGACACCTCCATGCCCGCCTGGATGAAGCGGAAGATATTGTCGATCAGCAAAAAGACATCCTGCTTGGCCGTATCCCGGAAGTACTCCGCCATGGTCAAGGCGGTATGGCCTACCCGGAACCTGGCGCCCGGCGGCTCGTTCATCTGGCCGAAGACCATGACCGTGTTGTCCAGAACCCCGGCTTCCTTCATCTCCCGATAGAGCTCCTCGCCCTCGCGGCACCGTTCGCCGATCCCGCAGAACAGGCTGACCCCCTGATGTTCGCCGACCATGTTGTTGATCATTTCCATGATCACCACGGTCTTGCCGACCCCGGCCCCGCCGAAAAGCCCCGCCTTGCCGCCTCTTTCCAGGGGGGAGAGCAGGTCGATCACCTTGATCCCGGTATGGAAAACCTCCGATCTGGCCGACTGTCTTGACAGGGGGGGCGGCGACTGGTGAATAGAGCGCCGGGGCAGGCCCTCCAGCGGAGCCAGTTTGTCGATCGTTTCGCCGAATACATTGAAAACCCGGCCGAGGATCTCGCGGCCCACCGGGGCGGTTAGAGTCTCCCCCGTATCGGTAACCACTGAGTCCAGACCCAGTCCCCGGGTAGGGGTAAGCGCAATGCCGCGCACGGTCCGCCGGTCGAGATGGATCAGGGTTTCGATAACGATTTCGTTATCGGCCCCGGTGCGCAGGGCGGTACGGATCGCCGGCAGGCCCGAATCGAAGACAATATCCACCACGCTGCCTCGAACCGCCGCCACCCTGCCGCTATTAATTCGGTTGCTTTTATTGATTGTCACTCTCCAGGAGCTTGATGATGATTCTTGTCAAAAGTTACCGGGATCAGGGGCAGCAGGTTTACCCGGGCGGCCGAATACAGGTTAGTTCAATTTTCATACCATTATCGGGACAATCCGCGAAGGCAAATATCGATTGCTGCAAAATGGCGTCCCGGGCCGATTCGAACTAAAAAACAAAAGAGAGACCGGATCGACAGAAGGTGGAGGCAAGGGATTTTAGCGAATATATTCCCTTCTCTTACCGGTTTGACTTTCCTGTAGAACAGGACATCTTCCTGTTGAGCAGGATATAGCCCACAATAACGGCCTCTGGATCGGCTTCCCTTCCGGGCCTTGGAAATCGTCAAATACCGGACCAGCAACTGCAAGAAAAGAAGCGTACGAGCACCGGCGCTTAACTCATTCCGATTACGACAGGAAGAGCCTCGCCGGGCTCAAGCCTTTGGCATGCTAATTGAAAGATTATCATCAAGGGACCGGGAATAAAATAAAATTATGAGAAACATCATCGTCCAGCAATTTTTTAAAATAACCGGCAATTTCATCTACCTGATCGCCAGTATCGCCTTGGTATCGATCAGTACGGTGATGATCGTTTATGCGCTTTCCCAGGTAATCCAGGCGATAATTACCCAGGAGCTGGTTATCGACAAGCTGCAGGGCGGGATCAGTTTGATCGTCATCGCCATCGCCGGTTTCGATGTAAGTAAATACCTGACCGAGGAAGAGGTATTGCGGGAAAGAGAACTCCGCTCTCCCCGGGAGGCCCGGCAGACGCTGACCAAATTCATGATCATTATCCTCATCGAGATCAGTCTTAATCCCTGGTCTTCACCTTCGGTTATGGCAAGAAAGATGTGACGCCCTTATCTACCCCGCGATGCTGCTCGGGTTTGTCACCCTATTACTAATCGGAGTCGGCATCTACCAACGGATAAGTGTCAGAGTGGAGTATGAGAACAGGCCGTAGTCAGCCAAGTAAGGGCCAGGAATGTCAGTTAATAAATGAAAAGCGCCTGTCCCCGGGGACAGGACAACCCTGCCGGATAATCCTGAACAAAGGAGAAAAATCATGAGTAAAATCGGGGAACTTTACCAAAGCGACGACTGGAAAAATGAAAAACACGTACCGGCAATCGAGGTTTCTGACACGGTGAAAAAGGGAGAGCCCTTTCAGGTCTCGGTCGGGGTGGGTAAGGAGATCTCTCACCCGAACACTACCGAGCACCACATCCGCTGGATCCAGCTGTTTTTCAAACCGGGCAACCACAAATTCCCTTACCAGGTCGGGGAATTCGCCTTCACGGCCCATACCGAATCGGCCGAAGGGGCCGACAAGGGACCGGTGATCACCGACCATCAGGTGGTCTGTACCTTGTCGGTCAAGGATTCCGGAACCCTGATCGCTACTTCGTTCTGCAATATCCACGGGCTTTGGGAAAACAGCATGGAGGTCAAGGCCGACTGAGTGAAAAGGGCAACCCGCCGACATCCCAATGAAATCATGCTGCCGGCGGAACCAATCCGGCATCCGCCTCAAAATCTAAAATCGAGGAGATATACGCAAATGAAGATTAATAAGTCGTATCTTGCCGTTCCCATTTTGGTCGGGGCTACCGCCTTTAGCCTCACCCTTTTGCAACAGGCGATTGCATCAAGCCATAAGACCTCGATCAAGGAGGTCAAGCAGGAAACCCGGGAACTGGCCGAGACCCTGAAAGACTATTCCGCTGAACAACGGGATAAAGCGATCAAGGAAACCCGAAAAGCCCTGGACGATATAGACAAGAGTATCGCGTCACTGGAAGACGGGATCGACAGGGATTGGGACAAGATGAACAAAGCCGCCCGGCGCGAGGCCCGGCAAAGTCTGAAGGAGCTTCGCAGGCAACGCAACAAGGTCGCCGAATGGTACGGTAGTATGAAAAACAGTTCGGTCGAGGCCTGGGAACATATGAAGGAAGGTTTTTCGGATGCCTACGGCGAACTCTACGATGCCTGGAAATTGTCGACGGAGCAGTTCAAATCAGGGAACGGGGAATAACGACATTCACAAACGGCACCTTGGACAGACCATTTATCTCCTAGCCTCCCGGCTGTCGGGTCCGCCGCAAAGCAGGCCCGCGACCTTGGAAACAAAAAGAAAAATAGATCCCGGTTCCTGAAATCATCAAAGGAGAACTCTGATGGTAGTCTCAGATCTGCTTTTTTCCATTTTCCTCGCCTTGATTATTAGTGTTATTTTCGCTGGGATTATTCTCAGAAAAGGCCCGCGCCGGGGCTTCTTCTGGTTTTTCATGTTGATATTTCTTGCTGTCTTCGCCGTCGGCATCTGGGGTAAACCCTTTGGCACTCCCCTGTCCGGCTCAAACTGGCTGCCGTTTTTAATTTCCGGAGTGTTGATGGCCTTGTTGCTCATTCTGCTGGCCCCCAAACACCCCGAGGTGGGCCGCCAAAGTCAGTTTGATCGCGAAGAGACCATGGAGATGCTTGACAAGATCGAACAAGAGAAAAAGTTCACCACTCTGGCCTATATCTCGTTCAATGTCTTCTTGTGGGTCTTGCTGGCCATGATTCTGGTTGCAATCATCACAAGATTTTTAATCTTATAAAAAGATTTTAGATGGAAACCAGCCCGCGTCCCCCAGCCCAGTCCTCCCCGAATCAACAAAAATATTCATTGATTCTGTTATCCTTATTCCTCTGGCTGACTTTCATCTCCCTCTTCAATTTTTATAACTCCGGCCAGGGCACGGAGATGCTCTCCTACACCGATTTCAAGCAAAAAGCACGGGCCGGAGAGATCAGTTCGGTGACCATCAAGGGCAGCGAAATTACCGGTAACTTAGCCGCGCAGGACTCCGGAAAAAAAGAAGAGACGCGGCAACCTGACCGTTTCAAGACCATAATGCCGTCGGTCGAAGACAGTTCGCTTCTTGATCTTCTGGAAAACCAGAAAATAACCATTCACGCCCAAAAGGAGGAGAGATCTATCTTCTGGAGCATCGTCATCTCGATGCTGCCCTGGCTTTTGATCATTGGTTTTTTCGTCTATACGAGCAGAAAGATGACCGAACGCTATAAAGGCGCCGACGGCCCCTTCAGTTTCGGCAAATCGAAGGCCAAGCTCTATACCAAATCCAAAGTAAGCACCACTTTCAAAGACGTGGCCGGACTCGATAACGCCAAACAGGAACTGATAGAGGTGGTCGACTTCCTGCGTAAGCCCGATAAGTATCAGGAACTGGGCGCGGAACTGCCAAAAGGAATCCTCCTGGTCGGACCGCCGGGAGTTGGCAAAACCCTGCTGGTCAGGGCTACCGCCGGTGAAGCCGATGTGACCTTCTACAGCATCAGCGGCAGCGAATTTATCGAGATGTTCGTCGGAGTGGGCGCCTCCCGGGTCCGCGACATGTTCGCCAATGCCAAAAAGGAAGCGCCGGCAATTGTTTTTATCGACGAGCTCGACTCCATCGGCCGGATTCGCGGCAGCGGGGTCGGCGGCGGTCATGACGAGCGGGAACAGACCCTGAACCAGATCCTTTCCGAAATGGACGGATTCTCACCCCAGGAATCGGTTATAGTAGTTGCGGCAACCAATCGCCCTGATGTACTCGATCCAGCCCTGATAAGACCGGGCCGCTTCGACCGCCAGATCACGCTCGACTATCCCAGCCGCGAAGCCCGCCGTAAAATTCTCGAACTGCATATCGGGGATAAACCGGTCGAAAAGAGCATTGATCTGGAAAGCCTTGCCGCCCGAACCGTCGGTTTTACCGGAGCCGACCTGAAGAACCTGGTCAACGAGGCGGTGATGATGGCCGCCCGCAAGGACAGGAAGAAGATCACCCGGGAGGACTTCGAGGAAGGCCGCGACAAGATTATTCTCGGCATTGCCCGAGAAGATCTGGTCACCGAAGACGAAAAAGACGTCATCGCCTGCCACGAGTCCGGACATGCCCTGATGGCGATTCTCACCCCCGGCGCCGATCCGATCAAGAAGGTGACCATCATCCCCCACGGCCGCTCCCTGGGGGCAACCGAACAAATCCCCAAGGAGGATCAACACAATCTGGGCCGCAAGGCTTTGGTAAATCGTTTGAAAGTTCTTCTGGGAGGACAGGCCGCCGAAATTCTGACCTACGACGATATTACCACCGGCGCCGGCGATGATCTAAAAAAAGCCACCGAACTGGCCCGAAGGATGATTTCACAATGGGGAATGAGCGAGGAACTGGGACCGGTATCCTATCAACACGGCACGCCTCATCCTTTCCTTGGCCGGCAGCTGTCCGAACCGAAAGATTACAGCGAAAAGACCGCCTGGCTGATCGACAAGGAGGTCCAGGATCTCCTCAACAACATAAAAAAAGAGGCCATGGCAACCCTCGGCAGTCATCGTGATCAACTGGACCAGTTGCGCAAGGAACTTCGCAAGAAGGAAACCCTCTCGATCGACGAGATCAGAAAATTGCTGGATATGAAAGAAGAAGAAAAAGGAGATAAAGGAAAAGCGAAAAAATAAAACCCAGAAGCGGCAAGCGGCCGGAAATCTTCCTTGAAACCACTTGCCGCTTCTGAAAAGAATAATTAAATCAGAAAACCTTCCTAGCCCCCGTATTTCGCCGAGCCGTGTAGCTCTTCGATGGTTTTCCGCAGCTGGGCGATCTCAAGGCCCAGGGAGACGCACTGCTTTCCCTCCAGACATTTTTCTGCCTCCGGGGTCTCGATATAAGTTTTCAGTTCATGTTCATCCTTTTTCAAATCGATCACCCAGGCTTTTTGCGCCTCATCGTAAGCGACCTTGACGTCGATGCCGCAGGCTCCGATATCCGGGTAAATTTCGGTTATTTTTTTGCAGATTTCTTCTTTGTTAAGCATAGTGTCACCTCCTGTATATTTTTTTGGGGTTATTTCTCAAAAACGAGGGCTGATGAATCGGCTCCCAGTTCCTGCAGAAAGCGCCTCACGCCTTTGACAAACGACGGCGGCCCGCAGACATAGAACTGCTGCGCCAGGTCGGATATCTCTTCCTGGAGGAAATCTAAATCAACCCGTTCATCGCTATAGCCGGGGCATTTTTCCCGGGTGCAGGTAAAAATGGACCGGTCGCCGAAGTAGTGCCGCAATTCATTCTCGCAAATCACGTCGGCCGGTGTTTTGTTGGAATAGATCAGTTTATTGCCGGCCAGCTCCCCTTGATCGGCCAGGTCCCTGAAAATGGCCAAGAATGGGGTGATCCCGGCCCCGGCGGCGATAAAGGTCCCCTTGCCCTGATAGGTTATGGCCCCGTAAGGAGAAGAGATCATGATCTCGCAACCGGGCTTGAGATCGTGCAGTTTCTCGGTAAAGCCGTGGTGGGCCGGATAGCCCTTGATGACAAACTCCAGCGCCTTGTCGTAAATCCGGCCGGTCGGAGTAAAGGGACGACTCTTGGGCCCGTCCCAGTCCGGATCGGCGAAAGAAAGCTTCACCGCCTGGCCCGGATTCCACTGAAAATCGTCAGGCCGGGAAAGCACGAAACTCCTGGTATCCGGCGTAACGAACCCGCTCATCAGCAGGGTAGCGGTAAAGTTCATCATTTCTCCTTGCAAAGCCCTGCTGCCCGGACCCGGCGGCAGCCGTGGCGGATACCGCCGCCTTTCCCGAGGTTCCTCCATTCACCGGAGCCGGGCTGGTTTTTTTGATTGCCCGCTCCCGATCCGAAATTTATCCGGAGCGCCGCCCCTTGTCCGTCAACCACTGACCACCCCGGTGCCGTCGCAGGTCGGACAAACCTCCGAGGGGGTGCACTTGCAGTCGCTCCACTCCGACTCTCCCTGGGTGCCGCGCCACTCCATATCGCAGGTACAGGTGCCGGCTATGGTTTTTTCGCCTTTGCATAACGGGCAGACCCTCTCCCCCTGACTGTTTCTCTCCCTAGGTAACTCGCACATACTTTCCTCCTCTGGCGGTTTATTCGAAGGCGGTGAATTTTTCTTTCTTTGCGTTGCAGACCGGACACTTGTCCGGCGCCTCTCCTTCCATGGTATAGCCGCAGACTTCGCAGACCTGGACCGTGCCGAGTTCCGTGTCCTTGCCGCTCATCACATGCTGGTGTGCGCTAGTGAACAGTTTCTTATGCATCTTTTCGGTGGCGTAAGACCACTCGAATGAGCGCTGCGCCCCCTTTTCCCCCTGCATTCTGGCGACTTCGATATAAGAGGGGTACATCTCCTCGATCTCGAAGGTTTCGCCGTCAATCGCCAGTTGCAGGTTTTTTTCGGTATAGCCGGGGCCGAAGGCGCCCATACTGTTGGCCACGAAACCGCCCTTCAGGTGCTTGACCTCGCGGTAATGGTCGCCGGCATGGATAAACTCGGCATAGGCGATGGCCCGGAAGAGACGGGCCACATTGGCGAAATCCTCCTTTTCGGCCTGATTACCAAAATGAAGATAGCGCATATGGGCCATGCTCTCACCGCCGAAGGCGTTGATAAGGTGCTGTTCGGTCATCTGGTGCATATGTTTTCACCTCTATTGTAGTGGAAAAATCGATAAGATTGCCACAGGCTGTAAACTAACTTGCCGACACCAATCTTTTTTCGCGCCGGATAATTCTAGGAAACCGTCCTTTTCCAGGACACCAATCATTCAGTAAAATTAATTGTATTATAGAAAAACCGGGAGGTGCAAGTTATAAAATGGACAACCATTGCCTTGGAAAGGGAAGCCGTTGAACAGGAAGAAAGCTTAATTAATTGAATTAAATCTGCTATTCTAGACCGCCACAATTCAGGAGGCGTCAAACCTCACTCCATCAACCAGCCCAAAGAGAAACCAACCATGCCGCCTTCCAGCAAATATCGGGCCTTCAGATTATTGGTCTTTCTGATAATTACGATCCTGCCACTTTATTCGGTCTTTGTCATGACCCCGCTGTTCACCGACCTGATCTTCGGCAATTTGGAGGCCAGCGCCATTAATTCGGCCAGACATCTTTCCCGGATGATCGTCGGCAGCCCGGGCATAACCGCGGCAAGCATCCCCTCCGAACTGGGGGAGGAATCAAGAAAATTCCTCAACGATTTCAAGATATTAAAAATCAAAATATTTTCGGTCGACGGCACCGTCGTTTTTTCAACAACCCCGGAGGACCTCGGCGAAACTTATCCCGATGCCGGCTTCTGGGGAAAAATAGCCAATGGGTCGAGCTATTCGAAGATCGTCAAGGAAAAAAAGCTTTCCGTCGACAATGAGTCCTTTCAGCATGATGTTATCGAAACCTATTATCCGCTGACCAGGGAAGGCAAACTGATCGGAGCCGTGGAAATATACACCAATGTCTCCCTGCAGCAGAAAGCCCTTTCCTCGCTCAAACTGAAACACAATCTGATGATAATCAGCATCCTGCTGTTGGTGACGGCGACCTTCATCATCGCCGGGGAAAAGGAAAAAAAGCATCGCAAAGAGCAGCACGACGCGCAAAACCGGATTCTTAACGCCAAGGTGGAGTGGGAGAAGACCTTTGACGCCATTGACGACGTAATCGCCATCATCGATCCTTCCTTCAACATCACAAGGATCAACAAGGCGGGCCGGGAGAGGCTCCATAGCGATTTTCCCGAACTGATCGATCACCGATGTCATGAGGTATTCGAGCAGTCATCCGAGGTCTGTCACGATTGCCCCATTCCCCTGGTTATTGAAGACGGCAAGCCCCACCATATCGAAAAGCACACCCGCGCCACCGGGCAGACCCTGTGGATCTCGGCCGCGCCGCTCTTCGACGAATATGGTCATATAAACGGCTTTGTCCACACCTCCCGGGACATCACCCATCAACGCATCATGGAGCAACAGATCCAGAAAGGTCAGAAGATGGACGCCCTGGCCGTATTGACCAAAGGCATAGCCCACAACTTCAGGAATATCCTGGCCGGCATCCTGATGAACAGTCAGGTCCTCCAGAGTAACCACGAGGACGATCCGCAAATCCAGGAAGTAACCTCCTGGATTAACGGTTCCGTCCAGGCCGGTTCGAGACTGGTCTCCGGGCTCATGCAGTTTTCCCAGCCAAAGAGAGAACGGGAATTTCAGGAAATCGACCTGGCCCAGCTGATTCCCGATGCCTACACCCTGATCAAAAGTTCGGTGGGCAAGGATGTCAACCTGACCTACGAGGCCCCGGAGTCCCTGGAAGTCATGGGGGATCCGGCCGCCCTTTTCCAGGTCCTGGCCAATATTTGCGCAAACTCCGCCGACGCCATGCCCCGGGGAGGGGATCTTAAAATCAAGCTTCTGGGAGTCGATGCCGAGGTTTCGATTATTATTACCGACACCGGTTCAGGCATGGATGAAAAGATTATCGACAAGGTTTTCGAACCATTCTTTACCACCAAGGAAGTCGACAAGGGAACCGGCCTGGGGCTCTCCTCCAGTTACGGGATAATCCGGGAACACGGCGGCGATATAAAAATAGAATCCGCCTTGGGAATCGGGACCACGGCAACCATAACCTTGCCCCTCTGCGACCGCAGCGCCACCCGGAACCGGCTCACTCCCCTGAAGGACATCGAGGGACTGGGCCAAAGAATCCTGATCGTCGACGACGAGGCGCAAGCCATTGTCCCGATGACCCGACTGCTCGATAAAATCGGCTACGAAACCGCCAGCGCCGCTAATTGCCAAGAGGCCCTTGCCGCGCTCAACAGCTGGCAGCCCGACCTGATTATTCTCGATTACAATATGCCGACCGGCAACGGACTCGATTGCGCCGTGGAAATTAACCGCCTGAACCCGTCGGTAAGGATTATAATCCTCTCCGGCGACACAACCGAGAAGATCGAGGGAGTCATTGAGGAACGGAGGATAAATTTCATCAGCAGCTGTCTGGAAAAACCGATCGGCATCGACAAACTCGGTAAAGCCGTGGGACAGGCCCTGGATGAACCGGACTGAACTGCGGATTTTTCTGGATATTTTTTGCTGATTCCTGAATTTGCTAAAAAAAACGGACCGTCCTCCAAACAGGGAGACGATCCGTTTTTTAGTTGCAGACAGCCGGGAAACTGATTCTTAGAACTCGGCGGCCAGCTGCAGGGTGTAGACATCCCAGTCGGCGCCGGTGCCGCCGTCGGCCACATCGTAATCCTCTTCGTTCAACCACTCCAGGGCCAGGGAGGTGCCGTCCATGATCTCCACCGCCACGGCGGTCACGATCCGTTTCTCGGCCAAACCGGCCCAGAGGGCCTCATCGGTCTCCTGATAACCGACGGCAACATAGGCATCCCGGCCAGCCAGGGGGAAGAACACGCCCGCTTCAACGTTATAGGCGGAGATCCGTGAATTGCTCCCGGCCCCGCCCAGATCGTCATCGGCCCCGACATACTCGCCGATCAGGGTCACCGGTCCAAGGCCGGCGACCAGATGGGCGGCATAGCCGTCAACATAGTCGCTGACTACTTCGTCTCCCGGCGCGGCAATAATCGCACCGCTCAGCCCGTCGCTGTCGCGGATGGCGCTGGTCCAGCTGCCGCCGATATCGAAGCTCACCGCCTCGGCCTCGAAGGCGTATCCGGCGTTGGCCCCGTAATGCTCGACCACGTCGTCGCCACCGTCAACAAAATCGCCGTTAAAGCCGTAGAGCGAGGCATAAAAACCCGCCGCCTCGACCCCCGCCAGAATCGCGTCTTCCTGGGCTTCGCCGATCTCGAGGGTCAGGGGATCGGAGATCATCTGGGACTCGTAATTACCGAACGGCACGTACATTTTTCCCGCCGTCAGATAGAAGGGATTATTCAAGGTATTGCCGAGGGTGATAAAAGCCTCGTCAACCTGGAGATCCTCATCGTCCTCATAGAGGAGGAGGACATGGGCGGAGCTGAAGTCGCTGACCTCGGCCTCGACACCCAGTTCGACGGCGGCCACCGCAATATCACTCGCATTGAAGGTGTCATCTCCCTGTTCACCATCATTGTAATTGGCCTCGACTTCAACCACGCCGCCGATAGTCAGCCGATCGCTCCAGGTCGGCTCGACCGGCGCGGGCTCGGTAATCCCGGCCGCGATCTCCACATTAACCAGCTTGGACCAGATCTTGTCGATCTCGGCTTTCAGCTCCGCCTCGCCGGCATGGGAAACAGCCGGGATGACCGCCGCTGCAACCGCCGCCGCCAGCATAAAAGCCGTCCACGAAACAGCGCCCCGGAGGGAAAAACTCAACATTTCACCGCGGATTTTCATGATCTCTCCTGTCATCAGAATAAATTTAATTACAAATAATATGCGCAAGCCAGGCCCCCCTGAACCGCGACAAGTCGGCCCATATAAGAAAATGAGAGAGGAACAAAGTCAATTAAAAAAAAGTTCCATAAATCCGAAAATTACCTCTTCGAGCCCGGCAAATGCCACACCGTCGCACATAATCTCAGGGTCTCTGATTAACCTTGGAATCTAATTTGCTATAGATATCAACCAAATACCATAAACGGATAAGAATAATTCCCCGACAAAAAAGCCTGACATAATCCTATCTATTAAATTATTTACAAGACTCCAATCTTTTGTTATATGTACCAGGAATTCAAAAAAACTATACGCTTCATTGAATTACATGATAGAATGCGCGCTGTCCTTTGTAAGGGGGGGGCTTTCCGAATGTCATTACCAAATCTTTTTTCTATCTCCAAAGGGTTGGAGACGAGCGCATGAACAAGGTGCTGATCGTCGACGACTCCCAGGAACTGCTTAACCCCATCGTTCTGGGTCTGCGGAAATACGAATCTGATTTCGAGATCCTGACCGCGGCCAATGGTGAAGAAGCGGTCTGCCTGCTCAAAAAAGAGAGCGTCTCCGCTCTGGTTACCGACCTTTACATGCCGAAGATGGACGGTCTGGAACTGCTGGCCTACATGAGCCAGAACCAGCCCAGAGTCCCCTGCATCGTCATGACCGCCTTCGGCAGCGCCGAAATTCAAGATATCCTTGACCAGCGCGGCATCTTTCACTATCTCGAAAAACCCATTGATCTCCAGGCCCTCGCCAACGCCATCATCGATGCCCTGGCCCAGTTCGAACAGGGCACCTCCCTTGACGGCCTTTCAGTCGCCGGCTTTCTGCAGCTTATCGAAATGGAAGAGAAGAGCTGCATCCTGGAAGCCAGCAACGCCAGGAAGGAGACCGGCCGCTTCTATTTCGTCAAGGGCAGGCTCCACAATGCGGAATATCAAGATCTGACCGCCGACCGCGCGGCCATGACCATGATCGGCTGGAAAAGCGCCAGGCTCCGGATAAAAAGTCTGCCCGAGGAAAAACAGGAAAAAAAAATCGGCTTCGGACTCAAAACCTTGATCCTGGAAAGCGCCAGGCGCAAGGATGAGCTTAAAAAAAATGTGATATCTTCCGAGCCGCTCAAAAAGTCCGACACCCGAGATCTGCTCTACCAGGCAATCAGGCGGGCGGAAGCCAACGAGAACAAGCAGGCCCAGCAGATGCTGGCTACCCTGCTGAAACAGAATCCGCGCAATAGCGTGGCCTGGCTCTGGTATTCCAGGGTAACCGACAACATAAAAGCGGTTGAGGCCGCCCTGGATAATGCCAAAATCCTGGCGGAGAACAATCCGGAAGTCGCCGAGGAAATCAAAAAGCTGCAAGTAGCCTACGAAAATGGCTGCTCCAAAAGCACGGCCATCAGACACTGCCCCTTCTGCCGGACCCCCTACGTCGAAAGTCCCGAGTCCTGCGCGCACTGCAAGGCCTATTTCCGGATCACCCCGGCCATGCTGAGATCCCCCAAAAAGCAGGTAAATAAAGAGATCATCGACCTGGCGATCCACCGGTACACCAAGATTATTCTGGTCGAGAAAAAGCCCCGGATCCACTTCAACCTCGCCTTGGCCCATCTCAATCGCAATCAATGGGAAGAGGGACTCGACCAATTATACAAAACCAGAAAAATGGACCCGGACAATGAACAGTGCCGTCGGCAACTGAACCTTCTCCTGGACCATATGGCAAATGTCGAGCTGCCCATGGGCGATAACTCCAGCCAGGCGCCTGATAAAAAAATCGTCGCCGCCACCGAAAACCGCCGGGACAAAACGGTCCTGGTGGTCGAGGACAGCGCCACCACCCGCAAGGTGATCACCGTCATCCTCCGGCACGAAGGTTTTGACGTTATCGAGGCCAAGGACGGCATCGAGGCGATGGCCAGGTTCAACGAGATGACTCCGGACCTGGTTCTCCTTGACATCGTCATGCCGGGCATGGACGGTTATCAGGTTTTATCCACCATGAAACACAACAACAATTTCAGGAAGATCCCGGTCATCATGCTGACGGCCAGGGACGGCATGATCGACAAGGTCAAGGGCAGGATGTCCGGCTGCAACGAATATCTGACCAAACCCTTCACCCCGGAAGAGTTGACGGCCAGAGTCAGAAAATATTTAAAGTAATCGGGGCCTGCTCGCAGCTGTTTGCTGCCAGCCCTCGGGAAAAGGGATAACCCCGAACAACGAATCAGCATTTTAAAAAGTTAAAACATGGCCCGGAAAACCAAAATACTGATTGTCGACGATTCAGGCTTGATGCGCAAAGCGGTCAGGGATATCTTCGCGGCCAACAGCGCCATGGAGGTAGTGGGCGAGGCGGTGAACGGCAGCGAGGCCCTGCGGCTGATTCCCCGGCTGAACCCGGATGTAATCGTCCTGGACGTCAACATGCCGGAAATGGACGGCATCACCACCCTGAAACACATGATGATCCAATTCCCGACTCCGACCATCATGCTCAGCACCCTCACCAGGGACGGCGCCACCGTGACCTTTGACTCCCTGAAATACGGGGCCGTGGACTTTCTGACCAAACCATCCTCCCTTGACGGCGACATGCGGGAGCAAACCGCTAAAATAACCGACAAGGTAGCAACCGCCGCCGGAGTGGAACTGGAGGCCATGCAATTCATCAGAACCGGGGTCCGAAAATCCCCGGCTGCCGCGGCCGGAACCAGCGACGGGATAATAAAAAGAATTGTCATCATCGGCGCGGCCGAGGGCGGATACAGCGCCCTGCTGAAATTCATCCCCGGCCTCGATCCCGAACTGGCCGCCGCCTACATCGCGGTCCTTCACGCGGCACCCGAGCACATCGACGCTTTTGTCGATTATCTGGACCGCTGTTCGGAGCTGCCGGTCAGAAGGGCCGCCGAGGGCGCCCTCTTGGAAAAGGGAGTCTGTTACATCGGTTCCGGAAACGAGTACATAACCCTCCGCGAAGAGGACGGTGAATTTCTGCTCCATGTCAGCCCGGCCCCCTTCTCGACCCGGCGCGGCGCAATCGACATGCTGATGCTGTCGACCGCGGAGTCGGCCGGCCGGAAAAGCGTCGGGGTGATCCTTTCCGGCACCGGCGACGACGGGGCCGAAGGCCTTGGCGAAATCATCGCCCACGGCGGCGAGGCCGTCGTCCAGAAACCGCGGTCATGCATGTACCGGGAAATGCCCGAAAACGCCCTGGCCAGATGCCGGACAAACTTTGTCGTCGGCGACGCCGGCCTGGCCGCGGCGATAAATTTATGTTGTGCCTGACCCTGGAGACGGGACGGTTCAGCCGGGAAGAAAGGCGGCCGCGGGCCGCTTAAGCATATTTCTTACGAAAAAACTACAACTGCATTAAGCAAACTCACAAAAGGAGGAGGGTGCCTTGAATTGGAAAAACTTAAAGATCCAGAACAAACTGTTGCTCGGCTTCACGCCGGTAATCCTTGTGCTCTTGATCGTAGGTGGATTGGGATATTTTAACATCTCGGCGATCAGGGGCGCGATGACCGAGGTCAACAAGGCGGCTTCCGTGGCCGACGCCTCGATGGAAATGGCCCTGGCCCTGACCAACGACCGCTTGATCCTCATGGAGATCCTCACCGCCGGGGACAAGACCGAACTCGACGGGATGTGGCAGGAGCGCCAGAAGTTCGACGCGGAATTCGACGGTTACGCCGCGGCGATTCTGAAGGGCGGTGAAACCGCGATGGGCATCATCCATAAGGTTGAAGACCAAAAGCTGGCCAATGAGGTCGCCGAGGTCGCCAAGATGCACGACGCCGAGTTCACCCCCCAGATGCAGGAGGTTTACCGGAACATGAACTCCAAGTTTGCCGCGGAAAAAGACGAAGCGGCGGGAATGGCGAACATGGAAGGATCCTTCCGGGAGCTGCTGACCGCGCTGACCGAACTGGAAGAGGGCGTCGACGGGCTGGTCGATTCGGCGATTCGCTCGGGAACCTCGGTCCAGTCGTTGGCCGAGAGGGAGAATAAATGGAAAGACCTTTCCATGGAAATCGCCCTGTCGACCGGCGCTGCCCGATTGGCCATTGAAGAATTTGTCCAGTCATCCGACAGCGCGCAACAGACCACGCTCCGGCAACAATTCGCCGAAAATATCGACGAGGCCAAAATCTGGCTGAACGGCATGGCAAAAGGCGCCGACACCAAAACGATGGGGCAGATCAGGGCCCTCACCGACAGCAATCTGAAGTCGATGGCCGCAACAACCCTGACCATGGTCAATAACCGGTTCGAACCGGCCGCCATGCGGGTTATGGACAACCACGCCGCCACCGTCAAAATCGAGCAGACCCTGGACGATCTCGATACCTCGATCGATAACCTCGGTATCGTCCTTGCCGACAAGGTTGGACAGGTGGAGGCGGATGCTAAAGAGATTATCCGGGCTGCGAATGCCACCGCCGACCGCACTACGGCCGCCGCGACTTTGCAGAATATCGCCGGTATCGTCATCGGGACCTTCTTCGCCTTCCTGATCGCCTACTTCATCGCTCAGGCAATCTCGGTACCGATTGCCGCCATTGCCAACCTGATCCGGAAAGTTGCCCGGGAGAAGGATCTGACCATCAAAGTTCCGGTTGCGGGCCAGGACGAGGTCGGCATGATGGCGGTTGACTTCAACTCCATGATCGACGAGCTGAACAAGTCATTCATCGAGGTAACCAACGCCTCCCAGCAGGTGGCAACCGGCGCCATTGAGGTTTCCAAACGCGCTTCGAGCAACAAGAGCCGGGCCGAGCACGAGGTGGAGCAAACCTCCCGGGCCGCCTCGATCATCAAGGAAATGGCCGGTACGGCCGGGATGGTCAACCAGGCCTCCACCGGTCAGAAAAACGCGGCGACCAAATCGACCAAGACCCTGGAAGCTCTGCTGCAATCGATGAAGGAGGCCGCCGAGGCCGCCGATGCCCAGAACATGGAGGCCCGCGAAGCCGCCGCCAGGGTGGCCGAGATGGGCGAGACCGGTGGCAAGGTTGCCGCCACCGCCCAGGAGCAGGGCAAGATGGTGGTCAGCGTGACCGCTTCGGTAAACGAAATCGCCAAGGCGGTGGATGAGATGAACAAAGCGGTGGCCCGGGCCACCGAGCACGGCACCGCCTCCCTGGCCGCGGCCGAGGAAGGCAGCACCTCGGTTGCCGCCACCGTTGAAGGTATGCGTTCCATCTCCGAATCTTCCGAGCAGATCTCCGAGATCATCGGGGTTATTACCGATATTGCCGAGCAGACCAACCTTCTCGCCCTTAACGCCGCTATCGAGGCGGCCCGGGCCGGCGCCCACGGTAAAGGTTTTGCGGTTGTTGCCGACGAGGTTGGTAAACTCGCCCAGCGCTCCTCTGAGGCTGCCAAAGAGATCACCCAGCTGATCAAGGATTCGACCAACAGGGTAACCGAGGGAACCCAGTTGACCGACAGTTCCCGAAAGGCGCTGGCCAGGATCGATGAGAGCGGCAAGGTAAACATGGAGGCGATCACCGAGATCTCCACGGTCTCGGCCATGCTGGCCCAAAGCACCGGCCAGGTACAGATCCTGATGAAGGAGCTGAACGATCTGGCCGAGAACATCGGCACGATGGCTCTTGAGCAGGGTCCCCGTCGGCAGGCCGCCGAGGCCGCCCTGAAGGCCCTGCAGGAAAAATCGGCGGAAATTACCGAACAGGTCCGCCAGGCCAACCTGGGCGCCGCCAACATCAACACCGAGATGCACGAGATCGTCAGCCGGACCATGGAGATGACGGTAATGACCGGCGAGCAGGCCAAACGGTCCCAAGCGGTAATGGAAATTTCGAACCAGTCCTCGGCGGCGGCGACCCAGACCTCCGAAGGCGCCGGGATCGTAATGAATATTACCGACGAGCTGCAAAGCCAGTCCCAGGCCCTGAAACTTCAGGTTGAGCAGTTCAAGGTACAGCAGGCTTAACCGGTCGGAACCGCAGATTTTTGATTCTCCAGGTCGCCGCGGGGTGGGGGTGGGTTTTCGCCCAAAACCCCATCCACCCCGCGGTGGCGCTGCTGATTTTTAATTCAAAAACTCCGGTGGCCCTTTTCAGCGGCGCTGACCGAAAATTTTACCAGTGAAGGGAGAAACCACGCCATGGCTGACAGGTATGCAGCTACCGAGAAACTTGAAGCCGAACAGGAGTTGATGCAGCTGGTCGGTTTCACCATCGGCAAGGAGCTGTTCGGTGTCGATATCTTAATGGTTCAGGAGATCATCCGGGCCGCCCCGATAACCCCGGTTCCCAATTCACCGGAATTCGTTGAAGGAGTCATCAACCTGCGCGGCAACATCCTGCCGGTTATCGATCTGCGTAAACGCTTGAGTTTACTAAGCAGCGAGTCCGCTCACGATGATACCTGGATCTTGATCCTCGATATCCAGAACAAAACCACCGGTTTTATTGTCGACTCGGTAACCGAGGTCATAAAGATCCAGGAGAACACCATCGAAGCGCCGCCCGACATCATCAAGGCGGGACTTGAAAGCCAGTATCTGCGGGGCGTTTGCGATATCGGCGCCCAGCTTCTGATCCTCCTCGATTTTAAACGGATTCTGTTGCAGGAAGAGTTCAAGAAACTGAAGTCAATGGATGAAGCCGAAGGGAACGACTAGACTCGTAACCTTGATGGATGACCGTTCCATCCCGGGCTCGTCCGCAGAATCCGGCTTTGCCCCTGGGAATCTTACGGAAACCTGCTCCATCCGTGACAAGAACTCCCGGCCGCTTCTTCTAAATTAAGCCGTAAGCAAAAAAGGATCAAATTAATGAGTAAACGCATTCTGGTAGTTGACGACTCATCGATGATGCGAAAAATGATCGCCAATATCCTCAATCCCCCCGGCCACATCGTGATCGGCCAGGCCAAAAGCGGGGAAGAGGCGGTGGAGATGTATCAGGAACTGAAACCGGATCTGGTGACCATGGACATCACCATGCGGGGCATGGACGGCATTACCGCTGCCAGGGAGATTTTAAATCTTGATGCGAACGCCCAGATCATCTTCCTCTCGAACCTTAACGAGGAGAAGTACCAGAAAGAGGTGGAGGAGATGGGCGCCGTCGGTTTCGTCAACAAGTACAAGGCCGCCGAAATCCTTGATCTGATCAACGGAATATGACCTCCGCTCCCCTGGGTTCAGGCCTCAATATTCGTAATCGTTCACGGGCCGGTCGCCAAAGTACCACAACCTCTGGACTGTAACCGTTCAGCAGTGGTGCGGATTTGGACAAGCGGACCGGCGCCGCTTACCTCGTGTACGTAAGCCGGGCCGATCGTCAGAAGATGTGGTGCTGCTGAACGGTTACGAATATTCGGTATAGCCCAAAAGGTACAAACAATGGAGAACTGCGCTTTGTTAAGCTCCAAACTGGACATGGATCTTGAGCCCTCCCAAAGTCGGCTGGGGGTAATCGGTTCCGGGCTCCACAAAAAAACCCTGGTTTTTTTCACTATCCTGATTCTGCTGGCTTCGCTGCTGAGCGTTGTGGCCGTTTACCATCATAACCGGGGCGAAGCGATCTTAAATACCATCGCCTTTACCGACGGCGAACCGATAGCCGGCAGAAGTCCGGCAAATCTCGGTAATGAAGCCCTGGCCCGCACCCATGTCGCCCTGGAATACGGCTTGACCGTCATGACCCTGGTTCTGGCGGGCATCCTGATCCTGTTCATGGTTTTTTTCGTCCGTAACATTATCCAACCCCTCGATAAACTCGAGAAGTTCAGCCGGGACATGGCTGACGGCCGTCTGGACCGTCTGGTCAGTGACAGCGAGAACGCCGGCTGTTCGATCGGCGCGATCGGTGAAAACGTCAACTCCCTGGCCATGAATCTGCAAGAGGTTCTGCTGCTGGTCTGGAATCTCAGCGACCACAATCTGGGGATTGTCGAAGAGACCATCAAAACCCTGGAGAAACCCCAGGGAGTGTCCCGGGAACAGATCCTGGAACGCCTCGAACTAATCAGGGCGGAGCTGGAGCAGATGCAGGATCTCACCAGCCAATTCGAATTCTTCGACGTAACCCTGCGGGGAAAAATGGCATTAGCCAAAGACGATGCCGGGAAATCGTAATCTAGTGCCTGTCGAGAAATGAGGATTTTTGTCCGAGAACGAGAAGCAAGGATGTCGGAAAAGCGCAGCGTACTCAGGTACGTGAGCACTTTCCGACTCCGCGGCGACGAAGTTATCGGGCAAAAAGACTATTTATGGACAGGCGCTAACTAATCAGAGAGTGGATATCATGATTGATTTATCGCTACTTCAGGATTTCATCACCGAAGCCAACGAGCATCTTGAAGAGATGGAATCGGGCCTGCTCAAACTCGAAAGGGAGCCGGAGGACCTTGGGATCCTTAACGATATATTCCGGGCCATCCATACCATCAAGGGGGCCTCGCAGTTCGTCGGACTGCCCAGGGTATCGGAACTGTCCCACAAGATGGAAAACCTGCTCGATCTCCTGCGTCAGGGTGAGAAGAAAGTAAATCAGGATATCATCGACACCTTAATCGAGACCCGGGACCGCTTGATTAACCTCACCAAGGAACTCGAAATCAATCAGGCCGAGGAAAGCGAAATTGAGGACCTGCTGGCCAGGATCCTGGCATTATCCGGTGAGGCCGCGCCGGCTGTTGATTGTCCTGAAGAGCCTCCGGCTGAGGCCTCCTCAGATGAGACCGATCTGAGGAGTGCTCTGGAAGAGGCCCTCGACACCTCCATCCTGGACGACGATATCGCCGGCGGCTCGGCGGCCTCGATCAACGACGACGACCTTGACACCTCGATACTGGGTGACTTTTTCGGTGAGGATCCGCCACCAGACCTGCCGGACCAGGAAGAGCCGTTCGCCGTCTCCTCCGAACCGCTCAACGAAGAACTCATCCGCAATGAACTGCGGGGAGAGGAACACGATGAAGAACTCTTCGATATTTTCATCGGGCAGACCCGGAACAATCTCGACAAACTCCGGCAACTTACCGCGCAATTACCCGATCCGGCGAACGGCGCGGAGAGCTTCGCGGGTTGCCGGGATCTCCTGGCAAACCTCAGGTCTTCCGCCAACTATATGAGCTATGCCAATCTGGTTGGCCTCTACGATCTCTGGCAGGCCGAACTTTCCGCCGCCGGGGAAAGCCTGGCGGAATCCGCCGTAACCGATTTTTCTTTTATGGACGACCATCTGGCCCGGATTTTCCGGACCATCCCCCGGCTGAACGACTCGCAAGCGGCCGCCTCAGACCCTTTCGCGGAAAACCAGGATGGTGAAGACCTTGCCGCTCCGGCATTTACCGGGGTATGTGCAACCGATGAAGAAACAATCAGGGCCGAAATTTCGGAAGAGCTTTACGACGACGAACTCTTTGAAATCTTCCTCAAACAGGTTTCGGAAAACCTTGGCTCAATCCGCCTGGCCATGGCCGAAGGCGGGTGCGGCGATCGGGCGAACCTGCTCGAACTCTGCCGGGACTGCGTCGCCAAACTTAAGTCCTCGGCTAACTACATGGGATACGCAAACCTGGTCAATCTCTACGAGAGATGGCACGGCCAGATCAGCGAGGCCGGAATGGACGACAATCCGGATTTTATAAACGACTATCTTGGCCTGATGAGCGCTCTGTTCCCGGACTTGCCGGATACCGGCCTAGAAGAGGAACCTCGGTTATTCGACGATAATTCCGCCGGGGGCCGCGCCGAACCATCCTCCGGCGGCGAAGGGCGGAGCGACGAAGATGATTTATTCGCAACCCTGAGCAATTCGATCGACACCGCCATGGCCGGCGGCAACCGGCAGAGCATGGAACCGTTGCACGGCATCCTGGAGGAGATGTTGTTCGGCGAAGAGTCCCCTGCCGCCGAGGAAGCCCCGGTTGAAAAACCCGCAGCCCCCGAGCTTGGTGAAGAGCCGAATGGGACCGAAAGCGTCGAGGAACTTGTTGCAGCACCAAGCGAAGTCGCGGCACCGGAATCCGGCGGGGAGGAACGCCGCCGGACTGAACGCCGGCGGGAAGAGCGCCGGGAGAGCGGTGAACGCACCTATAAGCAGAGCATCCGGGTCGACTCCGAAAAGATCGATTCCCTGATGAACCAGGTGGGCGAACTAGTGGTCAGCCGCGCCTATTTTGCCCAGATCTTCAACTACCTGAAGGAGTTTCAACAGGAGATGAAGGAGGAAGGCGGCTTCGACGCCAAGGGCTTGAAACCGATCAGGGAACTGGCCTTCAAGCTCGGCGAAGCCACCGTCGGCCTGGGCCGGGTATCGAACGAGCTCCAGGAAGGCGTCATGAAAATCAGGATGCTGCCGGTTGCCCAGCTCTTCAACCGTTACCCGCGCCTGGTCCGCGACCTGATCCACAAGACCGGCAAAAAAGTTAATCTGGAGGTTCGCGGCGAGGAAACCGAACTCGATAAAATGGTGATCGAGGAAATCTCCGACCCCCTGATCCACATTATCCGCAACGCGGTCGACCACGGCCTTGAAACCCCGGAGGAACGGCGCAAAGCGGGCAAGGACGAAACCGGCTCCCTGGTTCTCGAAGCCTATCATGAAAGTAATCATATCGTCATCGAAATCACCGATGACGGCCGCGGCATCGACATCGACAAGATCAAGAGCAAGGCCGTCGCCAAGGGCTTGATAAGCCAGCAGGAGATGTCCCGCATTTCCGATGCCGAGGCGCGAAGGTTCATCATGATGCCGGGCTTCTCTACCGCCGAAACCGCCACCGAAACCTCGGGCCGCGGGGTCGGCATGGACGTGATCAAAACCAATATCGAAAAGCTGAACGGCACCGTCGAAGTCGAGTCACAGCAGGGCGTGCAGACCATGATCCGGATCAAGATCCCCCTGACCCTGGCCATCATCCAGGCCCTGATGGTCAGGGTCGGCGATGAACTTTTCACCATCCCCCTATCGGTGGTGGAGGAAACCCTGCGGATCTTCGAACACGACACCTCCACCATCGAGGGCGTGGAGGTTATTCATATGCGCGATACGACCATGCCCATATTCCGGCTGGCCGATATTTTCGGAATCGAAGGCACCAGCAAGGACATCAGCCAGTCCTTCGTGGTCATCGTCACCACCGGCATGCAGGAGATCGGCCTGGTGGTTGACGAACTGATCGGCCAGGAAGAAGTGGTGATCAAGCCTCTGGTCGACTACCTCCGGGAGGAGAGCGGTTTCTCCGGCGCGACGATCATCGGCGACGGCCGGATCTCCCTGATTCTCGATATCTACGAGCTGGTCAAGATGACCTCCGAAAAACAGATCGAACGCTCCAGAGCCCAGACCATGAATCGTAAAAACAAAAACCGGGTCATCAAGGCCGGCGGGAGCCTAAAAAAAGTGCCGAGCGCCGAAGCGGCCGGCCCGGAAACCATTCACTGAAGAAGTGTTTTGCGGCTAGGCAACCTGAACTACGAAATAAAACGGGACCTATATGGACAATGAAAAGATCAGAGTGCTGGTAGTCGATGACGCCGCCTTCATGGTCAAGGCGGTCAGCGAGATTCTTGAATCCGATCCGATGCTCGAGGTGGTGGGAACCGCCAAAAACGGTCTGGAAGGGCTGGCCAAGGTCAAGGAGCTGCGGCCGGACGTCATCACCCTCGACATGGACATGCCGGTGATGGACGGGATCAGGGCGGTCCGCCATATCATGATCGAGGCGCCGGTACCGATCGTGGTCTTAAGTTCGCTGTACAACGACGGCTCGATAACCTTCGAGGCCCTGCGCCTGGGAGTGGTCGATTTCGTGCCGAAACCTTCCGGCGCGGTCTCGCGGGACATCCACAGCGCCAGCCGTAAAATTATCGACCGGATCAAGATCGCCACCGCGGTCAATATCGAAAATATCAGGCGGGTCCGGCTCTCTAAACTCGATGTCGAACAATCCCTCAGCCAACGCTACGGCTTTCAGGATCTGGAGTCGATCATCGCTATCGGCACCACCATCTCCGGACCCAACACCTTCATCCGGCTGCTCTCCAACCTTTCCCCGCAATTGCCGGCCACCACGGTCATCGTCATGGACATCGCCTCCCAGATCCTTGAGTCATTCGTCCGGAAATTCGACGAACATACGGACTGGAAGATAGAAATCGCCAGGGGCGGCACCGTGATGGAACAGGGAACCTGCTATATAGCCTCGAACGAAAACGCGGTGACCATCGCAACCAATGGTGACGGCGAGGCGATCATCGAGGTATCGGAAGGGGTGGAGAAGCCCCTCGACCTGCTGTTCTCCTCCGCCGCCAAAGTATTCAAACGAAACACCATCGGCCTTCTCCTGACCGGAGTAGGCAACGACGGGGCCGTCGGCTTTGCCAAGATCAAGGAAAAAGATGGCGCGACCATCGCCCAGAGCACCAATACCTGCGTTTACCCCAATCTGACCCAGCATGCCGTGGATCAGGGAACCGTAGACTACCTTGTCGAGGAAAATGAAATCGTCGGGCAGATCGAAACCATAATGGGTTGAAGCCCGTTAAGCCGTTGCAAACGTAAGCCGGGCAACCCGGACAGCCGGGACGACAATACAGGGCCATAAGGAAAGAGTACGAGATGATAATCACCTGCGAACAGTGCAAGACCCGCTACAATGTTGCCGATGAGCTGATCAGCCAATCGATCTTCAAGGTCAAGTGCTCAAAGTGCGGCAAGATCTTTACCGTCCAGAAGCCCGAAGAGATAAAACCCCTTGATCTGCCGGAAGAAGCGGCCTTGCCGGCCGTCCCCCCCCATCGGATCATTGCCGTCAGCAACCAGAAAGGCGGGGTCGCCAAAACCTCCAGCGCCATCAATCTGGGCATGGCCCTGGCCCTGCGCGGCAAACGAGTGCTGTTGATCGATTTCGACATGCAGGCAAGTCTGACCATCGCCCTGGGGCTCAACCGGCAAAACAAAACCTTTTACGACTTGCTCCATGCCCCCGGCGCCACCCTCGCCAATGTAATTACCAGAACCAGGTACCCTAATCTCTGGCTGCTGCCGTCCGGACCGAATCTGGCTTTGTTGATGAAAAAGAATATCAACCGGCCTAACTTCGAAAAAATACTCCGGGACAAACTGGAAGGGATCAAGGACAAGGTCGACCATATCATCATCGACACACCGCCCTCCATTGAATTTTTTACCTTAAACGCCCTGATGGCCTCCGACTTCGTGATAATCCCGACCCAGTGCGAATACCTGTCGATGCACGGCGTCGCCCATATTGAGGAAGTAATCGATATCGTCAAGCGCAAACAAAACGAGAGTATCGAGTACAAAATCCTGATCACCATGTTCAACGAGAACAGCACCGCCACCAAGGTGATCCATGACAAGATCAAAAACAAATACCGCAACAAGATCTTCGCGACCACCATCGACTTCGATGTAAAACTCCAGGAGTCGCAGATAATGAATGTTCCCGTGGCCCAATACGACGCCAACAGCAGTTCGGCCCGCCAATATATGGAACTGGCCGAGGAACTTGGCGGCGAAAAATCTTGACCGAAGCCATCTTCATACCCACACCGCCCTCCTCTACGGTTTAGTACCGGAACCGGGGCAGAGACAATTATCCGATGGAATCCTCAAAACCAGCCTTTATTTATACCGCTGCCGCTTTTCTGGGCGCCCTGGCGCTATGGGAACTGACCGCCCGTTTCAGCGGCTGGAGCGCCCAGATATTCCCCGGGCCGGGGGCGGTCCTGGCCAGTCTTATCGAACTGACCGGCAACGGCACCCTGATCAGGCATTCGATAGCCAGTCTCTACCGGGTCACCGCCGGTTTTTATCTGGCCATGTTCCTGGGCATCCCCCTGGGGATGTGTCTGGGCAGATGCAAGCCCCTGCGTCTCATGATAAATCCGGTTATCCATTTCCTGCGGCCCATCTCACCACTGGCGTGGATTCCCTTATCGATGCTGTGGTTCGGGATCGGCGACCTGCCGGCCATCTTTCTGATCTTTCTTTCCAGCTTCTTTCCCCTGCTGGTCGCGACTACCATCGCCGTCCGCTCGATCAATCCTGTCTATTTTCAGGTTGCAAACAATTTCAACTTCAGCCGGCTGGAAAGCTTTACCAAGATTATGGTTCCCGCCACCATTCCGGCCATCGTCACCGCCCTGCGGCTTTCCATAACCATCGCCTGGCTGGTAGTGGTGGCGGCGGAGATGATCGCGGTTCAGTCCGGTCTCGGTTATCTGATCCTTGATTCCAGAAATGCCCTGCGCATGGACTATGTGATGGTCGGCATGGTGGTGATCGGGGTGATCGGCCTGCTGCTCGACTACATTATGCGCCAGCTGATGAACATCGAGTCGGCGGCCTGGGGAACCCTGGGCCACAAATAAACAAGCTCCGTCACCTCTGCAATCTTTTCAGGAAAATCGATACCATGGGCCACATCCTCATCGAAAATCTGAACAAAGAGTTTATCGAACGTCGTCAGCATAAGCGGGATAAAGAGGGCAGGCCTGAATCCGATCGGACGGTAACGGTCCTCGAGGATCTGGATCTTGAATTCGAGGCCGGGGAGATGGTCTGTATCCTGGGACCATCGGGCTGCGGAAAATCGACCCTGCTGCGGATTATCGCCGGTTTCGAGCAACCGAGCTCCGGCCGGGTTTTGCAGGACGGCCGCCAACTGTCGAAACCAAGTCCCGACAACATCTTCGTCTATCAGCATAACGGCTTATTGCCCTGGATGACGGTCTGGCAGAACATCGAACTCGGGATCCGCCGGCTCGAGGACCCCGTCGAGCAGGAAGAGACCATTCAGGAGTATATCGACATGGTCGAACTAGAAGGCTTCGAACACCACTATCCCCACCAGTTGTCCGGCGGCATGCAGCGCCGGGCCGAACTGGCCCGCGCCCTGGTGGTCAATCCGGAGATGCTGATCATGGATGAACCGTTCAGCGGCCTCGATTTCCTGACTCACATGAAGATGCGCGAGGAGGTGGTCAACATGCATCTTTATCTGGGCAAGACCATCCTGCTGGTCACCCATAATATCGACGATGCCCTGATCATGGGCGACCGGGTCGTGATCCTGAGCGGCCGCCCGGCCCAGGTGAAGCTGAACCGCAAGCTGGACTTCCCCCACCCCCGCGACCCGAAAACCGCCCCGAAATTGCAGGAGTTGCGGGAAGAAATCTTTTTTATGCTCGGGGTCAGTTATGCCGTTTAGGATTTTTTCTTTTAAGAATAGCTCGTTGCCGGTCCGGATCGCCGTCATCGCCTTAGCCTGGCTGATCCTGATCTCCTGGTCCCATTATCGGATCAATATCTACCAGGACCAGGCGCAGGTGATCCGGATGGGCTATATGCCGGTGGTCACCAACCTGGCCGCGCCCCTTCTCGACCATGCCAGTCGCAACCACGGCCGGACGTGCTACAAAGCCTTGAAATTTTCCTCTTTTGCCGAAATGGCCGAGGCCTTGCGCAACGACCACATCCAGGCCGCCTTTATCATCGCGCCGCTGGCCTTGGTCCTGCGCCAACAGGGCAGCGACATCAAGATTGTCTATATCGGCAACCGCCACGAAAGCAGCCTGGTGGTCCGCAGGGATCTCAAGGCCGAATCCCTGGCCGATCTGGCCGGCACCACTATCGCCGTGCCCATGCGCTTCTCCGGTCACAACCTTGTCCTGCGTCGCCTCCTTGCCGATCAAGGCTTGGCCCGGAGCGTAAATATCGTCGAGATGAACCCCCCGGACATGGCCTCGGCCATGGCTACGGGAGCGCTCGATGCTTATTTTGTCGGGGAACCCTTCGCGGCCCAGACCATACGGAGCGGCGACTCCTCTTTACTCTTTCATGTCGAGGATGTCTGGCCCGATTTTATCTGCAACCTGCTTATCGTCAACCAGTCGCTGATCGACCGGGAACCGGAAACCGTTAAAAATCTGGTCCAGAATGCGGCCCGAAGCGGGATCTGGGCCCGGTCCAATCTTGATGAAGCTGCCCGGATCGCCTCGGGTTACTGGAATCAGCCGGAAGAGCTGATCAGATATGCGATGGGCAACCCGCCTGACCGGGTCAGATTCGACCGATTCTTGCCGGACTCCGTCGAAATGCAGCAGATGGCCGACCTGATGGTGGAATTCGACCTTACGGCAACCAATGAGATTACGGGCCTGATCGATGACCGTTTCGCCAGGGAGGCGGACCTCGGTCAGGTCAGCGGTTTTTCCAGCATCATCATCGATCAGTAAAGGCTCAAGGTCTATCCGTGGCAATCCCGGGTTGAACCTTGCCGGCTCAAAATCGGATTGTACTACATTGTCACATGTGGTATTTGTTGAAAACTGCTCAACCATTTTGATAAACAAATTGCGAAACCAATCAGACGCCAACCAGTCACGACCGAGATGATGACCAAAAAGACCAGAATCATCACCGCTTCCATTCTCTTCGGCATCCTGCTCGGGGTTACCGATGCCTGGGTGGACAGCGTTCTTTTTTACGACGCTTCTTTTCTGGACCTGTTGATTTTTAAGGTCCCGGCCAACGAGATTTTCACCAGAACCCTGACTCTGTTCACCTTGTTTCTTTTCGGGTTGCTGATCGCCGGTTATTACGAAAAGGCGGTTGCCTCAGAGAAAGGAAAAAACGCCAGCGATACGGAGCTTAAAAAACTGATCGACTCAACCTCGGCGGTAGCCTGGAAACTTGACGTCACCACCCAAAAATTCATCTTCATGGGCGAAAGGCTCACCTCGCTTACCGGTTACAAGCCCGGGGAGATGACAGATTTCCAGTCCTGGGCCGACAAGATCCATCCCGACGACCGGGAGTTCGCGATGGACTTCTGTCTTTCCGCCACGGGAAAAAACGCGGACCATGAACTGGTCTACCGGATGATAACCGCCGACGGCCGAACCCTCTGGATCAGGGATCTCGTTTTCGTCGAACCCACCGACGGTAAAGCGATTTATCTCAAGGGTTTCTTTTTCGACGTCAGCCAGATCATGGAGACCCAAGCCGAAAACAGGCAGCTTGAAGCCCAGCTGCGCCAGGCTCAGAAGATGGAAGCCCTGGGCCAGCTTGCCGGCGGGGTTGCCCACGATTTCAATAATTTCCTGACCACCATCGTCGGCTACAGCGAATTGAGCCTGATGAACATGGGACAGGACAATCCAGATCGCGAAAACCTGACCGAGATCCTCTCGGCCGCCAACAAGGCGGCGGCGGTGACCAGAAGCCTGCTTGCCTTCAGCCGCAAACAGATCCTGAATCCCAAACCGGTCGATGTCAACGAAGTGGTCACGGGCATGGAGAAACTCCTGGGTAGAATTCTGGGAGAAAATATCGAACTTATCATTAAAACATCTCCAGACAGGCTGATCGCCAGGGCCGATTCTGGTCAGCTGGAGCAGGTAATAATTAACATGGCCGCCAACGCCAGTGGCGCCATCAAGGACAACGGGACCTTCGCCATCGAAGTTTCGGAAACCTTCCTCGACGAAAAAGCCTCGCAAGCCTTCGAACTCGACCGAGCCGGCAAATATGCCCGCATCACATTTTCGGATGACGGCGAGGGGATGGATGGCGCAACCCTTGAAAAGATATTCGAACCTTTTTACACCACCAAGGCTAAAGAGCAGGGTACCGGGCTGGGACTTTCCATCGTGCATGGCATCATCAAGCAGCACAAGGGTTACATAGACGCTTACAGCCGGAAAGGCCAGGGCACGACCTTCCAGATCCTGCTTCCCTGTACCAAAAAATCGGTTGCCCAAAAACATCGATCCGAATCTTACAAGATCGAGGGAGGCCATGAAACCATCCTGATCGCCGAGGACGAAGAGTCGGTAAGAAAATTATTGTCCGAGATCCTGGGAAGCTACGGATACAGGATTATCACAGCCAAGGACGGCCACGAGGCGGTCGCTAAATTTAAAGAGGCCGATAGCCCGATCGGCCTGGTCATCCTGGATGTAATCATGCCGGGCCAAAACGCCAAGGAGGTCTTTGCTGAAATCCTCCGCGAATCCTCTGATGCCAAAGTCCTTTTCATCAGCGGCTATGCACCAGATATCATCAAAAACCAAGGAATGGTCACCGAAGGCGCCCACTTTCTTTCCAAGCCGATACTGCCGAACGAACTACTGCACCGGGTCCGAGAAATCCTGGACAATGGAGTCCGGCCCGAGTCCTCGCCGACAACCGAACCAGCGGTCCATCAATGCAACCGGAAACCGCCTGCCGCCGTACGGTAAAAAAATGAGTTAGCGCAGAAATCAAATTCATGAGTGCAATCTACCTACTCACCTTGAGCGATCATCGCTTTGCCGTCCGAAAGGAAGAGGTGGCAACGGCAAGGGAGGTCGAAACAGTCCATCGGCTGCCGTTCAGCCCGGAACACATCGTCGGCCTGGCGATGATCGACAAGCGCAGAATCGCCCTGGCCGATCTCGCGGCCATGATCGGCCTGCCCTCCTTCGCCGGCAAATATCCGGCCCAGGTTATCATTGGCACAGATCAGGGGGCAGAGACCGGTTTTATCTTCGCCGGAGAGCTTACCGAAATCGAGATCGAGGAAGAATCCTTTCAGAGGATGCCGCGATACCTGGCAACCGCCGAGATCTCATCCTGCCTCGACTATCAGGGCCGCGCCGTACAGATAATCGACTTAAACGCCCTCTACCGGCTCATCGCCTCAGGAAAGCTGGAACCATCCCTGCCCACTTTTCCGTTGCCGGACCCAAGGCCGCCGGCCCCGGAACCGAAAAGGATCAAATTATGCAAAGTCGGCGGAGAGGTTTTTGGATTGCCCGCTGAGATTGCCGATCACGTTTTCGATAAGCCGTTGTCCATTACAGCTCTTCCCGCCACCCCGCCTTTTATCAAGGGGGTGGCTTTTGTTGATAATTTCTTAAGCCCGGTCATCGATCTGGCCGGAAAAATCGATTTGCCTGCGCGAATCGATCAGGCCGAAAGGTTGTTGAACATCGACCTCGGGGAAGATCGTTTTTCCCTTCTGGTCGATGATTATCTGGGTGAAATCGACGATCATCAGTATATCGTCCATCACCTCCCCCCCCTGGCACAATCAGGGCTGATCAAATCGATCGTCGTTTACGACGGGGAGCTGATCCCCCTGCTTGAGCCCCCCGCCATTCTCGACCCGGATCCATCCGCGCAAAAAAAGAGCCCCGAACACAGCTATCAACTGGATTCAAAATTCGCCCGGCACTTTAACCATCAGGATATTGAAGTCGTGGAATTTATCCTTCTCGGGGAACGACACGCCCTCCCCAGGGAAGAGGTCGAAGATATTTTACCGGTCAGCTCTTTTCGAAAACTCCCCAATCTCCAATCCCTGGTGATCGGGATAATCATGCATCAGGACAGAATCGTACCCGTCCTCGATCCGGCCCTGGTTTTTGGCCGCTTCTCCCCGGTCACCTATGACTGGCAGATGATCCTGATCAAAAACGGTGATTTCCTGGCCTTCATCGTCAGCGAAACGACCTTCGCGGACCGGAAACTGCCGCTGTCTATCCATAAGAAAGTGCCGCTCAGCCATAGCGACAGTCTGGTCTACGGGTGTTACCCCGATGCCAACCGGGTTCGCCTGATCATCAATGCAGCTGACCTTGCCACCCGTTTCAACAAAGACGGCGTCAGAGGCCTCCTCTCCTCCCATACCGCGGGACTGGCCGATACCTCGCCGGAAGCCCGGCCGATTGCCGGATTGAAAGAGAAGAACTTGCTGTTGGATTTGCCCGGGAAATTCCTGGAAAAAACGGAAGCCGGCGCGGAAGCTCCCGAAATTCCGGCTGAAACCCTGAAAAGCGATCAGCCTGACCGTGAGATAACTACCCCGCCAGGTTCCAGCCGGGAACCGGCAGCGATCACGGCAAAAACACCTGGGCCCCGGGAAGACAAAAACGCTGGAATAACAAGTCCGGTCGACCAATCCTCAAATGAAGAGATCATGGTTTTGACCCGTACCGCCGAATGCCCCCTGCCCTTGAAGCCAAGAGTTTCCGGGCAATTGCCCGAAAGGCCGAAACCTGCCGACAAAACCGCCCCGCCATCCTCCCGGAAAGCTGAAAGGGCGTTATCGGCGATTGCATCCGGATCACTTTCCGGGATGAGCATTAGTGGGGCAAGTCCCGCACGGGAAGCCGCCGCCCCCCCCGAAGCTGCCGGGAATCCCCCCTCCATCTCTCCCGATGCGACAGCGGAAGAGATTCTTCAGCCGCACCCCTCGATGGAGCAAGGCAGGGACAGCTCAGAAAACGCCGGCGAGCTGCTGGCCGGCATGCGCCGAATTATGGCCCGGCAAAAGCAAAAGGAAGCGGCAAACCGATTTATCGAGAAAAAAGCTCAACCGAAAGCCGAAGAGCCGCCGCAATCTATAGCCGCGGACTTCACCCCAGATCCGAAGACCGAAAAGCGAGGGGAGCGCGACGAGGTACGGGAGTTTGAAAAAGACCTGCTGCGCGGGGAGGCTGAAATCCCATGGGAAAAAGTGCCGGTGATACCGATCTCATCAGGGGACCGTGGAAACCGGCAGCTGGATGAGGCTGATTTGCCTCCAGACCTGCCGACCTTGGTTGAACGGCAAAACCGAAGCTCCCGGGCGCGGCCGATTGTGCTCCTCTCCCTTCTGCTTATGGCGATGATCAATCTTTTTATATTATGGCCTTCCTCCGGCCATAAACCGAAGAACCGGCTTTCGGTAACGAATGAGCGCTCCCCATCCGCAAATCAGGTCGTTGCCAATATTTCATCATCGGCCGCCGCGGAACCTGCCGTCACCGAGACCGACGGACCGCTTGCCCCATCCCCCGGCAGTCCGGAACCCGTCACCAGGGCGATAAAAAGGGAGCGGCCGCCCCTCACCATAACAGTTCCCGAAAATATCCCCTTGACGACAAGGGTTTACACGGTAAAAGAGGGCGACACCCTTTGGGCGATCTCCAAGCGTTTCACCGGTACCCCATACAACTATCCAGCCGTAGCCAACGAAAACGATATCGCCAATCCAGACCTTATTTACCCGGAACAGGCTATCTTATTGAAAAGGGAGCATAAACCGTAATTCGCTTTTAATCAAACCAACGCCGCCAGACTCTGTTTTGGTTTGATTTCAAGGTAAAAAATTGATATAACCAAGGCCAACGAAAGACACTCTTGGCTAATTCATGATCATTCGGATAACTTTGTGAGGTGGGGAAGATGGCGGAAAAGAGAAATTGTTGGGAAATCCTGAACTGCGGCAACGAAAAGGACTGCCCGGCCTATCCGGATAACGGGAAAATGTGCTTTAGTATTGCCAAAACCCTGTGCGGAGGCGAGGTCCAGGGCACCTATGAGCAGAAAATCCAGAACTGCCGGGTGTGCGAGGTTTACGAAAAGATGATGGTCGGAGTATAAGGCACTCTTCTTATGTCCACAGGGCATAAGTTTCGTTTGCACCCTAAAAGGGCATAAAAGCAGACGAGCTGCTCAACTCAGCTTTAAACCAGATATTTTCATATCCCCCCAAGGGCAACCGTTGCCGGAGGGGGGAAAGCGGCGGTATCGTCAGAAGATCAGGTTTTTTTCAATGGCTTGAAAATCGTCCGGGGTAATATCCCGGAACTTTCAACCCTGACCCGATGTTCCTTGCCATCGGGTTCTCCTTACTCCTGATCCTACTTCAGGGGGCATTTCTCACCAGCCCCACAACAGGTCCCTTTTCACCCAGCCGGTCAGGCCGTTCTCATGCTTTACCTGCACCCATCCATTAGAGGCTTTAATCGTCTTGAACACCACGCCGTAATTGGCTTTACCGACCAGGGGAAAGCGGCGCCCGGGACCACTGCGGACGTTAACCCTTCTTTTTTTCACAATGAGATGAGGTTTTTTGGTGACCAGCTTTCCATAGATCCAGCCGCTGTCCCCTTCGAAATCCTCGACCTTGACCCAACCTCCCTTCCGATCCAGAACCTTTAACGGAAACCCCCGGCCCAACTCCCAGAGTACTGAATAATTACTGCCCGGTCCCGACCGCATATTAACATTTTCGCCGTCCACGCTGACCAAGGAGATCGCTTCGGCTGTAGCAAAAATCGATAGGAAAAAAAACAACGTAAATACAACCTTTCTGAGCATACCTGTCTCCCGCCTGATGCACTGTTGGTATCTTAAATAATAAAGCTGAGTTGAGCAGCTCGTCTGCTCGAACGAAACTTATGCCCTGTGGGTATAGAACTACTCTACCGTCACCGGCCTTATCCGGGATTCCCTGCTGGTCACCGGCATCCCCCCGACCTCCAGGTAAATCGCGTCAAAGGGACAGGCTTTGGTCATACATTTCATGCAGGAAATACAGTCCTGATCTTCCGGGGATTCATCAAACTTCACCCCCATCGGACATACCCCATGGCAAGCCCCGCACGAGGTGCAATTATCACGATTCAATCTCAGCTTGACCAGCTTATGGCGCTTGAACAGCGCGTAAAAGGCGCCGAGGGGGCAGACCGTCCGGCAGAAAGGCCGGCTAGCCACCACGCTCCACCCCAGGAAAAATACCATAAGGACAACCTTGTTGACAAACAGATAGCCAAGATTCGCCTGGAGGCCCGGCTGCAGAAAGATCATCGGCAGGCCGGCCTCCAGGGTCCCGGCCGGACAGATATACTTGCAAAACCAGGTACTGCCGGCCCCGAATTCGTCTATGGCAAAGGCTGGTAACAGTATAACAAAAACGAGCAAGAAAACAAATTTACCGTAGCGCAAGGGGCGCGGCACCCCGAACTTCGGGGAAGGGATTTTGTGCAGCAGCTCCTGGATAAATCCGAATGGACAGGCCCAGCCGCAGATCATTCGGCCGAAAAGGCCGCCCAGGATGCCGGCAGAGCCGATCACGTAAAGCCCCAAAAAATACTGCCCCCCCTCCAGGGACAAACGAATGTTGGCCAGCAGCTGCTGGATGGAACCGATAATACAGTAAGTTGTGGCGGCGGGACACGAATAGCAGTTAAGGCCGGGAGCGCAGATTACCTTCAGGGGACCCTGATAGATATTCCGGGTAAAAGGAAAAGCCCAGTAGCCGTTGGTCAGAAAACCGAAGACAACCTGAACCCATTTTCGAACAAATTCCATAACTAACCGATACCTATGCAGCTAAGACAGATACGAACAGCCTGTTCGAGGACCCGGACCGGCTCGCCCGAAGAGATTCCGACAAACCAGATGACCAGAAACAAGGAAATAACGATGAACGGCCCCTTCCTTACCCGATTACGATTCTTTCTTTTCTTCACCATCAGCTGTCTTCGGAACCGGCGAGGGATGAATTTTCTTCCGGATTCAGCCTGCTGTTTACGGAAGCAATCTTGTCGCCGATCCCCACTTTCCTGTCACGCCGGTCATCGATCGATATTTGGGTAACAACTCTTTGCGCCCCTTCCAGAAAAGGAGTTTCATGCATGCGGGCGGCGATCTTCAGGAGATCTTCAGTTTCACCCTCGATCAAGGTGCCCATATCGGTCAATTTGCAAACGACCCCTGCCCGAGCAACGGTCTTCATGATCCCGGCCACGAATTCTCCCATGCTGGTCGAACCGGTGCCAAGCGGGATGATATTTATCTGCATCAAAGCCATTAACCACCTCCTCCCGTCTCAGTAGTCGTCTTCATCCTCTCGGAGTCTGATGTATTCGGTAATGTTACCGACCGAATCGTCATCAAAATCATCATCAATCTCGACTATGTCCAGGTAATTTTCGGGCAACGAGGCTGATTTGCCGCCGGTATCGAGATCGAGATAGAGGTTTTCGTCCCCGGTGTCATCAAGCTCGAGCATCAAATCCTCCTGACCTCCGCCCGCGTGTTTATAGCTGAAATAAACGATATTCCGCAGATGATAGAAACTGTCTTCATCCACCTCGAAAAACTCCAGGGCGACCCCTTCCTCCTGGAATCTGACAATTTCCCCGCTTATTTTCAACAACAAATTACTGGTATTGCCGTCCAGCCGCAGCTCGATCCGGCACTTATCGCCACAACCTACGCCCGTCACGCCATTTACAAAAACGCCGCTGATACTGATGTCGCAGGTTTCACAATCGTCAAAGGCGCGTCCGTCAGGAAATATTACCTTAGCCGTGGTCCGGAAAACAACCCTGGTATCCCGCCGTCTGTCATTATATTGCTCTGGCATATGCAATCAATAACGCAAGTGTGATTATTCTGTTTACCCTGATTTGTTATCGGGCGCCCCGCAGGGCGGCGGGTACATTCCAGCCACCATGGATCGCTGTCTATATCTGACGTAAAAACAATCATATATCATAAATAGATACACTAAGCCGTCACGGATTCAGGTTTACGTCCGATCATCCGTCAATCAATCAGCACTATAATATATTTTGCCAATGAGCAAAGCCATTTCATTCCGGCAACCGGCGCCAACAATAATCGCCTGATGCTATATGCCTGATTAATTTTAACAAAGGCCGAAATTTAGCATTCCCCTGACCGGCAAAACCATTTAAGATAACGTTCGTATACCCGCAGGGCCTAAGTTTCGCTTGCACCCTAAAGGGCATAAAAGCATACGAACGGCTCATCTACAGCTTTGATGTTGTCGCAAAAAGTCACGGGATGGCTAAGCAAAAACGTCGATACACAAGGAGTGGGGTGTTTTTGCTGCTGAAGCCATACATGAGGTTTGGCAAAGGAGCAAAATTGCGCCCCGCAGGAAGTGCCCTTGGGTCCACCCCGCAGGGAAGTGCCCTTGGGATAAGCCACGACGCAGCAGATCGGAGTTTTTGCGACGCCATCAGCTTTATTTAAATTAACCGGGAGTACGCAAAGCCATGGATGAAATCTTTGCCGCAACCATCTGCATCCTGCTGGGCGCCATCGTCGGCAGCTTTTTGAACGTGGTAATCTTCAGAGTCCCCGAAAAGGGGGCCTCGATCGTTTTCCCCTCCTCCCATTGTCCCGGCTGCCGTACCAATCTCCATTGGTACGACAATATTCCGATCGTCAGTTTCATTCTGCTCCGGGGCAGATGCCGCTATTGCCGAATGACGATCTCCAGACAATATCCCATGGTCGAACTGGCCATGGCGGTAATCTCCTACGCCCTGTACGTCCGCTTCTCCCTGTCGATTCTATTCGGGATATATTTCGTCTTCTGCGCGGCCCTGCTGGCCATCATCGTGATCGACTTCCGTCACCAGATCATCCCCGATGCGATCAGCCTGCCCGGGATTCCGCTCGGCTTCGCGGTATCGTTCATCAATCCGGCCACTACCTGGCAAAGTTCCGCCCTCGGCATCCTGCTCGGGGGCGGGATCCTCTACGCCATTGCCGCCGCCTACTATCTTATTACCAAGCGGGAGGGCATGGGCGGCGGCGACATCAAGCTGCTGGCCATGATCGGCGCCTTTCTCGGCTGGCAATCCCTGCCCTTCGTGGTTTTCGGCAGTTCCCTGCTCGGTTCGGTAATCGGGATCGGGGCCATGCTCAAACAGGGCAAGGGTGGAAAAACCGTGATTCCCTACGGACCTTTTCTCTCTATCGCCGCCATGGTCTACCTATATTATGAGCCGGAAATAAGGGAACTGTTCATCATGTTCTTTCTGCCGCCTGCCTGACCCGAACAATCTTGCATCGCAACATCACAACTTGATCTAGCCAAAACTTTTAACCACATTCCCATCCCGGTCAAACTTGCAGGCCAGCATATAGGGATCGTGGTAAAAGAGAAACCATTGTCCCTCCTCGACGGCCGGTGCGATCAACTCTTCCTTCCGGGCAATGGAATCGAGGGGAAAATTGTCGTAGGGCGTCACCCACAAGGGATTGAAATAGGCGTGATTTGGCAGCAGATCGCCCAGGTGAAGCGCCTCATCGCCCTCCGAAGAGAGCCGGACCGCCTGATGGCCCCTGGTATGGCCGCCGGTCGGCAAAAGCCGCACCCCCGGGACCGGCTCCGCCTCGCCGTCGAGCAGATTAAGAAGGTGATGGTCGCCCAGAAGATCCAGGTTTATCGGCCAATAGGTGCCGGCGGCCCGGCGATTCGGCATCACGACATCCTGCCACTCCGCCCGCTGGAGATGATGGACGGCGTTGGGCCAGGTCAACTCCGCTTCACCGCTCCGGTTCTCCATGACAATGCCGCCGGAGTGATCGAAATCGCAGTGAGTAAGGATAACGTGATCGATGTCGATCCGGGTCAAGCCGAGCCGGGCCAGGCTGCCTTCCACATCCCACTCCTCGGTTACCCTGAAGATTTTTTTCTGCTTGGCGGTCAGTTTGTTGCCCAAACCGCTGTCGATGATCAGATCGGCCCCGGGAGTGCGGACCAGAATCGGGCTGTTGGTCAGCTTGATGTAGCCATCCGCGCTGCAGGGGAATTTCTTCTGCCACAAAACGCGCGGCACCACCCCGAACATGCAGCCGCCCTCCAGTTCAAAAACCCCGCCGTCGAGCCAGAATATTTCGAAAGACCCCAGTTTAAGCCCCTTATTCATTTACTCCTCCCCGGCAAAATTACATACAAATCGATAGGCTGCCGTAGCCGTGGACATTAACCTGAATCCGTGCCCTTTTAAGAGCGGCGCGGATGCAGGGGGGCGACGAAGCTGACCATCCTGACGGATCAGCGAATTGCCGATCCCGCGGATGACCGGGCCAGCGGAGGCCCTGAAAAGATAGCGGCAAGAATTCCTCCACCGCGATCACGAACCAGACAGACAAGTAATTGCAAGTTGCCCAATCGCGTTCACCAATTCGGGATTAGAGAAGCCCCGATTTCTTGAGCTGCACCTGGAGAATGGAGATCGCCGCCGGGGTGATCCCCGAGATCCGGGAGGCCTGGCCGAGGTTCAAAGGCCTGATCAGGGTCAATTTCTCGACCACCTCGGCGGAGAGCCCCGGAATCGCGGCAAAATCAAGCTCCTCGGGCAGAGCGATCGATTCGAACTTGCGGAACCTGTCGACCTGTTCCTGCTGTCGTCTGATATAGCCCTCGTACTTGACCTGCAGATTGATGTCCGGCCAATATTTCTCGGAAACCTGCAACTCCCCGTTATAGACTGCCGTCATCCTGGCAAAGTCCATTTCCGGGCGCCGGAGCAGCTCGGCCAGGGAAACCTTCTGCCTCAGGGGCGAGCCGGTGACCGCCGTCAGCCGCGCGTTAACCTCGGCGTTCGGCAGCAGCATGCTCTTCTGGAGCCAGGCAATCCCTTCTTCGATCGCCTTTTTCTTGACCCGGAACCTCTCATAGGCCGCATCGTCAACCAGGCCGAGCCGGCGGCCGATTTCGGTCAGGCGCTGATCTGCATTATCCTCCCGTAAAAGCAGCCGGTACTCGGCCCGGGAGGTAAAGAGCCGATAAGGCTCTTTAGTGCCGCGGGTGACCAGATCGTCGATCAACACTCCGATATAGGCCTGGGAGCGATCGAGGATCAGCGGCGGCCGCCCCTGGACCTGGGCGACCGCGTTGATTCCGGCCATCAAGCCTTGGGCCGCCGCCTCCTCGTAGCCGGAGGTGCCGTTGATCTGCCCGGCCAGAAAGAGCCCGGCCAGCTTTTTGGTCTCCAGGGACGGCTTCAGTTCAAGGGGATCGACATAGTCGTATTCAATCGCGTAACCGGGCCGGATGATCCTGACCTTCTCCAGACCCTTGATGCTCTTCAGCATCCGGTCCTGCACGTCCAACGGCAGGCTGGTCGGCACCCCGTTGGGATAGACCTCGACGGTATCGAGCCCCTCCGGTTCGAGAAAAATCTGGTGGCGGCTCTTCTCCGGGAACCTGGCCACCTTATCCTCAATCGACGGGCAGTAACGGGCTCCCACCCCCTCGATAATCCCGGTGAACATCGGCGAACGGTTGCAGCCCTCCCGGATGATCTCGTGAGTTCTCTCGTTGGTGTAGGTTATGTAACATGGTCTCTGGGGAAGATCCGGCCCGATTCCGGCAAATGAGAAAAGATTGGGAGGCTCGTCCGTTGACTGGGATTCAAGCTCCGAGTAGTCAATGGTATTGCCGTCGATCCTGGGGGTGGTACCGGTCTTCATCCGGCCCATGTTGAAGCCGAGATTTTTGAGGTCGTCGGCCAGACTTACCGAGGGGACATCCCCCATCCGCCCGGCCGGAAAGGACTTCAGGCCGATATGGATCAGGCCGTTCAGGAAGGTGCCGGTGGCGACCACCACTGTTTCCGAGCGGATCTCCTCGTCAAGGGAGGTGAAAACCCCGCAGACCCGGCCCTCTTCGATGATAAAGCGGTCGGCCACGGTCTGGCGCACCTCAAGGTTGGGCTGCGCCTCAATGACCTCTTTCATCCGCAGCCGGTAGAGGAGGCGGTCCGCCTGGGCCCGGGACGACCAGACCGCCGGGCCCTTGCTGGTGTTGAGCCGCCGGAACTGGATGCCGGTGGCATCGATATTCCGGGCCATTTCGCCTCCCAAAGCGTCGATCTCCTTGACCAGATGCCCCTTGGCCAGACCGCCGATCGCCGGATTGCAGGACATGGCGCCGATGGTATCGACATTGATTACCAGAAGCGCGGTCTTACAGCCGAGCCGGGCTGCGGCCAGGGCGGCCTCACAGCCAGCATGGCCGGCGCCGACCACCACTACCTCATATTTTGGGGTTGATTGGGTCATAGTCATCCCTTCAGGGCCTTGATCTGGTCAATGTCCTGGGATTTGCCGAGCATAATAAGCAGATCGCTGCTTTTGACGACGAAATCCGCCGGCGGCGCCAGCACCATGTTTTCCGGGGCCAGTTCCTTAATGGCGATGACCTGGACTTTATACCTGGCCCGGAGATTGAGCTCTGCCAGGGACTTGTCGAGAAATTCCCTGGGCGGCGCCACCTGGACCAGTTCGAAATCCTTGGCCAGGGGAATGAAGTCGAGGGCATTGGGGCTGGACAGCCTCCTGGCGACTCGCAGGGCCATGTCCCGTTCCGGGTGGATAACTTCGGTGGCGCCTACCCGTCTTAAGATCTTCTCGTGATCTTCGTCCAGGGCCTTGGCCAGGATAGTCTTGACCCCGATTTCCTGCAGATGCAGGCAGATAAGGATGCTGATGCTGATCTTGGTCCCCGTGGAGACGATGACCCCGTCCAAATGCTCCAGACCAAGGGAACCCAGCGCCTCCATGTCGGTGGCATCCATGACTATGGCCTCCGAGGAAAAGGGATCGATAGCCTGGACCATGCCCCTGTCCGTATCGATGGCTATCACCTCACTTCCGTCATTGTAGAGGGCTTTGGCGACATGAAAGCCGAAATTGCCGAGGCCGATCACTGCGAATTTTTTCATCAAATCAATACTCCCCGCCGGGTGGCCACTAAGCTACCCGATCATGATATTTTCCTCTGAATACTCCACGCCGTTACTGACGCCCCCGCCGACAATGATATAGGCAAAAGTCAGGACTCCGATCCGGCCGACCATCATCAACAGGACGATAAGCAGTTTGCCCCAGGCCGACAGGGTCGGGGTAATTCCCATCGACAACCCCACCGTTCCGAAAGCGGAAACCGTTTCGAACAGGTAGGCAAGAAACATCTCCCCGCCGAGGGAGGGGTGAAATCCGGCGACGGTATCGCCGGCCAGGATCAGAAAGAATATGCTGGCGATCAGCGCGGCCGCCACCAGGGTCAGGGAGAGACTGCGGTTTACCGTTTCAATCGGCACGCTTTTGTGGAACATGTTCACCCGCCTCTTCCTGCGGATCCTGCTCCAGGTAAAGGCCCCGATCAGGGCCAGGGTGGTAGTCTTGACCCCGCCGCCGCAGGAACCCGGCGAAGCGCCGATAAACATCAGGCCGAGCATCATGGTCAGGGTGGAAGGATTCAGGGCGGCGATATCGGTGGAATTGAAGCCGGCGGTCCGGCAGGTGATCGATTGGAAGAGGGAGAGCAAGAGGGACTCGGACATCGATTTCCCGGCCAGGGAATGACCGGATTCCAGAAACCAGAACAGCCCCGCCCCCGCGACGATCAGGACCAGGGTGGTCAGGAGCACCGTTTTGGTCTGGATCGATAACTTGCTTCGCCTTGTCCCTCCCTCCCCGATTTTCCGGTAGAGGTCATGGACCACCGGAAAACCGATGCCGCCCATGACGATCAGTCCGCAGACGGTGAAGTTCAACAGCGGATCGCCGGCGTAGCGCACCATGCTGTCGGGGAGCAGGGAAAAGCCGGCATTGCAGAAGGCGGAAACGGCATGGAACAAGGCGAAGTAGGCGGCCCGGGCCGGCGGAAATTCCCCCTGCCAGTGGAGATAGAACAGGACGAAACCGCACGCCTCAATCAAAAAGGTGAAGCCGATGATGGTCTTCAGCATGTGGAGGATATCTTCGCGGGGAGTATGGGCGAAGATATCCTGCATGACCATGCGCTGCCGGAAGGTAACGCTTCTGCCGATGGCCCGGAACAGCATGACCGACACGGTCATGACCCCAAGCCCGCCGATCTGCATCAGGACGAGGATGACCCCCTGGCCGAAGAGGCTGAAAAAACTGCCGGTGTCGACCACCACCAGGCCGGTGACGCAGACCGCGGAGGTCGCGGTAAACAGAGCATCGATAAAAGCGATATCACCGGCCCGGGTCGCGGCCGGCAGCATCAGGGCCAGGCTGCCCGCGGCAATAACCATGACAAAGCTGAAGGCCACCAGCGGGGCGGGATGCATTTCGAGGATCCGCAAAAGCGACCGAGGCCGGTTATTATCTCCGTTTTCTCTCATATCCATTCTGCGGCTTGCAAAAACGCGGCCGCCGTCAGCCCGCTGCCTTGGCGGCCGGCAGAAATCGGCGCCAGACCGGTTTACGGGCCATCGCCCAGAAATCCGGGGTCAGGAGAACCGCGACCGTATATAGCTCCAGGCGTCCGGCCAGCATGCAGAAAGAGAGGAGAATTTTGGCCGCGGCCGGCAGATGCCCGAAATTGGCGGTCGGACCGACCAGGTTCAGGCCGGGGCCGATATTGTTCAGGGTGGCGATCACCGCAGTGGCGCCGGTGACGATATCGACCCCCATCGCGGTAACCAGCAGGGTGGCGATCATGAAAAAGGCGATATAGAGGGCGAAGAAGCCGAGGATCGCCACCATCACCTCCTGGGGGACTTTCAACTTGCCGAGCTTGATGGCCCCGACCGCCTTGGGGTGGACCAGGTTGCGAAGCTGGAGCCGGGCATACTTGAAGAACAGCAGAAAGCGCACCACCTTGATGCCGCCGCCGGTGGAACCGGCGCAGCCTCCGATCACCATCAGCGAGATCAGGATGACCTTGCAGACCGGCGGCCAGAGATCGAAATCGGCGGTGCCGAAACCGGTGGTGGTAAGGATCGAGACGACCTGGAAGGAAGCCGCCCTGAAATTGTCCGCGAAGCTGTCGTAAACCCCGTAGCGCATATTGGCCAGGACGATCAGGAAAATGGCAAAAAAGGTCAACTTGAAATAGAGGCGGAACTCCTCGTTTTTCAGGTAGGTCCTGTACTTGCCGGAAAAGAGCCGGTAATGCAGGGCAAAGTTGGTCCCGGCCAGGAACATGAAGACGATGATCACCGTTTCGACATAGGCGGACTTGAAATAGCCGACGCTTGCGGTATGGGTGGAGAAACCGCCGGTTGCCAGGGTCGCGAAGGAGTGGCAGACCGCGTCGAAGAACCCGACTCCGCCCAGCATCAGCAGCAGAATCAAAATCAGGGTGATAAGCAGATAGACCGACCAGAGAATCTTGGCGGTATCCTCGATCCGCGGGGCCAGGCGATCCTTGGTGGGCCCGGGCATCTCCGCCTGGTAGAGCTGCATTCCGCCCACCCCGAGAAGGGGCAGGATGGCCAGGGACAAGACGATAATCCCCATCCCCCCCAGCCAGTGGGTCAGGGAGCGCCAGAACAGCACGCTGGGCGGCAGGACCTCGATCTCACTCAAAATGGTGGAGCCGGTGGTGGTGAAACCGGACATCGATTCAAAAAAGCAGTCGGCGAAGGAGCCCATCTGTCCTGAGAAAGCGTAAGGCAGAGCGCCGAGCAAGGCCAACCCCAGCCAGCTCAAAACCACGATCGCAAAGCCGTCCCGGTAACCGAGATCTTTTTCGGGAAGGAAGAGCAGAATCAGCAGGCCGCCCAGTCCTGCCCCCACCAGGGAGCTGAGCAGAAAGGTGGCGATCATGCCGTCGTGATAATAGAGGCTGAAAGGGATGGGCGCCAGCAGGAAGAGGGAAAGGAGGATAAGCAGTTTCCCGAAAATGTTTAAAACTCCGCCGCTATGCATATCGATTCCCGGCTCAGGATACCCTGAAAAAGGTCTCCAGGGCTCCGCGCGCATCGCTGGTCAGGAAGATAATCAGCCGGTCATCCATATCGAGGATGGTATTACCGGTCGGAATTATCGCCCCTTCGCGGCGCACGACCGCCCCGACGATAGCCCCCCGGGGAAATGCCAGTTCGCGAAGCGCCACTCCATCGAAACGGTCGCTGGGCGGCACCCGCATCTCGACCACTTCGGCATCGCTGCCCAGCAGCGAGGCCGCCGAGACGATCGCGCCGCTGCCCCGCACATAGCGCAAAATCATATTGGCCGCCACCAGCCTGGGACTAAGGGCCATGTCGATCCCCAGATTGCCGAGCATCGGGATGAAATCAGGCCGGGAGATCTTGGTGATGCACTTGCTGGCCCCGTGATGCTTGGCCAGCAGGCTGGAAAGGATATTGGTGGTATCGCTGCCGGTGACCGCCACCACAATATCGGCTTTATCGATCTCCTCCTCGATCAGGTCGTGGGCCTCTAGTCCGTCGATGTTCAGGAGGACCGTGCGCTCAAGCTGCTCGGTAAGGCGCTTGCAGGTGGCCATGTCCTTTTCGATAAGCCTCACCTCGATGCCCAGCTTTTCAAGGCGGCTGGCGGTCAGCCGGCCGATATCGCTGCCGCCGACAATAAAGACCTGATTGGGCAGGCTGCTGGAAAAATCAAAAATTTTCTCGACGCTGGGCACATCCTCCTTGAGAACCACGACATACATCTTATCGTTCGCCTGAAGGACGTCATCGCCGCGGGGAATAATGGTCTCCTCGCCCCTGACGATGGCGACCACCACGCACTTCATCTTGATATCGACCAGGGGGATACCCAGACTGGGGTTGCCTTCCGGCAGGACATAACCGAGCAGCATCACCTGGCCGCCGGCGAAATCAGCGGTCTCGAAGGCACTGGACCGGGTACAGAGCTTGATGATCTCGTCGGTCATGGCGAGATCAGGACTGATCAAGAGGTCGATCCCCAGGGATCTGCTGCTCTGGGGGGAATCATCCGGATAGAAGTCCTCGTTACGGACCCGGGCGATCCTGGTCTCGACCTCGTATTGCTGGGAAATAATAGAGGCGACCAGGTTGACCTCGTCGCTGTCGGTGACCGCGATAAAGAGATCGGTCCGCTCGATTCCCGCCTCCTCAAGGACCCGGGCCGAAACGCCGCTGCCCTCGACGGTCATGATATTCAGATCTCGCTCGATCCGGCGCAGCTTGACGGGATCACGATCGACCAGGACGACGTTCTGACCTTCACCGGAAAGCTTCTCGCTCAGGAAGTAGCCGACCCGGCCGGCCCCAACTATCATTATCCGCAAAAACCCACCTCCTGCCAAACCGGCCCTTTAAAGAACGGGGCGGTGGCAATCGCCTTTAAACAGGACCTTGCCTGTTTTTACTTCCACAAAACAAAGATCTACAAAAATGATTGCAAGCCGGGAGCCGGCTGATCCACACGTTTCCGATCAGACCCCGGCTCAGCCCACATCCCGAAACTGCAAACGATTCAGTAAAATGGTGGTCTCTTTATCTTCCGTGGTTATCTTCCGGGGGATCACCCCGATCTTGAAATATTCGGAGGCCATCTCCAGAAAAGGCGCTAAACTGCGGCGCTCGGCATCATGGGCCAGATAAACGGTACCATCCGGGCTCAGATAGCGTCGCAATATATTGAGAAGTGGTTCGAAAAAATCCTCCCGGAAAAGGATCTCGGCCCCGATGATCGTATCGAATTGCTCCATTTCCGGCGGCCTGTTCCAGTCGATTATCCGGAACTCCACATTGTCCAGATGGTTGGCCGCGGCGCTCACCCTCTGGAAGTCCAGGATATGGGGTTCATAATCGCTGAGGGTCACCTGATAACCGACCGCGGCCGCGGCCAGCCCCGGTGCCCCTAACCCGGCCCCCAGTTCAAGCAGTCGCTTCCCGGGGGGCAGCGGCAGGCCGGCGACGCTATCCGCCAGGATCAGGGCCGCGTCCCAGAGCCTTACCCAGAAAGGAAAATTACTGACATCCTCGAAGGGATCCCTGCCCTTGAGAAGAGGCTCGATATCGGAAACCTGCAAGATCCGCAGGTCCAGATCGCGAACTCGTAAGGTGTCGATCTCCGTCTTGTAATTTTTCCTGAGTTGCCGCAAAATCCCGGCGGCTTTTTCGGGAAGCGCTTTTTCGGTCATGTTCACCCCACTCAAAGTCCGAATATGGATTAGCTCAGGAAGACCAGCAGATAGATAAGAGCTGCCAGACCCAGGCGGTAATAAGCGAAAATATCGAAAGTCCTGGCCCGAATGAACTTAATCAGCCAGGCGATAAACATATAACCGAAGAAGGCCGAAGACAAAAAACCGGCCAGATAAAAGCCGAACTGGCCTCCCTGGCTGCCCTCGTGAAGCATATCCGGAATCTTGTACACCCCGGCCCCGAAAATTATCGGCGCCGCCATCATGAAGGAAAACCGGGCCGCGGTCGGGCGGTCAAGATCGAGAAACAAACCGGCCGTCATGGTGACCCCGCTTCGCGACACCCCCGGCACAATCGCCAGGGCCTGGGCAAGACCCACAACCACGGCATCGCGCAGGCCAAGTCTGTGGAAGTCGCGACTTTTCTTCCCGGCCCGTTCCGCCCACAGTAAAAAGAGGGCCACCCCTCCCAGGGTGGAAGCCACCACCACCGGCTGCCGCAGATAGGTCTCGGCGTAGCCGCCGACAAACAGACCGGCCAGCACACCTGGAATCGTCGCTATTACTATAAAGATTGCCAGTTTCCGGTAAAAGACCTCGTCGCCATCGGGAAGTTTGACGAAGAGCAGAGCCCGGCCCATCAAGAAAAAATCGTTGCGGAAATAGACCAGAATGGCCAGCAGGGTCCCTAGATGCAGGGCCACATCAAAGGCCAGACTGACATCCTCAAGACCCAGGACATGGGCGGCCAGAACCAGGTGCCCGGAACTGGAAATCGGCAAAAACTCGGTCGCGCCTTGAACAAAACCCAGAATTATAGCATAAAGGATATTCATGGAGGGCCACTATAAGAAAGGACCCCTTAAAAGTAAACAAAAAGGCGACATTTCAGTTAACTGAAACCTGCTGCCGGCCGAACCGGAAGAACAAAAGATATGACCGCCCCCCTGAATATTATGCTCATGGTGATTATCCTCCTCGGCCTTGCCGGAACCCTGCTACCAAGTCTGCCCGGCACCGGGATCATCCTGATTGGGGCCCTGCTCCATGCCGTTTTGACCGATTTCTCTCCCCTTGTCTGGCAAGTCATTCTGTTTCTGATCCTGCTTTGCCTGGCCGGCTATCTCGGTCAGTATCTGATCACCGCTGTTGCCGGCAGGCAAATGGGAGCGTCAAAATCCGGGATTGTCGGGGCCTGCCTCGGTATGCTGGCCGGTTTTATCCTGCCGATTCCCGGGGGTATATTTGCCGGGGCCTTTATCGGAGCGGTGGCCTTTGAGATCATCTACGACTTCAAAGACCTGCGGCTGGCGATGCGCTCGGGCGCCGGCTCCCTGGTCGGCGTCCTGCTCTCCCTGTTCTTTGAATTTACGGTCGGCCTGGTCATGGTCGGCCTGATCTTCTACCGCTTATTTCAATCGGGTCCTTGAAACAAACCCCCAAAAGAAAAAGCCGCCCGACGATAAAAATCGGGCAGCTTATTTACGAAAAACTCTGAATGGGAACTAATCAGCAACCTTCGATAGCTCTCCTCTTGGCGGCTTTCACCGTGACATCGGAACCGGCCTTGAAGGTGTCCGCGTCTTCCTTGCATTCCAGGGTGAGGGTCTTGCCGTCGACAGCCTTTACTTCACATTTTACAGATTTGGCAGCCACGCTGACTCCGGCCACTCCGACCGTGAAAGCTGCAGCCATCAACAGAGTAATAATTTTCTTGCTCATGATTAGCTCCTATCTCGTTTGTTTGAAGTGAAACATCCCTCTATTACAGAGAGAAATCTATATGTTTAAAGGTGCGGCTGTCAAGGAAAAACTCAAAGCGGAATCTTATTTAAGCAGCAGTTGCAATTGCTTTTCCAGCACCTTTTCGCTGATATAACCGTCAAGTCTTTTGGCCAGGTTGCCTTCCCGATCAACCAGAAAAGTCACCGGAATCCCCATTACCCCGCCGAACCCGCGGCCAAGCTTGGCATCGCCGATAAAAACCGGGTAATTTATTTTCAGCTTCTCCACGAACTTTTCGACGACCCGGCGGCCCCCTTCATCCATAGAGACGCCGATCACCGAAAACCCCTGATCCTTATATTTATCATGAATTCTAATCAGGGCGGGAATCTCTTTGCGGCAGGGGGGGCACCAGGTTGCCCAGAAGTTGACCAGAATCACCTTGCCGGCAAAATCTTCACTTTTGACCACGCCGTCGCCGACGATATTCTTTTCACTGAAATCCGGCATCTTTTCAGCCGCACCGGCAGAGCCCGCCAGCAAAATAATCGTCAGGAAACCCGCCAGTGCCAATCCCCAAAAAACACCGACCTTCTTCACGCCGCACATATCTTCACCGTATTCCAGAGCTTATTTGTTTATGGGTAAACGATCCGCTTCATTATCGGTCTGTTCGCTTACAGTCGGGAGAATACTTGATTTGGTCGCATACCTCTGACCGTTACAGAAATGTTATCGCCGGAACAAAAAAAGGTATCGACAACTCTTTGATAATACTTCTTATCATGCCAATCGAAAAGTTTTTTATATAAACAACTCAAATTTCCGGCTTGATTCATCCGCTTGGGATCCCCCTGCCTGAATCGCGGCAATACCCTATTGCTTGAAAACGTCAAGAATCCCGAAGCCGGGCTCCGACAGTCCGAAAAGAGATGATTACAGTTTTTCCTCGGGTTCCTGAATTCTCACTTAAAATTCTTTCCCACAAACAAATTTTGAGTTCGTAAAAAGTCAAAAAAAAGGGTGTCATTTCGAACGAATGTGAGAAATCTTGTTCTTTAAATAAATGATACTATTAAGATTTCTCCCGTTGGTCGAAATGATATTATGGGCAACATCTCGACTTTGTGCGAATTCACCAAGTTTGATGAACTCGCACAAAGTGATTTGCCACGTCATTGCGAGGAGCGAAGCGACGAAGCAATCCTCTATTTTCAACTGATTAAATGATTCTAGATTGCTTCGCTGCGCTCGCAATGACTGAATTTGTGACTTTTTACGACGCCATCAGGTTTAGAGGGTGCTGGAAATCAAACTGCCGTCGACCCCGATCACAGCCTCGTTGATCTTGACAACCTTGCCGGACTGTTTGAGAGCCTCACTGATTATTCCGCGCATCGTCCCGCAGCAGGGGACTTCCATGATCAGCATGGTAACCGACTTGAGATCGGCGGTTTCAAAAATCTCCCGGAATTTCTCGACGTAGGCGGCCTGGTCGTCAAATTTGGGGCAGCCGATCATTACCGCCCGGCCCGGCAGAAAATCGCGATGAAAGCCGGGATAGGCGACCGGAGCACAATCGGCCGCGACCAGAAGATCGGCGTTTTTCAGAAAGGGCGCCCCGGGCGGTACCAGTCTGATCTGGACCGGCCAGTGGCCCAGGGCGGAATCAGAGTTTCCCGCCGCGCCAACCGGCTGGTTCGCCTGCTGACAGGAACCCTGCCCTCCAAAAACCTTAAGTTTAGCCGACGGACAGCCGGGCCCGGACACGTTCCCCTTCCTTTTTTTGTGGCTGAGAAGTTCCTCGACCGCTTCTTCGTCGAAATCATCGGCTTGCCGTTCGATGATCCGCAAAGCCCCCTGGGGGCAGTCACCAAGGCAGGCCCCTAAACCGTCGCAATATTTTTCGGCGATCATCCGGGCCTTGCCGTCAACGATCACCAGAGCACCTTCGGCGCAGGAGGGTACGCACTCCCCGCAGCCGTTGCATAAGCGGTCGTCGATCTCGATTATCTTTCGCATCACCTTCATATCAATCCCTCTAAAGAAGCTGCATTCTTAAGCGCAACTCTCTGACTTGGTTTATTTACCATACTGAATCGGGGCCGGGCGTTACCGGCCCTCTCATGAATTCATCAAAATCAATCCGCCAACAGCTTCTTCCGGGCAACATCTGCACCCGCCCCAGTCAGAAAGGAGCCCTCGACGATCTTCGCCAGATGTTCCGGCGGTGAGGGAGATTCCTTCTGCTGCTCTTCAAGGTTAACGATCAGATCGGCGTCATAGAGAACCTTGAAGTTGACGGTCTCGTCATTGCGGGGGGTATGGTGATGACCGATGATCTCGCAGACCTCTTCGATAAGGCCCTGATTGGCCCCGAGTTCGGTCAGAATCGCCCGGGCCACCGGCGGCCCTTCCCGGTGTTGATGTTCGGGCGCCGAACTGGCGAACTTGCACTCGGCCTCCTTTATGCCGATATCGTGGAGATAACCGGCAATCCCGGCCACGGCCGGATTGTAATCCTCGCCCTCGCCGCGCTCCATAACGAGCTCGCCTATTTCCTTGACCAGGCGCTCGACCCGGGTGGCATGCCCAATCCTTTTGAAATCATTCTCGAAATAACGCTTCATCTCGATGGCTACCCGCTCCTTGAGCAGATCCTGCTTCTTGGCCAGCAACTCCGGGGGCAATTCGCCCAGGCACTGGCTGGCATAAGGGCAGTAGGAGGCGCAACCGAAATCGATCCGGGGATTCAGGGCCTTCTGGCCGCACTTCCCGCATTTACGGGTATTATCGTCCTTGAAAAACTCAATGGCTGCGCCGCATTTCGGACATTTCTCCTCAAAAACGGCTTCGCCATCCCAGTAACGGCTATCCTGACCGGGACACTGCATGCGACCACCTCCTGGCGGATCATTTTCTTATTCGACTTACAGGGCATAAGTTTCGTTTGCACCTGAAGGGCATAAAAGCAGGCAAACTGTTCTTTATAATTCGGCAGCCGGGGCGTGTAACCGCCCCGACAACTTTTATTATAAGCACTTTAGCCGAGAATTTCCTGCAGGTCCTCCTCCGGAGTCGAAATGGGTTTGATCTCAAAGTTCTTGACCAGCACATCAAGGACATTCGGAGTAATGAATGCCGGCAAACTCGGTCCAAGCTTGATCCCCTTGATCCCGAGATGGAACAGGGTGAGAAGGATCGCCACCGCCTTCTGCTCGTACCATGACAATACGAAAGAGAGGGGCAGATCGTTTACCTCGCAGTCGAAGGCGTTGGCCAGGGCCACCGCGATCTGCACCGCCGAATAGGCATCATTGCACTGGCCGATATCAAGGAGACGCGGAATGCCGCCGATATCGCCTAGATTCTTGTCGAAAAAGCGGAACTTGCCGCAGGCCAGGGTCAGGACCATACAGTCGGAGGGGACCTGCTCGACAAATCTGGTGTAATAGTCCCGGCCCGGCTTGGCGCCGTCGCAGCCGCCGACCAGGAAGAAGTGGCGGATATCCTTGTTCTTGACCGCCTCGACCACCTTGTCGGCCACCGAAAGGACCGCGTTTCGGGCGAAGCCGACCATGACTGAACCCTTGTCGGTATCTGCCGGAAAACCTTCCATGGCCAGGGCCCGCTCGATCGCCGGGCTGAAATCCTTATCGGCGCCGATATGGGTTACACCAGGCCAGGCCACCAGACCGGAGGTGAAGATGTTATCCTGATAGGATTCCATCGGCTTCTGAATGCAGTTGGTGGTCATGACGATCCCCCCCGGAAACTCGGCGAACTCCTTGGTCTGGTTCTGCCAGGCGGTGCCGTAGTGTCCGTAAAAATGGGAATGTTCCTTCAAGGCCGGATAACCGTGGGTGGGCAGCATCTCGCCATGGGTATAGACATTGATGCCCTTGCCCGCGGTCTGTTGGAGAACCAGTTCCAGATCCCGGAGATCATGTCCGGAGACCAGGATGGCCTTGCCTTGCTTGGCACCCAACGGCACCGGGGTGGGAACCGGATGACCATAGGTTCCGGTATTGCCGGCGTCCAGCAGCTCCATGGCCCGCAAATTCACCTCGCCGCACTTAAGGGCCATCCCCACGCAGTCGTCGGCCGACAGACCATCGGTGATTGAGGCCGCCAGGGCTTCATGGATAAAGGCGTAAACCGCATCGTCTTCCTGGCCGAGAATCAGGGCATGATCGGCATAGGCCGCCACTCCCTTGACCCCGAAGAGCAAGGTCTGCTTCAGCGACTTGATATCCTCGTTCTCATCGGGATTGCCGGTCAACACCACCTCGCCGGCCTGCCTGATCATTTCAGCTGTGGTCGCCGCCGGGGTGAAATTGGCCGCCGCCTGCTCAAAATCGACCTTGCCGCCGGCCGCCCGGACCTTTTCTTTCAACTGGTCTCTGACCTCGACGGTCTTGCGGATCAGCCCAGCCACCCGTTCGGGATCGAAATTGACATTAGTCAGGGTCGAAAAGACTCCCTGGCAGGTAAAATGGCCAACATCGGGATCGGCAACCCCGACCTTGCGTCCTTCCACCGCATAGAGAGAAAGACCTTGCAGGGCCTGGACCAGAAGATCCTGCAGATCCGAAACCTCCGGCTGCTTGCCGCATACTCCGATCGTGGAACATCCACCCTGGGCCGACTGCTCACATTGATTACAAAACATTTTTCGAACCTCCAGTTCAATTGTACATTAATTGCGATTTTGTTTATCCGGTCCCTCTGGGCAACCGGAACTTTCCATTGCTGTTGGATACAGATTACCCAATCGGGACAATCGTAACTTTGACCTAGGTCAAGAGGGTGATGTTTTTTTTCAGGTTTTTTGAAAAAGCTGAAAATTCAGGGGGAAATAAGAAAAGCCTTCGGGATGGAGGCTTGGAGATTGGCAAAAAATTTCGAAAAACGCACCGGCGAAGATTATTCTTCCGGGCAGAGGGAGTGCATCTCTTCAAGCTGTTCCTCGGCTATCTCGACTTCCAGCTTCCGGACGAAACGAATGTGCTCCCAGGCCTTACTGCCGTTTAGTTGGGAACAATAGTAATTGGCCAGATTGAGATGTAATTCCTGGTTCATCGGTTCAAGAGCCAGCGCCTGATTGTAGACCGCAAGGCCTTCCTGGTCCCGGCCGGCAAGGGTGAGGGCGAAGCCGAGATTTATATAGGCCTCGACCATCGGCGGATCGGCAAGCTCAATGGCCTTTCTGAAGTTGGCGATGGCCGCACTGGTCCGGGTCCGGGCCAGATTGGCATGCCCCAGGGCATAATAGGCCGCCGCATATTGCGGATTGATCGTGGTGGCCTGCCTGAAGCCGCGGAAGGCCGCCTCCAGATCTCCCTCGGCAAATGCCTGCCAACCCTTTTCCACTTCCTGCTGCGCGTAGAAGTTGACATCTTCGGCCCGGCCCTGGGGCGGCAAGAGAAACAAAATCCCAAAAAGTACGGCCACCGATATAAGCGTTTTTTTATGCATGGTTACGCCTCTTATATTTTTTTACCTCAATCCGTGACTGCTATCGGCCAGTCCGCCCTTATCAACCTGTAATTAACCGCTTATCTGTCCGCGTGGTCGGTGGAGAAATTGCCGCTGCCGCCTTTCGGGCGCCGCTCACGATTCCAAAGATCCGGCCGGCCGAGGGTAATTGGTCCGGACCCGGCCTCAATATTCTATCTTATCTTCCATCTTATCCCAAATGGCAAATGCCGCAAGGGCCTCTTCCCTCATACCCTGCTCGACCTGCATATTTCTCTCGGAAGCGGGCTTGCCGAGCTCCCCGGCGATATAGGCGTCGCCGAAACCTACATCGGCGGCATCCTGACGGACCGCGCCATAGTAAATCTTTCTAATCCCGGCCCAGTAAACGGCGGCCAGACACATGGGACAGGGCTCGCAGTTTACGTAAAGCTCGCAGTCGCCCAGCCAGAAGGTATTCAGTTCCCGGCAAGCCTCGCGAATGGCGACAATTTCCGCATGGGCGGTGGGATCATTGGTTGAAGTGACCCGGTTCCAGCCCCGGCTGACAATTTGCCCGTTTCGGACCACCACCGCGCCGAAAGGACCGCCGTCGCCATTACCCATCTTTTCAATGGAGAGCCGAATGGCCTCCGTCATGAATTCCTCGTTCATTTCTCCCCCTCTCCACCGGACCCGTACAGGAGCAATGTTATCCCTGCTTGATCCGATTGGTTCTCCGACAAATTTTAACAAAACGGCTTCTCTCTCCAGAGAATGGTTTTGCACTTAACCCGAAAAAGTGCCGATGGCCAACACCATTTTGCCAAACTCGCAAAAAGTTAAAGCTGAGTTGAGCAGCTTGTCTGCTCGTAAGAAACTTATGCCCTTTGGGTACTAAAGCGGAATGGCTAAGCAATGAGCACGAGGTGCGCCCGCAGGAAGTGCCCTTGGGGTACGCCCCGCAGGAAGTGCCCTCATCAAGGAAGGATTGGACAGAACTCTTGGGATACCGGGTGGGTGTGTTTTTTTTGCGGATGAAGCCGTGCAGCTGGGATGCCGAAGGAGCAAAAATGGGCCACGCCGGAGTAAATTTTACTTTTGGCGGTGCATCATTTTTGATGAGCTCGCAGAAAGTCGCCGAAAATTAATAGCGCGCGCTTCGCCAATCGCAACACATAGGTTAAAAAAAAATAAGTTAGCCCGCTCAGCCTGAGCCTGTCTAAAGAAGGGTTTTGTGACTATTTGCAGCGCCATCGTTTTTACGCCTTTGCCTTTCCGACATACAAAAATTTCTTTCTTAGAGCCCCCCGACCCGGTAAGATCCACCCTGAATTACGCTTCACCGATCGCGGGACGAGGCAGCCGGGGTCGGCTCCGACGGCAGAGCTGATCCGGTGACTTCTGTTGTTTCCAATCCCGCAAACAAGAGCTTAAGGGCATCATCAATGCAATATATACTTCTGATTTTCGGATATCTGGTTGGCTCAATCCCCTTCGGCCTGCTCTATGGACGCCTGGCCGGCATCGACGTCAGGCGCCAGGGCAGCGGCAATATCGGCGCCACCAACGTTAACCGCCTGCTCGGCAAAAAGTTGGGAGCCATGACCCTGGTCAGCGATCTGTTAAAGGGGCTGTTGCCCATGCTGGTCGCCGCCAGACTCCTCGGAGCCCGGCCGGACGCCTCCTTGTGGATTATGCTGACCGGGCTCGCCGCCTTTGTCGGCCATTGCTGGCCCCTCTATTTAAAATTCAGGGGCGGCAAGGGGGTGGCCACTGCCCTGGGGATCTTTTTCTATCTGGCCCCCCTGCCGACTCTGGCCGCCGTAGCCGTTTTTGCCGCGACCGTCCGGATAAGCGGTTATGTATCCCTGGGCTCGATCAGCGCAGCGCTGGCCATGCCGATGATCATCGGCCTGACCGGCGGCTCCGACGGACTGCTGCTGATTTCATTGACCATTGCGGTGCTGATTGTCTTAAAACACCGGGATAATATCGGGCGACTCCTGGAGGGCGAAGAGAAAAGCTGGAAGGGAAAAGGATCATGACCAAATCTGGTAAACGGGCGGCCATAATCGCAGCCGCGGAACTCCTGAACCTGGGAGAGAGCGCCACCCTGGCGGAGATCAAAAAAGCCTATCGAGCCAAGGCCAAACTCCATCATCCGGATATGGCGGGTTCCGAAGAGGAACGGATCGAAATGCACCAGCTGACCGAGGCCTACGAGGTGCTCCTGAAACTACTGTCAGAACTTCCGCTTCCCCTTGACGCCCGATGAAGAGAGCCTCCGCGACGATAACGATTGGTGGATGGACCGGTTCGGCGACGATCCGTTATGGGGGAAAGGCGGAAAGTAGAAGGTTGAACATTAGAACCAGGATGGTTCCACACACATCCATCGCCGGAAAGGGGTTTGATCATTCCGACCGTTATCGTCGTACCGGACTCGCCCGGTATCCTCGGCGTCGCCCCCCTTCCCGCATCTGATCTTCCCGAACGCTCATTAATTCAGGTTAATCGGTAGCTCAGAAGTTTTTATCGATCTTGACTTCCGCCCGCTCCCGCAACAGGTTGAGCCAGGCACTCAGGATATCGTCCTCGTTTTCAGAGAGCAGCTCCCGGCGGATCTCTTCTTCTTTTGCCGCGAACTCCTCCTCGGAAGCTTGCTCTTCCGCTTGAAACTCCGCCACACAGAGGGTTTCACCCGAAGCAACCACCGTTTCCGGATAGGGTGCCGCCGCGGTCAGCCCAAGGCCGGCTTCAACCAGAGGCGAGGGCAGATCGGCGTCCTCCCGCTCGGCCCTGGAGATCAACGGCGACTCTTCGGCTTTCAGACCCAGCCGGGCTGCTTGATCCTGAAGGGATGCACCTTCCTTGACCACGGTCAGCACTTCCTCGGCAGCCTCCCGGGCCAGTTGCCGCGAGCGTTGTTCGACGAAATCTTTTTTGACCCGCTCTTCAATTTTGTTCAAGGCCGGCACCGCGGGCTCCCGGATCTCCTCGACATATAGGATTGCGTAACTGTCACTTCCCTCAAGCAGCGAGCTCAACTCCCCCTCCTTGAGACTGAATGCCGCCTCCAGGAAAACGGGATTGGATTTGAAAGGCCCGACCGCCTTTTGCCGGCTGAAAAATTCAGTTTCCTTTATCTGGCCGCCGCTTGCGGCGTAGTTGGCCAGACTGCCGGAGAGGATGATTTGCTCATACGCGGCATTGGCCTGCTTGAAGGCAAGATTTTTGATCTCTTCATCCTTGATCTCGGCAATAATTTCGTCACGAACCTCGTCGAGGCTTTTCAGACGCGCGGGCTTGATCTCTTCAACCTTGATCACATGATAACCGAAATCGGAGCGGGCCATAGTCAGGCCGCCTTCCTCCAGACGGAAAACGGCATCTTCGAAAGGTTTGACCATCTGGCCGCGCTCAAAAAAGCCAAGATCGCCGCCCCGGGATGCCGAGCCCAGGTCATCGGATTCTTCCCGGGCCAGCTCGGCAAAATCGGCCCCTTCCCGGGCTTGTTCCAGGAGTTCTTCGGCCTTTTGCCTTTTGACGAAAATCTCCTCCTGACTTTCGCTCTCGTCGCTCATGATCAGAATATGGCGGGCCCGGCGCTGTTCGGGTACCACATAATCGTCCCGGTTCTCCTGGAAATAAGAGGCTATCGACTCCTCGGGAATTTCCACTTCGGACTTTTCGTCGAACGGGAAGCGGACGTATTTCATCTTGAGCTGTGGCTCGCCACGGTATTGTTCCTTATGCTCCTCGAAAAATTCGGCAAGGGCTCCGGCGTCGATCTCGACCTTGTCGGCAAAATCGGCCGGATTGAAGGCCACATAGGAAAATTGCCGCCGTTTGTAATTGTATTCGAAACGATCACGGAGTTCAGAGTCGGGCACCCCGCCGAAACGGGCCAGATGGTCGGTCACTTTGGTAACCAGCAGATCGTCCTTCATCGACTTTTCGAACTCGGCAACGCTCATCCGGCTGCCGGCCAGTATTTGCCGGTACCATTCGGCATCGAACCGTCCCTCGTTGCGGAAGGCCTCCATATCGCGGATCGCGTCGCGCACCTCGCTGTCACTTACCGTCAGGCCGATCCGTTGCGCGGCCTGCCTGATCAGGCTCCGCTGAATCAAGCCCTCCAAGACCTGCTCCTTAAGACCAAGTGACTGCAAAAGACCATCAGGTATGCTGCCGCCGAGCTGGTCGCGCAACTGGCTGAACCGCTCGTCATAGGTGCGCTGATATTCGGAATAAGGGATCGGTTCATCGTTTACGGTGGCCACCGCGTTGACTCCGCTGCCCTGCTGGCCACCGACTCCCCAGAAGACAAAGACCAGGATGATCGCCACAATGATCACCTGAATAACGGTTGACTGTGCCTTTTGCCGTAAGAATTCAAGCATGCTGTAGGATTCTCCTCAAATTATTTGGGATGAATATATATTACCTGAATCCGTGAGCGTTCGAGGCAGAGCGGCGGGGTGTACCCACCACGAAGCCGTCACGGATTCAGGTATTAATGAACAGGGGATTAATCCTAAGTTTTTTCTAAAAAAGCGTCAATCTTTTTGATACATCGGGGAATAAAAGAGAATCGGGGCATGAAACGAATAAAGGAAAGTACCCGCAAGATCCAAGCGGGTAATCGGCCGCTCGGGTTTCGACCATTTCCCTTGCTTCGGTAAGGGGTAAGCTGCCAAAAATACCGCGCCGAGGACTATCCACGACCTTTCCCCCGCCTCGGCCCCCATGGCGGTTCCCAGATACTTTGCAGTGGGAGAAGTGTCAGCATGAAGGAAGCCGGGCAAAGTCGCAAAAAAAATGACACAAGGGGATTTGCGTCCGGGACAAGCGCAAAGATCCGGCAACCTTCAGGGCCGGCCTCGAATAAGCGACCGTTTAAGCCTGGACCGGTATCCCCCTCTCCTTGAGATCGAGAAGAACCGCCTCGACCTGCTCCTTATTGCAGTCGTCGATGGAGTAGACGTTTTTCATGCCGTCCCTGAACATCAAGGCGAGATGGCCGTTTCGGTCGATAAAGACCTCCTTGATATGATCGTTATCCAGCCAAGGCTTGAGTTCTTCCATGAAATCATTGAGAGTGCAATTTTTCATCATTATTCTCCGTCACTGGTAAGATACGCCGCGGCATATTGTATCTGTCGATTTTCATCCCGCCGGGGATGGATGCCGGAGCCTCTCCTTGTCAGATTCATTTTGCGGAACCGGGATTACGGGCCACCTGGTTTATTCGCCGAAATCGGGGAACTTGAACTTGAGAGACTCCTTATCGTCCTTGCGTTCCACCTTGACCTGGACATCGAATTGACCGTTCCGCAATCCCAGGGAGAGGGGCATCGAGGCGCTATCTTCTTCAAGATGCAGAATGGTTCTGATGATTCCCACAATCCTATCAAAAACTTCTGGCGGCGGCGCCTTCACCGAGCTCTTCTCGCCATCCCCTTTGACGACCACGGTCAATTGGCCTTTCTTCTTTTTATAGTTGAGCTTCCGGGCCTTTTCGGTAATGGCGTACATGATAGTCAGGGCCAGGTATTTAAGACTGTCCTCGTCAAGATCGTCGGTTGGCGTCGTCGTCGCCGCTTCCTGGATCTGGGCCTTGAAATCGGTTTCGAGATAACAATCGCACATCTCGATGAGTTTCTGGTGCAAATTGGGATCATGAATTTCCATGGATACTCCTTGAGCGGTTTTGACATAAAGAGGCTAGCGCTGTCCGTGCTTGCCTCACCCTGTGGCCGGTTAGTATTTCATTTGGCTCTTTACCTGACTTCACTAAGTACTTTAGTAATACATATTCCCTTTAAAGTACAGGATCTGTCAAGCGTAAATGAGCCACGGCGGGCGGTGGCCGCCGTTTTCAGCGATTTCGCAAGAAGCCGCGAGAGGATCGGCCAACAACTTGGCCTATTGATTATACGGAGAAAATTGAGCGATTTTCGCCGATGAGCTTTCCGGATAGCTTCCTACAGATCGGACGTTTTTACTGGGTGAAAACCGACAGATCCAAGGCGCACGAATTTCAAGGAATGATGCGTACTTCAGTACGCTGCAATGACGAGATAATTTGCAGAAACGCGGGAGCTGGCGACTTTTTGCGACGCCATCATTTTTTGTTTTTACGGAGATGCCGATACAGCTCGGTCAACCTGACGAAATCGTCGTGCTCGCCACCCTTGTCGGGATGATGGGCGTGGACGAGTTTCCGGTACAGGGTGGTGAAGCTCGCCTTGCTCATCCGCTCAAGCTCGGCCCGGTCGACCCCGAATAACTCGACCACCTCCCGGTCATCGACCGCCACCTTTTTTTCGGGAAAGCGAAAAGAACGGCGCCCGTTCATGAACCGGCGGATATACTCTTCCTCGAACGACCCGGCCGGGAAGCCATAGTCGAAAAACATTACAAGGTAACGGCTCAGATAGCCGGTCAAGGCCCGCTCATCCAGACCGGCTCCGAAAGAGGGGTCTTCGAACAACCGACAGAACTCGCTTTCAAAAATCTCCTCCAGCTTCTCCTGATCGAGCCCTTCGGGCATCAACCGGGCCGCGGTTTCCGAGAAAAACTTCTGCAGATCGAAGATCACGTAGACATATTGGCGAAACTCCGTCGATTCGAGGACCAATTCCTGGACCAGGAAGAACTGCTCCAGTTCGTCCCGGGACTTGTAGAGGAGGGGCAGAAACAGCTTCGGAGAGGCTTTATGGAGCCGGGCCTGGCTCAGGGAGGCATAGCGCAGGTAATGGAGGCGTCTTTTGTCAAAAAGGTGGGTGCGCTGCTCAAGGTGGGCGAGATCGGCTGCGGATAGTTTCCGGGGAGAAAAGTTCCGGTAGCCGGCGCCGAAAAACTCGGCCTGCCGCCGGGCGGCGGGCTCCAGGAACGGCAGGAACAACTCTTCCAGGTCGGTTTCATCCGGGCTGATCCGCCTGCGGGCGACCACAGCTTCGAGCTCCGGATCGAGGTAAAAGGCGCCCCGGCCGGAATAGTGGATAAACCGGACCGGATCGCTGCCCAGATCGAACAGGTCCCGGGCGACAAAACAATCAAGCTGCGGAGCGGGCACCGACTCCCGGATGACATACCGGACCGTGCCATATTCGTTTATACGGGCAATATACATGGGTTCTTCCTGAATCCGTGACGGCTTCTTGGTGAATTTCTTTGTCACTTTGTAATTGCATTTGATAATCGTTTTCCCCTGAATTGCCAGAGGATACCCTGCCGCCCTGCGGGGCGTCCGATAACGGCGCATTTGCCGCGTTGGCAACTCGTTGACATACCATAAGTATTATCAACATCGTTGCCGCCTTGCATCTGCACCGTTCTCGAACGCTCACGGATTCAGGTTCTTCTCAGGTCTCGGCCAGGTTTGATCCTGTCGAGAGATTGACCTCCAACGGCACGTCGAGCCGCATCACCGACTCCATGGCAGTCCCGACCAGTTCCCTGGTTACCGCCAGTTGGTCTTCGGGAACCTCGAGGACCAGTTCATCGTGAATCTGCAACAGGACCCTGGCCCCGAGTTTTTCGGCCTTGAGCTGCCGGTCCACCTCGATGGCGGCCAGTTTGATAATATCGGCCGCCGTGCCTTGGATCGGGGTATTGACGGCGATCCGTTCAGCCGCCTCCCGCTGCATCCGGTTACTGCTCTTAAGATCCGGCAGCTGCCGGCGGCGTTTGAGCATCGTGGTCACATAACCCTTTTGCCGGGCCCCCGCGACCACCGTCTCCATAAATTCCTTTACTCCCGGATAGTGCTCGAAGTAGCGCTCAATGAAAGTGGCCGCCTCCTTGCGGCTCAGGTTGAGCCGCGCGGCAAGCCCGAAGGCGCTGATCCCGTAGACGATGCTGAAATTGATGGTCTTGGCGACCCGCCGCATCTCCGGGGTGACGAAACCGGAGCTGACCCGGAAGATCTCCACCGCCGTCTGGTGATGGATATCCTTCCCGGCCCGGAAATCGTCGATCAGGGCCGCATCCTTTGCGTAATGGGCCATAACCCGCAGATCAATCTGCGAGTAATCGGCGGCCAGGAAGACGTGGCCGGGGGCGGCGATAAAGGCCCGCCTGATCTTCTGCCCTTCCGGGGTGCGGATCGGGATATTCTGCAGATTGGGATTGCTGCTCGACAGCCGGCCGGTGGCGGTCACCGTCTGGTTGAACGAAGAGTGGACCCGGCTGGTCCTAGGGTGAATCTGCTCCAGGAGGGTGTCGACATAGTTCGACTTCAGCTTGGCCAGATTGCGGTAATTTATCACCAGGATCGGCAGGTCGTGATAGCGGCCTAGATTTTCCAGAACCTTGGCGTCGGTGGAATAGCCGGTCTTGGTCTTGCGGCCCTGGGGAAGTTTCAGTTTTTCGAAGAGAATCTCGCCGAGCTGCTTGGGCGAACCGATATTGAACGACTCGCCGGCCAACCGGCAGATCTCTTCTTCCAAACCGTCCAGATTGTCTTCGAATTCCCGGGACAATCTTTTGAGCTCTTCCCGATCCACGGTGATTCCCGCCAATTCCATCTCGGCCAGGACCGGAATAATCAGGCACTCGACCTGTTCGAAAAGGTCCCACAAATCGAGTTCCACCAGCTGCGGCCGAAAATGATCCCAGAGCATCAGGGCCACGTCGACATCCTCGCAGGAATAGTCCGCGGCGGCTTGCGGCGGGACAAAGGCGAAGTTCAGATCCTTCTTTTTTCCCCGGCCTTTCTCCTGGCCGGTGATTTCGTCAAACGAGGTCGGTTTGAGTTCCAAAAGCTCTTCGGCGAGATCGTCAAGCTTGTGGGAACGCCGGGCCGGGGCGATCAGGTAGGAGCAAAGCATCGTATCCCAGAGGCGGCCAGCCAGCCGCACCCCCTGGTTGCGGAAAACGCTGTAATCGAACTTCAGGTTATGGCCGATTTTCGGCAGTTTCGGATCGGTAAGCAGCGGCCCGAGAACCTCCAGGGCCTCCGTCAGTGGAATCTGGCCGGCCACCGGCGCGCCGTCACCATCGAGATGCCCGATCGGCACGTACCAGGCCACGCCGATCTCGGCGGCCAGGGAGATTCCGACCAGATCCGCGCTCAGCGGATCAAGGCCGGAGGTCTCGACATCGACTGCCAAGTGGGGCCCCTCGGCCAGTTTTCCGGCCAGTCCCCGCAGTTCATCGATGTCGCTGACCAGCCGGTAACCGCTGCGGTCAAGGGCCGGAGTTGCGACCTCGCTTTTCAAAAGCCGGTTAAAACCGAGGAAGGTGAAAAGCTCGCGCAGCTTGTCGTTATCGGGCTTGGGCAGCAGGTAATCTTCGAGCTCGGCGGGTACCGCCAGATCTTCCCGGAGCCGGATCAGATCCCGGGAGAGCATGGCCGCCTCGCGATTTTCCGCGAGCTTATCGGCAAGTTTTTTGGCGCGGATCTCATCGAGCCTTTGGTACAGGTTGTCCAGGGAACCAAATTCCACAATCAGCTTGGCGGCCGTTTTCGGGCCCACCCCCGGCACCCCCGGGATATTGTCGGAACTGTCGCCGATCAGGGCGAAATAGTCGAGAAGGGCATCCACCGACACCCCGTATTTGGCGGCCACCCCGTCCCGGTCGAAATAGCGGTCATTCATCGGGTCCCAGAAGCCGGTTTTCCGATCGACCAGCTGCATGAGATCCTTGTCGCCGGAGACCACCACCACCTCATGCCCTTTTCTTTCCAGGTGCCGGGCCGCCGAGGCGATCAGGTCATCCGCCTCGAAACCGGCCTCTTCGAGAAAGCGGATATTATAGGCCGCCACCGCGTCCCGCACGTAGGGGATCTGGCAGGCCAGGTCCTCGGGCATCGGTGGCCGGTTGGCCTTGTAATCCTTATAGATCTCGTGACGGAAAGTCGGACCCTTCAAATCGAAGGCCACCGCCATATAACGCGGCTCCTTTTCCCGGATCACCCGCAGGAGGATATTGATAAAACCGAAAACCGCGTGGGTCGGCAGGCCGCTGCTGTTGGTCAGCGGTGAAATGGCATGATAGGCCCGGTAGATATAGGCGCTGCCGTCGATTAGATAAACCGGTTCCGATTTGGTCATTTTCCGTCTATAGTTTGATTTTTGCTGAATCGGTGAGCGTTCGAGCCAGGATCCCTTACGACGCCGTCGCCCTTCCGCACTGGGCCGAGGAACTGCACAACAACTCTAGAATCATCCGAATCTACCATAAAAAGAGAATATCTCCATGCTATTCAACCAGACCCTGCAACCCGCCATCCTGCTGCGCCGCTACCAGAGATTTCTGGCCGACGTCGAACTGCCGAACGGCGAAGCGCTCACCGTACACTGTCCCAATACCGGAAGCATGCTCGGTTGCAGCGCTCCCGGCTCGCCGGTGATGATCTCCCGGGCGGCCAATCCCGAACGCAAATACCCCCACACTCTGGAGATGGTCGAGGTCGACGGCGGCTGGGTGGGGGTCAACACCTCGCGGACCAATAAACTGGTCAGGGAGGCCCTGGAGAACGGAGTCTTTCCGGAACTGGAGCCCTTCGACGAGATCAGGGCGGAGGTCAAGACCGGACGGAGCCGCCTCGATTTTCTCCTTGGTAACGGCAGGGAGATGACCTATCTGGAGGTGAAAAACTGCACCCTGTCCCAGGACGGGGTGGCCCGATTCCCCGATGCCGTTACGGCAAGGGGGACCAAGCATCTCCGGGAATTATTGACCCTGCGCGAGCAGGGATACCGGGCCGCGCTGATCTTCTGCGTCCAACTCGGAAATGTCAGCCACTTTGCTCCGGCCGCTCAAATCGACCCGCTCTACGCCGCAACCCTGGCCGAGGTCGCCGACAAGGGGGTAATGATTCTGGCCTGCCGGGCCGAAGTTAGTCCGGCCGGCATCGTGGCGGACAAACGGCTGCCGGTCCTCTGCCGGGACGGCCAATAAAGGAAACGGGGGAATCATAAGATCGGTAACGGGCAACATTAAGAAGTCAGAAGCCAGGAGCCAGGAGCCAGGAGCGAAAGGACCTCCTAAATCCGTGACGATTTCACAGGGGGGCTGCTCTTATCAGTTTTCTGCTGCATGCGTTAATGGTTTGCCCCGGTCGCTACGGTTCACTTCGCCGACCAGCAGGGCGCCGGGCAAGGGCTTCAAGAGACTGATTTTAAGGTTTTTCTCCTGGCTCCTGGCTCCTGGCTCCTGGCTCCTGGCTTCTGAATTCTCAGACCTCCAGCTCCTCCAGCAGAACCTGCATGACCTCGCACTCCTTACAGGTCTTGATCTTATCCTTCCAGGTCTTGCGCGCCTTGCACTCGCAAATCGTCCCGTTGATAAACCAGCAGAATTTACCGGCCTGAAACTCCCAGGCGGGGCATTGTTTTTTCCGTTCGGGCGGGCACTTCTTGACCACCCAGCAAGGCCGGACCCCCTCGTCACCGCCCTTGAGCCTCGACAAGAGGAAATAGAGCTGCCGCTCGACATGGGTCGGCACGTTCCGCCAGCCCTGCTCATAGCTGTGGACGGCCTTGACCGAAAGCCCGAGCAACTCGGCAATCTGCTGCTGGGTCTTGTTTAGATGCTTCCTGAACTTTAAAAACTCGTTGCTGTCCAAAACCCACCTCTTTTAAGAAAACGAACCATTTTAATGGCGTCGCAAAAAATCGAAGTTCCCATAATATCATTTCACCAAAGGTGATAAATCTTAATAATAACCTTGAGTCAAAGAACAAGATTTCTCACATCCGTTCGAAATGACAGCTTCTTTCATCAAAACTGAATGGCTAAGCTAAAATCGTCAGAACCAAGGCGCACAAATTTCGAGGAATGCAGCGTACTTCAGTACGCTGCAATGACGAAACAATTTGCAGCAACGCAGGAGCTGGAGACTTTTTACGACGCCATTGCAATAAATTAATCAGTCCCCTCCCATCGCGCAATACAACATCCACCTGCTCCGCCGGCTCTCCGCTAAAGGTGATCCCGACCGCTGGTCGTGGTCATCAACCGGCCGTGCTTGACGCCCTTGGTGCCGATCAGTTCATCGGCCAACCGCCTGATTTCCCCGGCCTTACCTTTAACCACTACAACCTCCAGGCAGTGATGGGCGTCAAGATGGACGTGGAGGGCGGAAATAATATTCCGATGGTGAGAGTGCTGGTGCTCGGTCAGCTTGTCGGACAGTTCCCGGGTATGATGGTTGAAGACCAGGGAGACGGTTCCCACCATTTCCTCGTCTTCGCTGTGGGTCCATTTATCATCGACCAGGGCGTTCCGGATCAGATCCCGCACCGCCTCGGATCGGTTATGGTAACCCTTGCCGCCGATCAGTTTATCGAAGTTCGCGAGCAAACGATCATCGATCGAAACCCCGAACCGTACCGTTTCCGTCATTATTTTCTCTCCCTGCCGCTAACTGAATCGGATCTTCCAGACAAGCTTGTCCGCGGGCCAGGTGTTTTGAATGCTTATCGAGCAACCGGGCCTGCCTTCGGCGCTCACAATATCCTCTCATAATAACATAAAATTATTTAACCGCCGCAATAGTTGTGTTACATTTTTACAATTCGTAACACTGAGTCTCTGGAGAAATTAAACATGCATATGGCAGACGCGCTGCTCTCGCCCGCCGTGGGCGGAACCATGTGGGCGGCGACCGCGGCGACCACCTTTTACTGCGCCCGGAAGATCGCACACCGCCTCGATGAGCGGAAGATCCCGCTGATGGGGGTGCTGGGCGCCTTTATCTTCGCCGCCCAGATGATCAACTTCGCCATCCCCGGCACCGGCTCCAGCGGCCACCTGGGCGGCGGCCTGCTCCTGGCCGTCCTCCTCGGCCCCCATGCCGCCTTTTTGACCCTCGGCTCGGTACTGACCGTCCAGGCCCTGTTTTTCGCCGACGGCGGCCTGCTGGCCCTGGGCGCCAATATTTTCAATCTCGGCTTCGCCCCCTGCTTTATCGCCTATCCCCTGCTCTACAAACCGCTGACAGGCCGGCAACCGGGTCCGGGCCGCCGCCTTTTCGCGGCTGCGGCGGCGTCGGTTATCGGCCTGCAGCTCGGTTCCCTGGGGGTAGTCGTCCAGACCGTGACCTCCGGGATGCTCTCCCTGTCGTTTACCGGCTTCCTGATGCTGATGCAGACCATCCACCTGCCGATCGGCCTGATCGAGGGATTGGCCACCGCCGGGGTAATCTCTTTTATGATCAGGGTCCGGCCGGAAATCATTGCCGAAGGGAACCGCGGCCCGACTTCGGCGGGACTGCCTTTCGCCAGGGTCCTGGCCATCCTGGCCGCCGCCGCCATCCTTACCGGCGGCTTCCTGAGCTGGTTTGCCTCGGAAAAGCCGGACGGCCTCGAATGGTCCCTGGAAAATTCAGCGGACCGGCAGGAGGCGGCCGCCACCGCCCGTTCTAATTCGCCCGATAAGCTCCGGAAGCGGATCGCCCTGCTGCCCGACTACAATTTCCGCGCCGCGGAAAAGACCGGCGGCGGGGTAAAGCGGCCCGATCCCGGCACCTCAGCCTCGGGAATCCTCGGCTCCATCGTCGTCCTGGTTCTGGTTGTGCTGACCGGCCTGTTGCTCGGGAAAAAGGGGAGAAACCGTGACCGATAGGATCAGCAGGGCCTTCTACGATATCGGCCGCCTGGAAATAATCGCCGGCCGGGACAGCTTCGTCCACCGCCTCGACCCGCGTGCCAAACTGCTGGTCACGGTTTTCTTTATCATCGCGGTGGTCTCCTTCGACCGCTACGCCGTTGCCGGGCTCGTGCCCTTCTTCCTTTACCCGGCCGCGATCATCGGCCTGGCAGGCCTGCCGGTCGGCTATCTCTTCCGGAAGCTCCTGATCGTCTCGCCATTTGTGATCTGCATCGGCATCTTCAACCCCTTCCTGGACCTGGAGATCATGGTCAATCTCGGCCCCCTCGCCGTTTCGGGGGGCTGGGTTTCCTTCACCTCCCTGATCCTCCGCTTCAGCCTGACGATCGGGGCGGCCCTGATCCTCATCGCCACCACCGGCTTTCCCAAGGTCTGCATGGCCCTGGAGAAACTCGGCGCCCCCCGGATCCTCGCCGTGCAGCTCCTCCTCCTCTATCGCTACCTGTTCGTTTTAATCGAGGAATCGATCCGGATGATCCGGGCCCACGCCCTCCGCTCCTGCAGCCGGCGCCGCCCGGCTTTCCGGGTCTATACCCAGCTTCTGGGCAACCTCCTGCTCCGCACCCTGGACCGGGCCGAACGCATCCATCTGGCCATGCTGTCCCGGGCCTTCACCAGCGAAATCAGAACGGTGCGCCGCTTCACTTTCGGCCGGGCCGAACTCCTCTTCACCCTCACCGCCGCCGCCGCTTTCCTGCTGTTCCGAACCATTCCCGTCGCCGAGCTGCTCGGCGGCCTGATCCTGGAGATCAGTCTATGAGTCACCATATCGTCGAAGCCCGGGACCTGGAATTCACCTATCCGGACCGGACTCCAGCCCTGCAAAAGGTCTCGTTTAAAATCCACCACGGCGAGTCGGTGGCCGTCGTCGGCGCCAACGGGGCCGGCAAATCGACCCTGCTCCTCCACCTGAACGGCTACCTGACCCCCAGCGCCGGCCAGGTCAGGATCGGCGACTACCCCCTGACCAGGGAGACCCTCCGGGAGGTGCGCCGCACCGTCGGCATGGTCTTCCACGATCCCGACGACCAGCTTTTCATGTCGACCGTCTTCGACGATGTCGCCTTCGGGCCGTTGAATCTGAACCTGCCAGCCGAGGAGGTCGCCGCCCGGGTTGACAAGGCCTTGGCCACCGTCGGCCTAAGCGATCTCCGGGAACGCCCGCCCCATCGCCTTTCCTCCGGGCAGAAGCGGCGGGTGGCGATCGCCTCGGTCCTCTCCATGTCGCCGGATATCCTGGTCATGGACGAACCTACCTCGGGCCTCGACCCCCGGGCCCGCCGCCAGCTCATCGAACTTCTGGCCGGCTTCAAGCACTCCAAGATCATCGCCACCCACGATCTCGATATGGTGGTCGATATCTGCGAGCGGACCATCGTCATGCACGACGGCCGGATCCGGGCCGACGGCCCGACCCCGGAGATCTTCGCCGATGCCGAACTGCTTGAATCGTGCCGCCTGGAAAAACCGTTAAGAATGCAGGGCTGTCCGGTCTGCGGCAGCGCCCCGGACCATCGGCCGCCGACCATCGGCTGATCACCCCCATCCTCCCGGCGATAAATCGGCCAGGGCCGAATTGCTTCTTTACATCCCCGCCCACACCAGCTATATATTCATATATGAACACTTAAATACTTTAACAACTCATATATGAGGTTTTAGCGGCATGCTTTCCCCTGAGATGCGGGCCAGACTTGAGCAGATCGGCGTAAATCTGCGGGTTGCCCGGAAAAAACGAAATATCTCGTTAAACCAGGCGGCGGAAAAGATCGGCGCCTCACTGTCCTCGGTGCGCCGGATGGAACAGGGCGACCCGGCGGTCCGGATCGAGACCTATCTTGCCGCCCTCGAAGTCTACCAGCTCGATCGCACCCTGCGCTTTGCCGAGCCCGAGGATGACCGGATCGGCCTGGCCCTGGAAAAACAGCGCCTGCCGCAACGGATCCGGAGCAGAAAGGAGAAGCGCCTTGACTTCTAACCGTTTCGAAAGGATCGTTTTCATCGAGCTGCCGGAGGAGCGGCAATCGGTCCCGGCCGGGCTTTTCAGCCTGGATATCGAGCTGGGCGTCGGGACCTTTCAGTACGGCCGGCGCTATCTGGAACGGCCTAACGCCATCGCCATCGATCCGGTCAACCTGCCTCTCTCCGACCAGGAATATCCGACCCGGAAGAACGACGGCATCTTCGGCATCCTGCGCGATGTCTTGCCGGACAGCTGGGGCAGCTACCTGATGGCCAAACAGCTGGGGCTGCCCTTCGGAACCTTGCGGGACCACGAGTTTATCGACCTGATCTCCACCGACGCGGTGGGGGCGATCTCCTTCGGGCCGACCCCGGAGCAGCCGACCACCAAACCGGAAACTTCCTGCTCCCTGGGCGATCTCGCCGAGGTGGCCAAGGGTATCGACCGGGCCATCGAGGACCGGGAACTGCCCCCGGAGATGCTTCATCTCCTCCGCCAGGCCACCTCCCTGGGCGGCGCCCAGCCCAAATGCACGGTGATGATCGAAGGGGAGCAGTGGATCGCCAAATTCGAAAGCAGCAAAACCGCCGTCAAATATCCGGGCCTGGAATACGCCACCATGACCATGGCCGGCCGGGCGGGCATCCGGGTCCCGCAAATCCGTCTGGAAACCGTGGAGGGACGATCGGTCTATCTGGTCAAGCGTTTCGACCGGGAGGCTGGCCGCCGCCTGCCGTTCATGAGCGCTTTCGCCCTGAGCGATCTCGATATCGATGAACTGGAACGCGGCTCATATCCGCGGATCGCCGACCGGATGCGCCGTTTCGTCGAGAATCTTCGGGATGACCATCACGAACTCTTCCGGCGTATGGCCTTCAACGTGGCGGTCCGAAACGAAGACGACCATCTCCGCAATCACGGTTTTCTATATCGGCGGGGCTGGCGGCTGTCGCCAGCCTACGACCTATTGCCTTTCCCGGCCCGGCGAAGCAGGGGCGGATTCCATCTGGCCTTGAATCTCGGGGACCAGGGCTCCCTGGCAAGCCGGACCAACCTCCTCAGCCAGTGCGAAAGATTCAGCCTGAACCGGGCGGAAGCGCGGGAGATTATCGCCCAGGTCGATGACGGGGTCCGGGATTGGCAGGCGGAACTGATCCGGGCCGGGGTCAGCCCAGCCGACCGGGAGGCGGTCCGCTGGTGTTTCGAAGGAACCAGACCGGCGGCTTAGCCGGCCGGGTAATAACCACTCACGGAATCAGGCGCCAAGGTTCGGCCCATCTCCCACCCGGTAAGCGGTTACAGGGTGCCGGAGATGCAAGGCATCGGCCTGCGAAGTGTACTGATGTACATGAGCAGGCCGATAACATAGCAGATTCGGTGCCCTGTGATCGCTTACCCATTCGGAAATGAACAATTGACATTAACCGCGATTCCATGGAGATTAGCTGGATGAAACTTCTGATCTTCTTCACCATTGTCGGGGCGGGCTTCTGGATCTGGAAGACCCTGGCCCGGCTTATCAAGGCGCGGCGGCGGCACAGGCTGCTCAGCGCTCCCTTTCCGGAAGAGTGGACGCGGATCCTGATCAAGAATCTCCCCCCCTACCGCCACCTGCCGGCCGATCTCCGGCAGCAGCTCCACGACCGGATCAGAATATTCATCGGCGAAAAATCCTTCGAGGGCTGCGGCGGCCTGGAGCTGAGCGACGAAATCAGGGTAACCATCGCCGCCCAGGCCTGCCTGCTCCTCCTGAACCGCGGCAGCGACTGCTATCCGAAACTCTACTCGATCCTGGTCTACCCATCCACCTACGTGGTCGGCGTCCGGCCGCACCTGAACCCGCAGCCGAGCGAAGCCTCGATCCGGCTCGGCGAATCATGGCACCACGGCGCCGTGGTTCTGGCCTGGGACAGCGTCAGGCAGGGGGCGGTAAATTTCGCCGACGGCCATAACGTAACGATGCACGAATTCGCCCACCAGCTCGACCAGCAGGCTGGCCGGGCCGACGGAACACCGATCCTGCCTACCCGCTCGGCCTACTCATCCTGGTCGCGGGTTTTCTCCAGGGAGTACGAACTCCTCCAGCGCGGCGTCGAAAAAGGCGAAAAGAGCGCTATCGACCGCTACGGGGCCACCAACCCCGCCGAGTTCTTCGCCGTTGCCACCGAAATCTTTTTCGAAAAACCGCGTACCTTGAAGAAAAAGCACCCCGAATTATACCGGGAGCTACAGGAGTTTTACCGGGTCGATCCCGGAGAGTGGCTGGAAGGATAGACGAAGGAGAACCGGATCACTCCAGAGCTTGACAAGTTCGCAAAAAGTCAAAAAAGGAAGGCTCCAGTCAAACCAGCCTCCCTCTCGGATCGCCCTCGCCCCCACTCAGACCCTCCTTTACAATTCTGATTTTCCATGAGCTTCACAACACGTAAAGCACGGTGAGCAGCGGCGCCGTGAGGAGAACGTTGGGCCGATCTTCGATGGCTACCAGCCCACTGCCCACGGTGAAATCGAGGAGAAAGCGGAGCTGCAGATCCGAAAGCCCGATCCGCTGCGCCTCCCGCATCAGGGGCGTGACATCGATCCGCACGAGATTCCCCGTATCCTCGGGAAAGAAATTGACCGATTGAGTAAGAAGGGGGGGAGAATCGAAATCCGGCACCCCCAGCCTGTCCACGGGATAGGTGACAAGATCGATCAGGGCGGGAACCTGGAGCCCGAAACTCACCTCGCTGACGAAGACCTCCAGGGATGCGGAAAGAATCCCCGCGATCGCCGGCAAAACATCTTCCCCGGTCGAGCCGTCGAGGGGGAAATCGAGGAAAGCGCGAAATTCCGTTAAGCTGGGGTCAACATCCGGAGGGGAGATACCGAAAAACAGGACAGGAGGAGCGGGGGAGATGGTGTAGATCCCGGTGACGGGATCAAAGGAGATATCACCGTCCGCCGCCTGGTCGCTGACGATATTTGCCTCGAATACCGGCCGGGCATCACTGCCACCGCCGCCGCATCCGGGCAAGGGCAGGAAGAAGATCATCAACAGGCCCAAAGAGCATAGTTTTTTCATTGCGTGATTCCGAAGTCATCTTGCTTCATTGCTTACCACCCGGATTGAAACGAATAGAGGATTCGGGAAGTGAATTAACCCGCTCATCCCATCTAAAACTTTATCGCAAAAAAAGCGCCGGCCACAAGGGGGAAAAAAGAGCGAAGATTTTCGGTCGTGATCAGGACGATCAATAAAGGGAGCGGCCATGAAAACTGCACGAGATATATACCTGAATCCGTGAGTGTTCGAGAACGGTTCAGATGCAAGGCGGCAACAATGATAATACTGATGGTATATCAACGAGTTGCCAACGCCGCAGATGCGCCGTTGCCGGGCGCCCCGCAGGGCGGCGGGTGAATTCCGGCCGCCACGGATTACTGTCTATATTTGACGTAAAAACAACCATATATCGCGAGGCAACACGCTAAGCCGTCACGGATTCAGGCCATACTGAGGCTGGTGTGGGCTTGCGTCGTCTTTTTTATCATCCCTGCCGGGACAGGAAGAAGCGTAACTAAACCGGTTTCGCAAGACAGAACCGGCACAGGCCTTTCACCGGATTCGCTCATCGCCCGGACACTGATGATCCCCACCTAACCTGGAATGGTGACCATTAGCCCCGTCAAGACCATGGCACATATCTTGCTCATTTAACTTGCATCGCAAGTTAAGAGCCCTTCGATCAACAGGAAAAGATATGAGCCACCCAATTGCCAAATGGACTGTCGGTTTCGTCATCTTGATCCTGATAGTGCTGATCGGGTCCATGTTCCTGGACGCCCCTTTCAAAAAATATATTCTCTACAAGATAAACAACCGAATCGAAGGTTATCGGGTGGAAGCGGCCGATCTCGATTTCAATCCCTTCAATCTCGGGATATTGATCGACAATCTGAAGATAATCCAGCTCAAACACCCGGACCCGCCCGTGGTGAATATGGAGACCATTTACTTGCACCTGCACTGGCGGGAACTGCTTACGGGTGATCTGGTCGCGGTCTGCGAAATGCAGAACCCTGAACTGCATTTCAACCTCCCTCAACTCAGAGAGGAAAAACGGCTCAAAAGGAAGAAAAGTTGGCAGCAGACTCTGAAAGAACTCTATCCGCTCGAGATAAACCGGCTGGAGATCCGCGATGGGCAAGCCGTATATATCGCCGGGAAAGAAGCTTCACCCATCCGCATTTCCTCCATTGAGGCCAGGGTCAACAATATCCGCAACGTCGATAACCCGGAAAAGGCCTTCCCCTCCTCATTTGATGTCAAAGCGGTTCTATTCGAAAAAGGAGGCCGGATAGAGGTCTCCGGCCGAGGGGATTTTCTCCGCGAGCCCCATATGGGAATCGAAGCCAGCTACAAGATCAGCGAAATGCCTCTAAACCAACTCAAGCCGGTGGCGCAACGGTTCGGGGCTCTGGTAACCTCGGGCAGCTTCAATTCAACGGGAGAATTCACCTATTCTCCGGAAAAGCGGGAACTAATCGCCAAAAATCTCGCGATCCAGCAACTGAAGGTTGACTACGTCCTCGCCCGGACACTACCAGACAAGGATCAATCGCCCCCCGAGCAAAAGAAAATGCCTTTCCATTATTTTATCGAAAAATTGCATGTCACCGGAATGGCGGGTTTCGTTAACAAAACGACCGATCCGCAATACCGAATATTTCTTGGGGATTTAAACCTCAAAGCCACCAATCTCTCGGACCGCTTCCGAAAAGGAGGTGCGGAGGTGAATCTCGAAGGCTATTTCATGGGCAACGGCAACACCCTGATAACCGGTAATTTCCAGGAAACCGACACCAGACCTGATTTCGATCTGCGGATCAGGGTGATCGGCACCAGACTCGAATCCCTAAACGACCTGTTCAGGGCCTATGCCAACTTGGATGTAGCAGAGGGCTCGCTGACCCTTTATTCGGAAATAGATGTCGCCAACGGCAAGATCGATGGTTTCATCAAACCATTTATTTCGGAAATCGATATCTATGAGGATGACCAGGATAGCAGGCAAGGCCTTTTGCAGAAACTGTATGAAGGGTTCATGGATACCATGGCCGAAGTGCTGGAGAACGATCCCCGGGATATGGCAACCAAGGCCAATCTATCCGGGTCGCTGGACAATCCCGACTCCGACACCTTGGAGATTCTCCTGTATCTGGTTGAAAACGCCTTTTTCGATGCCATACTGCCGGGTTTCGAGACCCAGGCGGAAAGGAATCGTTAACCTGAAAATCAAAATCCTGTCTAGCCGGACACGATCCCATCTTACAGGACAAAATTACCGCACCAGTTGTTGCCGTTCCGATCGGTTTTCATATCCACAGCCAGATATTTCCTTCAGCAACGTTACGGCACCGTAAGCCGGTTTAATTCCGTGGAAGACTGCTGAAATTCTGCTCAAAAATCAAAAACACGGTCATGGCCTGCTTTTTGCGTTCGTTACCCGGTAACAAAAGACCATCTGCAAAGGAGTCGAAAAATGCCGGATAAATCGGACCCTGAACAGAACACCGAACCGACCCAGGAAAAACAACCGGGGGAACGCGCCCGAATGCAATCGGTGCCGAAAACCGAAGACGAGAATTATCGCGGCAGCGACAAACTTAGCGGCAAAGTGGCGCTGGTTACCGGCGGCGACAGCGGTATCGGCAGGGCGGTATCCATCCTCTTTGCCAAGGAAGGCGCCGATGTAGCCATAATCTACCTCGATGAACATCAGGATGCTGAAGATACCGGAAAGCGGGTCGAAGAACTCGGTCGCCGTTGTATTACCGTATCCGGCGACATCGGCGCTCCCGAGTTCTGCCGCGAAGCGGTCGGGAAAACGATCGACGGATTGGGCAAACTCGATATCCTGGTCAATAACGCCGGAGAGCAGCACTCCTATGATAAAGTGGCGGCCATCCCCCCTGAACAACTTGAAAGAACCTTCCGGACCAATATCTTCTCCATGTTCTACTTTGTCCAGGCCGCTCTGCCCCACCTCAAGGAAGGCGGGGTGATAATAAATTCCTCTTCGGTAACCGCCTATGAGGGCCATCCGAAACTGATTCCCTATGCCAGTACCAAAGGGGCCATTACCACCCTGACCAGATCGCTGGCCATTACCTTGGCGGACCAGGGGATCAGGGTCAACGGAGTGGCGCCGGGCCCGATCTGGACTCCGCTGATCCCGGCTAGTTTCAGTAAGGAGAAAATTGAAAGATTCGGCGAAAAAACTCTGCTCGGCCGGGTCGGTCAGCCGGTCGAGATCGCGCCGAGTTATCTGTTCCTAGCCTGTTCCGATTCATCCTACATGACCGGTCAGGTCTTGCATCCTAACGGCGGCCGGATAGTCAACGGCTGAAAATTTACACAGGAGGATAGAAGATGGATATCGTCAGGGTTGTCGCCGCAATTTTACTGCCCCCTCTGGGCGTCTTTCTCCAGGTAGGTATAGGTATGCATTTCTGGATCAATATCCTGCTCACTCTGCTGGGCTATATCCCGGGTATCGTCCATGCTATATGGATCATCGCCAAGAAATGATATGGCCGGAATAAAACCGCGGCCTATTTACCGCCACCGACCGGCGGCGCCTTTATTGTCAGCAGCCCGGCTGACCGGGATTGCCGCAACAGATTTGCCTATGGCGGATTTTTTTGAAATTATTCAGCAAAATCAATTGGAATTTGCGGCGCCAGGGCATCGGCCGGGCGAGATTGTCGAGCGCCTTTTTCGGCTCGGGCCTTTTTCCTTCACACATCGGGAATCTCCATTGGGATTTTTTCAAATTGTCGGATCGCCTGGACTGACATATCCATCCGCATCAATTGCACATTCGAGCAAAAGGCGTGCCGTCAGATTCAATGGTAAGCGGTAGAACGAGGTCCTGGACAGTTTTAAAAATGGAGAACGAATCGGATGAAGGACATCACCATAATCGTCATGGGCGCCTCGATGGGAGGGTTCAATACTTATCGCAAGTTGTTATCGCTGCTTCCCGCCGACCTCGACGCCGCGATTTTCCTGGTTCAGCACGTGGGCAAGATGTCGGAGGACATATTGGCCCCTCTGCTCGACAAGTGCGGACCGCTGACCGTGGTGGAAGCCAGAGACGGCGCGAAAATCGAACCGGGAATAATCCAAGTCGCCAGACCGGGTCACCATCTCCTGATCAAAGAAGAACAGATCTCCACCCCGGTCGGGCCAGGCATAAACCGGAATCGTCCCTCCATCGACGTGCTGTTCAAATCGGCCGCCGCCTACCACGGCTCCAGAGTTACCGCGGTATTGATGACCGGCTATCAGGATGACGGCGTGGACGGCTTAAACTCGGTAAAACTTTGCGGAGGGCGGACCCTGGTCCAGGACCCTGAAGAGGCGGAATACCCGGAACTCCCCAAAAACGCGATCCAATATGCCCAGGTGGATCATGTTTTGTCCATCGAGGCAATTGCCGCGAAGCTGACCGAAAAGGCTCAGCAATCGCCAAGCAAACCCGTAACCGTTCCGGATGAGTTACTGAAAGAGATCAGGATATACGAGCACCCGATGAGCAGTATCGAAAAGCTGGAGGAAATGGGCGCCCCCACTTCCCTCACCTGCCCCGAGTGCGGCGGCGCGCTCCGCCATCTCGAAAAGAATTCACCCTCGCGCTATATTTGCCATACCGGCCATTCATTCACCGAAAAGTCGCTATTGCAGGGCCAGACCGAAAAGATCGAGGAAGCACTCTGGGGAGCGGTCCGGATGATGAAGGAACGGGTAAGAATTCTCAACAGGATGGTTCACGGATCAAACGAAAAAGGGATGAAAAAGAACTTTGAATATGATTTACAAAAAATCGAAGAATTGAACGACCAGGCCAGAATTATCAGCGATTTCATCCTTTCCGGGGTATTCCTGAATCCGGTCCGCGAAAAGGAAAACTAAAGTTCCTTCCTCCTTGTCCGGTTTCCCGCCGGTGTCACTGACCTCACAGCCATCGGAAAGCGGGATGCAGCAATTGTCGGCGCAGCGACAGCTAACCATCAACGAAAGCAAACTTTTCCCCAGACATCTCACTGCTGGGGAAACCTCCCAGTCGAGGCTGTCAGTTTTTTTTGGTAACCCGCCTGGAGATACTCATCGCTATCTGCAGGAACTGGTGGGAATAATAAAGCCGGTGCCCCCAGCTTTCGGACCGGACGGCCTGATTCAACCGTTTAAGCATTTTTGAGGTAAGTTCCTTTATCTCATTGACTTCCTGCTTGCCCGGAGCAGGAATCCGTTGTGTTTTATCCTGTACCAGAGGGATTTCCTTCTTCTCCTTGGCAATGGTTTTAGGATCTACTTTATACGGTCCGAAGAGTTGATCCACAACATTGTCTATTTCGTCCATGATTTCACCTGATTGTAAGAGTTTATGTAGAGTTCATTCTAACAGGCAAAATAATTTTAATAAATTATTTCCGGCGAAACAGCAGAGTTGAAGGTTGAGATGAAGACCAACCTGGATCTTTGCCCCGCTCCGGGAGGGATTGCATAACTCTAAATCTACTCTTCACCGGGCACCGGATCCCGCCGGTAAAACGGAGATGGGAACCGGGAATCCCGACAGCAGCGGCCGGAAGAAACAATGCGCAATCGACTTACGGCATGGCGAAATTGATGTCAAGGCCATCAGGATGATCAACTTAATCGTCGCCTCCTTACCTCCAGCACGTTTTTGAAGCCCCCCGGATTCAGCGGCAAAATGGTTTCTTGCGAAATTGAAAACCAGCTCTTTGCGCGAAGGCAGTTCTTGCTAGCCCTTCAGATTCGAATGAATGATAGGGAATTTTATCTGATCAACCGGATGACATCTCGGTCGTCTTCAGGCGGGAAATATTATATATTCAAGGAATGAGCAGCCCGGATACCCTCATGGATGCAGCGGTACTTGTTCCGATCTACCGGGACAGTCGAAAGAGACTGCGGATGGTTTGTATCCGCAGAAGTCCCGACGTGATTCATGGCGGCGAGCTGTCCTTCCCCGGCGGCAAACCTGATCCAGGTGACGGCTCGTTGCTTGCCACCGCCCTGCGCGAAACCGGGGAGGAAATCGGTCTTGGCCCCGAACGGGTCCGGATCCTTGCTGAACTGCCGCCCGTGGCAACCAGATCGACCTGCTTCCGGATCTTTCCTTTTCTGGCCTCAATCAAGCCGCGGGAATGGGTTATCGACCGGCGAGAGGTCGCGGAAGTTATTGAGCTTGAACTTGAAACCCTTACCGATCCGGCCATGTACGGCGAAGAACTCCGGCAAGTTGACCAGGAGCCGGGGCCTCGGCTTACCCCCTTCTATCGGGTCGGCAGCTACAAGCTCTGGGGAGCGTCTTTCCGCATCCTCCAACCGCTATTGCCGCGGATTCTGGCTGGAGAGTGGCAGGTTTGACGCGATTATCATGACGCCTTTTTGGTTGAGTAATCTGGAATTTAAATGTCAAATAAAGGGCAGTGATGTCAGTACGACTTTCCATCGCAGGAATAAACCTCGGGAGAAAATCATTTAGACACGGTGCCTTCGCGTGGTGGAATTACGACCGGGCTCCGAATAACCGCACCCTTTTGGAAAAGCCGTTCTGCCCGGTTTAACACGTCTGTGAGAATGTGGTAATCGGGACCAAAGATTCGAAATAATCAAACTCAATTATTATCCCCACAGGGTATAAGTTTATTTGGGGCAAACGAGCTGCTCAACTCAGCGTTAAACCGAGAGATCATATGCAATTTCAAAAAAAGAATTCCCTGCTCTGCCCGGGCTGCCGGAGGCTGATCAGCCGCAGCGAAGAGAAATGCCCCCATTGCGGGCTGAGGAAACCCGGCTCCTGGTTGAAGAACAACGGGCTGACCGCCCTTTATTCGCACCCGGACCAGTTGATCCGGACGATCATCCACGTTAATATCGGCATGTTCATTCTCTCGCTCCTGCTCAACCCCGGCCGGGCGAATTTCAATTTAAGCCCCTTCGCTTTTCTTTCCCCGAGCAACCAGAGCCTTTTGCTCCTCGGCTCCACCGGCACCGTGCCGATTCTAGAATTGGGCCGCTGGTGGAGCCTGGTCTCGGCGAATTACCTGCATGGCGGCCTGCTCCATATCCTCTTCAACATGCTGGCCTTTAACCAGCTCGGCCCCCTGGTGGCCCATGAGTTCGGGAGCTACCGGATGTTCGCCATTTATACCATCGGCGGGGTTCTGGGCTTTTTCATCTCCTTTCTGGCCGGGGTTCCGTTCACCATCGGCGCTTCCGCCTCTTTGTGCGGCCTGATCGGAGCGGTGCTGTATTACGGGAAGAGCCGCGGCGGAGTTTACGGCCAGGCCCTTTACAAACAGGTGGGCAGCTGGGCGATCATGATCTTTGTTTTCGGCCTGCTGGTTCCCGGAATCAACAACTGGGCCCACGGCGGCGGCATGGCGGCCGGGGCGGCACTGGCCTATCTGCTCGGCTACCGGGAACGAAAAAGGGAGACCCCCGGCCACCGGCTGCTCGGCCTGGCCTGCGGGCTGGTCACGGTATTGGTCCTGGCCTGGGCCGGGTTCAGCACCATATTCTATGTTCTCCTGGCCCGCTGATTTTGGCAGGAGCAGGGTCCTTCGACCGGCTCGGGGAGAACGAAACACATTATTGAGTTAAACGCCCGGACTGGACTTGCCGAAGTAAGCTTCATTAACTTTCGGGGAGTTTTTTTGCGACGCCGTCAATTTTAACTGGGTTGTCTAAATCCGCTCAAAGAGCAAATCCCTGACCTGATGCCCCCGCTTGAGTCCGCGCTTTTCAAATTTAGTCAAGGGCCGTTCCACCGGACCCGGATAGAACCTGCCGGGACCGGAGTGGTTGCGGAAAGCGGCGGCGCCTTCCATGGTCGCCCTTATCTGATGAGCGTAATGATCCCAATCGGTGGCGGCGTGGAAAAGGCCGCCGGGGACCAGCACCCGCCGCAGTTTCTCGACAAAAGGTGGCTGAACCAGGCGCCGTTTATGATGGCGGGTCTTGGGCCAGGGGTCGGGGAAAAACAGGGACACCCGCTCCAAAGCGGCAGTCGGCAGCCGATCCAGAAATTCCATCGCATCGTCCCGGGCTATCCGGACATTGGCAAGCCCCGCTTCGCTGATCCCGAGCAGCAACTGGCCGATGCCGGGCAGATAGACCTCGACTCCCAGGTAATTGTTCTCCGGATGGCGGCGCGCCGTCTCCAGCAGGGCGTCGCCCATGCCAAAACCGATCTCCAGATGGCACGCCGCCGACCGCCCGAACAGAACATCGGGGTCCAAAGGCCCGGCTTCGCCGATCCCGTAATCGAGCCACAGTTCGTCCAGAGCGCGCTGGCGCGACGGAATCATCCGCCCCTTGCGGCTTTTATAACTGCCGACTGAAATCATATTATTTCTCTTCCCTTCAGGCCCCGACTGCGCCTGTTCATACCGACATCATTGCCGCCCTGTATCTGCACCGTTTTCGAACGCTTACGGATTCAGGTGAGAAAAATACGCTAAGAATAGCAACTTCTCTCGGTCCCGGCCAATAAATCATGGTAAATATCCGGCCCGCCTGTTTAAATATCGGCTGACACTAAATATTCACACCTTAATCGGAATAGGAATGAACATCGACCATAAACCCAAAGCGGTGGTGCTGCTGAGCGGCGGCCTCGACTCGACCACGGTCCTGGCCATCGCCGGAGCCGAAGGCTATGAGTGCTATTGCCTGAGTTTCGCCTACGGTCAGCGGCAGGCGATCGAGCTGGACAGGGCCGCGGCGGTGGCGGAAGCGGCCGGCGTCGCCAGCCATCTGGTCCTGCGCCTTGATCTCGACAAGATCGGCGGCTCAGCCCTGACCACCGCCCGGGAGGTTCCCAAGCATCGCTCCGCGACCGAGATAAATTCAGGCATTCCGGCTACTTACGTGCCGGGCCGCAACGCCATCTTCCTGAGCCACGCCGCCGCCTGGGCCGAGGTGATCGGCGCCACCGATATCTTTATCGGGGTCAACGCTCTCGACTACAGCGGCTATCCGGACTGCCGGCCCGAATTCATCGCGGCCTTCGAGAAGATGGTCAACCTCGGCACCAGGGCCGGCAGCGAGGGCGGCGGATTCACGATCCGGGCTCCACTGATGCGGCTCAGTAAGGGGGAGATCATCAAAAAGGGGCTGACGCTCGGGGTGGACTATTCGCAGACCCACAGCTGCTATGACCCGGATAAAGAGGGTCTAGCCTGCGGGCGCTGCGACGCCTGTTTCCTGCGTCTCAAGGGCTTTGCCGAGGCCAGGGCGGTTGATCCGGTTCCCTATCAAACCGACCCGGAGCAAAAATCATGACCGGGCCCGGAACCCTGCTGATGATCGGCCTGCCGGGGTTGGAGCTGGACGACTCGACCCGGCGGCTGATCGATGAAGCGGGAATCAATAACTTCATCCTCTTTTCGCGGAACATCGCCGAGCCGGCCCAGCTCCGCGAACTTTGCGCCGAGCTGGCAAAAGCATGCGCGGCCGGCGGTCTCGACACGCCACTGATCGGCATCGACCAGGAAGGCGGCAGCGTCACCCGGCTGCCGGAACCGTGGAGCCAGTTCCCCGACTTTCGCCTCCTGGCCGAGTCCCCCGAACCGGAAGCGGCCCTGACCGGCTACGCCCGCACTTCGAGCCGGGAGCTTCTGGAGATGGGGATCAACCTGAACTTCTCGCCGGTCCTCGATGTCTGTCCCCGAAACGGGGGCTATTTCATGGAACGGCGCTCATTAAGCGGCGATCCCGAAGAGACGGCCCGCCTCGGGGTCCTGGTCATCAACGAGATGCAGAACGGCGGGGTGGCGGCCTGCGCCAAGCATTTTCCCGGCCTGGGCGCGGCCCGGCTCGACCCGCACCTGACCCTGCCGACCGTCGACCGGCCCCGGGCCCGATTGCTGGCCGAAGATCTCCTCCCTTTCCGGGCCGCAACCGCGGCCGGGGTGGCGGCGGTGATGACCTCCCACACGATCTACCGGGACCTCGATCCAGACCGCCCCGCCACCCTGTCAACCGGGATCCTCGGCGGCCTGCTCCGCGATGAACTCGGCTACGACGGCCTGGTGATCACCGACGATCTCGAGATGGGGGCAATCGAAAACGAAATGACCGTGGCCGATGCCTCCCTGCAATCCCTTCTGGCCGGAGCCGACCTGCTGCTGATTTGTCATGAGCACGACAAAGTCCGGGCAACCATCGAACTGCTTACCGAGGCCCGCCGGGACGGCCGCCTTGAAAGAGCCCGGCTGGAGACGGCGGCGCGCCGGATAAATGCGGTGCGGGGGAGATTTGCCTTAAGCGGCAAATGGTGAGGGGGAGGATGAGGGACTAGAAGCCAGGAGTCAGGAGTCAGAAGCCAGGAGCCAGGAGTCGGGAGTCGGGTGTCGGGAGTCGGGTGTTAAAAGTAAGAAGTTAAAAGTTAAAAGTCAGAGGAGTCAGGAGCCAGAAGTTATGAGTTATGTGTTAGGTAGAAGTTAGAAGTTAAGAAGTTAGAAGCAGGCGGAAGATCTCTTTAAAAGCTTATTCGGCGTTACTGGCTTCTGCCTCCTGACTTCTGGCTCCTGTCTCCTGGCTTCTGTCTTCTGGCTCCTGTCCTGGATTAGCCTTTATGAGCATGGAAAGCGAAAAACTCGTCATCGAGCTGAATTTCCGGAACGATATCATCGACGAGCGCAACGAGGACCAGCCCTTCGACAGCCGGGCGATGCTTGCCCTCCTGACCGAGACGGTGGTCGACAAGCGGACCCTGGAGCTGATCGAGATCCACGAGCTTTTCGAGGCCATGGACCACACCATCACCCGGGTAGGCTCGGCCCGCTTCTTCCACTCCCTGGCCAATCCCTCCGAATCGATCGAGCTGATCCATGCCAAGCAGGACTCCTACTGCGAACTGGCCAGCAACGTCAAGCTGCAAAGCGCCATCATCGACTTTCTGGAGGTGTTCAGCGCGGGCGAGGCCAAGCTGTTCAAATTTCTCAACGCCCACATGCAGGCCCTGCTGCCTTACCACGATTTCAAGGAAGCCGCCGAAACCATTAAATACATGATGGCGGCCGCCGAAGGACCGCGGCCGGAGACGGCCTATCTCGACTCCCTGTTCAAGAGCATCCTGAGTTTCAAAGGCTCCCCGGCCGCCGGTCTGGTCACCGGCCCCCGCTACCGGACCCCGAAGGGGATCAGGGCGGCGGTTGAGAAGAAATCCCTGCTCCGCCTGCCCTTCCGCCCTTCCCGGCTTAGCCTGGGCTCCCTGCTGCCTTTTCTGCCGGGCCTGATTTTCGGGGCCGGCTGGCTGTTCGGTTTTATGAATGAAGCAACGGCTTTCACCCTTTTCATGCTGACCGCCTGGCTCAGCCTGTTCGGGATCCTCTACGGCGCGCTGATCAAGCCGATTTTCGATTACGAGACTGCGATCCTGCCGATCCGGAACCGCCTGATCGAATCGAACCGCTTCGGCTCGGCCATCGAGGCGGTCGCCGCCATCGACGAGCTGATGTCGTTCGTCAACTTCAGCCAGGCGCCGCCGCACCACCCGACCTGCATGCCGGAATTTTCCAACAACCGCTACCACCACTTCATCGCCAGGAATCTGCGCAACCCGACCAGGGCGATGAGCGACCCGAATTACGTCCCGAACGACATCACCCTGGACGGCTGCCGGGCCACCTTCATCACCGGCCCGAACAGCGGCGGCAAGACCACGATCTGCAAGTCCATCGTCCAGAACCAGATCCTCGCCCAGATCGGGGCGCCGGTCATGGCCAGTTCGGCCCGAATCAATATGGCCGACCGAATCACCTATCAGGCCCCGGCCTTCGACACCCTGATCGATGAGGAGGGCCGCTTCGGCACCGAACTCAAGGAGACCCGGGACATCTTCTTTGCGACTACCCCGAAGAGCCTGGTCATCCTGGACGAGATCGCCGAGGGCACCACCACGCACGAGAAGATGAGCCTGTCGGTCGAGATCATGGACGGCTTTTACGCGATCGGCAATAACACAGTGCTGGTCACCCACAGTTTCGAACTGGTCGAAGAGTTCCGCCGGCAGGACAAGGGCCAGTACCTCCAGGTCGAATTCGCCGAGGACAATCCCACCCACCGGCTGATCCCCGGGGTCTCCACCGAAAGCCACGCCCTGCGGGTCGCCACCAAGATCGGCTTTGCGCCGGACGAGATCAGAAAACACCTGGCCGACAAGGGCTATATCGCGGGATAGACGATTTACCATGGTGCCGAAACTGCCCGAACTGCCGATCAACGCGATCCTGCCGGAACTGCAAAAGGCCTTGGCCGCCGGCCCGAGCGCGGTGCTGACCGCCGAGCCCGGCTCCGGCAAGACCACCATCGCCCCCCTCGCCCTCCTCGATGAACCCTGGCTGGCCGGACGCAAGATCATCATCCTCGAACCGCGCCGCCTGGCCGCCCGGGCCGCGGCGGCCCGGATGAGCGAGCTTATCGGCGACCGGCTCGGCAATACCGTCGGCTACCGGGTCCGCTTCGACAGCCGGGTGAGCAAAAACACCAGAATCGAAGTGGTCACCGAAGGCATCCTGATCCGGATGCTTCAGAACGACCCGGAGCTTGGCAACACCGGCCTGGTGATCTTCGATGAATTCCACGAGCGCAGCCTCCAGGCCGATATGGCCCTGGCCCTCTGCCTGGACCTCCGTGAACTCCGGGAAGACTTGAAAATTCTGGTGATGTCGGCGACCATCGACACCGCCGGGGTCGCGACTCTCCTCGGCGGCGCGCCGGTGATCAGCGGCGAAGGGCGCTGCTTCCCGGTAGCGGTCGAGTACCTGAAACAGCAGTCCCGCGAAGGGCTGATCGACAAGACGGCAAGGGGCATCGACCGAGCCCTGGCCGAACAGCAGGGCGACATCCTGGCCTTTCTGCCGGGCGGCGGCGAGATCCGCCAAGTCGAGAAAATCTATAAAGGACGCGATCTGGACTGCCTGCCCCTTTACGGCGACCTGCCCCTGGAACAGCAGAACCGGGTTTTTGCGGGAAATTCGGAGCGCCGCCGCCTGATCCTCGCCACCCCGATTGCCGAGACCAGCCTCACTATCGAGGGGATCACTACCGTGGTCGATAGCGGCCTGGTCAAGTCGCCCCGCTTCGATCCGGCCAGCGGCCTGACCCGGCTGGAGACGATCCCGATCTCCAAGGCCTCGGCGGAGCAGCGGGCGGGCCGGGCCGGCCGGCTCGGCCCCGGTCATTGCTACCGGCTCTGGACCATGACCGAGCAGCACTCCCGGCCCGACTTCCTGCCCCCGGAGATCGTCAACAGCGATCTCGCCCCGCTCCTTCTCGAACTGGCCCTCTGGGGGGTAAGCGATCCCGGGGAGCTCATCTGGCTCGACCCGCCCCGCCAAGGGAGAGTCGTACAGGCCCGCAAGCTGCTCCTCGAGCTTGCGGCTATCGATGCCAAAGGGGCGATCACCCCGCTGGGCCGCGAACTGGCCGGTTTCCCTCTCCATCCCCGCCTCGCCCTGATGCTGGTCCGGGGCCGGACGTTAGGCCAGATCACCCCGGCCTGCCGGCTGGCGGCGCTGCTCAATAACCGCGATCCCTTGAAAGCCGAGGCGGGGCGCTATTCCGCCGATCTCGATGAACGCTTGCGACTGCTCACCGCTTTCGAAAGGGACGGCGCAGGAGCGGTCCGGGCCAAAGGGGGCGATCCCGCCGCCTGCCGCCGGATCCTCCAGGAAGCGGCCCAGTACCGCCGCCTGCTCGGTAATGGTCTAAAAGTTCGGGACCAGACCACCACCCCGGGCAGCCTCCTGGCCCATGCCTATCCGGACCGGATCGGCCGAAAAAAAGCGGCCGGCCGCTACCTCCTCGCCTCCGGACGCGGGGCGACCCTGCCGGACGGCGATCCCCTCGGCCGGGCCGAACTATTGGTCGCCGCAAGTCTTGACGCCGGCAAAACGGAGGGGCGGATTTTCCTGGCCGCACCGCTTACCATGGCCGAACTCAGAAGCGAACACGGCCAGCTGATCCGGACCGGGAAGAGAGTCTACTGGGACGAAGAACAGCAAAGGGTCATCGCCGTCGAGGAAGAGCGGCTGGACAGTCTGGTCCTGAACCGGAAAATTTGGCCGAACCCCGACCCCGAAGAGGTCCGCCGCTGTCTCCTGGAAAAGATCCGCCGGACCGGGATGGACTCTCTACCCTGGCGGAAGAAAAGCCGGGAGCTGCAGGCCCGGCTCCGCAGCCTCCATTTCTGGGAGCCGAACCGCTGGCCAGAGATGAGCGACGAAACCCTCCTCGAAGACCTCTCCTGGCTGGAACCTTATCTGGCCGGGGCCACCAGTCTTAACGATCTGAAAAAGCTCGATCTGGCCGAAATCCTCCTGGCCCGCTTCACCTGGCACAAAAGGCAGGAGCTGGAGCGGCTGGCCCCGAGCCATCTTGAAGTGCCGAGCGGCACCCGGATCAAGCTCCATTACCGGCCCGGTGAAACGCCGGTCCTGCCGGTGCGGATCCAGGAGATGTTCGGCTGCCTGGCAACACCGACGGTTGCAAACGGCAAGGTGGCGGTCCTGATCCACCTCCTCTCCCCGGCCCGGCGGCCGATCCAGATCACCGCCGATCTCGCCGGTTTCTGGCGCACAACCTATCCGGAAGTCAAGAAGGAGCTGGCCGGCCGCTATCCCAAGCATTACTGGCCGGAAGATCCGCTTGCGGCCGAACCGACCAGCCGGGCCAAACGGAGGAAACGGCAGGCCTGATTTTACGGCTTTGTCCCCTCCGAAGAACCGCGGTCGCCGAAAATCGACGCTAATTACTCTTGCCAAAGAGGAGCGCCGCTGTGTTATTATCGATATAGAGATATACAAAGCCGGCAACACCACGACCAGGAGGGAAAGGCTATGCCAAAGATGATCGATCCGCGCACCTGCATGAACTTTCGCGGCAAGGGCCTGTGCCCGAACCGCGACCAGGAGATCCTGGCCTATCTCGACAACCGGGTGATCTCCGACATGAGCATCTCATTCGAACCGGAGATGTTCGACACGGCCTTCCAATACTGCGCGAACTGCGCCCATTTTGCCCCGTTTGCCCAGGTAGACCTGCGGGCCGCAACCGCCCATTAATCAAGGACCTGAATCCGTGAACGTTCGAGAACGTGCAGATGCAAGGCTGCAACGATGTTGATAATACTAATGGTATATCAACAAGTTGCCAACACGGCAGATGCCCTAAAGTGAAATCCCCACGAAGCCGTCACGGATTCAGGAAGGAAAAATGAATACCCACAGCATAGTCATCGGTTACCTGCTCTGGATTTTCGGTTTCATGGGTTCGCACCGTTTTTATTTCGGGCGGCCGGTCAGTGGCACCATTTATTTTTTCACCCTGGGTCTCTTCTTCATCGGCTGGATTGTCGATCTTTTCCTGATCCCGTCGATGGACCGGGAAGCAGATATCACCTACACGGCGGGGGTCATTAATTATAACGTGGCCTGGATCCTCCTCACCTTTCTAGGGATCTTCGGCATCCACCGATTCTATCTCGGCAAGTGGCTGACCGGCCTGATCTATCTTCTGACCGGGGGCTTGTTTCTAATAGGAATTGTTTACGATTTCTGGACCCTGAACGAGCAGATCAACGATACCAACCTGAGCAATCACCCGACAGCCTTATAAGGCAGAAGGTCCGGCCTCCGGGAAAACACACTAATGTTCCAGCCCTCGCGGATTCCCTTCTCCCGGCGAAGGCGCGTAATTGTTTTTCAGGGTGAATCCATCGGAAGCTACACGAAAGAGTATTAGCTGGCAGGGCGGTGGATCGGACTTTTTACGGCGTCACCAATCCTGATGAGTTTTGACCACTTTATGCAAAAGTCAAAAATGGGGTGGCTAAGCAAAAATTTTCAGATCCAAGGCGCGCGAATTTCGAGAAATAAAGCGTACTTCAGTACGCTGCAATGAAGAGACAATTTGCAGCAACGCAGGAGCTGGCGACTTTTTTGCGACGCCAATCAGTCTCGATGGGGATGGTTAAGCAAAAATCGTCAGATCCAAGGCGCGCAAATTTCGAGGAATGAAGCGTACTTCAGTACGCTGCAATGACGAGACAATTTGCAGCAACGCAGGAGCTGGCGATTTATGCCCTTTAGGGTGCTTTTTGCGACGCCATCACTCTTTACAGATAAACTTCTTACCAACACAGTCAATGATATTGGCCAGCATCGGCTCGGCCACGCTGTAAAAGACCTTGCGCCCTTCCCGGCGGTTCTTCAAAAGACCGCGATCCTTAAGAAGACGCAGATGCTCCGAAGCCATATGGCTTGGGATAGCGCAGGCCTCGGCCAGCTCCCCCACCGGCCGTTCCTTTCTGAGGAGAAGTTCGATGATCCGCAGGCGGCAGGGATGTGCTATTGTCCGGAGGCATTCAGCCGCATGCTCCAGACTCTCCATTTCCATAGCTGTGTTTTCGGTTTTGTTCATAACAGGTAATTGTTATATCGAAAAAAGACGATATGTCAAGCCCCGACTCCGCCCCCCCCTTTGGCTTCAGGTCCTCCGGAACTCGGTTTTCGAACACTTAGGACAGGGGGGCAGGCGCCCCGGTTTTTTCAGACGGATCTCTCCCCCGCAAGCCGTGCAGGTGAACTCCCCGCCATGGGTAACCTCGCCGGTCTTGTAGGAAAGCGAGCTGTCCAGCTTGTCACTGAGATTCCCGGTCCATTCGCTCAAGCCCCTGGTGACATGCAAAAGGAAACTCCCGCCTTTATCCAGGGAGAGTTTCCCGACGCGTTCGGCCTCGCTGAAAAGCTCCCGCCAGAGAGCGCCGCCCCTGTTATACAGCTGGTTAAAATCTTCGCGGGCCGCGCCAATCCCCTTGTCCATCCCGGGTTTAACCATGCCGATCGAAGAAGCGATATCCTTTTTCAGGGTTTCACCAACCCGGGCAATTGTCTCCCTGGAGTGCTCTCCCGCCCCTTTGAGCTCTTCCTTCGCCTTTTCCATTGCCTGGCTGATCGATTCTGTGTTGATCCTTTCGTTCAGTTCACCTAAAATCCCGCCTACTCTCTGCCGCAGTTTTTCATAGGCCGCCAATTCCTCTTCAACGGGCTGGTTCTCTTTTTTTGGGTTATCCATGGAGGTCTCCTCTGGTTAAGGTGGCTTGTGCGCTGCTGGCCGGATCAGATCCGGCTCCACTCTATTATAGCATAAAAATAGGGCGGAGGATTTATGAATAAATCAGTAGTCCTCATGGGGCAACCTTGCCAGAGGGAAAATCTTCAATTAAAATATCCCTTGAATAATCCGGGCTCAGCATGACCGGACAAATCTCCATCCGGACATCAATGGTCCGGACTGTCAGAAAGAGAGTTATTTGCGATGAAAAAATGGCGGTGGTGGCAGCTGGTTTATGCGCTCTGTAGTCTGGTCTATATGGGCTGGATGATTAATGTAAGCGCCTTCGAATTCGACAGGATCAACAGTCAGTATCGCCTGATTGCAGGGCAGCTTGACGATGATCGGCTCAGAGAGGCCGCCCTTGCGGAACTGAGCCGGGAGTGCCAGCGGGAACTTCCGGCGCGGAATGCCGGAGACGAGACGGAATGTTCGTCCTGGCCGCCTGCCCAAGTGGAGGCCGCCAAGGGGCGGCTTGAAGATCGGCTGAGCCGGGCACAAACGCGGGCCGCGGTTAAGCTGGCCCTGTTCTATGCCGTTTTTGCGATCTTCTTCCTTCTTGCCCCGCCCCTGCTGATTTACTTGTTGATTGTCGGGATCATCAAGCTATTTCTGGACATCAAGATCGTCAGGTAATCGACCAAATCCCGGCGCCGCCACACCGTTCAATTGCGCTCTTCTTCCCGCCGGCGGGCAGGATGTGGTAAACTCGCATAGAGCCGCCGCCCCTCATCTCACGGCTTTTGGGGAGACCGTCAATCCCGTCAGGCAGGATTTTTTTTCATCAACTCCAATTTCCAGACATCCCCCAGCCATCCCCTCTTTTCTCCAGCTCGATCGCCAACCTCCATGCCCTTTAGCCGTTTCTTCCCAAGTGTCGATGCCTCGCAGAAGATCGCTTATTACATGCCTGGCCCTCCCCGCTTGAACAATTCATCAAGCGCTAAACCAAGACAAAAAGCTCCTTGCTGCTTTTTCAGACCAGAAACCCTTCTCGGGGCTGGCATGGTATTTGCTCGATATTATCAATAAAAAACGAGGAGAAAGCCCTATGAAAATCATCAGTTCCGCCTTTGCCCATAACGAGAAAATTCCTTCCAAATACACCTGCGACGGCGACAATATCAGTCCGCCGCTGCAATTTACCGAGGTTCCCTCGGCGGCCAAAAGTCTTGCGCTGCTGGTCGAAGACCCGGACGCGCCCTCCGGGCTTTTTGTGCACTGGGTTATCTACAATATCCCGGTTTCGGCGGGCTCTCTGCCGGAAGGGGCCCGACCGCCGGGAATCGAGGGGGTCAACGACTTTGGAAAGTCTGCTTACGGCGGGCCCTGCCCGCCTTCGGGGACTCATCGTTACTACTTCAAATTCTTCGCCCTGGACAGTGAAGTCGATCTGCCCGAAGGCGTCAACCGAAGCGGGGTGCTGAAAGCAATGAAAGGCCATATCATTGAAGAGGACGAACTGATTGGCCTTTATCAAAGAGGATGAGGCGTTGCCACCTTATTTGAATCAGGAGAAAATCGATGCAAGCTGATTTTGACATAGTGATCATCGGCGGCGGAGCGGCGGGCCTTTTTGCGGCCCAGACCGCGGTCTCCCAAGGCGCCCGAACCTGTCTGGTCGAAAAAAAGGACAAACTCGGCGGCGATTGCACCTGGACGGGCTGCATACCTTCGAAAGCGCTGCTCAAGTCCGCCGGGATCGCGGAGCAAATGAGGCGTCATGCCGATTTCGGCCTGGGGCTCAAAGGGGGGCTCGATTTTGATAATTCCGGGGTCATGGCCCATGTCCGCCGGATCCGGGATCGGATCGGCGCAAAAGATTCCGCGGAAAATTTCCGGGCAAAAGGAGTGCAGGTCGTTCACGGCGCCGCGGCGTTCATCGGCACGGACGCGGTTGAAGTCGAAGGCAGAACCATAACCGGCAAACGATTTATCATCTGCACGGGAACCCATCCCCTTGTCCCACCCATCGAAGGATTGCGGGAGGTGGATTACTTTACCAATGAAACCATCTTTGAGGCCGACCGGTTGCCGCACTCCCTGCTGGTTCTGGGGGGTGGTCCGATTGGGATCGAACTGTCCCAGGCCCTGAACCGGCTCGGCGTCGAGGTCACCGTCGTTGAGATGATGGACAGGATTCTCTCCGTCGAGGATGAAGAGGTCTCCGAATTCGCGGCCGCCCGACTAAGGGAGGAAGGGCTTGCCATCCTTACCGGCTACCGGGCCGTAAAATTCCGCGCCGATCATCATAACGGGGTAACCGCCGAGCTTGAAGACAAAGCAGGCGGGACCATGGAGCGCACGGCGGCGAAACTGCTGGTGGCAATTGGCCGAGCCCCCAATATCCACGGACTTTCTCTGGAAAAGGGGGGAATCGAATACGGCCAGAAAGGCATCACCACCGATGCATATCTGCAGACCAGTAATCCCCGAGTCTTTGCCTGCGGCGATGTGGTCGGGCCATACATGTTCACCCACATGGCCGCCTATCAGGCCTATATCTGTCTGCGTAATGCCTTGTTCCGCAGGATATTTTGGCAGAAGATCGATTATGGCGCTGTCGCCTGGGCCGATTACCTCGATCCGGAAATCGGCCATCTGGGCCTTACCGAAAAGCAGGCACGCGACAGGCATGGGAATATAAAGGTCTATAGAAACGATTATTCCGTCACCGACCGCGCCGTTACGGATCTGGCCGGGCCAGGGTTCTTAAAGGTAATCACCGACAAAAAAGGCTATATTCTCGGAGCCCATGCGGTGGGGACGGAGGCGGCGGAAATCATCCATCCCCTGGTGATCGCCAAGACCTTGGGGATCAAGTTTTCAAAACTGGCCGAACCGCTGTTCATCTACCCGACCCTTTCGGAGCTGGTCAAGAAAACCGCGGCCCTGGCCCTGGCAGAATATTTAAACAGGCCGCTAGTCAAATTTTTTCTGAAATTATCCAGAACCGGCTGACTTCCCCGGAGTACGGCGGCTGCCGACGGGGCCCCCTACATCTTCCGGTGGCGGATGATGTCCCAGATCAATCCCAACCCCAGGATGGCCGAAATCAGATAACCGATAATGCCGATCATCGGATAACCGAAGAGGAAGGGCTTGACCCCGGTGGTGATAATCATCGACGAGCCGATAATCAGGGCGGAAATGATAATGCTGAAGGACAGGCGGTGGGAGGAGGCCTCGATACTCCGGTGCAGCCTTTCCAGATTTTCGTGGTGGAAGCGGATGTCCAGTTCGCCATTTTCGATCTTTTCGATGATCCGGATGATTTTCCGGGGCAGATTGCCGTGAAAGGGACTTAATTGGAGGAGTTGTCGCTTGAGTCGTCTCCAGATCGTGAAGGGATTACACCTCTCCCGGGCCAGATGCTCGATGTACGGCCTGGTTTCCGCGATGATATCCAACCCCGGAAAGATATTCCGGGCCGTGCCCTCGGCGGTGATCATCGCCTTGAACATCAGGGTCAAGTCGCCGGGCAGTTTCATATGATGGCGGCGGAACAGGCTGTTGATTTCGGTGAGAAGGTGCTCGAACTGGATTTTTCCGAGCGGCACGCTGTGATAGGCAATGATCAGTTCCTGAATGTCCCTCTGCAAGCCCCGTTCGGAAATCTTCACCGGCCGTTCCTCGACAATATCCAGGAGAAGATCCATGGTCCGTTCGGCATCCTTCTGGACGATGGCCTCGATGAAATCGGCCAGATTGTAGCGCAGTTCGGTGGAGAGGATGCCGACGATTCCCCAGTCGAGCAGGCAGATCACATCGTTTTCGAGGATCAGTAAATTGCCCGGATGGGGATCGGCATGGAAAAAGCCGTCAGCCAGAATCTGCTGGAGCGTGATTTTTATGCCCTTGCGGGCCACTTCCCGTTTCCTTTCGTAGGACTCCGGCTCCAGGTCCTTGAGCTTTAAGCCCTCGGCAAGGTCCATGGTGATCATGCTTTCAGAGCAGTAATCCTCGTAGATCCCGGGAATGAACACCGTCTGGTCATCGCTGAAGTTGCCAGCCACGATCCGCATATTCTGGGCCTCCCGGGAAAAATCGAGTTCCCGGATTATCGCCCGCCGCAGCTCATCGACCAGCTTGACCAAATCGAAGGTCTCTGATATCTCCAGATGTTCGTTCAGATAGGGGGCGAGTATTTCCAGAATATGGAGGTCCTGCTCGATGATCTTCTGGATCCCCGGCCTTCTGACCTTAACCGCCACGGTTTTGCCGGAGTTGCGCAGCACGGCGCGATGAACATGGGCAAGGGAGGCGGCGGCCAGGGGCTGCTCATCGAAGGAGGAAAAGACCTTTTCCAGGGGCTGGTTCAGGGCCTTGGATACCTGGGAACTGATCTCGGCAAACGAATCGGCGGGGACGTCATCCTGGAGTTTCTCCATTTCGTTGATCAGATCAACCGGCAGGATATCGGCCCGGAGGCTCAGGATCTGGCCGAGCTTGACAAAGGTGGGCCCCAGCTCCTCAAGGGTCTGCCGGAACCGCCCCCAGCTCTTTTTGCCCTGGGGAATCGCATCGACCCTTTTGCTGAACCGTTTCCCGGGAAAGCGCAGGCGGTCGGCCACGTCGTCGAAACCGTACTTGATCAAGATCGCGACAATGTCCTTGAAGCGGCCCAGACGGGCTATCCCGAAGATATCCATAAAGCTGCCCTGCCGGAGATTTTAAGCGGGCCGGAAAGGCACGGAAACCATAAGTCTCATGGGGCGCCTGCCTGGTCGAACGAGGTTGCCCGGGGATTGGGTCCGGATCATTCGGCGGAGGGGGTTTCCAGTTCGGTAACCCGCTCTTGAAGCCTTTCGATCTCCTCCTGGAGTTTCAGAAGGTCCTTCTTCGTGCAGAGGTCGAGATTCCCCAGGGACTCCTGAACATTATCCTTAATCCTGACTTCCACTGCATCCCAGTAATCCTCACCGCTTTTCAGAAGATCATTAAGCATCTGTTCGGCTTCCGTCTGGCTGAGCTTGCCTTCCCGGACAAGTTTCTCCATTTTTTTATCAAGCCGTTCCTTGGTGATAAGCACGATACCGAGACCGGTCAACAGACCTTTTTTGATCGTTTCAAACATCTTCACCCTCCTCTTTGATCCTTTTTATCGGCATTCTCCGCTTCCGGGCAACAAGGTAACTGCTTAGGGGCGGACTCATAAGGTTACCCGGAAACCAACCGTTATAATTATGCTACTACAGGCAAATTTAAAGCTCAAGAAATGGTGTCGCGGAGCCGGAAGGCAGGAAAGGCATCCCGCTTTTCCGGCCGATGGAGAAACCATAGGGGGGGGAGATCTACACCAGCTTTGCCGCCAGCCTTCCGGCCCTGGCCTTTACTCGTTTGGATAGTTCGGGGTGGGGATCTCCACCGACCAGACCGGTGAAGATCGTGCCGACCGGGACGGCCCCGATGGTTTTGGCGGCCGCCTTCAGTTCCTGGCGGGTGTGGAAAGAGAAGCGGCCCAGGATGGCAGGGGCCGCGCACGAAGAGACCAGCACTGCTTTTTTCTTCACTGCCCCTGCCTTGCGATACCGCGGAGCGCTCATCTCCCGAGGCCAATAGGCATAAACTATCAACCTCTCCATAAATCGCTTGAAAAGGGCAGTAACCCCGCCGAAATTGGTGGGCGAAGCGAGAATATAACCCCGGCTGCTCTCAATCCTGCCGAGCAAATCCCCCATGGCGTCGTCCAGGACGCACCTGCCCGGCGCCGCGCCGGGCTGCCGGGTGCAGTGCCGGCAATTAAGACAGAATTCGAGGGGATACTCCCGGAGCAGAATGGTCTCGACGGAAACCCCGGCATCCCGCAGAACACCGGTCATGGTTTCGACAACCTGATCGGTGACTCCGCCGGACCGGTACGACCCGTTTAGCGCCAGAATTTCGCTCATCGGCTGCTCCTTCGGAAAACCCGGGATCTATGCCACGATCAGCCCGGCTCCAATGGCGGCAAATCCCTCCGGGTCAAGACTTGCCGAGCCAATCATCAAGCCGCTGACCCCGGCAAGGTTCATATAGGCCGCCGCGTTTTCCCCGTTTATCGAGCCGCCATAGAAAATGGGCTGATCGGGCGCCATGGTTCTGATCTCGGCAATCGCCTTCCCCGCCTCGTCGAGGGCCTGGGGAAAATCCATGCCCGCCGCCGAAACAGGACCATAGCCGATGATCAACTCGGCGAAATCATCCTCATTAATCGCGGCAAGCTGCTGCCTTGCATAGGGCAGATCGACACAGAGAATGGGCTTCAGCCCGGCCGCGACCGCTTCGCTGACCTTGTTGGCGATCTCCTGATGCGTTTCATGGAAATATCGGCGCCGTTCCGAATGACCGACAATGGCGTAGTCGGCAAATTCACTGATCATCGGCGCCGCCACCGCACCAGTATAGGAACCCTGCGGGAAAGGGGAGAGATCCTGGGCCGCCAGAGCCAGGTTGGTAATCTTTAACCTGTCCATGATCTGCCGCAACGGCACCAGAAAAGGCATGGCCGGGGCAACGATTACCCGCGGACCGGAATTACGACGGAGGTCACAAAACTTCTCAAGCCATGTCTCGGCCTCGCGCAGGGTTTTGTGGGATTTCCAGTTGGCCAGCAGATACCTGCTCATATTTCACCCTCACAGTTATGAATATTATAAAGCTGAGTTGAGCAGCTCGTCTGCTCAAACGAAACTTATGTGCCGCGAAGCAAATGCCCTCCTCAAGGCAGACAAGCCGGAGCCAGAACCAGTATCCCATATGCGTCCCAGAGGATCAATGCCATTCAGATCCGCAACCACTACGTCGCCAATTTACGGTAGCCCCTCGCTTCTCGCCCTCCAGCCCTGGTCATAACAGACCACGTTTGGTACAGTTAAGCCAAAATCAGGAAGCAATTTCTCAAGGAGTTGGTGATGATAATCATGGTGATGGTCGTGGATTTCCATCTGGGAGGCTGCCGGTCCCTTAAGGAGAAAAGACACCGAATGACAAGGATCAGGGACCGGTTCGGTAAACTGAGTAATCTGGCGGTCTGCGAAAGCGATTACCATGACATTCACCATCGGGCCCAGTGGACTTTTATAGGCGCGGGGGTCGATCGGACAAAAATACAGCAAACCCTGGCGCAAATCGAGCTCTATCTGAACACCGCCCTGGACGCCCAGATAACCAATATCGACTTCCAGGAATTATGACGGGGCCGCACACAGCACCCAAATGGCAGACAATCCGATCTTCTGCGTCGCGAATTTGTGAATTCATCATTTATAAACCGACACCGCGGGCTTGACGCTTTGCCCGCCGTCGCGATACCCTCAAGTATCTCGATAAATTCAGCAGGAAAGAAATACTATGACCGACAAATGCGGGACTGTATGTTTCAAATGCGAACGAAACACCGGAAAACTGATGCGTTGCAAGGAGTGCGGGACCACTTTCTGCGGGGAATGCTTCCCGCCCCTCTCCCTCGATAGCGGCGTGATCGCGGATAAAATCGACATCTGTCCCAAATGTGACAGCCGGGAAATCGACTACCTCAACTAAGCCTGAATATTCAAGGGCAATGCCCGTATAAGACTAATTGCCAACCTTCGGCCTCTCCACCCAACCTTCATCTCCGACACCACCTTCATCGCACTGGGCCTGATTGACCTGGTTCCGATACTTTTAGGGGGTGCTTTTTGCGACGCCATCCTTGCGATTTCCCTTCCAACAACGGACTCCACCACGTATGCTTTACCCTCATTATCTAGCTATTTTATCGATGTTGCCTAACAAGATCAGTTCTTTTAACATCCGATCTCAACCTCAGTCCCTGATTGATGTAGAATTTTGCGGCGCATGATTAAAAGGAATGGTGTGTTTTTAGAACGGTAGACCATTATTTTCCCAAGGGAAATAATTTGTGGGCTGTTAGCATTTAACCGCCGCAATCAACCCACCCACTTTGAGAAAAAGATATATTACTTTCAAGTTTGCTGCTTATTCAATTTTACCCCATAGCGATTATAACCGCAGGAAACCGGTCAATGATTGAGATCAGTATCCGGGATATTCAGGCAGCTGAAAATCTCTTACAATTAGTTACAAATCGATCTCCCTAATAAATAAAATCAAAAGATAAAGATAAGCATGTCAGACAATCTCATTGCTAGAATTGAATCGATACTCGATATTGATCATCGTCATGGTGATGAAGATATCCTGAAATCGTTTGCCAGAAAAATATCAACGGAAATCCCGGTGAAATATGTAATGATAGGTCGCTTCATTTCAGGCGAGAAGCCGTTAATCACGACGGAAGTATTTCTGGAAAATGGTTGTGAGGCAGTCAATATTACCTATCCGCTCAACACCTCCCCTTGTTTAAACGTCATCGTTAACCGCAGGGCTTGCCTGTACCCTGAAGGAGTTGCCGAACTTTTCCCCGGCTATTTAGCAGACAAAGAGATTAGGTCATACGTGGGTGCGCCGATCCTGAGCCGCAACGACGAATTAACCGGAATCATCTGCCTGATGGACGTCAAACCGATCACGGGAGGAGTGTTGATGTCGTCCCTGTGCGAATTTCTGGCGATCAGGATCGCCGCCGATCTCGAGCTTTTCAGGGCTGCCCAAAAGTACAGGGAAGATTCCCCGATGAAGAACCGGTCTTCCCAGGTTGCAGGCCCTGAAATTTACAGGTCGGCCTTGCTTCATTTCCAGAAGTGCCAGACCGAATATCAAACGCTGACTGTCAACAGAGAATTCGGTTTCACTATTGTTGATAAGGATTTTACTCTTATTACCGCTAACCGGGTGATCGCCAACTGGTGCGGCGTTACAGCGGCCGAAATTATCGGACATAAATGTCACCTGATAATATCCGGAAGAGCGGATGGCTGTCCGGATTGCCCCGGACTTAAGGCAATGGCAGCCGGCGGTTCACCCGTGGTGATCACGGGATTCAACAATAAATGTACCCGAAAAGCATCCGGCGCTTTTAAAATCAGCTTCTTCCCTTTCTATCGGGTTGGTGTTTTGCCGATCGGGTTTTGCATGGTGATTGACAGGCTGACCGACTGGCAACGGCTCCGCGATCGACTGGAAGCCAATCAGCAAAAATTGGCGGGTTTGATCGAGGGCGGCTTTCAGGCAAATTATCTTGCCGGCCCCCGCGACTTCTGTGCAGAATTAATCGAAGCACACTGCCATGACCGGAAACCCGAAGATAGATTTTCGCCCGGCCCCGAGACTCCCGAAAGTTCCGGCATGGGAGTGATGGTTTCGCTTTTATATGAACAGAATTCGAAGCTGCTCCGCTCGCTAAAAGGAATTATGGAGGGCAAGACAACCACCGTCAGTGAGCAATCCTGGCTTATGGAAGGTTCTTTTTCGGAAGAGGGAAATCCGCCGGAAAACCGCAATGTACCGGAAAAATCGATATACCGAGTTCTTCAAGAGACGCGTAAGTCGTTAAAGACAAGAGGGTTACAGGAAGTTGACTTTCCTGAGGAAACTCACCAGAGCCTGAAAACCCTGATCCAGGCGTTAAGAGCGCTTTTGGAGCAGAATAAAATTATCGAACAGGATTTGAGCGGGACCATAAAATTCAACCTGGAAAAGATTATTTTACCGGATCTGGATAAACTTAAGAACAACCTGACCAAGCAACAGGATCAGGACCTGTGCGAGATAATTGCCAACAACCTGATCGAGATAACCACCCCCCTGCTGCCTCCCGCCAGGATAGGCATTTTGAACAAATTGTCACCTTCGGAACTGCGGGTTGCGAATCTGATAAAGCAGGGCCACAATACCAAGGAGATTGGCCGGATTCTCAACCTGTCTCCCCAGACCATTGCCACCCACCGTCACAATATCCGCAAAAAAATCGGGCTGGTCAATCAGAAGGAAAATCTTTTTACCGTCCTGAATCATTCCTGAACAACAGCTAGTACCCCGTAAGCCGTTAAGTTTCGCAATTTTGCGGGCCAACAAGGCGCGACTTGCGGCGCATACCAGCGCTCTGTAACGGAAGTCGCAATGCGGGTGGAACGTAAAATAACGAGCAAGATGCGATAGTTTAGGGGTTACGGGGTACTAGAAGGACTACCCGTTTCATCCTCGTAAAACCATTCTTTCACAGAACTTTTTTCCCGTTAGAATAAGTTGACAATAACCGGATCAGGAAAAACATTCCTCCGGCCTGAAATGAGGTTTTAAACAGCAGGCAGCTTAAACCGGCAATCAGCACCGAGATCGTCCCGGAAAGGAAAGCCGGTATGTTTTGGTGAAAAAAGTGGACCGGCTATCGTCCTGCATAACAAGGATGGATTGATGAGTATTCTGGTGGTTGAAGAAAACAAGATGCTCAGGAATTTTTTTGAAAAATTATTTGATTACTGGCAGGTCGAATCAATACTTATAAAAGACTATGCGGAAGCCATGACCTTTGCGGAACGGTCGGGTCATGCGAGATGTACCCATTTTCTCCTTGAAATACAGAGTATCGCGGCAAGTCGGGAAGTCCTCAAAAGCCTCAGACGGAACAACCCGGAAGCTAAAGCGATAGCTCTCTGCAACGATTCGTTTCAGAAAACGGTTAACGACTTCAAACGCGATAGCTTTGCGGAGGTATTGGTCAAACCGTTTCGAGTTGAAGAACTCAAAAAAGCCTTGAACGTTTAAACTGCCCCTGGGGTTCTCGCCGGCGCCGATTTTAACGAGAGCAGCCATTGCCAGCGTCCTATATCGAGGCCACACCCAAGTAAGCGTGCCTGTTCCCAACAAGAGGCGGATACCGCTTAAATTCCCTTCAGCAATCATCTATACCGATATCCACGGTGTAAAGCAGCACCCCGTCATTAGCGAAAATCTCATGTCCGTAAGTAACCCCCTCCTCCATGGCCCGATGGCTCTTCTTGTCATTACAGTACTTCCCGGCAAGAAATGGCCCCATTTTTCTCTTGAACAGGTCGTCGCTGGCCTCCTCGCCACTGACGTTGACCAGGGTGGTTTTAAAGATCACCCTCTTGCCCTCGATTTCGATCCGGTCCAGGCGGGTCGACTTGTCGATCATCATCGGGGTTTCGGCGTCCGCCGCCAGGTACTCGGCCAAGATCTCGTCGACACTTTTGGCCTGCTCCCCCGTTCGAAGGAAAAGGAAGAGTACCAGGCCCAGCAGGATGACCGCGACAATAATTATCAGGGTCGAACTCTTTGAGCCGGACCCCTCCGCGCCCGCGGTCTGGGACAGATCGGCCCCGCATTCCGGACACTTGCCGTTGGCCTGTTCGGCCTCGGCAGAACTGAACTCGACCCCGCAATTTAAACATTGAAATTCTTTTTCCATGTATATTTTTCCTTAACTTAGTGATTTACCTTCCGTTTAAATCTTGCGCCCCGTGGTGTGGGAGGGGCGGTCAGCGATGGCCGTCCCTATCCCGATCGTCAATTTTATTTTTCCAATGATTCTAGACTGTTAACCAAATCTACAGGGCTAAAAGTAGGAAGTTTTGATTTTTTGAAATCAGCAATATTCCTTGTAACTATATATTCAGCCCCTGCATGAATTGCAGATTCATGGAGTACAGCGTCCTCGAAGTCTTTGAATTTAGATTTGGCTGCGTCTTCAAGAACAACTCGATTGACTGGAGCTATTTCGAAGAGTGCAAGTAGAGTTTGAATATGGCGGGAAGCGACTTGAGTTCCGAGCGCTTTGGTGGCGAGATAGTGTATGGTTGTTACTGTAGTTGCGCAGATAAGACCTATAATTTCTGACCGTTCGACTAAAGACATTAAAAAGGCAGCATCGTCAGAGAATGGCTCCCTGTCTAGCATAACGTCTAAAATCACGTTTGTATCGAAAAGGATTTTCATGAATATTTTTCTTCTAAATATCTTTTGTAATCCTTTTCATCTACGGGTTTTCCTTTCAAGGCTCCCTTGAGGGAAAGAACTGCTGGAGTAGTTGGATAATGTTTTTCCAGTTTTTCATTCTTTATAATTTCAAATAAATCAGCCACTATTCGTGATACAGATTTTCCGCTCTTTGCGGAATATTGTTTAGCTGATTCAATCAAACTGTCATCCATTCTCAAAGTCAATTTGGTATTCATAACCTGAGCCTCCCTTGCGTTCTGACGTATCCTATGTAAATAGTTGTACGCCATCAGCATGAGGTTGTCAAATACAATTTCCACCAAAGTTATATCGGCTCTTCCGCAGAATCTGTGGGTAAATAACCGGTTAAAGGAGTTCTGACTCACCCTAAAGGTAAAAAATAAACACATCCCGTTCTCAAATCAGGCAATATGGGTTTCGACCAAAAAATCCACTGCCAGAAAAGGAGAA
>JAGXFP010000051.1 GCA_024637225.1 Desulfobacterales bacterium
GTGAGGGGCTTGCCGGTCTGAACCAATCCTTCAGTGAGAAGGACGTTGATATGGTTCGTCCGCGAAAGCCTCAAATCTTCAACTCATTGATTTAAAAGATATTTTTTTATCTGTTGACAGGGGGAGTATAGGATGTCCCCCGAAATACTCTGCCCAGAATTCGAGGCGTTCTGCCGGGTCTACACCCGGCTATCCGCCACGGTATAAGCAAAGAAGAAAAACGACGCAGGGAAAAGCAAACAGGAGAAGTGCGCCATGATGTGAGGAGTTTTCGTCTAATTTTCAAAGAACGACCGACATCGGCATCCCAATGAAAGGAATTATGCAGCCGCAAAGGGCACAAGTCGGTAAAATTTTTCCGAATGACGGAATAAGACGCCAAGATGGACGATCTGTCACGGATTCAGGAAGAGTTTTTTTTCGTCTGAGCGGATGGATATCGTGAATTTCTCGCATAATCGCGACGGCAAGGGCTTTGCAACCCATATTGTCTCTTTGGAATACACCTCTCCTACGGTACCCCTAAAGTCACAACCTGCTCGGCAATTTTCCGTATACAGACGAAGGCGGTTCGGCGCCCAGCATTATATCCAGAAGAGTTTTGTCCATCCGTAAAGATTTAGTGACCGGGAAATTATTCTCCTCGATCAAGTCCCACCAGCGAAGGGCCTTATGGGGACTGCCCTCTTTAATCTCGCATGAAAATATGACACCCAGGTGCCCTTCCGATATCGATCTTTGGATCAGGATGCCCGTATCCTCGGCAACCCGCAAAAATGGCAAGGCGGCTCGGCAGGCCTGCGCCTTGGCCAAGGTAATCCCGATATCGCCAGCTACCCAACCGGCATTTTCCCGATCGACTCTCTCGGCAAAATGATTGTAAAGATTCTGTAGACGCTCGATCCCCGGAGTCCAGAATCTGGAGGACGCTCTCTCCCAAAGCTGCAATTCGGCGCCAATCTGGATAAATGCGTCGTCAACGGACAACCGGTCGGCAGGAATTTTGCGATAGGGATGGCTCAGGGTTTCCCTTAATCGCGGGTCTTCGACATACATGATTATCTCCTGTATCGTGGTTTCACCTGAACCTGTAGGACTGCCCCCGTTTATAAGTTTCATATTAAAGCTGGTTCTGAGCCGGTCATTCTCACCGGGATCTAAAGTTTGGATCGCGTTTCTCGCCTGATCAGACCGGAAGCCCGCCGCATTGAAGTAATCGTCAATCAGTAAACCACTGCTGTCAGGATTGATTCGCTGGTCATTCTCAGCAAAGATACTTACGCGATTTCCTAAAAACCGTCCGTATTCCGACGCCAGTTCCAGAACCGGAAAATTTTCCGTATTGACCGGAGCCCGCAACGCCGTCGTGTATTCCCTGAACTTTTCCCGTCCCATAACCTCGCGCAAAAGGATCGCAACCGGATTATCGTGGCCGATTTTCTGCTGAGATTCAAAAACAGGGGGTTGGTAAAAACGACGCTCGAAATCAAGCGGGTCAAACCGCCATCGATCATCGTAACCCAGGAGCAGATAATCACTGGAACTCACTTTGAATACGCTGGAATCGGGAAAAACCCGGGAAAAGGTCTTCAGTATAATATCGATCGTCTGGTCATCGACCTCATAGGCATGCAGCCATTGCGCGACCAAACCGCCCGGGGCCAGACTCGATCTTACCAATCGGAAGAAATCCTCGCTGAACAGACCGGCCATGCCCTCCTGCCAAACATTGGTCGGCTCCATGGAGATCACATCGAATTTTTCCAGATTAAGGCGCAGGAAAGTCTTACCGTCATCGATCACCATCCGGTGTTTGGGATTCTCCCAGTAGCGATTGTTATCGTCAGCGAAATATTTGGACGCCTCGAAGACCTCGGCGGCCAGTTCGGCGGTGGTAACATTTTCAACTTCGGGAAATTTAAGGGCTTCCCCGCTGGTAATGCCGCTACCCACCCCCAGTACGAAGACATTCTGCGGATCCGGGTGCAGAAGCATCGGCAGGTGGCTCAGCAGCACCTGGGTCTTCATGTCCGAGGACATCGGCGCGTTGGAGGCATCCGGCTTGCCGTTAATCATTAAGGATTTAAAGGGGGGAACATTGCTGGTATACATGGTGACGACTGCCTCGACATCGGGTCCGTTAATCTCCGCCACCAATTCCCTGGTATTTATATCCTCCTGGTATTCCTTATAATTTGCCAGCGGTTTGAACTCGAAAACCTGACCCAATCGATTAACATGAAGCTGCAATGGCGACCAGGGTTGCCACAAAATGAAATGAGCCGCCATCAAGCCGGCAATAACCGACAGAACCCACTTGCGACCCTTGCCATTGTAATGCCAGGCAAGAAAAATCGCGGCGGCGGCATAGATCAGCAGAATAATCTGCAAGGTACGGGGCAGGCTGAATAACCTGAAAAAAAGCTGGCCGGTAACCGCTATCCCCAATAAGGCTCCAAGTGTATTTATGGCATAAACCCTGGCGACATCGTGACCGACCCGCCCGCTGCCGCGACTGGCGATACGTACGCATAAAGGCAGGATCATGCCCATCGCCAGGGTAACCGGCAGCATCAGCAGAAAAGAGATCCCGAATTTTACAGTAAGATAAAACGGCCAGGCGAAAGGGGTTTCTTTAATTACAGTCGCCAGAAAGCGGCTGATTTCAAACGGAACCCTGTCATGGAGAAATAGTCCCAGAGTGAGAATAAACGTAATGAACAGGAAAGCAGCGATGATTGCCGAATAAAGAGAATTATCCCTGAACCATCTGCCGCGTATCGCCAGCGCCCCCAGCCCGATTCCGAATATAAAGGCCGCCACCACCATAACGAAAGCGCTGTGGGTGGCTCCCAGGACGATGGCGAAATATCTGATCCACGCGAATTGCAGGGCCATTCCGGCGAAACCGGCCAGACCGGCGGCTATTTCTGCCCTGCGCGCCACGGCGGGATCATAGATCAGGCTGTCTAACCTTCTCTCCGAATTACTATCAACATCTCCCGTTATTTCTTTTACCGGGTTCGCATCCCCGGGATCGAAAAACCTGGCAAGCCCCAGCGCGGCTGCGCCGAGACTGATATTGAAAATCCCGGTATAGATCAACCCCGCATCCATCCCGTATCGATAAACGATATAGAATCCGCCAAGCAGAACGCCCAGTACCGCTCCCAGGCTGTTTACCGCGTACAGCAGGGAAATATTCCGCCGGAGAATGGCCTCGGATTCAGTCAGGTATCTGGTTACGGCCGGCAATGTGCCGCCCATGGCAATCGCGGGCGCTGCGATAAGTAAAAAAGAAACGCAGAGCTTGAGGGTGAGAAGTCCTGTGGTTCCGGGAGAAAAAGCGCCCCCCAGATTATCGAATATCCCCGAAAGCGAATTGTACAGGAACGGAAAAACAACCGCGTACAGGCCGATGCCGACCTCCAGCCAACCATAGTAGAACAGACCGTTGCGGCCCGAGTCGACCAAACGTCCGATCAGGATGGCGCCTAGAGACAAACCGCCCATAAAGGTCATCAGCACCACCAGATGGGACAGGGAAGTAGCCCCCATCAGATCGGCCAGATAACGGGTCCAAAGCACCTCATAAACCAGCGCGCATACACCGGAAAGGAAAAACAGGGCCGCGACCGGAAGAATTATTCGGCGATGGGTTATATCAATCATAACATATTACGAGTGTCGTAATCGTTCAGGGGCCAGAAGGTATGCATTCTCTGGAAATGATTATCACCAAACCAGTTCTCTGTCATTTCGAACGGATGTGAGAAATCTTACCGCACCTGACCACGGGATTTCCCCTGCGGTCAAAATCACATACATGCGTAAAAAAAAATCTTTTCAAAAAATTCCGTTGAGCAATCTTCAGATTCATTTCTGCCAGTTAATGAAAAGACTACTCGACTAGTTTGTTTACAGCTCAGCCGGCAAAAAGTCCCGGTTTCAGCGCGCCGATATTCGGAGGTCTAAAATTGATTGCTCGACAAATCATTAAGCAGATGACACAGATTCTACGAACTAATTGTTTCCGGCGCAACGACAAAAAGGTTGTCATCCCGGTCGGGACGACAACCTTTCGGTCGAAGTAGTTTCGAGATCAAACCGGTCGCCAGAGACCGACCTGGTCTCCTTATATTAGGGATTCATCGGCACTACCGAGTTCCCGTAGGAATTAGGCTGGTTAATGGTATAAGGCACAACCTGGGTCGGTACCGGTGCATAGGTTCCGCCGGTATTAAACGCGCCACCATTAAGCGCCTTCAAGTTGCTTATTCCCCACTGGGTGGTGAACCGGGTCCCGGTGATGGTACCAGAGTCCTTGCCGATGGCCTGAGTGTTGGCTTCCCCCTGATAAATCTTGACGTTCCAGATCCCGGTTTTATTGAACCGGTCATTCATCGGCCATCCCGCGTTTCCAAGGGTGTTGCCTGCGGGAGCGGGCCGGGTCGACATCAGCCGGTACCTGATATGGCCCGGGTGGATACCCACCCTGAGCCGCGGTATCTCGTATTGGCTGGTCTCATCGCCGGTAATCAGGGCATTATTATGGGCATGGCGCGGAAAGACCGGATTGCCGTCGGCCTTCAGGCCGGTATAGGGGTAATTGACCGGCCGGCTGCCGGTGTCGCCGTGGCAGTACAGACAGACGCCGGTATTGACGAGATTGATATCCGTGCCCCGATTGGGGATTAAATGGGTATAGGTGCCTGTCTCGAGAATCGGCGAATCGAGGGTGGTACCGTCATAAGTGGTTGCCCCGATTATCTGATTGAGATCGAATTTCTTGATCCGCCATACATTCAGCGAGGTGGTCTCGTTCTCGAAATGGCAAAAGGCGCAGGGGGTCTTACCCGGCCTCTGTTCGGTGGCGTTCGCGAGGCCCCTGTTCACCTCGGGCCGGGACGGGCCACCCGGCATCCAGAGATCGTAATTGGTCTGCCCCACTCCGCCCACTGTGAAATTGTTATCGTTGTGGCAGAGATAGCACCAGCCGTTCTGGACGTTGGATTGGGTGCCGTTGGCGTCAAGAGTGGCCTGGGCAATACCTCTGCCGCCCGAATCGGTCATATTCCTTTCATGATGTATCCTGGGTATATCAGAACCGTGGCAGGTCATACAGGTATCGTCATGGCTGCCCGGTCCACCATTATTGGCTGGGCCCCCGCGGTCAGTCGTCCGCGCATCGCCAACATAGCCATTGACCAGGATGCCGCCGATCGATGTACCGTCTGCATAATTGTCAAGCTGGTGGCAAACAGCACATGAAGAGGAGAACTCCGTATAAGCTCGCCCCGGCACAAATGCAGTTGCGCCGTGGACGTCACTGACCACATCAGGTTTACTTGTCCCGTTACCGTGGCAGGACCCAGCAACACTCCTGCCGTTGTCACCGCAGGTCTGCTCGCTCGCAGTCGTCCAGAGGAAATCTGCCCCGGCATCATGTCCGCCGTGCTTACCGTTGGGCTGCTCTTTTGCGGTATGGCAGTCAACGCAGGATGTTGCAGCGACCGTATTATAGGTTACGACCAAATCAACAGTGGCTTGTGGGGGAGTACCCGCGTCACCGGTCAACTCGGCATAGTCGGTGATATAGTTATGGCAGGTAACGCAACCGCCGATGTTATCCTTCGCTGTTTCACTGGCCATGCCGCCGGTCTGGATATCATGCTCATGCAGGATCTCGACAAAGGTATCGAGCGCCGCGGTTCCCTTTTCAGCAGAGGTTAAATCATAATGACACTCATCACACTCGTTAGCGGTGCTATAAGAAGCCTGGCTGACGTCATCGGCAGGCACAAAGCTTGTGTAAGCAGTGGTGAGATTGTGATGGTTTTCCCGGGCGCCATGACAGTTCGAACAGGCCTCACCCGCGACATTGGTATCCCACTCTGCACTGTCGTGATGGACAGGTCCAGACGGATAGGTACCGCCCGGATGACAGGTGGTGCAGACATACACACTCTGGTCGAATGGAGTTGTATATGAAGCAGAACCATCTGCCAGAAAGGCGTCTCCGTCCTGACCGTTGGTCGTGGCATGGGCGCCGCCGATTCCGTCGTTATCGCGAGTCTCCGGCGAACCAGTATGGCAGAAGGTGCAATCGTCGGCATGAACCACCCTTACCACCGCATCGGTCGCATTGTCGACAGCCGCCGGGTAAGAAGGTCGATGGCAGATTTCGCAGTTGCCGTCCCATCCGAAATGGTTGTCGGCATGGCCGCCGTGAGACTCGGCCCCCAGAGTCGGTCCGCCCTGTGACTTGTCGTCGTGACAGGAACCGCAGGTGACGTTTTCGGGAACGGCCGCGATCGCCGCGGTAGCGTCCGCGCCGAGAACGGTATTGTAATTAACTCCGTTGGTGCCGTTATAGTCATGACAGATCGTGCAGGCCCCGAGGCCGTCCTTGACGCCCAAGTCATGTTCATAGAGAACGCCGTTCCAGATAGCCATATCCCACAAGGCGTTGATGGTTGTCGCATCGCTATGGCAGGCGCCGCAGCCTGCGCCGTCGGCCGTCCAATCCTCATTGAGGCCGGGCGTGTAATAGCTGGTATCGATTCCGGCATGGCCGTTGGTGCCTGCGGTTCTCAGGACATGCTGATCGAAATAGTTACCGTGGCATTCGGCGCAGTCGGCGGACGGCGCCACGTAACTGTCGGAGGTGCCGGGCTGCAAAGTGCCGTCGGCCGCATGACACTCGTAGCATTCCGGATAGGGCTGCCCTTCGCCGGATGAACCGTTGACGATACTGTCATGCAGGACAACCGTATCGGCCACCCCGCCATGACAGGCGGCGCTGGAACAGCTCTCGCTCGGCGATAAGCCCGCGCCTTGCGGAGTAAGAACTATAGTTGAATGATCGATGCCGCCGGTATAATCGGCGTGCAGGTACCAGTCGTAAGAGATATTAGGCAGTCCGCCGGCGGTACTGTGGCATTCCTCGCAGGGTGCGGGACTGCTGCCGCCCGGGGTGGTGCCGGTGCTGATTGCGGTCTGGACGCCGGCCGGCTGGCTGGAGGAATGGCAGATCAGGCAGTCGTCAGTGCCGTGGAAGGCCAGCTTGGTCGCCAGACTGGTCATATCGTGGCAGCCGGAGGCGGCGCAGGTGGAGGACACCCCGACGTCGACCGGATCGACCAGCTGCTCGTGCATGTTCTGCAGGGGAATATCGGTCTCGGTCAGACTGTGGTTTGTATAGTTGGTGCCGGTATGGCAGAATTCGCACTTGGCCGGGGTGGGCAAGGTGTCGTCCCAGGCGGCGGTAATCATGCTATTGGCGGGTTCGTATAGAGCGCCGTTATTATGGCAGATCGAACAACCGACGGCCGCATGCATATCCAAACGGATTTGCGGGGTTCCCATGCTATGGCATTGGGCGCAATCGGTCTTGGTGCCGCTGCCGGCATTACTGGAGACATCGAGTTGATCGTGCGCCGCGCCGGTATCGGCATCGAAGGCCAGACCATGCATGTTGTAAACATTTAAGCCGGTGTGGCAACCGGAGCAGTACTGGGTGGCACCGGCCGCCCCACCCTGACCGGCCTTGATTACGTCATCGGCCGTACTCGGTCCGGGAAGGTGACAACTCAGACAGTCTTTCGCGCTGGTAGAGTCGACATTCAACGGACTGGTATGCAGTTCGATGATCTTCTGGGGGGTACTCATGTCATGGCATTGATTGCAGTTAACGTCGGGGATCGTGTTAAGAGATTGAATCTTATCATGAACTCCGGTCGAACCGGCGGCATCCATCCCGTGCATGGTATATTGTCCGGCGCCGGTATGACAAGTCTCGCAATTAATTGTCGTTCCGGCGATACCATTACTAATGGCGGTGGTGGCCGGAGTGGTCGCCACGCCATGGCACATGGCGCAACCACCGGTATGCAGATCAAGGCGGGTTTCGAAGGTGCCGGCGGGATGGCAGGTTTCGCAGTCTTCGGCACTGCCCGGTGAAAGGGTGTTGGAACCGGCCAACTTATCATGGACGGGGGCCGCGGTGGGATTATCGAGGCCGTGCATATTAAAGGAACCGACCTGAACGTGGCAGTCGTCGCAGTTCACCGGCAGATCACTACCGGCCGGATAACCGTCATTGGAGAGGGGCAGACCATTATCGACCTGAGCCAGGGCGTCCACGGAGCCATCGGGATCGGGATTGGCAATGGCAAGCGCGGCGGGGGCGTGACAGGTCAGACAACCCTGGGCGTGCAGGGCAATTTTTTCGGTAAAGCTACCCATCGCGTGGCAGCCGGAGGTGGAGCAGTCGCCGCTAAGACCGGAATCGGCCAGGTTGTCGTGCTCGTCGGCCACTCCGTTAGGCCCTGCATCCCCGATCAGGCCATGGAGACGATAACCGGGCCCGCCGATCAAATCGTCCTTGATGTTATGGCAGTTCTCGCACGGTTGGTTGGCCGGAGTTGTTGCACTTTCCGAACCATCAGCGATCACTGTAACGGCCAAACCGCTTGCGGTATGGCATTTCTCGCAAGTCTGATGTCTGTTGAGTTTTTCGGTGACATTGGAGGCGTCGACCATCTCGGCATGACAGGCCAAACAGTCAGCGGGACCATTCGGAGCGGACCCGGAATCACCCAGCAAATCATGCCTGGCGATCACCTGGGCTTCGCTGGAGAGCATCTCATGGAAAGTCTTGGATATCGTAATACCGGACTGATGGCATTCTGTACATAATGCCCCGTCAGGGGTTGGCAGCCCCACCACGCTATCAGTTTGTTCGAAGACAGAAAGATCATATGGTGTGATTTTCAATTCAGGCTGGCTCCGATGACAAGCACCACAGTTTCTGTTGTGCATATCGATAATGACATCGTTAGGGGCATTCACAGCAATTTCCTCGGCATCATCCGCATAGTCTGCGACCACAACATGGCAGGTGACACATTCAGCGTCCGGGATAATCGGCGGCCAACCGAGAGTCGACTGTCCGGTATTATTAACCAAAAGATGGTCGATATGATCAAGGCCATGCACCGCTGGGGTCACCTTGTCGCTATGACAGGTGAGACAATGGACCGCTGAGCCGGTCTTGACAACTCCACGGATACTGTCGTTTGGGCTGACATAGGCAGGATCAATATTGCTGGCCCTAATCGGCTGATCACCATTGTGGCAGGTGATACAGGCGCCGTCTCCGTCCTTTGTGCCGTCAGTCCGATCATGTTCCCACTGGATGGTGATCCAGTTAATCATATCCGGATACTGTCCGCCGTTGTTATCGGAGTAGTCGTGATGACAGGAAGCACCGGATGAGTTGCCGCAGGTTTGGCCGGGCGCCGCGTAAGAAAGGTCCAGCAGAGGGTCAATAGCAACTTGATTTCCGCCCCCATTATGATGGGTATGGTTGTCGAAATAAGCGCCGTGACAGTCGGTACAGGTTCCGCCGGTGTCGGTGAGGTTCAGCGCCAGAGCCGGGGCAGGCGAGATCATAGTGCCGTCGGCCTGGTGACATTTCTGGCAACTTGCTGGGACGCTGACACCATTATGAACCTCGCCGGCGCTTATATACGGTCTGGTGGCAACACTAGAGGCGGGTGCGGCGCTGCTTCCTACCCCGTCATGGCAGACTATGCAACCGCTGTCCTCGGTAACGACCGCGGAACCGCCGTTTGCGGTATTATGCAGGACGGTTAAATTTGGCAAATTCACAGGCAAACCCAACCCCTGATGAATAAGGCTGAAATCGCCCTGGTTATGACAATCCTCGCAATCGCCGGATACCTGACCCCAGGTTCCGCTGCCGGAGTTCCAGTTGGCGGCAGCGGTCAAGGCTTTCGGGCTTCCGTCGGTGGTCAGATCGTGGCAGCTGCCGCAACTTAAAGCTTCGTGTACCTCGCCGACGCCAAGATAAGGCGGATTAGCGGTCGAAGGCGCATTGGTGCCGCCGTCGGCATCATGGCAATCGATAGTACCGCAACTGCTCGCACCAAGGCTGATCAGATGCTCGGCAGTGCCGCCGGTGGTGCCGTGGTCATGACTATCGAAGTAGCCGGTATGGCAGCCCTGACAATCTTCGGTGCCGGTGGCGCCATCGGCGCTGGATCCGGTGATTATCAAGCCGGTCGGAGTTGCATCAAGATCATGACAGGTCGCGCAGCCGTTGGTCGCGTGGGCGCCGCCGGTCGCGACGAAGGGCGCGGCAGTGGCGCCGTGACAGCCCTCGCAGGGGTTGACCACGCTGGTCAGGTCATGCCCATGGGTATGGCTGTCGAAATAGGCGGTATGGCAGTCGCTGCACGGTCCGCCGCCGTTATTGGTGGCGGTGCCTATGGGGTTATCCATGGTGGTGACATAGGCCAAAGGTATCGGATCCACCAGCTCGATGATATTTCCGGCTCCGACCACATGGCAGGTAGTGCAATAGTCATGGACCTTGTCGCCGGTCGGATCGGCCGTCGGATTAACCGGGACGTTGTTGCCGTTGGTCGGGGCCGTTGCGGTATGACAGCTTTGACATGGAGCGACATTCCCAACCAGCGGCACGGTAAAGTGATCGCCGGCATGGCCGGTGGTGGTGTTATGACAGGCGGTCGTACAGGCACTGGTCGGGGTGGCGACGGCATTGGCGGTATCGTGATGGATCGAGGGCTTGCTGATCAACGGAGTGGCCGTTATATGGCAGGTCTCGCAGGTGGAATTACTCTTGGTCCAGGTAACGCCGTCGACCTCGGTGGCATCGCCGTCGACGCCGAAGGTCGGATCGCCTACGATCCGGTCGAAGTTGTTGGTGGCGTCGCCGTCCTTGACCCCGTCGGGATCGTAATGACACAAGGCGCAATTATCGCTGTGGATTTCGAGAACGACCTCTTCCTGAGGATTACCGGGGTTCGCGCTGTGGCAGTCGTCGCAGTCGCCGCCCCATAGAAAATGGGAGGCGATATGACCGCCGTGATCGACCGCGCTCGGCCCGGCCTTGGCGGTATGGCAGGTGGCGCAGGTGGCCGGGTTGCCGCTGGAGATGGCATTGGCCACAGTCACCGGTTCCATGGTGTTGTATACACCGTTGGTCTGGTCATAGGAGTGACACTTGGCGCAGGTGGCGACATCACCGTCCTTGGGTCCGTTGGTGTCATGCTCGATGATGATGCCGTTCCAGGTATCGAGGCTGGCAGTGCCGGCGGCGGAATCCTGATGGCAGGTGCTGCACGATGTCCCACTTAAGGTTTTGTCGTTCACCCCGTTGTAGGTTACATCGTTTTCGGCGCTCCCGTGATGGGTATGCGAGGTGAAATAGGCGCCATGGCAGGTGGTGCAGTCGCCGGTAAGGGTCGAGGACCAAGTCGCTCCCCAGCCGGTGGCGGCGCTGCCGACCGGCGTGCCGTCAGCAGGGTCATGACAGGTCTGGCAGGGATTGCCGGCATTATAATGTACTTCCGTATCGCCCACATAGGGCGCGGTGATCGCGTCCGCGGCGGAGCCGGCTATCGCATCGTGACAACCGTTACAGTCGACATGGCTGCCTATCTGTCCGGTATGATCGTGATTATGATCGTCGAAATAAGCGGTATGGCAGGCGCCGCACAAGGTGCCTGCATGGGGCTGCAAGTCAGGACGGGCGGCGTCGGTAAGTTCGACCGGCGAGGGAGTTACGGTGAGATGGCAAAGTTCGCATTTGTCGGCGTGACCGCCGGGGACTTCGCTGTTGGTGACGATCTCGCTGCCCGGCGAGATATTGGTCAACGTACCGTGGCAGGCGTCGACACAGGAGGCCTGGGCGGTCATGGCGGTATCGTGAGCCGCGCCGACGTCGGTGGCGGGATGGCCCAGAGTGTAGTCCCCCGAGCCGTAAGTGGCGTTATGACAAACCGTACAGTCAACCGCGGCATGAATAGTGCCATCGCTGATATAGGGAACCCTTTGCTCGACCGCCGGTGTGCCGACACCATCGGTAGTTCTCAGATAAGGCGCGCCATACGTATCCACCGCGGGGTCGGTATGGCAGGTCTGGCAACCGAGATAGACATCGCGTCCGATATGGGCCAGGTCGGGGTTGGTATCGTAGCCGATGTGGCAATCGGCGCAGAGGGCGGCGCCGATATCAATAAACGTAGGGGCATGGGTGACTACCGGCTCGCCGCCGGTGACCATCTGATGACATTCATCGCAGGGTCTGCCGTCGGCATCGTGATGGGCGATCTCCTCGACCGTGCTTTTATAGGAACTGGTCATGGTATGGCAGACCTGGCACATGCCGACCGGTTCGGTCGCGCCGGGGGTCAGATCGGCCGGGCCGCCCGCCCCCGGATTTCCGGAACCATCGTCGAGAACCGATTTGGGACTGAAGAACTTGACCGGACGGCGCAGATATCTTTTACGGTTTTGATCGTCTAAATAAAATTCGGGGGTTTTAACCTGGTAGCCCAGCAGGTTTCCGTAGACAACGCCGAACTTAACGGTGTTGCCTACTCGACCAGGAGTGACAATATCGCCCTTGACCTTCATAATGTAATCATTGGCGCCCTGGGGCACCATATCGACGATCTCATGGGTGCGGGTCGTAGTGATTTCGTTGGGGTCGATGTCGACGACCAGGATCAGGCCGCGGGAATGATCGCCGGCGCGCTCGTTCCAGGCAAGACCGGTGAGAGGATCAAGCGTTTTTTCGCCTTTCTTTACCCAGTCGACATTCGCCGTAGCGGGATGAAAAATCAGCGGTTCCCCTGGAATGGAGGAGTAGAGGGTGACTCCGACGGTAGAAGTACCGATATCGGGCGGCGCTCCCAAGCCATCGTATGCGCCGCCTTCAACAAAACCGGGGTTATCCGGGTCATAAATATCGGCGGCGTTGGTTTGTTGGGCTAGACCTGCAACAGTAAATTCATATTGGCCCTTGGCCACGTAGATATATTCATTGGCAGCCCCACCCGCCCATCTAATCTGTTCCTGGAAATGGGGGTCATGGCAGGCGATACATTCGGTGGTGAAGGAATAACTGTCCGAACCGGTGGTGGTGGTGGAGTGGGTCACCTTTTCCGGCCCGCGGCGGGTCAAGCTCGGATCGGAGGAATTATCTCCGGCGTGACAGCGGTTATAACAGACCCAGTTATAGACGGATCCGTCCAGATCGCTGCCGCCATAACCGTCCCACCAGTAATCATCGCCGGTGGAAGGATCGGCACTGTGGCAATGGTAGCATTTTATGCCGTTATCAACATTGTGCGGATAATCGAGCATCAAAGCATCCCCGTCCCCCGTCAGACAAAGCAACATCAGCAGAGTTCCGAAAACAACCGCCTTGGACTTCATGGTCAATCCCCCTTGTTTTGCACTACCCTGACATCCACCGTCAGCGCCAACAGACAAAATTCCCCGATAACTTAAAAGTCAAAACAAACTTTTAGATTTGGAAATTGCACAGTGAATTGAATGATTCATTACGTGAAAGATGCGTTTTTTGGCCCCCAAATCGCTTTCCCCCGTATGGTCTACACCTTTTTGACTCGATCGCGGATCCCACTCCGCGCCTAAAGTTGTAGAAAGTTAAAAAAAGATTACCAGAAATCATCTTCTATTTGCAAGTATTATGTCTGAAATCAGTACAAAATATTATCATCCCCGGCGCCAACCGAATTGACAGGCTTTTCCGGGCCGCCGATAAACCAGGGAATCCTCAGGCCTCACCGCAAATTAGCCCGAAAGGTTGACGGCTTCTAATCCCGGCCTCTCACCGTTTCCGCTGAAAACCGGCAGGATTGGGCCGGGAAGGCCCGGTCCGCGAAAGTGAGTTGATCTTTTGCGTTTCAAGGCCGAAGCCGCTGCTGCACCGGAACTTGAGATCCGGTTGCCGGCTGTGGGTGGAGAGGGTGGCGTGACTGCCCTCGATTTGCAAATGAAGTTATCCACCGTAAAGCTTTGATACAACTCGAATATTCCGGATGTTTTATGCCCTTTGCAGTTAGGTAGACAGGCAGAAATAACCCCGGATATTTTCAAAAAAAATGCTGAATTTTGCCGGCAATCGGATTAGACAGTATTCACATTTTTTCATCAATGAAAATACACGGGGCCAAATGGGTCCCTTCCGTTTTTAAAATTTTTTACTGCCGCTTTCCTGGTCAAAAAAGAATGGACCGCAATTTATCCGAAACCCCCATAAGATGTTAAGCGAGGACCCCCTTTTTTTAAGGGCCTGGACCCGCCAATTGCTGAACGAACATCAGGCGGTCTGCTATCAATACGGCCTCACCCTGAGCAGGCCGCTGATCGAACTGGTTGACGTTGCGAGTTATTGGGGGAAATGGCTGCCCTCGGCCAAAACCATCTGCATCTCGAAGCGGCTGCTCCTCGACCACCCCTGGGATGCGGTGGTCAATGTCCTTAAACATGAAATGGCGCATCAGCTGCTGAGCGAAGAGACGGGCAGCGCTCGGGGCCATGGCCCGGAGTTCAAGAAGGCCTGCGAGCGGCTCGGCCTTGCCGCTGGCTACCGTAACGCCGCGGGCCCGCTTCCCTCTTCCGGCCCAAATGGTGACCCGGGCCGGGCAGGCGGAGAGAAGGGACGCAAAATCGAGAAGATTCGCAAACTTCTGGCCCTTGCCGGCTCCGCCAATGAACACGAGGCCCTGCTGGCCATGCGCAAGGCCCGGCAGATGATGGAGAGGTACAACCTTAGCGAAAATCTCGAAAGCGACGAAGAGGGATCCCCTTGCGTGAACCTCTTGATCAACCTCGGCAGGAAACGGCTGCAAAGCTACCACCGGGCGATCTGCGCCCTGCTGATCGACCACTTCCGGGTGGAGATCGTCATTACGCCGCTGTTCGAAGCCCGGGAACTGACCAGCTACAAATGCCTGGATATCATGGGCAGGAGCGACAATGTCCGGATCGCCGGCTACGTGTACCATTTCCTGATGGATCGCCTGCCCTTGATGTGGCGGGGCCAAAAAGCGGGCGGCCGTGCCCCTAAAAACAGCCGAAACTCTTACTGGCTCGGGGTATTGAACGGATTCAGGGAAGGCCTGGCCAAAGAAAGAGAGGAGGGACGGCCGACCGCCGGGCCCGCTTCCGGAGCGGCGGAGCGGCAAGGAAGTTTACCGGCCGTGACCGACGATCGGGCGGTGCGGCGCTATGTGGGGACGCGCTATCCGAAACTCAAACGCGGCCGAAACAGAGGAGCCCGGGTGGACCCTGACAGTTACGAGCAAGGATGCCGGGCCGGACGGCACCTGAAGCTCCGCAAGGGACTTGAGAGCAATCCTTCGGAAGAGCGGATGCTCCCGGAACCGCCTTTGGTCAGGGGTGAGGGGGTGGGAGAGTGAGGAGTGAGGGGTTAGGGGCGGTCCCGTGCTATAATCATTCCAAGTAAGCAACCTTAGATGAGTTCGCAAAAAGATGTCATTTCGAACGCATGTGAGAAATCTAGTTCTTTAACCCACTGGAACTATTAAGATTCTCCCTTTGGTCGAAATGACATTGTGGCGCTCGCGACTTCTTGCGAGTTCATCTAGGTTTAGGTTAATGGCGTCGCAAAACGTGATTTGCCATGTCATTGCGAGGAGTAAAGCGACGAAGTAATCAAGTATTTCAACTAGTTACATGTTAATGGATTGCGTCGCTACGCTCGCAATGACGGAACTTTTGACTTTTTGCGACGCCATCGACCTTAACACAATAAGCGAGTCCGCCGATGACCAAGAAAAACCTGGAAAGAACAGCGATCGTAGTTGCAATTCTGCTCGCGGTGGTCCTCTTTTACTCTTTGAATCTGGGGCAGTATCTCACCCTCGATTACCTGAAGGAATCCCGGGAGTATTTCGCCGAGCTGTACGCCGGGCACCGGTTAGCGGTGATCACCGGCTACGCGGTCATCTATATAATCGTTACCGCCCTCTCCCTGCCCGGCGCCGCGGTCATGACCCTGGCCGGCGGGGCCCTGTTCGGTCTCGCGATCGGCACCGTGGTGGTCTCCTTTGCCAGCACCATCGGCGCCACCCTGGCCTGTATCGTTTCCCGATTCCTGCTGCGGGACTGGGTCCAGGCCAGGTTCAAAAAACAGCTCGCCGCCATCAATAAGGGCATCGAGAAAGAGGGGGCCTTCTACCTTTTCACGGTGCGGCTGATCCCGGTTTTCCCGTTCTTCATAATCAACCTGGTCATGGGGCTTACCGGCATGAAGATCCGCACCTTTTACTGGATCTCCCAGCTGGGGATGCTGCCGGGTACTCTGGTTTACGTCAATGCCGGCAAGGAACTGGCCCGGATCGAAGCCTTGAAGGATATCTTTTCGCCGAGTCTGATCATCTCCTTTGCCATTCTGGGCCTGTTCCCGATCACCACCAAAAAAATAATGCAATTCTACCGGAAGAAAACCGGCAAAAAGCCCGAGATGGCGGATATTCCGCAAGCGGAAGACTAAGCCCATCAACCTTCCAGGCAACAGCTCCCCGGTGTTCTTCGGGATTTCCCCATGGCCGGCGAGTGCCATCATTGATCGCTTCGCCATCCCATTTTGACTTTTTGCGAACTTGTCAAAATTGACAATCTAAGCCAAAACGTTTACAAACTTGGTTTCCGCTCATTAAAAAAGAGGCTGAAGAGGAACCCGGCAAGCACCGGTTCCAATCAGCCGCAAACGGTCGGATAATGGACAAAGCTCTCAACAGCTGCCTGGAAAAATTCGCCAATCTGCAAATTCCTCCGGAGAGGGACAACTGGGGCGAAAGTACCGCTTTCCGGTACCCCGGCAAACCGCTGCTGCTCCTTTCCGTAATCGATCTGGCCGCCACCGGCGCCCTGAAAGAAAATCTCGTGGAACTCTCCCACGAACTTGCCGAAACCTATAATCGCTACTGGGAAACCGTCTCCCCCTCGTTTTCCGACAACAGACTGGCCGCGACTTTTCTCGAAGTCGAAACTGAGGGATTCTGGAATATGACGGGCCAGACGGAAGCGGCCGGCCAGCTGCCGATCGACACCATGGGGCAACTTCACAACAGCTACCTCGGTGCCATAATCGACCCGGCCACCCTCCCCCTCCTGACCGATCAGAAATCCAGAAAAAAACTGCGGGAAACCCTGATTTCGAACTACTTCGCCTCCGACCTCCAGCAGCCCCTGATGGACACTGCCCTGATAAATCACGCCGCCGCCATCTACCGCAAGGAGTTATTGAGCGAGGCGGTGGCTCCGACCATAAAAACCGGCCGGGGCGAGGAGATAAACCGGAGAATAGCCGCCCTCGGTTTCGACTCGGCGCTCCTGGAGCTGTATGGACATCGCTGCGCAACCTGCGGCATTAAGATGATGACCCTCGAAGGACAATCCGCCGTCGGCGTCAATCGGATTATCCCCCAGCGGGTCGGCGGCAGCGACCATCCGAACAACGGCTTGGCCCTATGCAGAATGTGCGGCTGGTCCTTCGAAAACGGCTTGATCGGGATCGGCGAGAAATATGAAGTGTTAATCCCGGCCGCAATAAGACTGAACGGAAATCTACCCGCCCACATGCTGATTTTCAAGGACAGGGGCATTACCAAAATCAAGCCGGAATCGTTCCGCCCCTCCCAGGATAATCTTTCCTGGCACCGGCAAAATATCCTGAGAGAATAACCGGCACTCAGCCATTTGGATTTGCCCAAGGTTTATCCGGTTAAATTCTTGCCCAAGCCTTCTTTCATCGGGGAACCTCCGGCTTTCAAGGTCCTTCCCGTTGCGGATTCCGGCTGAAGCCAGGCCGTCGCGACCTGTAACACACCCGATTCAGCGATCAGCTTAGAATCAAGGCGTCGGCTTCCAATCAAAAAGGGCCCAGCTGTTATGACTCAACAGATGGGCCCTTAATCCTGCATGGTGCCTAGGGCGAGAATCGAACTCGCACGGGGCAAGCCCCGAGGGATTTTAAGTCCCTTGCGTCTACCAGTTCCGCCACCCAGGCAAAATCTTCACAAAGCTTGACAGCAGAGGATTTATATCATCACCCTACCCAAAAAGCAACTTCCGATTTAGTTTCGGAATTACCGCCGAATTTTCAACTCTTCCAACAGAACCATTTTGCCGAAACGGCCAGAGACGGCTCTCCTACCCCTTAATCGGCTGGCGGGGAGTTTTTCTTTTTACCGCCCCGGACGCCAAGCATCAAGGCCGTGGCAACCAGCCGGACGGCGCGGAAGACGAGGGTTGCCCCGAAAGCGGCGGCGCCCGTAATAATCGCTTTCCGCAGGAAGGGGCTATCTCCGCCTTTCCCGTTCATCCACTCTCCTCCCGGCAGGGATCCTGATGGATAATGATATCGGCGCCCGGAGCAATCTTGCAAATCTCGTTCTCCACCTCCTTGGCAATCCGGTGCGACTCGGCCAGGAGCATGTCCCCCTTCATTTCAAGATGAAGCTGAATAATCTTGGTCTGGCCGGAAAGGCGGGTTCGGATGTCATGGACTCCCTCAACCCCTTCGTTTGCCATGGCAACCGCGAAAATCCGTTTTTCAAGCTCGGGCGGCAACTTGCAGTCCAACAGAAACTGGCTGGAATCGTAACCAATCCGCCAGGCGTTATAGAGAACCACCAGAGCGATCGCGACGGCAATCAGCGGATCGAGAACCGCCCAACCCATGGCGGCCAGGGCCAGAGCCAGGACGGTACCCAGGTTGGTGAACAGATCGGCGGAATAGTGCAACGAATCGGCCTTAATGGCCATACTGCCGGTCCGCCGCACCACCATGCGTTGAAACAAGACCAGGCCGGCGGTAAGCAGCAGCGCAAAGATCATCACCCCTATACTGAATCCGCCGACCTCAAGGGGAAGAGGGTCGATGACTCGCCTTACCGCCTGGATAAGAATGAAAAGGGCGGAGCCGGCAATAAACAAAGACTGTCCGAGGCCGGCCAGGTATTCGGCCTTGCCGTGACCGAAGGGATGATCGCTGTCGGCGGTTTTCTGGGAGTAGCGGATCGCCAGCAGATTAATAGTCGAAGCGGCTCCGTCAAGCAGGGAATCAGCCATGGAGGCCAGCACGCTAAGGGAACCGGTAAGCAGCCAGATCCATGTCTTGACCAGCAGCAGAACCAGGGCAACAGTCACCGAGACCACCGAAGCGGTCCTGATCAGCTGTGCATTTTTGATTATGTTATTATCAATGTCGGTCATTTTAATGATGGCGTCGCAAAAAACGCCAGCTCCCGCGTTGCTGCAAATTGTCTCGTCATTGCAGCGTACTGAAGTACGCTTCATTCCTCGAAATTCGCGCGCCTTGGATCTGACGATTTTTGCTTAGCCATCCTGTTTTACCCACAAGGCATAAGTTTCGTACGAGCAGGCAAGCTGCTCAACTCAGCTTTAACTTTTTGCGGGTTTGTATCAATCCCCATGATCCTGCTCGGCGAAGGACTGAACCTGATAAGTTCCGACTGCAAGCTTACCCCGGCGCCATTCGTCGACCGGCAGACCGGCTTTCAGACACAGATGGGAGAGAAATTCGGCGGGATCGGGGAGCTGTTTCCATACTTGGGGTAAAAATGTAGCCGTCGCCTCTCCCAGTCGAATGATGACGCCATCGAGGCCCGGACGCAAGCGGCAGATAAGATCATTGCCGTCATCGTAGTGCATGGGTTGCGGCTCTGAAAGAACGCTGACCTCGATATCGATCCTGGCCAATTCCTCTGGCGTTACCCGGCTGAAACGGTAATCGTTGAAGGCGGCGTTGACCGCGTTTTCCCTCACTCCGTCGATCAGGGGCTGGGTTCCGACCAGGCTGCCGATACAGCCGCGCAGCTGCCCCTCGAGGTGCAAGGTGACAAATACTCCCAATTTCTCCCGGAATACCGGGGCCTGCAAATCTTCCTCTGACATTTGCGGCTCTTCGGCGGGGACGGGAAGGTGCAACTCTTCCATAATGGCTTTTCTGGCAGTTACAATCAGGATTCGACCCTGGGCGTTATCGAGGGGTTTCGTCATTTATTGATCTCACTGGAATTCAGAATTGATGGCGTCGCAAAAAGTCGCCAGCTCCCGCGTTGCTGCAAATTTTCTCGTCATTGCAGCGTACTGAAGTACGCTTCATTCCTCGAAATTCGCGCGCCTTGGATCTGACGATTTTTGCTTAGCCATCCCGAAACTTTTTGCGACGCCATCAGAATTGAGGAGGCCGTGGCCGGCAGAAAAGTTTTCAAGGCAGTCCCTCTGGAATCCGGCCAAACAGCAAACGCCGGGCCACATTAATCGCAACCGATCACGATATTATCCGCCCAGGAAACGTGCATGCCTGTAACCGATTTTAAAAAAAACCTCCCGTCTTTTCGCAAAAGACGGGAGGCCGTGGTTTCTAATAAATATCCAGTTGCTGAATCAGCCGCATCCGGACCCGCAGCTGCCGCTGCTGCAACTGCCGCCGGCGCCGCTGACCGGGATCGTGGATGATATCGAAAATCCGGATCTCATGCCGCTCTCGACAAAATCAACCTTGATATCTCCGCAATCCTTCATTAAGTCGTTGTCCACCAGAAAGGTGAGTCCATCCTGTTCCATTTTCGTGTCGTTATCTTTTGGCTCATCCAGAGCCAATCCCAAAGAGGGACCAGCTCAGCCGCCCTGCATCAAGGCGACCCGCAAAGCGGAATCGACACTGTTCTGCGCCATGTAATCCTTCAGATTGGATACTGCCAAATCGGTAACTTCCAACATTGTCAAACCCTCCAACTGTATTAATAATATGAAAACAAAATTTTAATGCCCAGGGCAAAAATCTGCATAATACCCGACCATGCTTTACAAACAAGCGCACTATCGAAGTCAGGAAATAAATACCTTATAAACATTATGCTATACTATATATATCTCTTAGGGAAACTGTCAATGATGCGTCTTAAGAAATTGTTTAAATAATTTACCAGAGAATACCTTTTTTGCTAATCGCAACCCCGATTTTTTGATAAATTATTCATTGGGACCAAAAAACTCCATATCAAAAAAACACAGGAAATCCGACATGAACAGAATCGTGATCTCAACCGGCGGCGGAGATGCGCCCGGACTTAACGCCGTAATATATTCGGTGGTGAAATCCTCCCTGGCCCGGGGCTGGGAAGTCTACGGAAGCAAAAGCGGCTACCGGGGGCTCATTGAACCCGACGAGCTGATCAGGCTCACCGCCGATCAGGTTAGGGATATAACCTCCACGGGAGGCACCATCCTTGGTTCAACCAACAAAGGCAATCCCTTTGCGATGCCGGTGGAAAACGAGGCCGGAGAAATCCTGTTAAGAGATATTTCCGATCGGATCATGACCAATTTTACCAGAATGGGCTTTTCGTGCCATATAGCGGTCGGCGGGGACGGCAGTCTGGAGATAGCCCACAGGTTCGCGGTTGAGAAAGGAATGCCGGTAATCGGCGTCCCCAAGACCATCGACAATGACCTGGAAGCAACCCAGATGACCTTCGGTTTCGATACCGCCGTCTCGACCGCCACCGAGGCAATAGACAAGCTCCACTCGACCGCGAAATCCCATGACCGGGTCATGGTCGTTGAAGTGATGGGACGGGATTCGGGCTGGATAGCCCTAAGTTCCGGGATCTCCGGGGGGGCGGATGTCATCCTGATCCCCGAAATTCCCTTCAATATCAAAACTATTTCCCGCAAAATCGCCGACAACGAACTTGACGGCAAACTTTACACCATCATAGTGGTAGCCGAAGGGGCCAGTGCCGAGGAATCTGGAAAAATCCACAAAAAGACGGAACAAAGCGAGATCGGCCGCCAGGAACTCCTGCTCGGCGGCATTGGTGAATGGGTGGCGGCGAAAGTTAGGGAAAGCTCCGGCAAAGATACCCGATCGTTGGTCCTCGGCCACCTCCAGCGCGGCGGCTCGCCTACCACCTTCGACCGCCTCCTCGCCCTGCGCTTTGGCGCGGCGGCCGTGAGGATGGCGGAGAATAGCCAATTCGACCAGATGGTATCCCTGGTCAACGGCGAAATGGAAGCCGTGCCCCTGGCCGACGCCATCAGGGAAAGGAAAAAGGTGCCGCTCAACAGCGACAAGGTAATGACCGCCAGAGAGATAGGCATCTGCCTGGGGGATTACTGAACAAACGCTCCTGATTCAAGATCGGGCATGCCAACACCACAGCCTGTGGTTATCGCTTTCAGTTGATAAACAGGACTGGGCCTGGTCGCATGTTCGCTGATCAATTACATTACCGATGGCGTCGCCATCCCCTGACTTTTTTGCGGGTCTGCCAAACTTTATAGCAACCAATATGATTTTTTTGATGAATTTTCCGAAAAAAGCAACTAAGCTCGGCAAAACTGACCATTCATTGATTAAAGGCAAGTTGTATGGTATGAAGGTAGGTCCTTTTCTCAACCGATAAGAGCCGTGAAATGAAAGAAAAAACAACGAAAAAAATACTACGTATGACCAACCAGCGCAGGGTAATTCTGGAAGAATTGTCCAAGATTTACTTCCATCCGACCGCCAGCGATGTCTACGACATAGTCAGAAAAAAACTGCCTAACGTCAGTCTCGGCACGGTGTACCGTAATCTTGAGCTGCTGAGCAGCTGCCGGACCATCCAAAAACTGGACTTCGGTGAGCCCCATAAAAGATTCGACGGCAATCCCGAACCCCATTACCACATCAATTGCAGCCGGTGCGGCCGGGTTGACGATGCGCCTATCGAATTAAAGCCCGAGCTGGAAAAAGAGGCGGAAAAAATCAGCGGATATCGGATAGACAGCCACCACATCTCCTACAGCGGTCTCTGCCCCGACTGCGTATCCGCTCCCGATCAATAGCAGCCGCGTCCCCTGCCAAACCTCCCGCCCGAATTCCCGATCAACTATCCTTTACACTGCTCCCCTTTTCCCGGCAATCATCCATATAATCCTGCCATTCCTGGGGAAGCATGGTTTTCTTTCTGGTATTGCACTCCTTGCAGGAGGGGGCCAGGTTGTTTTTGGTGCTGGCGCCTCCCCTGGTCAGGGGTACCACATGGTCCATGGTCAATTTCGCCGGCGGAGTCTGTCCGCCGCAGTAATAGCAGCGCCCCTCGCCGATCTTGTTCCGCCACCAGCGGCTCTTGCGGAGCTCACGTGCCTTGGCCTTCTCACGACGAAGGGTGTCATCATCGATGCCGGCAAAAGATATTCCTTCGTCCCAACTCATCCGATCAGTTCTCCCAAGAGGATCTGCCGGGCCGCGCCGACCAGATAAAGAGAACCGGCCACACAGATCAAATCGTCGCCGCCGGTGATTTGCCGGGCCTTGGCCAGGGCGTTTCCGACCCCATCGACGCAGACGGCTTTCCCTCGATATTCCGCGGGTAAAGCGGCGGCCAAAACCTCGGGGGGCGCGGAGCGTTCCTCTTCCGGTCTGGTGAAGATCAGGATATCGCACAGGGAGGCAACCGTTGCCAGGGAAGAGCAATAGTCCTTGTCGGCCATAGTGGCCCAGACCATGACGAGTTTATCGAAATCGTCCCGGCCGCGCAGATAGCCGGCCAGGGATTCGACGCCGGCGGGATTGTGGGCGCCGTCCAGCAGGTAGCGCCGGTAGCCGGAGCCGCCCGGATTTTCCCGGGGACAGTCAATTTTTTCCAGGTCCGGTTCACTCAGGCAGAAACTCTCCAGACGGCCGGGCCAGCTGACCTTGGGCAAGGCGGTCCGGATTGTCTGTTCGGCTACCGGAAAACCTTTTTCGGCGAGGATCTCCAGAGCGGCAAGGGCAATAGCGCCGTTAGCCAGCTGATAGCCACCCGCCAGAGCGCTCCGAAGGCCGGTCAGTGAACCTGTAGCGCCGACAGCTCTATATCCCCAGAGGGCGCCGGTTTCCGGCTCATGATAAAAATCGCGGCCGGCCAGGTAGAGGGGGGCGTTCCGTTCACGGCAGGTTTTCTCCACCACCTCGAGACTTTCATCCGGCGCCACCCCGGAGATTACCGGCACGGCCGGTTTGATAATCCCCGCCTTCTCGCGGGCCACATCGGCCAGGGTATTGCCCAAGTGCGCTTCATGGTCCATGGAGACATTGGTGATGATACCGACCAAGGGAGTAACGACATTGGTGGCGTCGAGACGGCCGCCCAGCCCCACTTCCAGGATAACCAGATCAACCTGGCGCTCGGCAAACCAGAGCAGGGCCAGGGCGGTGGTGAATTCGAAATAGGTGATCTGCCGCCCGGCCAGGCAATCCCTGATCGCGGTGGCATGGCCGGCAAATTCCTGCTCGGAAATATAGGCCTCGTTGATTTTAAACCTTTCCCGAACCGACGAAAGATGCGGCGAGGTATAGAGACCCACTTGGTAGCCGGCCTCGGCCAGAATCGCGAGCAGATGGGCCGCCACTGAACCCTTGCCGTTGGTGCCCGCCACGTGGATGAACTGTAATTTTTCCTGGGGCTGCCCGACGCTCTCCAGAAAGGCGCGCATCGAATCAAGCCCCAGCTTGATCTTGAAAAACTGCAGATCATCGAGATATGACCAGGCCTGCCGGTAATCCATCACCCGATAATCTCCAGTTTGGCATAATCGAGATGGAGGATCTTGCGGCCATGCCGGGAGAAAAACACCTCGACGGACCGTTTACCGCTCTTTTTCTCGACCTTGCCCTCACCGAAAAAAGGATGCCTGACCGCGACCCCTTCAACCAGGAGATTGATATCCGGTCTTCTCTCGCCACCCTTGCCTCCGTCCTGCCGACTGGCCGGGGAGGGCCTGTTTCGACCGACATCCGCAACCCCACCGCTTGCGCCGCCGTCCAGCAGGGCCGGAGAAAGCTCGGCCAGAAAAGGCGACATGCCGCCGGCCGGGCTCTGCCGATCGAAGGACATCACCTCCCGGGGATAGGAAAGATAGAGCATCTTACGGGCCCGGGTGGCGGCGACATAAAACATCCGCCGCTCCTCCTCCCATTCCGCCTTCATAAACGGCTGGCAGGACGGAAAACGGCCGGCGGCCAGATTGATCACGAAAACATGGTCCCATTCTAGTCCCTTGGCGGAATGGATAGTGGAGAGGATCACTTGCGCCGGCGGGTTGTCCAGACGACCGCCCAACGAATCATCGGTCGCTTCGGGAGGATCAAGAGTGGTATCGTCGATCAGGGACTGCAGGTCGCCGTACGCGGAGATCAGCTGGCGCAACTGGTCGAGATCGCGGCTTCTGGTCGGATAGTCATCATGATAGATTCGCTCGAAAATTTCCCGGTAGTACTCCATCACCATGTCGAAAATCACTACCGGCTCGAGACCGGGAGCCCGCAGCCTGGTGAGCAGATCAAGCAGTTTATCAAGCCCCCCCCGCCAGCTTTTGCCGGCCGGGAAATCGCGGACCGCGACCAGGGGATCCTCTGTGGCCCGGATCCGGTCGAGGACATTGCGCGCCGTCTTGGGACCGACCTTGTCGAGCAGCAGCAGGATCCGGTTCCAGGAGAGACGATCGTCGGGATTGCTGGTCACCCGCAGGTAGGCAAGCACGTCCTTGGTATGGGCCGATTCGGTCAACTTCTGCCCTCCCCTCTTTTCAAACCGTACCTGCCGGTTGGTCAGCTCCAACTCCAGCTTATATGAATGGAAACCGGAACGGAACAGCACGGCAATCTCATCGGCAGGGACATCCCGGCCCCGCAACTCGACGATCCGCTCGGCCACCAGACGGGCCTGGGCCGATTCGTCGTGGGTGCCATTGAGCCGCGGTTTGGCGCCGCCTTCGATATTACTGAAAAGTTTTTTGGTATACTTCTCCTCGGCCTTGTCGATAATGGCATTGGTCAGCGATAAAATCGCCTGGCTGCTCCGATAATTCTCTTCGAGCCGCACTATCCTGGTCCCCGGAAAAACCTTGGGGAAGTCCATGATATTGCGAAAATCGGCGCCCCGAAAACTGTAGATTGACTGGGAATCGTCACCGACGACCATGACATTTTGATGGCCCGCCGCCACCAGCCTGACAATATCGGCCTGGATCAGGTTGGTATCCTGATACTCATCAACCAGGACATGTTTGAAACGTTCGGCAACTTCCTCGCGCACCTGTGGAAACTCGGTCATCACCCGCCGCAGATTGACCAGCAGATCGTCATAATCCATCAGGCCGTGCTCAAGTTTGAACTTGCGGAAATCATCGAAGATCCTCTCCAGGTCCGACCGATATTCATCCAGATGGCTGTACTGCTCGGCGATGACGGTTTCGACGTCGGTACACTTGTTGACCGAACGGGAGAGAAGATTGCAGATCACTTTTTTCGAGGGAAAGCGTTTGCCGGACCCGCCAAGCTCCAGGGAAGATTTAATCAAATTGATGATGCCCTCGGAGTCGGAGCGATCGAGAATCGTGAAATTAGGGGCATAACCGAGATGATGGCCGTAGCGCCGCAAGAGGATATTGGCCATGGCATGGAAGGTGCCGCCGGTGACCTTCCGGCTGGGATCGTTGATCAGACCGGCGGCCCGTTCGATCATCTCCTGGGCCGCCTTGCGGGTAAAGGTCAGGAGGAGGATATTATCGGCCTCTACCCCCTGTTCGATCAGGTAGGCCATCCGGTAAACCAGGGTGCGGGTTTTACCGGTGCCGGCTCCGGCGATGACCAGGATCGGCGCACCCATCGAGGTGGCCGCTTCCAGCTGGGCGCCGTTCAGATCACCGGCCCGGAAACTTTCTCGGGCGACGGGATCTTTCTTTTGTGAAGGAAAAAGAGATGGTTGCATTATAAAGAGAGTCGTTTTCAAGGTTGATGGCGTCGCAAAAAGTCGCCAGCTCCGGCGTTGCTGCAAATTTTCTCGTCATTGCAGCGTACTGAAGTACGCTTCATTCCTCGAAATTCGCGCGCCTTGGATCTGACGATTTTTGCTTAGCCATCCCATTTTTGAACTTTTGCGAATTCATCAAGGTTGATAAATTCGCAAAAAGTCCTAAGTCTCCTTTCCGAGCCAGACGCTTAACCAATCGATTTGCCGTGATAACCGGTTTTTTGCCAGTTTTCCCATCTGGTTATGTCTCGGTGGAAGATCGTAGTTTTACCACAGGCGCCAAGGCGGTGCAATGAGAGTGTACCGGAACAAATTGGATTGACGCACTTTCTCCTTCAAGTTATCTTGTTATTCTCAATGCCGCCCATCCGAAGCCAACCAGAAAGAAACCAAAGAGCAAAAATGACAAGCGATACCTTCAGGGAAATATTCACTGACACACTGCTGGCCCAGCTGTTTCCCAACGACCGGACCGACGCATTTTTCGAAGCGCTTTACGGCGACATCGAGGAAGGAGTTTACGACATCGGCCTTAGCTATGAAGGTCATGGTCCCGACCGCAAAGTTCTCAATTTCAAGCTGAATCTCTCGGAGCGCCCCGGCAAATGCCTGGCCTGTCACCTAACCCAGGGATTGCCCGAGGTCTTCTCCAGACACCCAATCATCAACGTCGCCGGCATCGTCGCAAAAATAGACGAACACCTCGGCGACAAGGGGTCCTGCGGGCAATGGCGCCTCGGTTCGACCGAGACCATATCCCGGAAACTCTACGCGGTCCCCCTAACCATCGAGCTTGACTGACGCTGATAAACAGAAGCCAGGATTCAGAATTCAGGAGCCAGAAGGAATGATCTAAAAGATTTCCCCCCTCGTCCCTCACCGTCCTTATCTTCACTACTCAATCCAGCAGCCCTTACTCCAGCAGCCCGGAAAGTTGAGATGATTTCCCCAAGAGGTCAGCCAATCCCCCGAATTGCCCCACATCCTCAGGACGATGGGCATCGGAGCCCAGCGCCAGCGGGATATTGCGCCGCACTGCTTCCTCGATAACAGCCAAGGCCGGAAAAGGCTCCTCGCGCATTCGACACCCGGAAACATTGACTTCCAGGGCCATGCCCCGTTCGCTCATCGCCGCGAGAATCATCTCGATCTGGCGGTAATGGCTCCGTTCAAAACGGATTTGCGGATGATAACGCAAGACCGCGTCGAGATGACAGACGACCTCGGCCGGTACGGTTTCCACCGCCTCCAAGACGGTATCGAAATATGCCGAAACCACCTTGGCCACCCCGGCCCGGCCAAGAACATCCAGATTATAAGGTTTGCGGCTGACCAGATTGTAATGACGGTCGCCGATTCTCATGAAATGAAAGGCGACCGCGATCCGGTCCCATTGGCGCTCGGCCAGTTTCTCAAGGATTTCCCCGGGCCGCTCAGGATTATAACCCGTCTCGACCCCGAGTCCGATGAAGATCTTCTCCCCGTACTTTTCCCGCAGCCGGCTGCCCTCGGCAAAATAATGATCAAAATCCCCGGGAGTCAACCAGGTTCGCTCGAAGTAATTAATCCCGACCTCAAGATGTTCAAGAAAGAAGAGTCTTTTCAAGCCCCGGTCGCAGGCAGCCTTAACATAATCCTCCATGGAGCCCGAGGCGTGCCGGCAAAGCGTGGTGTGGACATGCCCATCGGTTTTCAGATCGAGTTTAAAGCTGAGTAGGGCAGCTTGCCTGCTCGTACGAAATTTATGCCCTGTGGGTAAAATAACGCCATCTCCTCGGACTTTTGGTCAGTTTTGTATCGAGTAGGCGGCGGGGTCTCCCCCGCTGCCTCTCACACCACCGGGCATACGGTTCCGTACCACGGCGGTTCCTTACGTTAATGCTGTTCTGAAATTCAGCAGTTTCTCAAGCGTGGACACTAAGCCGAGCTGGTCAAAGAACTTCTTCGGAAGGGCTTGGTTCATATGTGACGCTCCCGAATTATACCATGGCCCACGCCCATTGAAGGCGGAACGGGCCGCTCGTTGCTCGGATATTCCAAACTTCATCAGGTTCTGAAAGCGTCTCCACGGTCTTTTCCACTGTCTCCAGAGAATCAGACGGAGGCGTCTTCGCAGCCACTGATCAAGCTCTTCAGCGAAACCTTTCACCTCGGACAGGCGGAAGTAATTGATCCAGCCACGCAATACCGGGTTAAGATCTTTCCGGATGAACCAGGTCAGGTTTCTCCCCTTCCCTTTGCGAAAAAGTCCCTTCAGGTGCTTACGGAACCGTTTGAGCGACTTGAGAGCCACTCGAATCCTGCAAAGTTTGTGGTTGGTGAAGGAATAGCCAAGAAACTTACGGTTCCATGGCCGGGCTACCGCACTTTTCTTCCGGTTCACTTTCAGCTTGAGCCGATTTTCGACAAAATGGCTGATGGAGACAAGGACACGTTCCCCGGCGCGTTTGCTCCCGACATAGATGTTGCAGTCGTCGGCGTAGCGACAAAAATCGTGCCCCCTGGCCTCAAGCTCCTTGTCCAGATCGTCGAGCATGATGTTCGACAATAGCGGGGAGAGTGGCCCGCCCTGGGGTGTCCCCTTGGGCGTACGGCTCACCAGACCGCCGACAAGAACGCCTGCGTCGAGATAGGCGCGGATCAGGCGAAGCACCCTGCGGTCTTCAACCTTGCGGCCAATTCGTCCCATCAGGATATCGTGATTCACTTCATCGAAAAATTGCGCCAAATCCATATCAACAACCCAGCGCTTACCGTTGTGCTGGTAAGATCGGGCTTGTTGAACCGCCTGACCCGCATGTCTGCCGCGACGGAAACCGTAACTCCTTTCCGAAAAGCAGGGATCAAACTGAGGCGAGAGGATTTGAAGCAGGGCCTGCTGGATCAGGCGGTCGAGAACCGTGGGTATCCCCAACATCCTCATGCCGCCGTCAGCTTTGGGTATCTCTACCCGGAGAACCGGTTTGGGGCGGTAATCCCCGTTGAGCAACTGTTCCTTGATAATATCCCAGTTGCGGCGCAGATAATCGGGAAGCGCGGTGACCTCCATCTTGTCGACCCCCGCGGCGCCCTTATTCCGCATGACACGACGACAGGCATATGCAATGTTGTCGTGATCGACCACACGCTCGATCAAACTCCGAGCTTCAGGGATGGAGTTGTCTTCCGTCAATGAGCGGTTTGGCGTACTCACGCATACCCTCCCGGATTCCGTCCGGTACTCTCCGCGCAAGCAGGTGATATCTCAATCATCTCTTCTACTCCTCTTGCCGCATGCACAACACAAGATTCCATTCCTTAACGTAAAGTTCGGCCCTTCATCCGTGGTCGAGTCGGACTACTATGGCCTCGGCTGATTTCTCACGCCACATCCCGCCGTCTCGCGACAACGGTAGCACAAAGGCATGACATGAGACCTCCCCGGGTAATGCGCACCCACCTTCACGCTTATGCCCGCCGCATTTACGCACATGCCTTCCGTACAGGTATCGGACTTTGGAGATAATGGCCTCCTCATCCGGCATGAACGCCTCGTATGCGATTTCTGTTCGTCGGGCCAGCGCTTTGCCTACAGCTTCCTTCAGCCAACACCTCACGATGGTAACCTTGCCGTTCGGCTAACACTTCCCCCTGTCGGGTGTGTAGAGGACTTGCACCTCCAAGTGGGTGCGCCCTGCCGGGCGCACCATAAAAAAGGGGCTCGCCTTTTTCAAGACGCGCCCCTTGCCGAACAACTTGAAGATCATCGAGACTCAGGCGTTACCGCGCGGAAAATAATGAACCTCGCCGTTAAACTCCGAAGTGTCGCAAACTCTGCCCAAGCCGAATTCCATATCGCCGTCCATGTTTTCAACCGGCAAGGCAAGAGCCTCGCCATCGGAAAGGTGAAAAACGATGGTGTTCGCCCTGGTCAGATCAACCGCTTTACTGAATATTTTATGTTTCACGTGTCTTACCCCGCTATTATTACTTTATCGATATCGATCTTCTTACAGAGTAGTCACTATTAGCGATTTGACAAGCAAACTCGATAAAAACAAGAACATGGCAAACCAGCTAATGAACCGGCATATGGGGAGGGAACGGCAATTGCCCGGAGAGGAACCGGCAACTTTCTACCGGGCTTTTTTGAAAATCCGTAACCCAAACGACAAAAGTAGCCCGCAATCATGACAATTTCATAAAAATCCAAAAAAAAACTTTTTTCGACAGGCTCAGGATAAGCGGATACCTTGCAGGCTTGAATCCATGAGCGTTCGAGAACAGTGCAGATGCAAGGCGGCAACGATGTTGATCTCTTTATTTGAAGTAAAAACAGCAACATATCGTGAATCAATGCACTTAGCGGTCACGGATTCAGGATCAAACCAATAAATCGAGGCCAGCGATTCAGCGAAGCATAACCGGCCAATTATAGAATTTTCGAGTTATCGTCCAGACGGATTCTCAGCACCGCCCTTGACCTTCGGATTTTCCTTAAACAGGTGGATCAGCAGAACTCCAGCCGCAAAACCACCGATATGGGCCCACCAGGCTATCCCCCCCGCCCCGCTCCCCTCGGTCGTCGCCATATAAGTAGAGAAGCCCTGCATGAACTGAAGAAGAATCCAGAAGCCCAGAAAGAGAAAGGCCGGCAGTTCGATCAGGTAAAAGAAAAAGAAGACCGGGACAAGGGTGAGGATTCTGGCTCCGGGATATAAGAGAAAATACGCGCCAAGCACCCCGGCGATCGCGCCGCTGGCCCCGACCAGAGGCACCGGCGAAGAGGGGCTCGCCATGGTTTGGGCCAGAACGGAAACCGTTCCGCACAACAGATAGAAGACCAGATAGCGACTTGGGCCCATACTGTCTTCAACATTGTCGCCGAAGATCCACAGCATCCACATATTGGCGATCAGATGCAGAAAGCCGCCGTGCAGAAACATCGATGAATAGACCGGAATGAACCGTTCGAAATCAAGGAAATTCTCGCTCTGGGCGGCCATGAACCGGGCCGGCACGAAACCGTAGGTCCGGATGAAAGGATCCAGGCCGGGGCCCAGCTGAAGTTCGAAGATGAAAAACAGGACATTGACCAGAATCAGTCCGGAGTTGACCGCCGGCAGGCGGCGGGCCGGGATATTGTCTCTAAGCGGAATCAATCGGCACTCCTCGGTTGGCGACGATCATAAGCCGCCCATTGGCCAATCTTTCAGCCGGTAAGAGATCGTGCTTAATGGAATCGCAAGTGGTCACGGGATACATTCAAATCACCGGGTGACCGCTTACACGGAATCGAGAGTGGCGAGCGGCGGCGGCAGCGGCAGGACGAAGAAGAAATTATTGCCCTCCTCCACCTGCTCGCATCCGACCCGGCCGCCATGGATCTCGACCACCTGCTTGATGAAGGAAAGCCCGTGCCCGGTCCCCGGGCTGTCGCCGGCATTGGCGCCCCGGAAACCGTCTTCGAAGATCCTGGATAACTCATCCCGCCGAAGATGGGGGCCGGTGGTAAATACATTAAACTTGATGCCGGACATCCCCGGGCCGAAAAAGTCGGGACGGAATTCCCAGCCATAGGCCAGGGCCTTGCGCCTGATGCCGTCTTTTCTGGTAATCTCCGCGGTGTACTTCACCCCGTTCGAGAAAAGGTTGGCATAAACCTGGGAGAGCAAACCGATATCGACGGTCAGATAAACTTCCTCCTCCATGCCGGTGGGATGTTCCACTTCGATCCCATAGAGTTCGAAACGTTTCAGGTAATTTTCGAGCTGGGGCTGGATGATTTCCGATTCGACCGAGCAGAGCCTGGTTTTAAGGACCAGATGGCCTTTCTTGAAATGATCCCGCCGGAACAGACTCTCCAGGAAAAGCGAGGTGTTGGCATGATGGTCCAGCAGCTGCCGATGATTTTTCGAAAGTTCCTCCTGGATGGCCCGCAACCGCTCTCGGACATCTTGATCGGCAGGCTGCTTTTCACCCTCGGGCAGTTCTTGGATAATTCCGGAGAAACTGTCGATGTGCCTGCGAAGCTGGTTGAACAGATGCCGAAAATACATGTTGGGAATAATGACATTGTGTTCGATATCCATGACCAGATTGTTAATGAATTCCAGGTGACGGATATTCTGTTGGACCAGGCGACGATTATGGAGGTTGTAGGCGATTCGGTTGGTGTACTTGGCGAAAAACAGATAATCGGCCGCCGTCATCTCCCCTCGGGGTAAGACTTCAAGCATCCCCAACAGCCGGTTTTGCAGGAAATGGACCGGGGTGTCTTCCGAATCGTAATGCTTCCGGGCAATCGGGACCAGGTATGAATCCCCGTGCTCGTAGGGAGCCGTGCTCGGTTCCAGATAGGCCGGAGCAGGACTCGGCTCGGGATGCAAACCTTTTTGGGAATCGCAGATCAGTTGAAGTTTGTCGATGTTGATATCGAAGAGATAGAGCCTGACCTGAAGATCGAGATAAAGACTGGGGACCGCCACGCAAATCCGGTAAAAATCCTGGAGAGTGTCAAACTCCTGGGCAAGGTCAAAAAAAGTCTTGAGAATATCGTTCTGCCGGCGGCTAAAATGATAGGTCTGGTAATCAGCCGCCTTTTTCCTGACCCGTTGGCGAATATAGCCCAGGTCTCTGGATAACTTTTCCGATTTGACCATTTCACCGAATCCTGACGAGTTCGCGAAAAAAAATCAAAAAACTGATTTCAGCCGACAATCAACCAATGGATAAAGCGACGAATCAACGAGACTCCAGAATCACTTCATCGCCCCCCGCCCTCTCTTTAAGAAGGACATCGATCCGTTCATTATCCTCGACATTGACATGCATGCCGACGAAATCGGGTTGAATCGGGAGTTCGCGCCCGCCCCGGTCAACCAGAACCGCTAGCTGAATAACCATAGGCCGCCCGAAATCCATGATGGCATCAAGTGCCGCCCGGATGGTGCGGCCGGTGAACAGGACATCATCGACCAAAACCATGGTGCAGCACTCAACCGGAAAGTTCAAATCGGTAGTCTTGACCACCGGACTCTGGCTCGCCATGCTCCAGTCATCCCGGTAGAGGGTGATATCGAGACTGCCGAACGGCACCTCGACGTTCTCCCGGTTTTTGATCAACTCCTTGATCCGCTCGGCCAGATAGACACCGCCGGTATGGATGCCGACAATCGCCAGGTTATTGACGTTACGGTTGCGTTCCACGATCTGGAGGGCGATTCTGGACAGGGCCAGATCGATATCGGCGGCGGTCATTATCTGCTGTTTTTCACTTTTCATTATTCCAGACCTCTCTTTTACCTGAATCCGTGACGGCTTCGTGGGGAATTTCACTTTATACCCACAGGGCATAAGTTTCGTACGAGCAGACAAGCTGCTCAACTCAGCTTTATCATTTTGTAATTGTATTAAATAATCGTTTTTCCCTGGATTGGCATGGTTCACCCTGCCGCCCTGCATCTGCACCGTTTCGAACCCTCACGGATTCAGGTTATTTCCAGAAATAATCAATACCCTTGTCAATCACCAGATTAACCGCTTCCGGAAAAGCCTCGCATTCGGCTTCGAAAACCCGGGCGGCAATATCTTCCGGGCTATCCGGATCCTCGACCGGTACGCATCTCTGGACTACGATCGGCCCCTCATCGTAAATCTCGTTGGCAAAATGGACCGTGCAGCCGGAGACCTTCAAGCCGCGCTCCTTAACAGCCCGGTGAACGCGCATCCCGTAATAGCCGGCCCCGCAAAAGGAGGGGATCAGCGAAGGGTGGATGTTCAACACCGATCGGCCCAGGGACGGCGGCGGTTGATAGAGCTTCAGGAAACCGGCCAGGAGGATCAGATCGACATCGTAGTCGTCAATAATGCGGTTGATCTCGTCGTTGTCCGGGGCGTGATAGGCCGGATAGCCGTATTTAACCGCCTTTTCGAGGCCGAGTACATTCTCGACGTTGGAAATAACCACTTCGATCGAGCCAAGCATTTCCCCGTTCTCGATTTTTTCGTGAAAATTATCCAGAGTCCGGCCGCTACCGGACAACAATACCGCCATTTTCATGCCTTACTCCCTTAAAGCAGACTCAAGATTCAAGATTCAAGATTCAAGACTTATAGTTTTCCTTGCAGCTTGTCCCTTGAACCTTGCACCTTTTCCTAACTAAGATCAGGGTGGTTATCGACATCCACCTTGTCCAGCCAGGTGGAGATCGCCATGTCGTAACGGCTGGTAAGGGCGAATACCTTGGCGGCCAACCGGAACCTGGTCTTGCGGGTGGTGTTGCCGGTTTCCTTGATCTCGCTGATAACCTGGGGATAATCGCCCGGATCGATCAGCACGGTGACGTCTGAATAGTTTTTGGCGGCGGAACGAAGCATGGCCGGCCCGCCGATGTCGATGTTCTCGATGGCATCGGCAAGGGAACAATTGGGGTCGGCAATGGTCTTCTCGAAGGCGTACAGGTTGACGGCGACCAGATCGATGGGCTGGAGGCCGTGGGCGTCCATCTGGGCCAAGTGGTCGGGATTGGTCTTCCGGGCCAGAATACCGCCATGCACTTTGGGATGCAGGGTCTTGACCCGGCCGTCCAGCATTTCCGGGAAACCGGTGAACTCGGAGACATCCTTGACCGTTATACCCTCTTCGCGCATTTTTTTGGCGGTTCCGCCGGTGGAGAGAATTTCCACCCCAAGTTCCTGTAGCTGCCGGGCAAAATGCTCGATGCCCGATTTATCGGTGAGACTGATAAGCGCCCTTTCGATCTTCCGCATAATTAATTCTCCTTAAAAAAACAAAATTCAAAGTTGATGAGTTCGCAAAAACTCTAAAATCGAACCAGTTCAGGCAACGCGCCGCCATATTCCCGGTGGGACCTGATCAATCGCCATCGGTATTCCTGACAAACTTTCTAATCAGACGCCGATCCCTCTTCCCCGGTTTGCGCAACGGACCCTTGCCGCCGGTCGTAGCCATGAGCCGCCGCTCTTCCCGCCCTTTGAGCCGCGCCGCGATACTGGCCTCGGTTTCCTCGTAAAGGGTCCGGGCCAGGGCCGCAGGGCCCCGACGGTCATGCAGAGCGGTGACGAAAACCACAAATTCGTCGTTACCCCGGGTGATCCTTAATTCATCGCCGCTTTTGACCGGCCTGGCCGGCTTGACCCGCTCGCCGTTAACATGCACATGCCCGCCGGTAACGGCCTGGGCGGCTAAAGCCCTGGTCTTGAAGAACCTGGCCGCCCACAACCACTTGTCGACCCTGATCTTTTTTTCCTGATCGCTTTCACTCAATTTAAAAATCCATCGCCATAATCAAGATCACTTTAACATAATTGCATTGCCACTTCCAGAAATGGCTCCACCAGCCGCGCCAAGAGCGCTCTTTTATTGCCACCGATCACAGGATAAGGCGCCAAGTTTCGGCCCATCTCCCATCCAGTAAGCGGTTGCAGGGTACCGGAGATGCAAGGCATCGGCCTGCGAGGTGTACCGGTGTACATGAGCAGACCCGATACACGTAACCAGTCACGAGATAAGCCGCCCAGGATTAGCCAATCTCCCAGCCGGTAAGCGATCACAGGGTGCTGGAGATGCAAGGCATCGGCCTGCGATGTGAACCGGTGTACATGAGCAGGCCGATACACGCAACCAATCACGGAATAAGCCGCCCAGGATTGGCAAATCTTCCAGCCGGTAAGCGATCACAGGGTGCCGGAGATGCAAGGCATCGGCCTGCGATGTGTACTGGTGTACATGAGCAAGCCGATAACACAGCAAATTCGGTGCCCTGTGATCGCTTACCTTTTATTCGGTCCGCGAGAAGCCGGACTGGACAGTATAAAAAAAAAACGTTAGATTCGCGGTCATGAAACTAAAGAGTGTCGGCATCGAAAACATCAGCTATCCCGTGAAGATCCGCCAGAAAAAGGGGGGCCACCAGGATACCGTCGCAACTATCGATCTGCGGGTTAACCTACCGCGGTCATACCGGGAAACCTGCGTCTCCACCTTCATCAAGATCCTGAACAAATATCAGGATGACTTGAGTGTGACCATCTTCCCCGACCTGATCCAGGAGGTCAAGCAGGAACTCAACGCCGTTTCGGCCGGAATGGAGATGACCTTCCCCTATTTCATCGAAAAAACGGCGCCGGTCAGCAACACCAAGAGCCTGATGGAATACCGCTGTCGCTTCACCTGCGGAGTCGATGCCGTAAACGACCTGATCCTGTCGGTCTGGGTGCCGGTGACCACGCTCTGTCCATGTTCGAAAGAGATCAGCGCTTACGGGGCCCATAACCAGAGAGCGGAAGTAAACCTTAACATCCGTTACCGTAAATTCATCTGGGTCGAGGAACTGATCGACATGATCGAGTCGGCCGCCTCCTCCGAGGTTTTCGCTCTCCTGAAAAGACCGGATGAAAAATTCGTCACAGAGCAGGCTTATCTCAATCCGATGTTCGTTGAAGACGTGGTACGCAAGGTGGCGGAGAATGCCCTGGCCAATCCGGATATCACCTGGTTTTCCGCCGGAGTCGAGAGCTTCGAGTCAATTCACAAGCATAGCGCCTACGCCTATATCGACAGCAACGAGTTAAGATAAAACTCCTCCTAACTAGTCAAATCTTTTTTTATCCTTGCAATCCATCCCAAATGGCCTTACTTAAAATAAGACTTACTACTTATTAACTTTTTTCAAAGGAGATGTGCATGAAAAAGATCAATTTGTTGTTGGTTTTACTGGCTTGGGCAATCTTGATGGTTAGCGGCCAGGCGCTGGCTGGGAAAAGTTCGGTTGAAATGGGCAAGGATCTTTTCAACGATCCCACCCTGGGCGGCTCAACAAACGATAAGAGTTGCAACAGCTGTCACCCCGGCGGCGAGGGCCTGGAAAAGGCGGGCGATAATAAAAAGCTGGTAAAAGTCATCAACCAGTGTGTCACCGGTCCTCTCGAGGGTAATAAAATCGATGGCCGCACCGCGGAAATGCGCTCCCTGAAAATGTACATTCAGAGTTTGGGCGCCGAATAAACGAACAAGGGCGGAGCACTTAATGCTCCGCCCTTGCCTGCCTTAATCGTCTCGAAAAAAAAATCAGAACTCCAGTCCCGCCTCCACAAAGGGCCCGGAAACGGTGACATCGGCCCGGATATCATCTTCATCGATAGCCAGATCCTCGTAACGCCAGCCCGCCGTGGCAAAGGCCGGCCCGACAAAGCGATATTTCAAGCGCGCGATCAGGTCGTAGTAGTGGTTTTCGCTGTAGGCAATGGCCCGGATCTCGCCTTCCAGGGCCAGTTTCTCTATCGGTTTAAACTGGACCGACAGATAGCCCATGGGCACGTAGATGGTCTCGTCCACCGAGTCTTGGACTGCCGGATTATCTTTATCCCTTACTACCATATCAATCTCCATGCGGCGCACATTGATGCCGAGATCGATGCCCAGGGTACCGAGGGAGGCCAGGCCGGTCAACGGCACCCCGTAATAGAGGGCCAGATCATAATGATCCAGACTTACTTTCGAATAAAAATCACCGGTGATCTTTTTCTCGCCGAAAGTGAAAAGAGTTTTAGTACCGTCACCCTCGAATTCCATCGGCGTCCCCATAAAATAGACATTGGGCAGAATCGGTAGATCGAGCTTGATCCGGCCGAAAAGGCGGTCCTCGTCATCGTAGTTCGCATCGTTATCGAGATCGATATTATCGGTTGGAAGGATTGTTTTGTAAGAGAGCTCTCCATCCAGCCCCTGGGTCCACCCTCCCACCGCTACCTCAACACCAACAGCGGAAGCATTGGTTGTCGCAAAAAGCAGAAATCCGGAAACTAAGGCGATTTTCATAAAGATTCTCATTGAAGCCCCTCCATCAAAAAATAATGTAATCCATTTTGACTCATCGAGAGTTAAGTGACCGGAATCATTCCGGCCCATAAACTTTTTGAATCAATCAATCCCGGCAAAAACCACCTCCCTTCCCAAAACGGAAAAAGAACTGCGCCGACGACCTCATCTCTTGCCCGAAAGCCATTCCAATGTTAGCATAGCGAAGCTATATTTACTTTAATATCATATCGGGTCAAGTACTTTAGTCTCGGATCACCGGGAACCCTTAATAGATGAAAAAAAAATTCATAACCACACCGAACTGGCTGCTTTGTCTGATCATTACCCTTCCTCTGCTAGCTGGCATGCTCAGCGGATTTGCTCCCCTGAACTTTCTCGATCTGAAGATATACGATCTGCTGTCGCAACTGCGCCAAAGGGAGATGCCGAGCCCGGTGGCGATTATCGAGATCGACCGGGAGAGCATGGATGCGATCGGTCCCTGGCCCTGGCCCCGTTCCCTGATGGCCGATATGATCAGTGTAGTTTCCGAGGCCAAGGCAAAGGCGATCGGGATCGACATCCTCTATAAGAGCAAAATCAGGAACCCGGCCCTTGAAGAAATAAACACCCTGCGCAGATCCCTCGGCAAAATCGCAGATCGCGGCGGAAACACAGGCGAGGCCGAGGCCGTTCTGGCCGCGGCCGCCAGAAAGGTCGATGATGACTCCCTGCTGATCTCGGCGGTCAAACCGGCCCAAAACGTCGTACTGGCCATGAAGTTCGATTGGTCCCCCCGGAAAAGCGAACCGCAGGAGCTCCCGGGCTGGCTGAAGAAAAACACTTTGGACAGAAAACCGGTCTCCTACGAACCGCAACAATTACTCAAGGGGTTCCGCAACCCTCTGCTGGCTTTCAGACCGCACAACCCTCCCCAAACCGTTGAAACCCCCTTCCGCGCCCTGGCCGCGGTGGCCAGCCGTTACGGCCATACAAACCACGCTCCCGATCCGGACGGCGTCACCCGTCGGGAATCTCTTCTGATCGGCTACCGGGATCAGCTGTTGCCCTCCCTTGCCCTGCAGATGGCGCTTGCTTACCGGGACCTTGAATTACCGGAAGTCGAACTGGTCAGTGATTACGAGATCGTCAAGGCCCTGCGCTTCGACAATCAACAGGTCCCGCTTTCCCACGATTTGAAGATGTTCATCGACTATAATGAAAACCCCTTCACCATATCGCGACACTCATTCAGCGAAGTTCTGGCCGGGAAAATCCCCAAAGGGGTGCTGGAAGACAAACTGGTGCTGATCGGGGTAACCGACCCCGCTTTCACCAAGACTTACCGCACCCCAGCCGGAAGCGATAAATCAGGGGTTGAAATCGCGGCCGAGACCGTGGAAAACCTCGTCAACCAAAGTTTCATCCAGCGACCGGGCTGGGCCTGGTTCCTGGAGTCCCTGGTTCTCCTTTATTTCGGCATAATCCTCCTGTATATAACCGATCGCCTGAACGCCGGGCTCAGCCTGACCATCATGGCTACTTTCCTGTTCTGCTGGTGGGGGCTGGCAGCTTTCATGTTCATTAACAACGGCTTTTGGTTCTATATCGCCCCCCACACCCTCGCGGTGATTTTGGGATTCAGCCTGCAAAGGCTGAAGCATTACCAGGCCGCGCCCGAACAGAAGGTGGAGGAGCAGACCGAAATGAACAAGATGCTGGGCCTTTCCTTTCAGGCCCAGGGGCTGCTCGATATGGCCTTCGACAGTTTCCGGAAATGCTCCCTGAACAATCCCGCCGTCAAGGAGGCGATTTATAATCTTGCCCTGGATTTCGAACGCAAGCGGATGTTTAACAAGGCCGTTTCCGCTTATGAATACTTGCTGAAAGGGGGCAAACACAAGGACGCCCACGACAGGATCTGGCGGCTCAGACGGGCGGAGACCAAAACCATGGGCGGCACCCCCGCCAACGGCGACCGCTTTGAGAACACCCTTTTGTACAACAACGACACTAAGACCAGACCCACCCTGGGCCGCTATGAAGTCCTCAAGGAAATCGGCAAAGGGGCCATCGGCACCGTCTACCTGGGCCGGGATCCCAAGATCAATCGCAAAGTGGCGATCAAGACCCTGCGCTACGACGAATTGGACGAAGATCAGCTGGCGGAGCTTAAGGAAAGGTTCTTCCGGGAGGCGGAGGCGGCCGGCCGTCTGAGTCATCCGAACATTGTCACCATCTACGATGCCGGTGAAGATTACGACATAACCTACATGGCCATGGAGTACCTAGACGGACACGACCTTACCCGCCATTGCAAAAAAAACAACCTGTTGCCGGTCAAGGTGGTCCTGAATATTATAATCAGGGTAGCCTTTGCCCTCGATTACGCCCATAAGCACAAGGTGATTCACCGCGACATCAAACCGGCGAACGTAATGCTGACCGAGAAAGGCCATGTCAAGGTGACCGACTTCGGTATCGCCAGACTAACCACTGCCGACAGCACCCAGACCGGGGTGATTCTCGGCACCCCCAATTATATGTCGCCGGAGCAGGTTCTCGGCAAAAAGCTGGACGGCCGTTCCGACATTTTCTCGCTGGGGGCGGTTCTCTACGAACTGCTGACCGGTGAAAAACCTTTCAAGAGTACCAATATCGGCAATCTGATGCACAACATCGCCAGCGCCAGATTCCAACCCGTTACCGAACTACGGCCGGATATTCCTCCATGTTGCGATGCCATAGTCCGCCGGATGATGACCAAAAGCCGAAGCAAACGATACAGCAATGCCGGGGAAGTGGTCATCGAAGCGCAAAAGTGCATGGGGGATCTGTGATCAGCGATCGCGAAAACTCCGATCTACCGCGTCGTGGCGAATTTTTACTTAGCCATTTCGTGACTTTTTGCGAGTTTATCAAAATTCAGAGCAAAGCGAACAAAATCAGGAGTTGAGCGCTTGAAATTCAAAGTATCCGGCCGGACCGATGTCGGCATAAAACGCAAAAGCAACGAAGACAGTTTTGCCATCGACCGGCAACTGGGCCTTTTCATCGTGGCCGACGGTATGGGAGGCCATGCCGCCGGTGAAGTAGCCAGCAAAATGGCCATCGATGTGACAACCGATTACATCAAGCGAACCATTACCACCGACGAACCCTACCTGACCGGTTACAACAACCGCTATTCGAGGGTCGGCAACCGGCTCTGCTCCGGCATAATCCTGGCCAACCAGCTAATCGCCGACACCGCCGCCAATCGCCCGGAGTGGCAGGGAATGGGCACTACCCTGGTCGCCGCCTGGCTCCCCGACCCCAAGAGCCCCATGCTGGCCATCGCCCATGTCGGGGACAGCAGGGCCTATCTGCTCCGCTATGGCGAGCTCAAGCAGCTGACCCGCGATCATTCGCTGGTCGAGGAACAGCTCCGCAACGGTCTGATCAACAAGAAAGAGGCCGACTCCTCTTCAATCAGGAATATGATAACCAGGGCTCTCGGTTTCCGGGAGCGGGTCGAACCGGACATTGTCGAAACGGAAATCGAGCCGGGTGACAAGCTGCTCCTCTGTTCAGATGGGCTGAACTCCATGGTGAGCGATGAGGAGATCCTCGCGATCCTCAAGCTGACCGGCGGCCTGGAGGCTACCTGTCAGCAACTGATCAGCACTGCCAACGCCAAAGGCGGCAAAGACAATATCACGGTCATTATCGCAAGCTTCCTCTAGCCGCTGCCGTAGAGCCGGTGTCTGCCGATATAGTCGGCCACCGCCCCCGGAATCAAACCGGCCGGCGAAACTCCCGCGGAAACCTTTCGACGAATATCGGTGGATGAAATATCGACAGGATCCATCTCAACAGGATAGATCCGCCCGGCCCGGTCCGGGGCGCTCCAGCAGGAATTGACGTGATCAAAGGAATAACACCCCATTCCCGGGATGACCTTGCCGATTAGGGCCAGGGAAAAACCGGGCCGAGGCACAACGGCAAGATTGGCATAATCCAGCAGCTGTTGCCAGTTCTTCCAGGTATGCAGCTCAACAAAGGCGTCCATACCGACAATGAAAAAAAGCAAGGTTTCCGGCTCAAGGGAGTCCCGTAACTCCTTCAGGGTATCGACGGAATAGGATGGACCGCGCCTAGCGCCTTCCATATCGGACAGCAGGTAACTGGGAGAGTCACGGACGGCGATTTCCACCATGGTCAGGCGATGCTCGAAGGAAGCCACCAAGTCATGTCCTTTATGAGGGGGACGAGCGGCAGGGATGAACAGGATGGAATCAAGAAGCAGACCACGCAGAACATGTTCGGCCAAGCGCAAATGGCCATTATGGATCGGATCAAAAGTGCCGCCCAGCACCCCGACACGCCTGCCCGGTTTTTTCGGCGTAGCGAAACCCTTGCCGGCCGTAGATTCCCCCGCGCTATTCATAGAAGTTTACCAGTTATCGAATGGTGCGCGTCCGGGCTCAAACGGTAACCGTTCACCGGGGCGGTGGCCAAAGTACCCAAAACCGCCGGACTGTAACCGTTCAGCAGTGGTGCAGATTTGGACAAGCGGACCGGCGCCGCGTACCTCGTGTACGTAAGCCGGGCCGATCGTCCGAAGATGCGGTGCTGCTGAACGGTTACCTCAGCCGCGTACCTGGCCATCCCCATAGACAATGTACTTAAGGGCGGTCAGCTCCTTTAGTCCCATCGGGCCATAGGCATGAAGCTTGGTGGTGCTGATGCCGATTTCGGCGCCAAGGCCGAACTGGCCGCCGTCGTTGAAACGGCTGGAAGCGTTGATCATCACCGCCGAAGCATCTACTTCCCGCAGGAAACGCTGGGAGTTCCCATAACTCTCGGTAGCGATCACCTCGGTGTGCTGCGAACCATGCTTGACGATGTGGTCCATGGCGCCGTCAAGATCATCGACCACCCGCACCGCCAGGATGAGATCAAGAAACTCCATGCCCCAATCTTCTTCCCGGGCGGGCTTTGCCCCGGGCAGAATCCGGCAGGTTGCCTCGCAGCCGCGGATTTCAACACCCGCTTCGGCCAGAGCACCGGCGGCAAGGGGCAGAAAGGTATCGGCGATATCGCGATGGACAAGCATGGTCTCCAGGGCGTTACACACTCCGGGCCGCTGGGTCTTGCCGTTAATAACCAGATCAACCGCCATCCGCGGATCGGCGCTGGCGTCGACGAAGAGGTGGCAGACTCCCTTGTAATGCTTAAGGACCGGAATCCGGGAATTTTCCGAAACAAACCGGATCAGCCCCTCACCGCCCCGGGGAATAATCAGGTCGATATACTTATCCATGGTCAGCATGGCATCGATTGCCTCCCGATCGGTAATCGGCACGACCTGGATCACCGCCGGGTCGATATTTTCGGCGGCGATCGCTTCCTGGAGAACTTTGGCCAGAGCCAGGTTCGAATGGATGGCTTCGGAACCGCCCCGCAAAAAAACGCCGTTTCCGGCCTTGATACACAGAGCGGCGGCGTCCACGGTAACATTGGGCCGCGACTCATAAATTATCCCGACCACCCCCAGGGGAATCCGCATCCTCCCCACCCTGATGCCGCTGGGCCGTTTGATCATCTCAGTGACCTCGCCGACCGGATCCGGCAAAGCCGCAACCTCTCGAAGCCCTGTAACCATGGAATCTATCACCTTATCGGACAGCTCAAGCCGATCAAGCATCGCCGCGGACAAGTTCTTCGCCCGACCTGCCTCAAGATCCCTGAGATTTTCCCCTTTGATGAAATCAGCCCTCTTCAGGAGATCGTCGGCCATGGCCAACAGCAGTCTGTTCTTGACATCGGTCGAGACCGTCGCAATTTCACGAGAGGCGCGACGGGCCTGGAGTGCCATTCCACTAATCTGTTGTTCAATCGTCATTTTATTTCCAAACCCCATTTAATTTATTGTAGGACAAAACGTGGTTAATTTTGATGGCGTCCTGTCTGGAAATATTGGATTGCTTTGTCGCCTTGCTCCTTGCAATAACAATGGCAATTCAGTTTTCCCGAGATCATTAATTTTAACACATACCGTCAAAATTTAAAGGACAAGGTTGCCCGGTAAAATCGCGGCAAAACGCCATAAAGATGATGGCAATAAGAAATTTTGAATTGGTGAGCCTTCGGGAACGGATCGGATCCGGGAAGGCGATATCCTGTGGCGATAGAATGGCCCGCGATCAGACGTCCTGAAAGGCGGTGAGGGCGATTTCTTCCGGAGCACCGGCCGATGAACGAGTGTTGGTCCAAAAAGCAGGACCATTTATGGACGGGCACAAACTGATAATTACAGGTTCAAGATCACGTCACGGATTCAGGTGATTGACCTCTGGGAACCAGGCATTAAAGTGAATAACCCGGTAAGGGGGAAACTGCATGAAAACTGTCGATCGCCGTTTCGTCGGGACTTTAGCGAAAATCCATTACGGATGCGTCCGTCAGGGGAGGGGATGCCATGGCAATCAGGTCAATGTCGATATTACTGTTTTGTTCCTGCATCGAGATAGACCAGCCAGTTACCCGACCGCCCTCTCACAGATCCCTGCGTGCGGTTTTCCCGCACAGGGCTCCTCAGTATTGTTCGCCTCGTACAAGCGCAAGGTTATTCCCAATATCCGATAATCCGGGGGCTCGGTA
>JAGXFP010000052.1 GCA_024637225.1 Desulfobacterales bacterium
CGTCGGCAGCGTCAGATGTGTATAAGAGACAGTGTCATGCCCGGCCGGGACCAGCTGGTCGCCCTGAACCTGCCCGATTATCCTTCGCCGGAACGGGCGGTCGCCGCCCTGAAAGCGATGTACGAATACTCACTATGGAAAAACCGGCCGGCCCGGGTGGTCACCCGTTTCCGGGTCAACCGGCGCCGGGTCGAACGGATCATCACCCGCCGAATGCGGAGCGGCCGCTACCAGATCGGCGAGGTCAAGGGGAAAAGCATTCTGCAGGCCTACGGCTTTCAGGTTCCCATCGGCCATCTGGCTATCACCGTCGATGACGCCATGGAGATCGCCGGGCGGATCGGCTATCCGGTGGCGATGAAAATCGTCTCGCCGGACATTGTCCACAAAAGTGATCTGGGCGGGGTGCGCCTCAATATTTCAAATGCCGAGGCGGTCAGGGATTATTTCGAACTGATGGTGCTGCGCATCCGGCAGCGGGCTCCGGAAGCTTTGATCGAAGGGGTCTACGTAGAAAAGATGCTCGATCCCGGCCTGGAGGTAATTATCGGCATGAGCCGCGACCGCCAGTTCGGCCCAATGCTGATGTTCGGCCTGGGCGGCATCTTCGTGGAGGTAATGAAGGACGTCACCTTCCACCTGGCCCCGATCACCGAAGGGGAGGCGATGCAGATGCTTAAATCAACCAGATCGTATGAAATCCTCAAGGGCAAGCGGGGCCAGCACGGTGTCGACTTGCAGGCTATCGCCAACGGCCTGCAGAGAATCAGCCAGCTGACCACTGACTTTCCGCAGATCACCGAACTGGACATCAACCCTTTTCTGGTCGGGGAAGCGGGCACCGACCCCTGGGTGGCCGATGCCAGAATAACCCTACGCGGCGACGAGAGCGAAAAGCGATGAATAGTACGAAAATCAAGAAATCAACCGGGACGGAGTGGCAGGACGCCTACTCCGATATGCTTGCCACTCCCCGGCAGGCGGCCAAACTGATCAAGCCGGGCCAGCGGGTCTTTATCGGCACCGGCTGCGGGGAACCGGTCGCCCTGGTCGATGCCCTTACCGAACGGGCCCACGAACTGGCCGATGTCGAGATCATCCAGCTGTTGGCCAAAGGGATGGCCCCCTACGCCGACCGCCGGTTCAGTGGGAGCTTCAAGGTCAACAGCTTCTTTATCGGCACCGCTATCCGCCAACACATCCAGGAAGGGCTGGGGGATTACACCCCGGTGCTGCTCTCCGATATCCCCCGTCTGTTCAGTTCCGGCCGGCTACCCCTCGATGTGGTCCTGATCCAGGTGACCCCCCCGGACAGCCGGGGCCAGGTCAGCCTGGGAGTCTCGGTCGATATCGTCAAAAGTGCCGCCGAAAACGGCTCTCTGGTCATCGCCCAGGTCAATCCCAGAATGCCCCGCACCTTGGGGGAGAGCTTTATGGATATCTACGATCTCGACGTCCTGGTGCCGGTCGATATGGAGATCCTTGAACGGCAGCAGTCCACCACCACCGAAGACACCCTGAAGATCGGCGAGTATATCGCCGCCCTGATCGAAGACGGCGCGACCATCGAGTTCGGCATCGGCCGCATTCCCCACGGGGTGATCGAATTCTTGAAGGATAAAAAAGATCTCGGCATCCACACCGAGCTGTTGACCGACTCGATCATCCCCCTGATCGAGTCGGGAGCGGTTACCGGCCGCCGCAAGACCGTGGACCGCAACAAGATCGTCGCCTCTTTCTGTATGGGCGGCAGGAAACTATATGACTTTATCGATAATAACCCGCTCTTCAGCTTTCGCCCTACCGAATACGTCAACGACTCCCATGTGATCAGCCGCCAGTTTAAAATGACGGCGATCAACATGGCCCTGGAAGTCGACCTGACCGGCCAGGTCTGCGCGGATTCCCTGGGTTCCCTGTTCTATTCGGGGGTCGGCGGCCAGGTCGACTTCAACCGCGGCGCCGCCCGGGCCAAGGACGGCAAGGCGATCATCGCCCTTGAATCGACGGCCAGGGAGGGCGAGGTTTCGAGGATCGTCACCCGCCTGACTCCGGGGGCCGGGGTGGTAACGACCAGGGGGGAAGCCCATTACGTGGTCACCGAATACGGGGTCGCCTATCTGCACGGTAAAAGCATTCAGGAAAGGGTAATGGCCCTGATCAGCATCGCCCACCCGAAATTCCGCGAACAGCTTCTGGAGGAGGCGATCATCGCCAAATACCTGCGCCAGGAGATGAGCGAAATCGGCGGCCGTTACTTTGTGGGCTCCCAGGAGATGCGGACCACCATGCTGCTCGACGACGGCTCCCAGGTGAGCTTCCGACCGGTCCACCCCACCGACGAACACAGCATGCGCGACCTGCTCTATGCCCTCTCACGGGAGACCCTCTATTACCGGTTTATGACCCGCAATACAAGGTTCAGCCCCAGCCAGATTCAGAATTTCGTCTATATCGATCACCGCCGGGACGTAGCCATTGTCGGCACCGTCCCCGAGGCCCATGGCGAGGACATCGTGGCGGTGGGGCGCTACTACCTGAACAGCAAGACCAACCGGGCCGAGGTCGCCTTCGTGATCCGGGACGACTGGCAGAATCACGGGATCGGCAAATTCCTCTTCAAACATCTGGTCAATCTGGCCAAGGGCAGCGGCATCGCCGGCTTCGACGCTGAAGTTCTGCGGGACAACCGGCGCATGCAGACGATCTTCAACCACAGCGGCTACCGGGTCAGGAGCCGGCTGGAGGAGGATGTCTACAGTTTTCAGATTGATTTTTAGGCTGGATTTGCGGTCGCAAAAAGCCGGCAAAGATTAATAACGCACACTTCGCAAAGCTCGGCACGAACATTAAATCAATAAGTTTCGCTCACCCTGAGCATATTGAAGGGATATTCGCCTTTTTGCGAGCTTATCGGAATTGATCCGGATTGGCGGTCAGGAAACGATAAAGGGTGGCCCGGCCCACTCCCAGCAGTTTCGCGGCCCGGAGCCGGTTATTACCGGTTTCGGCAAGGGTCCGTCGGACCAGATCGACCGTCAGCTTCTTGCGCTTGCGGGGCGGCGCGGCCTCCCCGGCCCGGCTCCGGGCCAGCCCGGCCTGAAGGTTTTCCGGAAGATGACCGGGGCGGACCGTCTCCGCGCGGCACCGGACCATCAGATAGCGGATCACATTCTGCAGTTCCCGAATGTTGCCGGGCCAGGCATGGCTCAGCAGGATATCCATGACCTCGGGAGAAATCTTCAGCTCTTCGCGCCCCTGCTCCCCGGCAACCCGTTTGATAAAGTGGCCAGCCAGCAGCGGAATATCGTGGAGCCGATCCCGCAGAGGCGGCAGGATGAGCGGCACCACGCAGAGGCGGTAGAAGAGGTCTTCCCGGAAACGGCCGGCCGCGATCTCCTCGCGCAGATCCTTGTTGGTCGCCGAGATCACCCGGACGTCGACTTTGATGGACTTTTCGCCGCCGACCCGGTGGAAGGTGTTATTCTGGAGGACCCGGAGGAGCTTGACCTGCATGGCCGGGGAGATTTCGCCGATTTCGTCAAGGAAGAGGGTACCGCCGTCGGCCAGTTCGAAACGCCCTTTCTTATCGCGAATCGCACCGGTGAAGGCGCCGCGGACATGGCCGAACAGCTCGCTTTCGAGGAGATTGTCCGGCAGGGAGCCGCAGTTGACCGGGACAAGGAGTTTCGCGCCTCGACTGCCTTCATTGTGGATCGCCGCCGCCACCAGCTCTTTGCCGGTGCCGGATTCGCCATTGATCAGAACCGGCACGTCGCTGTCGGCCAGCTCTCTGATGGTCCGGAACAGTTCCTGAATTTTGGGATCGCGGCCGATGATCCCGGAAAACTGCTCGATTTCGCCAAGCCTTTCAGCCAGAGCCAGCTCCCTGGAAAAATCCCGGAATGAGGCGACCACCCCCTGGACCTTACCGCCGGAATCGGTAATGCCGGTAACGTTCATCTCCAGCTGGCGCTCCTCGCCGTCGACAGTCTTGAAGAGCAGCGAATAGGGCTTATTCGGCAGTCCCGAAGGGCAGTCACCGCTGCAGAACGAACACTTGCCCCCGCAGAAGTTGCCGGGAAAGGTCTGGTGGCAGTCCCGGCCCAGCACCTCTTGCCGCCGGTAACCGGTGATCCGTTCAGCCGCCTTGTTGAAAAAGAAGATGCGCCGCTCAAGATCGTGGGCGATTATACCTTCCTGGAGATTGTCGAGGAGCATCTCCGAATTGCGATGGGAGCGGAGCAGGGCGGTCAGATAGCCCTGGTCCAGCAAGGCTGTTACCCTGGCCCGGACCGCCTTGAGCATTTCGGGGTAATTCGTTCCGGCAAATTCCTCGCCGCATTGCCAGACCAGAAGTGGCGGCATTCCCGGCAGGGGAGGATAGGAGTGGCATTCGCCGTCTTGCCGGCTGAAAAAGACGATAAGATCGAAATCGAACAGATCGATCGCGGAGGGCTCGATAATTTCCCGCACCCTCAGGCCCGCTTCGCCAAGGGTTTTCTGGAGCTTTTCCCGGTGTCCCTCTCCGCCGGGGACGGCGGCACTGGCCACTCCCGCCCCGCCCGCGCTTTTATTGAAAAATGCCGCCGCCAGAACCGGGGCGGTCCTGAATTCGTCGCCGGCGAATAGAACTCTATTCATATGATTGGGTCCGTTAAAAATGATGGCGTCGCAAAAAGTCGCCAGCTCCTGCGTTGCTGCTAATTGTCTCGTCATTGCAACGTACTGAAGTACGCTTCATTCCTCGAAATTCGCGCGCCTTGGATCTGACGATTTTTGCTTAGCCATCCCATTTTTGACTTTTTGCGAACTAATCACAAATGATGGCTGGCGTCGAAAAAATCAGCCGCGCTTTTCTTTTTCGTAGCGGAGGAACTGTTTGCAAAAACCCCGAATCATCTTGACCTCTTTGGCCTGAAGTTCCTGGCGCCCGAAAAATTTGCGGATCGAATTCATCCAGTAATCATTCTCGCCGGCAGTCCGCTCTTCCTTCAAAAATTGCACCTGCCGGAGAAGTTGTTCCACGTGGGCATACATGCCCTCCAGTTCGCGGGTCATGGCAAGTTTTGGCGAAGAGGCCGGACCGTCTTGGCCGAAGAGCAGCCCGTGATAAAGCTCGTAGCAATGAATCGACACGGCCTGGGCCAGGTTCAGTGAGGTGAATTCAGCAGTGGGAATGTTTGAGGTGAACTTGCAGAATTTGAGGTCGTCATTGGTCAAACCCCGGTGTTCCGGGCCGAAAAGGATCGCCACCCGGTTGTCGGCGAGCAGGGGAATCAGCTTCTCGACCATGACCCGGGGGGTGTTCGGCTGCCGGCGCTGCCGGCCCTGACGGGCGGTGGTGCCGACCACCACCGAAAAAGGGGCCAGGGCGGTTTCGAGATCCTGAAAAAGAGCGAGGTTGTCGATCAACGAAACGGCGTGATGGGTGGCCATTCGCGCCATTTTCTCCCGGTCCGGCGCTTCCCGCCTAATCACGATCAGCTTCGATATCCCCATATTCACGGCACTGCGGGCGGCCGCGCCGATATTCTCGGCATATTTGGGTTCGACCAGAACAATGGCGACCTTGGCCAGGGCCGCTTGCAGTTCGGGGGCGGATCTCAACTCCATCTCGCTTTTCACTCTTCGATCAAGGTGAAATCGATCCTGCGCCGGCGGATATTGACCTCGCTGACCTTGACCCTGATCTGATCACCGATCTGAATGATCCGGCCGGAGGTTTTGCCGAGGATCCGGTGATTTTTCTCGTCGACCTCGTAAAAATCGCCGGGCAGTTCGGCCAGGGGAATCACCCCGCTGATAAAGGATTCCAGCAGCTCGACAAAGACCCCGAAAGAAGCGATCCCCGAGACAATTGCCGCGAATTCCTCGTCCAGGTGCTCGGCCATATAGCGGACCTGCAGCCTTTCGACCACCTGGCGTTCGGCATCGACAGCCACCCGTTCGCGGCCGGAAAGAAAGATGCCGGCCTCTTCCGCCGAGGAATAACCGGGTTTGCCGCGCTCGCCTTTGCCGCCGCTGCCGACCAGCCGCTGCAGAGCCCGATGGACCATCAGATCGGGATAGCGGCGGATCGGGGAGGTAAAGTGGCAGTAATCAGTAGCCGCCAGCCCGAAATGACCGGCATTTTCAGGGGAATAGCGGGCCTGCTGCATGGTGCGCAGCAGCAGGTTGCTGACGATGTACTCCTTGGGGGTCTCCCTGACCTCCTCGACAACCTTGGCGAACCAGGCGGGGCCGGTAACCCCCTTGGGCAACGTAATCCCGATGCTCCTGGCAAACTCGGCAAACTCCTCGACCTTGAGGGGATCGGGTTCTTCGTGGATCCGGTAGAGAAAATCATAATCCGCGGCATGGTCCAGGGCCGAAAAAGCCCGGGCCACCGCCTCATTGGCTGCCAGCATGCATTCCTCGATCAACTTATGGGCCTGGTTTCGATGGGAGCGGGCGATGTGGCTGATCCGGCCGGTTTCGTCCAGGTTGATTTCCGGTTCCGGAATCTCGAAGCCGATACTGCCCCGTCGCCGCCGTTGATCCCCGAGGGCGGCGGCGAGCTTGGCCATCAACTCCAGATCCGCGGTAAACTCTTTATATTCCTTGCGGATCGCGGCCTTGGGCGGGGCGGAAAGAATATCGTAAACCTTGTTGTAGGTGAAGCGCTGGTGACTGCGAATCAGTGATTTACCGAATTTCTGCCCAACCGGCCGCCCTTTGGCATCGAAATCGAGAATGGCGGTAAAGGCATACCGGTCCTGGTCGGGGACCAGGCTGCACAGATCGTTGGAGAGCCGTTCCGGCAGCATCGGCACCACCCGGCCCGGGAAATAGACACTGGTGCCGCGCCCGTAGGCGTCCTGGTCGAGGGGGGAACCGGTCGTTACATAATGGCTGACATCGGCGATCGAGACGTAGAGCCGGTAATTTTTGCCGGCCTTTTCGATGGCCACCGCGTCGTCGAAATCTTTGGCGGTTTCGCCGTCGATGGTGACGTGGCGGATATGGCGCAGATCTTCGCGGCCCGGTTCCGGTTTTATATCGGCGTTGAGTTCCTTGACCTGCCCCAGGGTTTCCGAAGAGAACTCATGGGGCAGATCGAGCAGATGGATGACGATATCGGCCTGGACGGATGGGTCGTTGCTGTCGCCCAGAATCTTGACCACCTGGCCGGCCGGGCGCTGGACATCGCCGGTAAAATCGGTGATCTCGACAACCACCACTTCACCGGGCTTTGCCCCCCCGGCCCGATCGGGACTGACCAGGACACTGTAATTCAAGCGATCGTCCTCGGGAATCACCAGCCCCCCCGACTGCCAGGTGCCGACAATCCGCTTTGCCGAACGGTGCAGAACCGTGACGACCCTGCCCTCCCGTTTGTCCCGGCGCACCTTGGTCAGCCGCACCAAAGCCCGGTCACCGTGGTTGGCGGTGCCGGTGGCCCCGGGGGGGATGAAAATGTCGTTTTCCCTGGTTTCGGCAAGTTCGCTGACCGGCCGGGCAAAGGCGAATCCCCGGGGATGCGCGGTGATCTGCGTTTCGATCAAATCCTTTATATTTTTATTGCGGTAGATTTCTCCCTTGCAGGCAAGGGTTTTCTCGCGACAGAGCGTTTCCAGGGCATCGTCGATGATTTTGCGTTCGGCCCGCGAAGAGGGCTGCAAGCCGGCAAAGATCTCCTCGCGGCTTGCCTCGCCGCCCTGCCGGTAGATGAAACCGACGATTTCATCTTCGAGCTGCAAAAGCTGCTGATTCCGGGACTTGTCCCGGTCAGGCTGCCTGCGCCTGCCACTAGGTGCCTTGGTACTTTTGCTCTTGCGCCCATGTTCGGGGACCGCGGTTTTTTTCGGACGGCGGTTTCTTGCCATGTATTTTGTTCTCGACTGGTTATATTTTGAATTTACAGGTGCCGGAATTATCAAGCAGATGCTTTCCGGCAGCCAGATTTCCGGATAAGATAGAATTTTAATGATGCCACTTTTTGGCCAAAATGTAATAGTATTTTTTATCCTGGCGGGATATTTAAAACCTGAATCCGTGAGCGTTCGAGAACGGTGCAGATGCAAGGCGGCGACGATGTCGATAATACTAATGGTATATTAACGAGTTGCCAACGCCACAGATGCGCCGTTATCGGGCGCCCCGCAGGGCGGCAGGGTGAACCCTGGCAATCCGGGGAAAAACGATTATCTAATCTAATTATAGACTGATAAGTGAAATTCACCATGAAGCCGTCCCGGATTCAGGTAGGAGCCATCGGCGAATGAGCCGCCCCAATCACGGCTCTGCCCCTAGGACTCCTTTTGCCATCTTCTTGAATCCGTTATCGGACGCCCAAAAAACGGCGGAACCAATTCATTAACACAAAGAGGGCTTTTGCATACCAATAATTTTGACATAACCGCTTTCTGTGCGCAAATGGAAAGAATTTTGGGCGACCAGCACGGCCCCGCCCACCTGTTCTGGAAGGCTTTTTCTTTTTCGGTGGACGCTCACCAGGGTCAACTGCGTAAATCCGGCGAGGCCTATGTCAGTCATCCCTGCGAGGTCACCAGGATCCTGGTCGAGGAGCTTGGCGTCAAGGATCCCGAAACCCTCGCCGCTTCGGTTCTGCACGACACGGTCGAAGACGTCGCCGAGGTGACCAGCGAAGTGATCGGGGAGATGTTCGGTCCGGCGGTCGAGGCCATCGTCGACGGGGTCACCAAGATCGACGATTTCGAGGGGGACCGCCAGGCCTTTATAAAACAGGTCCACCGCAAGATTTTCTCCGGGGCCGCCTCCCGGATCGAAGTAATGATGATCAAGCTGGCGGACCGGCTCCACAATCTGCGCACCATGGCCTCGATGCCCAAGCACAAGCAGCAGAAAATCGCCGATGAAACCCTGGATATCTACGCGCCGATGGCGGGGGTGATCGGCCTTTACAACCTTAAACGGGAACTCTACGATCTGGCCCTGTGTTACAAATTTCCGCGCCAGGCCCATAAACTCGAAAACCGTCTCAGTCATTTCAAGGACCGTGAGGATATCCAGAAAATCATCGAGCAGCTCAGGGAAGAGTTCGAGAAATACTGGATCACCGCCCAGGTATCCCTGCGGGTCAAAGGGTTGTGGGCTTATTACGATCAAGCAACCCGCCAGCTCCAGAAGGAGATCGAGACCCCCTTGGAAATTCTGATCAAAGTCGATGACATCCAGTCCTGTTATCGGGCTCTGGGCATCGTCAATCAGAATTTTCCGCCGATCCCCAGGACCATCCGGGATTTTATCGCCAACCCCAAGGCGACCGGCTACCAGTGTATCCATACCCGGGCCAATATCCGCGGCGAAAAATTCCTCTTCAAATTCCGTACCGAGGAGATGATTAGCAGCGGCCGTTCCGGAATCATCGGGGAGTGGTCCGCCAACCGGCAGTTGCCCGGCGATTTTGCCAGGGAAATAAAGGAATTCTTCGATATCCTGGCCGCGGATGACGGCCTTTCCTATCGGGAGATGATCGCCACTTCCGGAAAAAAAGAGATCTATACATACACCCCCAAGGGTGACGAGATCTGCCTGCCGATCAACAGCAATGTTCTCGACTTCGCCTTCAAGGTCCATACCGAAGTCGGTCATCGCTGTCTCCATGCCATAGTCGGCGGCCATAAACTTAAGCCGGAAGACAAACTTAAGGATGGCGACCGGGTCAAGATCATCACCCGGGCCGACCCGGTTGATTTCGACCCGGAAATTCAGAACAAATGCCAGACCCCGAAAGCCCGTTCAGAGTTGAACAAAATGTTCAGGAACCGCCGTCAACTTCTGGCCCGCAAGATCGGGCGCTCGATCCTTGAACAGGAATTGAAGAGGTACGGAATTCCGGTTGAATTGCTCGATAAAGAGGAGATGGGCTTCGTCTTCGAACAATGCGGAGTCGAAGAACTCGATGATTTCCTGCTCCATATCGGCGAGGGCAAACTATCCATTAAGGAGGCGGTCCAGGCCATTCGCGACATTCTTTATCGAAATCGGGAGATATTGGCGCCGCCGACCGGGACCTTAAACCGGATCTATCTGAAAAGCCTCGATCCGGCAGTCATCAAATTTTCCCAGTGCTGCCATCCGATCCCGGTGGACAAGGGGCTCCTCGGGCTTCTGAGCGAACGGGGCATTTCGATTCACGGTCAAAACTGCGCGCGCATCGCCGGCCTTAAACTGCAGCGGGAAGATGTAATAGAAGTGCGGTGGCGGGCCAAGGAGACCCGGGTCGAAAAACTACAGAGCCTGTTGTTCCTGCAGGTCCCGAATCGCAACCGTTTGCTGATGATGCTTGGGGTGGCTCCGGAGGAGATGACCATCTCGGAGATCATTCGCCTGACCCCGCGCAACAAGGCAAAATCGGCCTGGGAGGTGCGGTTCCGGGTCGAAACCCTCCAGGGCTTGAAAAACGCCCTGAACCATTTCAAGAAATCGGGGCTGGAATTTGAATTTGCCTTGGAGTATTGAACCCGCTTATTCTCCCTGGTTGCCGATAACCACCAGCCGGTTCGGTTCTTCCACGGTAACCTGCAAATTGTCACCGCATAGGGTGTTGAGCCGGATTTCGACCGGGCCGTAATAATCACCCAGCCCGAAGTGGGCGGTCAGACTGTCCTGGCTGCCGGTGCCCCGCCCGGCCGAGATTTCCCGAACCTTCCTTTGTCCGTCGTAATCGATCAGCACCTGACTCCCCACCCCGTAACGATTGCAGCGGGAGTCGTCAATTTTGAAGGCCAGCCAGTTGCCCCCGCCGCTTTCGTTATGCAGCAAACGCACGCCGTCGGAGCTGGCCACCAGAAGATCGAGGTAACCGTCGCCGTCGTAGTCGGCGGCCGCCGCGCCCCAGCCGTTCTCCACGCCGGCCCCGGCCAGCCAGGTCCGGTCGCTGAACCGGCCCCGGCCGTCGTTCAGGTAGAGATGCGACGACCGGTTCCGGTATACCGAGGTTATGTAGAGATCCAGATCGCCGTCGTTGTCGGCGTCGAAGAGGAGCGGGTCGGCGCTGGTTTCGTCGAAGGCGAGGCCCGATTCCGGGTAAAGGTCGGTAAAACTCAAGGTGCGGTCATCGCGGTTGATCAGGACCATGCTCCGGTCGGAAAACTCGATATAGCGGGGATGGGCCAGATTCGAAACAAAGAGGTCCAAAGCCAGGTCGCCGTTCAAATCGCCTGCGGCGCTGCCGATCGAGTGGCCGTAGGCGCCCTCCACTTCATGGCCCCGGACCCCGGCCGCTTCGGCCACGTCGCGCAAATTCCCCCCGCCCTCGTTGAACCAGAGGAAATTGGGGTCGAGCCGGTAATTGGCGACCACGATCTCCTGCCGGCCGTCGCCGTTCAGATCGGTCCAGAGGACCCCGCGGCCGCACATGTCCTCGTCACTGACCGCCCCGACCACAACGGTCACATCCCTGAAACCGCGCCCGCCTTGATTGACCAGCAAGCGGTCCCGACCGCACTGGCCCCGCATCACCCGGCCGTGTTCATAGTTGGCCAGATAGAGATCGAGATAACCGTCGTTATTCAGCTCGCCCCAGGCCGCCGCCTCCGGGTTTACAGGAAAGAGAGCCGCCGGCGCCGGCAGCTCGACCCTGGTGAAACCCTCCCCGGCCTCGTTATGGAGCAGGAAACTCCCCCCCCGGGCGGTAACGGCTATATCGAGGAAGCGGTCATTGTCGTAATCGCCCCAGACCCCTCCGGAGGCCGGGCCGAGGCCGGAGGGAATCAGCCGGTCACTTTCGACAAAGCCGGCCGCGCCCATATTGGTGAAAAGGCGGAGGCCGTCCAGAAGCAGGTCGTCGTCGCCGTCATTGTCGTAATCGCCCCAGGCCGCTCGGAGGGCCTTGACGCCATCAAGACCCAGCTCTCCGCTGACCTCGCGAAAGCTTACGCCGCTCTCCCTCCTCTGGAAATAGGCCAGGGGCTCGCCGCTGAAACCGTAATGATCGCGGAGCAGGTCGCTTAAGAGTCTTTCGGTCTCGGGCCGCACCGAACCCGCGCCCAGGGCCATCCGCAAAAAATTGACCGCCTGAGCGATTTGTCCCAGCCGGATGGAGCTCAGCCCCCGAAAGTGGTAGACCCCCGGCCAATCCCGGCGGTCACCAAGAACCTCGTCGAGGAGGACCGCCGCTTTGCCTGCCTCACCCACTCCCAGCCAAGCCCGGCCCAGGAGATAACGGTAAAAGGCACGTTTTTCCTCGACCTGCTCCTCCCAGAGGGCGGGACTGAAATGAGGGGGGCGGGTCGCCCGGTAATCTTCCAGGGCACGGAGGTTTTCCTTCAGGAGTTCGGCCGCGTAGGCATACCCGATTTCCTGTTCAAGCAGCCAGTGGGCCGCCGCGCCCCTGATCAATAAACTCTCGGGGCGGTTCTCTAAAAAGGTCCGGACCAGTTGGCGATGGTCAACCTCGCCGTCCCGGCTGGTCGATAAGCTGGCGAGGACCACCAGGGCGGCCTTGTCGGCCATTTTTTCTTGGGGGAAGTTATCGAGATAGCTTGCCGCCAGTTTCACCCTGATCTCGCTGCCGGGTGCGGTGGTAATGATTTCCGCAAAGAGGGAACCGGCGATGCTGCCGGCCAGGGAAGAGTCAACCTTCATTGCCGCCAGGCGCAGGAGGAGCCGCCGCCCCTTTTCCCGCTCTTGCAGATAATAGTAACCTTTATACAGGCTGTAGAGCAGTTCCGGCGACGGGGCGGGTTCGTCTAGAAAGCCGGCCAGCTCGCGCGCCACTTCCTCCCTGATCTCCGGCACCGCCCCGCCGATTTCCAGCCGGGCCCCCCAGCAGAACCCGAGGGCCTCGTAATTATCGGCCGGTGCGGCGCCAATCTCCGCGCAAGCCGCCAGGGTTTCGGCAAAGCGGTTCATGTGGAACAGGGCTCTGGCCCGGCCGTAAACCGGCTCAATTCGGCCGGGCGCCATGGTCCAGGCCTCGGTGAACTCGGCCAGGGCCGCGCGATGCTGCCTTTTATTGAGGAGCTGCCAGGCCCGACTCAGCCGGCTTTGATAATCGCTATCGGCGCTAGGAGAATCCCCGGAGGTCTTCAGGGTCGCGCAGGAGAGCAGGAGCAAGGATAAAAAGAGTCCTGCAACCAGATGGAAGGGGACGATATTTTTCCGCAAGGGGTTGATCATTTTGCCAAATCCGTTCGTGTCAGATTAATACGTTTTCCGATTAGAAGGGTACCATGGCCGGCCGCAATATTTGCGAATAATCGCAAACCGAATAATCGCAAACCATTGATAAGCTTTCAGGGATGTTCCAGAAATCTGCTCTTCTGGTAGTGGTTTTTCAAGAGATCCAAAGGGACCTCTGAATGCCAGTGGCCGCTCCACTGCGCCCAGCCCCAGAGGAGAAAGAAGAGCGCCAATACCCCGAGGGGCAGGGTCAAGGTCGGCAAACGTTTCCTGCCGTAAGCCGATACGGTGAGGCAGTCATCGACCGGGCAGGCCGAGACGCATTCCAGACAGCCCAGGCATTCGGGGCTGTTGACCGATTCCTTGGCGGCCACCCGGATCGCACCGGGGCAGACCTTCTCGCACTTATGACAATCGATGCAAAGCTCTTTATCCCGCCGGATCCGGGTGGGGCCGGCCAGGGCGAGGAGGCCGAGCAGAGCTCCGTAGGGGCAGAGATAGCGGCACCAGAAATTTCTCGAAATAAAGGAGATCGCCACCAGAAAGCCCATCACCCAGAGGGTCAGGCGGCCCGGCTCGATAAAGAAGAGCAGCATCTTGGCGTCGACCACCAGGTTGTAAGGGGTGCGATTGAAAGCCTCGATGGCGGCCAGATCCATTTTCAGAACGATCAGGTAGACGAAAAAGCCGAGGAGCAGGTATTTAAGGGAGAGCAGCGGCCAGTCCAGCCATTTCGGGGCGCGGCGGATGGTTTTCATCTTCAGGCCCAGCCTTTCGACCAGATTCGAGGTGAAGCCGACCGGGCAGATCCAGCCGCAGAGCCCCTTGCGGAAAAAGAGGCCGATCAGGATAGCGGCGATAAAGATGGTCAGTCCGGCCGGGTGGATCGGATCGTAGACCCCGGTCAGGACCAGGCGCTTCAGGCTGACCAGGGCGCTGATCGGCAGAAAGGCCTCGACCGAAGGGGGCCGGGCCACATAGCTCTCGGATCCACCCAGCGCCCAGCGGTAAAACAGGTAAAACAGATAACCGCAGTAGAGGCAGAAGAGGGCGAAGGCGGCCTGGACCGCGAACCGGAGGTGGTGCAAATTTTTCCGCCGCCGTAAAAGGGCTGGGATATGTTTTAGAGAAAGCATCGGATCTCCCTGAAGATTTTGTTCATAATAGCCGAATTATGCCGGCGTCGCATTATGGCTTCGACAAGCTCGGTACGAACCTTAAATCAACTCATCCTGAGCCTGATGAAGGGGTGTTTGACTATTTGCGAGATCGATTATAAGAGGAACGAAAAAAATGAACCTTGACATAAGTCATGATGACCTCGCAAAACCCGATTTGCTTTCTTTGCGAGAAGCGCGCTGCTCCGAAGCAAGCGAGTATTTTCAACTAGTTACATGCTTCCGGATTGCCATAATGTCATTTCGACCAACGGGAGAAATCTTTATAGTTCCAATGGGTTTAAAGAACAAGATTTCTCACATACGTTCGAAATGACAGCTTTTTGCGAATTAATCAACTTTGATAAATTCGCAAAAAGTCAAAACCCCCTTCGTTCGACAAGCACGGGAAGAACGGCGCAACTTGTTGAAGTAATCGAGAATAAGTGGTAATAAGGTCGTTCAATTGTCTATTTGGGAGCGGCTGCATTTCCCCCGCTACCGCCCGAAAAACATCCTTAATTATACACAGGAGTGAAAAGTGACGAAACCAGCCACATCACTTGAAAATCTCTGGCTTTCCGGCAACGAGGCCCTGGCCATGGGCGCCAAAGAGGCGGCGGTCACCGTCGCCTCGGGCTATCCCGGCACCCCCTCCACCGAAATTCTGGAAAACCTGAGCCGTTATGAAGGGGTATACACCGAGTGGGCCCCCAACGAGAAGGTCGGCCTGGAAGTGGCGATCGGCGCCTCCTTCGCCGGGGCCAGGGCGCTGGCCACTATGAAGCATGTCGGCCTGAACGTGGCGGCCGATCCGCTCTTTACCGCTTCCTATACCGGAGTGCGGGGCGGGCTGGTCATCGTCGTCGCCGACGACCCGAGCATGCACAGCTCCCAGAACGAGCAGGACAGCAGGAACTATGCCGATGCCGCCAAACTGCCGATGCTCGAACCCTCCGATCCGGGCGAGGCCAAGGAGTTTCTGAAGATTGCCTACGACATCAGCGAGGAGTTCGATACCCCGGTCCTCCTGAAAAGCTGCACCCGGGTGGCCCACGTCAAGGGCATTGTCGTCCCCGGCGAAATCGCGGTATCCAAAGTAAAAATCGGCATCGAAAAAGCCCCGGCCAAGTTCGTCATGCTGCCGGGCAACGCCAGACAGCGGCGGCTGGCCGTGGCCGCACGCCAGGACAGGCTGGGCGAATTCGCCGAGACCTTTGCCGAAAACAAAATCGAGTGGGGCGACAAAAAACGCGGCTTCATCACCGCCGGCGTCTCCTACCTGTACGTCAAGGAGGCCTTTCCCGAGGCCTCGGTCCTCAAACTCGGCCTGGTCAATCCCCTGCCGGAAAAGATGATCAGGGAGCTGGCCGATGGCGTCGAGGAGCTGATCGTCGTCGAGGAACTCGATCCCTATCTCGAAACCCGGATCAAGGCGATGGGTATCGATTGCCGCGGCAAGGAGCTGATCCCGGCCATCGGCGAGCTCAGTACCGCCGTGGTCCGGAAAGCGGTGAGCGGCGAGGCCGGCCCGGTGGAATTCGCCCCGGTCGAGCTGATCCCCCGGCCGCCCAATATGTGCGCCGGCTGCCCGCACCGGGGGTTGTTTTACAACCTGAACCGCCTCAAGGTCTTCGTCTCCGGCGATATCGGCTGCTATACCCTGGGCTTTCTGCCGCCCCTTTCGGCCATGGACTCCTGCGTCTGCATGGGGGCGAGCATCGGCATCGCTCACGGGATGAGCAAGGCCTTGGGCGAGGCGGGCAAGGGCAAGGTGGTGTCGGTGATCGGCGATTCGACCTTCATCCATTCCGGCCTGAACAGCCTGATCAACACGGTATACAACAAGGATAACGCAACGATAATCATTCTCGACAACCGGATCACCGCGATGACCGGCCATCAGCCGAACCCCGCTTCCGGCTCGACCCTGATGGGGGAGCCAGCCAACTCGATCGACTTCGAGGAACTCTGCCGGGCGGTAGGGGTAAAACATGTCCGCACCGTCAATCCCCACGAGATCGAGGAGATCTACAAAGTCTTGAAGGAAGAAATCGACCGGGACGAGGTTTCGGTGGTGATCACCCGATTCCCCTGCGTCCTGGTCCCCGAGGAGAAAAAGAGGGTCAAATATCCCTTCTTTACCGACACCGATGAGTGTACCGGCTGTACCGCCTGTCTCAAGTTGGGCTGCCCGGCCATCCAGTGGGAGCCCCTGACCCCGGAGGAGGCCGAGGCCCAGGGGAGGAAAAAATCCCAGAAGGGCGTGGCGCGAATCGATGAAGTGACCTGTGTCGGCTGCGGCCAGTGCCTGCCGCTCTGCAAGTTCGAGGCGATCAACAAAGGGGAGGAGAAATAATGGAGAGCAGCGGTAATATCCTTTTCTGCGGAGTCGGCGGCCAGGGCATCCTCCTGGCCAGCGAGTTAACCGCTTACGCCCTCCTGGCCTCCGGGATGGACGCCAAAAAAAGCGAAGTGCACGGCATGGCCCAGCGGGGCGGCTCGGTGGAGGCCCATCTCCGCTATGGCAAGAAGGTCTATTCCCCCCTGATCGAACCGGGTACCGCCGACCTGCTACTCGCCTTCGAGATCATGGAGGCCCTGCGCTATCTGCCCTATCTGCACAAGGGCAGCAAAGTGATCGTCAACACCCAGCGGATCCTGCCGCCGGCAGTGGCAACCGGCAAGGCCGCCTATCCGGAAAATATTTTGGAAGAGCTGAGCGAACGCGGCCTCGAGGTGATCCCGGTCAACGGCTACGGGATCGCCAAACAGGCCGGCAACGTCAAGGCCGCCAACGTCGCCCTGGTCGGAGCCCTGTCCAGCCTCTTGCCGATTCCCCAGGAGACCTTTATTGAAGTGATCAAGGAACGGGTGCCGGCCCGCTTTCTGGAGGTCAACCTCACCGTCTTCCGGGAAGGCAGAAAGGCCGGCCGGGCCTGATATCAAGCAAGGAGCCATAAAATGATCTGGAACGAGAAAAACGAGACCATGCCGAGGGAAGAGCTGGAAGTTGTCCAGCTCGCAAGGCTTCAGGCCCAGGTTGAGCGGGTTTACGCGACCGTCCCCTATTACCGGGAGAAGATGGATGCGGCCGGGGTCGCGCCGGGCGATATCAAAACTCTTCAGGACATCAAACATCTGCCCTTCACCACCAAGGATGATTTGCGCAGGAACTATCCCTTCGGGCTGTTCACCGTGCCCCTCGACCGGATCGTCCGGATCCACGCCTCGTCCGGCACCACCGGCCAGCCCACCGTGGTCGGCTACACCAGGCGCGACATCAAAATGTGGGCCGAGATGATGGCCCGCAGCCTGGCCGCGGCCGGGGTCACCCAAAAAGACGTGGTCCATAACGCATACGGCTACGGGCTGTTCACCGGCGGCCTCGGCGCTCATTACGGGGCGGAGGAGATGGGCTGCGCGGTGATCCCGATCTCCGGCGGCAACTCCAAGCGCCAGATCACTCTCATGCGGGATTTCGGTTCGACCGTCCTTCTGGCCACCCCCTCCTATACCCTTAATCTGGCCGACACCATGGCCGAGATGGGCGTCGATCCAAGCGAGCTTAAACTGCGGGTCGGCATCTTCGGGGCCGAACCGTGGAGCGAACAGATGCGGACCGAACTGGAGAGTCGCCTCAAGATCAAGGCCGTCGATATCTACGGCCTGAGCGAGGTCCTCGGTCCCGGTGTCGCCGTCGAGTGCATCGAGGAGCAGCGGGGTCTCCACATCATGGAGGACCACTTCCTGCCCGAGATCGTCGACCGCGACACCTTCGAGCCCTTGGCCCCCGGCGAGAAAGGCGAACTGGTCTTCACCACCCTGACCAAGGAGGCCTTCCCGGTGATCCGCTACCGGACCAAGGACGTCTGCCAGCTGATCACCAAGGTCTGCACCTGCGGCCGGACCTTTCACCGGATGCCCAAGGTGACAGGCCGGACCGACGATATGCTGATCATCCGCGGGGTCAACGTCTTCCCCTCCCAGATCGAGGAGGTCCTGATCGGCACCGAAGGGGTCGAGCCCCACTACCAGCTGGTCGTCTCCCGGGAAGGTTCCCTCGATACCATCGAGGCCCAGGTCGAGGTCAGCGAGGAGTTCTTTTCCGACGAAGTCAGGGTCCTCGAAGGGCTGACCAGGAAACTGCAGGGCAACATCAAGGATCTCCTCGGCATCTCCTGCAAGATCAAATTGGTGGAGCCGAAGACCATCCAGCGCAGCGAAGGCAAGGCGCAGCGGGTTATCGACAAACGTAATATATGATGGCGTTGTAAAAAGCTCGATCTACTGCGTCGTAACCACTACACTTATTGCGAGACCCCACATCACATACAGGGAGGTGAGCAAATGAATGTTCAACAGGTCGCCGTATTTCTGGAACACAAGCCGGGCCGCCTGGCCGAGATCAGCCACTGCCTGGCGGAAAGCAATATCAACATCCGGGCCCTCTCCCTGGCCGACACCACCGATTTCGGCATCCTGCGCCTGGTTGCCGACGACACCGACAAGGCCAGAAAAGTCCTTAAGGAACACGGCTTCACGGTGGGGGTAACCGAGGTTATCGCGGTCGGGGCCGAGGACCGGCCCGGCGGGATGGACAAGATCCTCCAGGTGGTCAGCAAGGCCGGCCTGAACGTCGAGTACATGTACGCCTTCACCAAGAAAAGCGGCGAATCGGGCATCCTGCTCTTCAAGTTCGACGAGCCCGCCCAGGCCCTTACCGCCTTCAAAGAGGCGGGAATCAAGATTTTAAGTGGCGAAGAAGTTCACTCCATGTAATTATGAAACTCCGTCGGCGCTGAAAGCGTCCGTCGGCCGAATACTCCGGAGCGAGTAAATGGTGAAAGTTAAAATATCAAGATTGAAGGAAAAGGAGGAAAAGTGAAAAAATTACTGGGTAAATCACTGACAATCGTGGCGGTTCTGCTGGCTGCTGTTTCCTTTCTGCCGCCGGCAGCAACCGCCAAGGCCGAGACCATCAAGATTGGGGCCATCCTGGCCGTCACCGGTCCCGCTTCCTTCCTGGGCGGCCCCGAGGCCCGCACCCTGGAAATGCTGGTCGAGGAGGTCAATGCCAAGGGCGGCATCGACGGCAACAAGGTCGAGCTGATTATCAAGGACTCCGGCGCCAGCCCCGAAAAGGCCATTTCCTTCGCCAAGCAGCTGATCGAGGAAGAGAAGGTTTTCGCGATCATCGGTCCCTCGACCAGCGGCGAGACCATGAAAATCAAGAATATCGCCGAAGAGGGCAAGACCATCCTCCTCTCCTGCGCGGCGGCCCAGGTTATCGTCAATCCGGTGGCCAAATACGTCTTCAAGACCCCCCAGAAGGACAGCGACGCGGTCAGGAAGATTTACGGCGCCATGAAGGACAAGGGGATCAGCAAGATCGCCGTCCTGGCCGGCAACACTGGCTTCGGCAAGGCGGGCAAGGGCCAGCTCACCGAGATCGCCCCCGAGTACGGTATTGAAATAGTCGAAGCGGAGGTTTACGACAGCAAGGCCACCGACCTGAGCGCCGTGGTCTCCAAGCTGATGGCCAACAAGGCGATCGAGGCGGTGGTCAACTGGTCGATCGTCCCGGCCCAGGGTATTCTGGCCAAGAACATGCGCCAGGCCGGCTGGGAGGTTCCCCTTTACCAGAGCCATGGCTTCGGCAACATCAAATACGTTAAGGCGGGCGGCGCCGCCGCCGAAGGGATCATCTTTCCGGCCGGCCGCCTCCTCGCTCCGGAGCTGCTTGAGGATGGCCATCCCCAGAAAGCGCTGCTGATCGAGTACACCAAGGCCTACGAGAGCAAGTACAATGAGCCGGTTTCCACCTTCGGCGGCCATGCCTATGACGCCTTCAAGATCCTGAGCGCGGCGATCTCCAAGGCCGGCCCCGATCCGGAAAAAGCCAGGGACGCCATCGAGAATCTGAAAAACTTCCCCGGTACCGGCGGCATTTTCAGCTTCTCTCCGGAAGACCACAACGGTCTCGATATCGACGCTTTTGCCATGTGGACGGTCAAGGACGGTCAATTCGTACCATACAAGCAGTAAACCAGGCGAAAGCCTTACCGTTTAATAAAAAACCGCGCCGCCATTTTTCCATCCGGAAATGGCGGCGCTCCAATATGTAACTTGGCAATTGCCGATGACCAGCGAGCTTTTTCTCCAATATATCTTTGCCGGGCTGACCTATGGGATTATCTACGCCATTGTCGCCATCGGCTTCAATATCATCTACAACACCACCGGGATCATCAATTTCGCCCAGGGCGAATTCGTCATGCTCGGCGGGATGATCGCCATCTCCCTGAACCCGCTGATGCCGCTGCCCCTGGCGATCGTGCTGGCGGTACTGATCACCATGATGGTGGGGGCCCTGATCGAAATCGTCTTTATCCGCTGGCTGGACAAGCCCTCGGTCCTGCGGTTGATTATCATCACCATCGGCATTTCGATCCTGATCCGGGAAGCGGCCCTGCATATCTGGGGCGAAGGGATCCGCTCCCTGCCTTATTTTATCGGCAACGAGGTGAGTTCGGTGTCGATCCTCGGTACCAGGATCTCCCCCCAGGTGCTCTGGGTCATGGGGGTCTGCACGGTAATGGTCATCCTGCTGAGCCTTTTTTTCCGCTATACCCTGATGGGCCAGAAGATGCAGGCCTGCGCCGCCAACCGGACCGCCGCCACCCTTTGCGGGATCAACACCCGGAACATGGTGACCCTCTCCTTCATGCTCTCGGCCGGAATCGGCGCCCTGGCCGGCTGCGTAATGTCGCCGATCACCTATACCCAGTACGACGGCGGCACCGGCTTGGCCATCAAGGGCTTCACGGTGGCGATCATGGGCGGCCTCGGCAACAGCATGGGCGCGGTGGCGGCCGGGCTGCTCCTCGGCCTCCTGGAAGCGTTCAGCGTCAGCGTGCTGCCCCTCGCCTTTCAGGATGCGATCTCGATCAGCATTCTCCTGGTAATTCTTTTTGTCCGGCCCCATGGTCTGTTCGGCCGTCGGGATACCGCCGCCCTGAAGGAGTTTTAAGGAGATGAAAAGATTCCTCCCCCTTCTCGCCCTTTTGGCCCTGGTGATCTCCATCCAGCTCCTGACCCAGTGGACCGGGACCACTTACTATCTCACCCAGCTGACCATGAGCGGCTACTATGCGGTGGTGATCATCGGCCTCTGCCTGCTGATGGGCTATGCCGGCCAGATTTCCCTGGGTCACGCCGGTTTTTTCGCGATCGGCGGCTATATGTCGGCGATGCTCACCACGCGGAACCTGATCTCTTTCCAGAATCAGGATTGGGTGGTGCTCCTCGACAAGTTCGGTTTGCTGGCCGCCCGGCAAGATCTGTACGGCGAGGCGATCTTAGCCTTCCAGCCCTGGCTTGCCGCGCTCATCGCCATTGTTCTGGCCGGGACCATTGCCTTGATTATCGGGATTCCCGTCCTGAAACTGAAAGGGCACTACCTGGCCATGGCCACCCTGGGCTTCGGGATCATTGTCTACCGGGTCTTTCTCGCCTCGGAAATCTTCGGGGAGGCCGACGGCATCTCCGGGGTTCCCGGCTTTCCCCTGCTGCCGGGGGTCATCGTCACCGGCAGCTTCGGGGCGAGGGTCGGCAACTACTACATTGCCTGGACCCTGGTCATCGTCGCCATGGTTATGCTGATCAACCTGATCAATTCCCGGGTGGGCCGCGCCCTGCGGGCCATCCACGGCGCCGAGGAAGCCGCCAACGCCATGGGGATCGACACCGCCCGCTACAAGCTTAAAACCTTTGTACTGAGCGCGGTGCTGGCCGCGGTCGCCGGGGTCTTTCTAACCCACTATAACGGCGGCATCGGTCCTTCCGAGGCGGGAGTGATGAAGTCGGTCCGCTACGTCGCCCTGGTCGCCGTCGGCGGCATGGCCAACCTCTGGGGCGCCCTGATTATGGGGGTTACCCTCAACTTCCTCTCCCTGCGCGGGTTTTTCGGCTCATACGACGACGCGGTCTTCGGGGCAATCCTGATCGTCATCATGCTCTTTGCCCCGGAAGGGCTGCTCAGACTGAATCTGGCCGCGAAATTGAAAAAATTGTTTTCGGGAGGCAGCCGCAAATGACCATCCTGGAAATCAATAATCTGAACAAAAGCTTCGGCGGCCTGCAGGCGGTCCAGGATGTCGGCTTCGGGGTCGAGGAGCACCGGATCAAGGCGGTGATCGGCCCGAACGGGGCCGGCAAGACCACCCTGTTCAACCTGATTTCCGGAACCCTGCCCTTTGATTCGGGCAGCGTGGTCTTCAAAGGTGAAGAACTCCGGGGCTTGAAGCCGTACCAGATCGCCGAACGGGGGATGGCCCGCACTTACCAGAATATCAAGTTGTTTCCCGGGATGAGCGCCCTGGAAAACGTCATGGTCGGCCGCCACACCCGAAGCCGGGCCGGCTTTGTGGCCGGGATGCTCAATCTGCCCGCGACCGGAAGAGAGGAAGCTGAGATCAGGGGGAAGGCCATGGAGCTTCTGGGGCTTCTGGAGATAGAGCACCTCGCCGATATCGAGGCAGGCAGCCTGGCCTTCGGCCAGCAGCGGGCCGTGGAGTTCGCCCGGGCCCTGGCCGCCGAACCGGCCATGCTCCTGCTCGACGAACCGGCCGCCGGCTTAAACATGAACGAAACCGCCGAAGTGGCCCGCCTGATCAGCAAGATCCGCGATCTCGGCATCACCGTCCTGCTGGTCGAACACGACATGTCGCTGGTCATGGACATCTCCGATGAAATCGTGGTCTTGAGTTTCGGCCAGAAGATCGCCGAGGACCTGCCCGCCGCCATTCAACAGAACCAGGAAGTGATCGAGATCTACCTCGGCGGGGGGGACGACTGATGCTTAAGATAAAAAACCTGGAGGCCGGCTACGGCAAGTTGCGGGTCCTCAAGAAGGTCTCCATGCATGTGGCCCCCGGCGAGATCGTCACCCTGATCGGCGCCAACGGGGCCGGCAAGACCACCTTGCTCAGCACTATAAGCGGGCTGGTCCGGGCCGCCGGCGGCGAGATTGTTTTGCAGGGCAAAAATATCGAAAAAACCGCCGCCGATAAGATCGTCTATCAGGGCTGCTCGCTGGTCCCGGAGGGCCGCCAGGTCTTCGCCACCATGACGGTCCGGGAAAATCTGATCCTGGGCGGCTACGTCCAGCACCGCAAGGGCAACAAGAATTTCCGGGACAGCCTCGACCATGTCTACGAACTGTTCCCGGTCCTGAAAGAACGCAGCGGCCAGCTGGCCGGGACCCTGTCCGGCGGCGAGCAGCAGATGCTGGCCATGGGCCGCGCCATGATGGCCAAACCTGCGCTGATCATGATGGACGAGCCGTCCACCGGCCTCGCCCCGCTGGTGGTCAAGGCGATCTTCCGGGTAATCAAAAAACTGCGGGAAGAGGGCAACACCGTCCTTTTAATCGAGCAGAACGCCAAGGCGGCCCTCTCCATCGCCGATCGCGGCTACGTCCTGGAAACCGGCAAGATCATTCTCCAGGGACCGGCCAAGGACCTGCTCTCCAATAACGACGTGCAGCGCGCCTATCTGGGCCGGGACGTGGGATAAGCGATCACAGGATACCGAATCTGCTGTGTTATCGGCCTGCTCATGTACATTCAGTACACATCGCAGGCCGATGTCTTGCATCTCCGGCACCCTGTGATCCCTTACCGGATGGTTTGATTGGCCAATCCTGGTGATCGGTTACACTTTCGCCCGGTCTCATTTCGTCCGGCCAGGCTGTTTAGGATGACAAAATCGGCCGGCGGGTTTTATGCTGTTAGATATCATTTCGTAAATGAGGAGGGATCATGTACTGGGAAGAAGACAAGGAGTGCATCAGCCGCGCCGATCTCGAACAACTCCAGCTTGAACGGCTCCAGGCCACGCTTTACCGGGTGGCGACCCATGTCCCGTTCTACCGGAAAAAATTCAGGGAACTGGGGATCGATCCCGAAAACTTTTCCTCCCTGGACGATCTGCGTCAACTGCCCTTCACCACCAAGCAGGATCTGCGCGACAACTACCCCTACGATCTCTTCGCGGTGCCGCTGCGGGAGGTGGTCCGGATTCATGCCTCTTCCGGTACCACCGGCCAGGCCACCGTGGTCGGCTATACCGAAAACGACATCAAAAACTGGTCGAAACTGATCGCCAGGATTCTGACCGCGGCGGGGGTCACCAAGGACGACGTGGTCCAGATCGCCTTCGGCTACGGCCTGTTCACCGGCGGCTTCGGCCTCCATTACGGGGCCGAGCGGGTCGGCGCCTCGGTGATCCCGATCTCCAGCGGCAACAGCAAACGGCAGATCCAGATCATGCAGGATTTCCGCACCACCGCTTTAGTGTGCACCCCGAGCTACGCCCTGCTCCTGGCCGATGTTATCGAGGAACAGGGGATCAACCTCGCCTCCATGTCCCTGAAGTACGGCCTGTTCGGCGGCGAGCCTTGGTCGGAGGCGATGCGCAACGAGATCCAGGACAAGCTGTCCATTATCGCCACCGACAACTACGGCTTAAGCGAGGTGATGGGCCCGGGAGTCGCCGGCGAATGCCGGGAGCGAAAAGGGCTCCATCTCAACGAGGATCATTTTCTGGTCGAGGTGATCGATCCCGACACCCTGGAGCCGGTCGCCCCCGGTGAGATCGGCGAACTGGTGATTACCACCCTCACCAAGGAGGCCTTCCCGGTGATCCGCTACCGGACCCGGGACCTGACCCGGCTGATCGCCGAACCCTGCCTCTGTGGGCGCACCCTGACCAGGATGGAACGGGTCCTCGGCCGGACCGACGACATGCTGATCATCAAGGGGGTCAACGTCTATCCCTCCCAGATCGAGGAGATCTTATTTGAGGTCGAGGGTACCAAGCCCCACTACCAGATCGTGGTCGAGCGGGAAGGGCGCCTCGACAAGGCCACCGTCCTGGTCGAGGTCGTCGAATCGCTTTTCTTCGACCGGATCGCCAAGCAGAACGAATTGATCGATCTGATTAAAAAACGGCTGGCCACCGAACTGGGCATCGGGGTCGAAGTCAAGCTGGTCGAGGAAAAGAGTCTGGAGAGGAGCGAGGGCAAGGCGAAGAGGATTATTGATAAGAGAGAGTTATAAGTTATAAGTTGGAAGTTTTAAGTTGGAAGTTTTAAGTTGGGGGGAAGATCGGGATTAAATAGTTTCTGGAGGGTGGTTTTCGGGTAACGGCATAGATGCTTAACCTTTGCATTTCATGGAACAGATCATGAAGCTGAGTAACGAGGAATTTGCGCGGGAGCTTGAACGCCGCACACGCCTGTTCGCGGTAAGGATTATTAGTCTTTCCGGTATGTTGCCAATGAGCCCCGAAGGTAAAGTTCTCCGCAATCAGATCACTAAGTCTGGAACGTCAATCGGCGCCAATTATCGTGAAGTTAATCGAGCCCGAAGCCGGGCTGAATTTAATAGCCGGATAAAAATCTGCGAAAGCGAAGCCAGTGAAACCCAATACTGGCTGGAAGTGATCAGAGAGGCAGCCATTCTGACGGAACATGATCTTAATATTTGCTATCGCGAATGCACGGAGCTGCTAGCCATTTTCACTGCCATAGCCAAGCCGAAGCAATAATATAATCGCAATTACCGAAACCCAAAACTTATAACTTTCAACTTTATAACCAGGAGATATCATCTATGGCCTTATCCAAAAAAATGCTTGAGTTCGCCGAACGCTCGTCGTGGATCAGGAAAATGTTCGAGGAAGGCGCCAAACTGAAGGGCGAGTTCGGGGCGGAAAACGTCTTCGATTTCAGTCTCGGCAATCCCGACCTGCCCCCGCCGCCCCAGTTTATCCCGGCCCTGCAAGAGATTATCGAGGAAGAGGCGCCCGGCATCCACGGTTACATGCCGAATCCCGGCTATCCGGCGGTGCGCGACGCCATCGCCGCCCAGATCTCCAAAGAACAGAACTTTACCGTCCACGGCGCCGAGATGCTGATGACCTGCGGCGCGGCCGGCGGGCTCAACGTGGTATTGAAGGCCCTCCTCGATCCCGGCGACGAGGTGGTCATCCTGGCGCCTTTCTTCGTGGAGTACAACTTCTATGTCGACAACCACGGCGGCGTGACCAGGATCGTCAGGACCGCCGAGGATTTCAGTCTTGATCTGCCGGCCATCGAAGAAGCCCTGACCGCAAAGACCAAGGCGATCATCATCAACAGCCCGAACAACCCAACCGGCCAGGTCTACTCGGCCGAAGAACTTGCCACGCTGGGGGAAATCCTCGCCAAAGCCGGCAAGAAATTCGGCACTACGATCTACCTGATCGGAGACGAACCCTACCGGAAAATCGTCTTCGACGATCTGGAAGTGCCCTCGATCTTCAAGGCGGACAAGAACACCATCCTGGTCTCCTCCTATTCCAAGGATCTCTCCCTGCCCGGCGAACGGATCGGCTATATCGCGGTCCACCCGGAGATCACCGACAAGGCACCGCTCCTGGGGTCGATGGCTCTGGCCAACCGGATTCTCGGCTTCGTCAACGCCCCGGCCCTGATGCAGCGGGTGGTCGCCAAACTGCAAGGGTCCGCGGTGGACAACGCGATCTACGCCCGGCGCCGGGAGGTGTTCTGCAGGATCTTAAAGGAGGCGGGCTACGAATTCGTCCCGCCGAAAGGGGCCTTCTACCTCTTCCCCAAAGCGCCGATCGAAGACGATGTCAAATTCGTCGCCCTGCTCCAGGAAGAGAAGATCCTGGCCGTACCCGGCCGCGGCTTCGGGATGCCCGGCTACTTCCGGCTCGCCTTCTGTGTCGATGACGCGGTGATCGCCGGTTCGGCCGAGGGCTTCAGGAAGGCCATGGCCGCCGCCAAGGCGTTATAGCCGTGTTTATCCGTTGAGCTCTTCGACTTCCGGCAACCATTCCGGGATCCATTACGGCTGGCATATCGTCTGGAGCAGCACCCTCGTCATCTTTTCCTGCCTGGGGCTCGGCCGCTTCGCCCTCGGCATGCTGCTGCCGGCGATGGGCGCCTCCCTCGGCTTAAGCTACAGCCAGATGGGGCTGATCTCCACCGCCAACTTCAGCGGCTACCTGCTCGCGGTCCTGGGCTGCAGCCTGTTGACCGCGAGGCTCGGCCACCGGCTGGTCATCTTCCTGGCGATGCTCCTGATCGGCGGATCGATGATTCTGATCGGTATCTCGAAGGTTTATCTGATAATCCTGCTCCTCTATTTTCTGACCGGGATCGGCAGCGGCGGCGCCAATGTGCCGATCATGGCCCTGCTCTCCTCCTGGTTCGCCAGTAAAAGCCGAGGCAGGGCTACCGGTTTCGCGGTAATCGGCAGCGGCTTTGCCATCCTCCTGGCCGGTAAACTTATCCCCTTTCTAAACGCCAAGGGCGGCGAGGAGGGCTGGCGGCTGGGCTGGATGACCCTTGGCGCCATCGTCCTGATCGCCGGGCTGATCTCTTTTCTGGTCCAGCGCAACTCGCCAAGGGAAATGGGCTTGCAGCCCTACGGCAGTTCCGCGGTGCAAAAAAACGCCCCTCTACCGGATGTGGAGACCGGGATCGACCGGAAATCCGTCCTTCACCTAAGTGCGATTTACTTCCTGTTCGGGGCCACCTATGTGGTTTACGTGACTTTTCTGGTCCTGTCTCTGGTCAACGATCGGGGATTTTCCGAGATGTCGGCCGGCAACTTCTGGGCTTGGGTCGGAGCCTTAAGTCTCCTGTCGGGACCGATCTTCGGGACCATGTCCGACCGCTTCGGCCGCAAGGCCGCCCTGGTCACGGTTTTTTCAATCCAGTCCCTAGCCTACCTGCTCGCCGGTCTCCAGGAGGTGCCGGTGATCTTCCTTTACGCCTCGATCGGCTGCTTCGGGATCACCGCCTGGGCGATCCCCTCGATCATCGCCGCTATGGCCGGGGATCTGGCCGGACCCCAGAGGGCGGCCCAGGTCTTCGGCTTCATCACCTTCATCTTCTCCCTGGGCCAGATCTCGGCCCCGGCCGTCGCCGGTATCCTGGCGGAACAAAGCGGCAACTTCTCCTCGAGCTTTATGATGACCGCGGTGCTGGCCGCCGGCGGTGCTATCTTGTCGGCTCTGCTGCCCAGGGCTCCCAGTGAAGTCGATCAGCAATAGTTGCCACGACCCTTATGCGTTGGATTGAAAAATTACATGGGTAAAAAAGATAAAGGGTGAGGAGAGATCCTCACCCTGTCTTAACGATCACAGTAGAAATCTTCAGTTTTGATGGTGGCTGATAATTTAATATTTCGATATACACCTTCAATTCAAAAATCAAGATATTCAAGAGATATGCGGACTTGAGATACCCTGAAAACTGCCCCCGTAATTCCAGGAATTCACAGTCAAAAGCGTCTTAGCCCTTGTCCATTTAATTAGTTTTCTTGTCCTGTTCAATCGGTAAATTGCTACTTATAAAATCTTTAAAAGCGACAATAATTTGTGTCACGTCCTCAATTCCACTCCGAAGCTCAGTTACACAGTATTCATTGTGTTCGGTAACTTTTTTTATTGAATATTTTGCATGAAGATCAAGCAATTTATTTCGGAGTTCGGAAAGAGCATTTACATTTGTAATTACGTAGTCGATGTTACTTTTGCATTTTTTTGCCAGAATTGAAGGAATCTTTACGAGTTCGATCTCCATATCACTTCGTGGATTCGTAAAAAGTTTTATAATGATTTCAATGTTTTTCCTTGTGGGCTCAGCAATTGCGGGAAAGCACAATAGGGCCTTTTGTTTCAAATTTTTGCTAACTCTGTAATCGTCGATAAGACTATGAACTTTGTTGACAAGAGATGGGGGGGCATTCTCCCCCAATCTCCTCGATGCATCAAGTAGTACTTCTATTCGTTGCTGGTTTTCGGACTTCCGTTTTTTCTTTTCATTCAGGAACATGTTAAGTTCTTTAAATATTAATTCTTTTATTCTAATTACTTCCACCTTAGCTTGGGACAAAGCAGTAATTCGTTGACGATAATCTTCTAAGTCAAGGTGTTGAAAATCCTCTGACAGGAGAGCATCTACAGCCAGTCTATCTTTGCCGAAACATCCCAGTAGACGGATGGATGCACTGCGAACATCTGAGGTGCCTTTCTTCAACCAATCAGCCACAATTCTAAGATCGCCCAATTTGATTAAAGCAATAACTCTGCCACTCCATCGCAATGTGGTCAATGCGGCAACTAGCTCCTCTCTGGGAGTATCATTCCTTATAATACTAATGAGTTTATTATAGACATAACTTTTTTCACCTTCGGCAAAAGGAAGAAGGCGTATACCTAATATCCTGTCTCTAAGGGTTGCGGATGCAAGTAGATGATTCAAGGTCTCCTTCTTTACCGCAAGATTAGAGTATTCATCTGGGGTGGTTACGACTGCAATATTGTTAAGAGCGCGAATAAGAATGTCTTTCTTGTCAGTATTTAGGCTAATAACATCGACATTCAGCCCGGCATGCATTGCAGCAACACTCGACAACCTGCGGGTTAGAGGGTCACTGTCCTCAATTCCGCCAATGATATCGTCCCAATACCTATAGGCCAAGCTGGGAACTCTTGCGAGTGCTTCATAAGCAGCTTGTTTATTTCGTCTTGTTTTCTTAAGAGATCTGGTAATCACTTGCAAGGCAGCATCAGTGCGAAGATTACTAGACCTACCAGCAGCTGCACAAACTGCACTGAGTACAGCCACATCAAATCGCGAGCAAGTTTGCTCAAATGCAGTCGAAATTACTGTTGATGGCTGTTCATCGGCATAGACATAACCCACTACATCTACTGCTGCTGCGCTAACAGCTTCGTCACCTTCTTGCATTAATTTAGCGAGCATGACATCGAATTCGGAGCCACCACACATTCGAGTTAGTTGAGCCATCCTTTTCCCAATTTCAGCACGCACCCATGAATCTAGTCTTCCAGCTCCATTTTGCAGGCAATTTTTTATATTAACTGCAAGTAGTCGTTGCGCAGATTCTGAGGGAACTTCACACTCTAAGGCGCAGTCAATGGCAAATAAAAGCAATTTTGCATCCACATCATGCTCTGATAAATTTGAGTCTAGAAATCTTTTGATAATTGGTGAAACATCTTCATTTTCTCCGATGATACCTGCAAGCAACGTGAGAATTTCTCGCCATCGAGGCTCACGTACAAGCATTTCTAAGTTTGTTTGTTCAAGCTCACGGCTCAAGCCGATGGCTGCAAAGTATTCAAGAAAACTGTGATGCATGAAAGTTACTATTGCATGACCATCATCTTCTCCATAACGGGATTCTAATGCTATCAACCCTGTAGATTCTGCAACCTTTTGGATGAAAGAATCAGCCTCGGCAATACTAACTGCTTCGCCATGCTGTCGTTCCATAACTCCTCGGACAACTTCAGTAATTTCAGATCTAACGGGAAGAATCCCTGATTCCTTTTTGTAAACAGAAAGTGCTATAGCACCTAGCCTCTCGCGTAAATCTTGAACAGAAATGGGATGATGGCCAGCTTCACGCCCCCGAACAGATGCCAGTGTTTTGATTGCCTCTTCGTAGATAATATGTCGTTTGGCAGAGGGAGCTCCCGAATTTGCATAAATCATTATTAATAAAGTTAACAGGAGCGGGTTTTGCGCCATTCGAGATAAACCAGGATTCTTGTCGCAGTCTGCTATCAACTGAGAAATGACTATATTGTCTGATGCGCAAAGTTCTCCTTCCTCAAGGTGTACATCATTTGTCGTCGCAGATAGCTTGATGGTGAGTAATCGTTCCGCTAGCGTCCTTATCTCAGCCTCGGTGAGTCCCTGTAGTTCTAATTTATGGAGAGATGGCAAGAGATTCACTACTTGAACGGCCGCAGGTCTGGATGTAACAATAACTCTATTTCCTGTCGGTAGATGCTCGATAACAAAATCGTTGATGTGCTTAACTATTTTTGCTCTCTTTTCGATTGACACAACTTCATCTAAACCGTCGAAGAAAAAAGCAAGACGTCCCTGTGTGGCTAGTCCAAGCATGTCATCATGCCCTAAATGCAGTCCACGGCGTTCAAGGAGTCTTGATGCGACAGCAAGTAAGCCAATTTCTTCCAAGTCCTTTTCGGCTGCAACCTCAGATAATGCGACCATAACAGGGACGTGATTTGAATGCCAATCGACTATTGAGGCGTTGTCTACTGGCAGAGTACTACTGCTAGCCCTCTTGCAGTATGCGAGAATCTCACTCTTGACGAAACAGGTTTTACCTGATCCAGGATCACCGGTGATTAACACTGCACTATATTTTTGGCAGAATTCAAGCGCATGTGAAGTTTCTTGCCGGTCACCAGTGCTGACTTGCGCCAATAATTGTTGCTGAATCTGTTCTCTAAGTTCATCAGTAAACGGATAGGATGCGAGGTGATCATCAACAATTTGTTCGAAACGCATAGCTGCATTGTCAGAAACATCACTTGCAGATGCATTTATGTATAGTTCATCTAACGGCAATTCAGAGAATCTTATACCAACGTTAGCAAGAGCTGCGTACTTCATTACGTTATACTCTTTATGGCACTGTTCAAGATAGTTGTTCTCATCGAACTTATGCTCTCTCGGCTCATTGCTTGCAGTGGTTTCACCTGCATATTTCATGACGGCGAAATCTGGGTTAAGCTTGCGAAGCTTTGCGACGATGAGGTCCGTTGGAAAGAGGCTATCTCCTTTTCCCGATACAATGTGAAACTTGCTTTGTGGGGCGCTCTCATCGATGATTAGTAAAAACACTTCTTCCTTTCCTAACAATAAACTAACTATATGCTTCGCTGCATCGAGACTGGACAAAGTCATTCTTTGCTGGTCTGTAAGTAGGAATTCTGTTTCCGCAGCGATCCCTTCATTTGCAATTATTTCAATGGGTTTACGATCATGAAGCCGCAAGTACATAGCTTGCGCATCATCGGAAATTTTACCAAATGAAAGTACTGTGGCACTGGCGAATCCTTCGGTATCCAGCTCCGTATTTATTGCTTCTACCTCCTTAGAAGAAAGAACGTGGTTTAATGCGTAAATAAAGAGCAGGAGATTCCGAGGCCCGTTGTCGAGCTCGATTTCAAATCGCATTTTCCCATCGTTGAAATCGGTTTTGCTTATATTTGGAGTTCCTTTTTGGAAAATTGAACGCAACTTCGCGCTTACTGAGAAAAGACGGTGAATAATTTCCTCACTGGGTTGTTCAATAGGAAAAAGTTGCTTCGGCTTGGGTGACGCACGCTGCATTGTTCTGATCAACAAAGATTGCTCTTTGTTGTTTTGGGAAGTCAGAAAGGATGGAAAAGACACTTCAGCAAACTTTGAACCTAAATCATTGTCCGGTAAACACTCAGGGATTTGAAGCGAAGTGGTATTTAACCATTTACCCTGGTGAGATTGCCAAGAGTAAGACCTAATCCTAATCTGAAAGTTGTCATCAAGACTACAGTGTGCAAAAGTATTTACGTAAGGAATCACTGTTTGATCTTGTTGTGTAGCAAGGTACGCAGCTCCGAGACCGAAAGTCTGCATCCCTTCCCGATTAAAAGTAACTTTAGGCGAATGCTCATGGCCATGGAAAAGGACAGCTTTTTTTTCCCTAAAAAGAGTGCTAAGCGCTGGTTGTTGAGACTTGAGAATGCACTCTAAAGGATGGTGTGCTAGAATTAAAACAGGTTTCAGCTCCGTCCTTGAATTTAATTGTTGACGTATTGACTGAATTGGAGATGGTGTTGACTCGCCATCTGAGTCAATGTCGCGATCCGAGAAAAACGCTGTGTTTGTGGCGAGTATGTCGAATGGGAATGATGATTCAGAACTCAGGCGACTCACTTCTTGGGTTGGATTGGGACTGACAATGGAATTCTTTTGGATAAAATCACAGTAGGCTGCAAACACCTTTTCACGTGAACGCCGTACTTTAATACCATCATTGTCTTCACTGAAAAAACTATCTTGATTGCGTTTACCAATAGTATCCCACGTGATGGGAATTGCAGCATCACAGTCAATATCATGGTTACCAGGAACGGCAAATATAGTTGCATCAGAAAATGCGCTTAGTTTTCTCAATGGTATGAGAAATTCACTACTGAATCTTTTATACTCTTCTTCGAGTCCTGAATAAGCAATATCTCCAGTTATAAATACAAAATCTATTTTGGGTTTCCCCTGTTCGGATACGGCAAGTTTAACAGCTTCGATCAGGGATGCCATAGCATCCGCCTGAGGACTTTTGGGCCTTCCAACGTGAAAATCTGAAAAATGAAACCATTCCATACTTAAGATCCTCTATTGTATTCATATCAAAAACATGCAAACAAACTTCCACGTTAAAGACTCACACAGGGTTCCGGGAACACCTTATTTAATTGATAGTCAAGATATTTCCAAAGAAAGCTAACCTGGTTTTTTAAAGAGGGTACCATTAATCCCTGGCGATTTTTTCCGAACTCGTCAAAATTCAATCTCTTCCTTGAGATTTCTGGTCAACAGGGAGCCGACCGCCTCGCCGCAGTCCATATCCTCATAGATCACCCGGTAGACCTGTGCAAGGATGGGCATCTCCACCCCTTCGCGCCTGGCCAGATTCCAGGCGGACTTGGTGGTCTTGACCCCTTCGGCGACCATCTCCATCTCGGCGACGATCTCGTCGATCTTACGACCCTGGCCGAGCTTCAGGCCGACCTGGCGGTTTCGGGAAAGATCGCCGGTACAGGTCAGGACCAGATCGCCCATCCCGGCCAGACCGGCAAAGGTTAGAGGGTTTGCCCCCATTTTTACGCCGAGGCGGGTGATCTCGGCCAAACCCCGGGTAATCAGGGCGGCTCTGGTATTGGTCCCGTAACCGAGGCCGTCACTGATCCCGGCGGCAATGGCGATGGGGTTCTTCAGCGCGCCGGCAAGTTCGATGCCGATCAGGTCGGTGGAGGTATAAACCCGAAAGAGATTGGTATTGAAAAGCTGCTGGCAAAAGCGGGCTTCATTGATGTTTTCGGCGGCGATCGCTACGGCGGTGGGTACGCCAGCCGCCACTTCCTTGGCGAAACTGGGTCCGGCCAGCACCGCCACGCGGAGGCGGGGAGGGTGGGGAAGGCGGGAAAGTTCATCGACGATGACCTGGTCCATGGTCATCAGGGTGTCGTTTTCGATGCCCTTTACCGCGGAAATTATGTAGGTATCGTCGGATAAAGAGGGGAGCAGCAGCCGGAACACCTCGCGAAAACCATGGGAGGGCACGACCATCAGGACCGCCGCCATACCTTCCGCCGCTTCGGCCAGATCGCCGGTTACCGTTAAGTTATCCGGCAGTTTGAAACCGGGCAGATAGGTGAGATTCTCCCGGTTGGCGGCGATCTCTTCAACATGCTCCCGCCGATGCGCCCAGAGGCGCACCCGACAACCCTTGTCGCTCAACAGTTTGGCCAGGGCGGTTCCCCAACTGCCGGCCCCGATCACCGCTACCTGTTGGACGGGCATATTGACTCTCCTCGTTTATTTGATGGCGTCGCAAAAACTCGCCAACTCCCGCGTTGCTGCAAATTGTCTCGTCATTGCAGCGTACTGAAGTACGCTTCATTCCTCGAAATTTGCGCGCCTTGAATCTGACGATTTTTGCTTAGCCATCCCTTTTTTTAACTTTTTGCGAGTTCATCTTGATCGATGAGCTTGCAGAAAGTAGAGATTGCCATAATGTCATTTAGACCAACGGTCGGGAAATCCTTATACCGCAAGGGCATAAGTCTCGTAATGAGCTGACAAGCTGCTCAACTCGGGTTTAATAGTTCCAATTGGTTGGAGAATAAGATTTCTCACATAGGTTCGAAATGACAAAACTCCTCTCTCAGCCGTCGCGAATTAAGGAACTAAGAAACCGGTTTACACGCATCGAAAAAGTCCGTCATTCCGGCACGCTTTTAGCCGGAATCCAGATCATACGCTGGATGCCGGCTAAAAGCATGCCGGCATGACGATGTCCCCCAGGAGAGTGCTTATTCCTCGGAATCCGCCCCTTCACCCCCCGCTTCACCGCCGAGCTCATCCAGCTCGCTGTCGTCGGAAGTACCGGGCTCCGCCATCCGGCCCATGGCCACAACCTTTTCGCCTTCGCCGAGCCGGAAGAGGTTGACCCCTTGAGTGTTGCGGCCGATGACCCGGACATGTTCCATATTGGTCCTGATGATCTTGCCGCCGTTGGTGATCATCATGATCTCGTCTTCATCGGTAACCCGCAGGGCGCCAATCGCCTTGCCGTTGCGCTCGCTGGTTTTGATGGTGAAAACCCCCTTGCCGCCACGATGTCTGACCGGGTAGTCGTCGACCGCGGTCCGTTTGCCGAAACCGTTCTCGGTAACCGAGAGGATCGAGTGGGTATTCTCGTCGACCACCACCACGCCGACCACGGTATCGCCGGGATTAAGGGTCATCCCTTTTACTCCGGCCGCGGTCCGGCCCATCGGCCTGACGTCCGATTCATGGAAACGATTCGCCAAGCCGTTACTGGAAAAGAGCATGATCTCGTTATTGCCGTCGGTCATAACCGCGGAGATGATCTCGTCTTCCTCACGGATGGTCAGGGCTATCTTGCCGCGCCGCATCGGCCGGGCAAATTCCTTGAGACTGGTTTTTTTGACGATGCCTTTTTTGGTGACCATCAAGATATAGCGTTCTTCGCCTTCACCAAGTTCGAAACTGGAGACCGGCATGATCGCCGCTACCCGCTCGCCCTGGGCCAGATCGAGAAGATTTACCAGGGCCTTGCCCCGTGAAATCCGGCTGGCCTGGGGGATCTCGAAAACCCGGCGCCAGAAGACCTTGCCGTAATTGGTGAAAAACAGGAAGGTATCGTGGGTAATGGCCAGATAAAGGGAACTGACGAAATCATCGGCATTGGTCTGCATACCCTTGATCCCCTTGCCGCCGCGGCGCTGAGCCCGGTACAGATCGATCTGGTTGCGTTTGATATATCCCTCATGGGTGACGGTGACCACCATCTCCTCCTGGGCAATCATGTCTTCCGGCAGAATTTCGTCGGGGGCTTCGATTATCTCGGTGCGCCGTTCATCGCCGTATTTTTCGATAATCTCCTCGAACTCTTCACGGATAATCTTCATCACCAGGTTTTCATCGCCGAGAATCTTTTTAAACCAGGAAATCTGCGACATCAGTTCCTGATATTCGTCGATAATCTTGTCCCGCTCCAGTCCGGTTAATCTCTGCAGACGCATGTCCAGAATGGCCTGGGCCTGAATGGCGGTAAGCTCGAACCTCTCGATCAGCCCGTCCTTGGCCTCTTTTGGTCCGGGCGATTTTTTGATCAGCTCGACCACGGCATCGAGGTTGGTGATTGCGATCTTGAGCCCTTCGAGAATATGGGCCTTCTCCTCCGTTTTACGGAGGTCATACGCGGTGCGCCGGTAAACAATGGTTTTCCGGTGCAGGAGAAAATGGAGGAGAATCTGGCGCAGGTTTAAAATTTCCGGCCGGCCGTTGACTATGGAGAGTAAAATAACCCCGAAACTCCTCTGCAAGGGGGTCTGCTTGTAAAGCTGATTTAAAACCACATCGGCGATCACATCTTTTTTCAGTTCGAGGACGATCCGCATGCCGCGCCGATCCGACTCGTCCCTAACTTCAGAGATCGACTCAATTTTTTTATCCTTGATCAGCAGGGCGATTTTGCCGATCAGACTGGCCTTGTTCTGCTGGTAAGGAATTTCGTCGATGACGATCGATTCCCGGTGGGCCTTCTTGCTCTTTTCGATATGGGTTCTGGAGCGCATCAGAATTGAACCGCGGCCGGTTTCATAGGCCTCGCGAATCCCGGCCCGGCCGCAGATAAAAGCGCCGGTCGGAAAATCGGGCCCGGTGATGTGCTCCATTAACTGGTTTACCGTAATGTTCGGTTCATCGATCAGGGCAATCAGGCCGTTCATTACTTCGGGGAGGTTATGGGGGGGGATGTTGGTCGCCATGCCCACCGCGATTCCCGAAGAACCGTTGACCAACAGGGTCGGAACCTTGGTCGGGAAAACCACCGGTTCCATTTGCGAGTTATCGTAGGTGGGGGTGAAATCGACCGTTTCCTTGTCGAGGTCGGCGATGATTTCCTGATCGATTCTGGTCATCCGGGCTTCGGTGTAACGCATGGCGGCCGGGGAATCGCCGTCCACCGAACCGAAGTTGCCCTGGCCGTCAACCAGGAGATAGCGCATCGAAAAGGTCTGGGCCATCCGGACGATGGTGTCATAGGCGGCGGTATCGCCATGGGGGTGATATTTACCGATGACGTCACCGACGATCCGGGCCGATTTAAGATAGGGCCGGTTATGATAGTTGTTTAGCTCGCGCATCGCGAACAGAGCGCGGCGATGGACCGGCTTCAAGCCGTCGCGGACATCGGGCAGAGCCCGGCCGATGATAACGCTCATCGCATAATCGAGATAGGATTTCTTCAGTTCTTTTTCAATGGAAATGCCGGGGAAATGCTCTTTCTTTGTCTCTTTGGTTTCGTCGACCATCTTGTCTTTACCTGTCTGTTTTGTTGCAACGGGGTTTTTTGTTTAACTATCGCCGGGCCAGCAATGGGCTTCAGGACGGCCAAAACTAACCGGCACTCTCCCTGCCGTGTTTTAAAGAGCCTTCTCAGATATCGAGTTCCGACACTTCCATGGCGTGGTTCTGGATGAATTCGCGCCGGGGTTCGACCTTGTCGCCCATCAGGGTGGTGAAGATCTCGTCGGCCAGCTCGGCGTCATCGATGCCGACCCTGAGCATCACTCTCTTTTCCGGATCCATGGTGGTTTCCCAGAGCTGCTCGGGATTCATCTCACCAAGACCCTTGTAGCGCTGGAGGTGGCTGCCCTTGAACGATTCTTTCCGAACCTTTTCGAGAAGTTCCTTCCAGTCGGCAACCTCGATGGTCCGGTTATCGCTCTCGAGCTGATAGCCGCCTTCCAACAACTCCTTGATCTGGGGATAGAGTTTGATCAGATTGTGATATTCCGGAATCAGGGGGATCTGCGGGCCGACGGTAACCATCAGATGAGCCTTGTCCTTGATAGCCGCATCGAACTCGTAACAGCTCGCCTTCCATGGACATGGTTTGATGGTGCCCAGAATAAAGTTTTTCTCTTTCAGATAGCTGCGCAGTTTTTCGACAAAGGCTTCCTCGGCAAACTGATCGGCCGATGTGACCTCGTTGTCGAGGAGAAAGGTGATCATATCCTCCCAGACCCCCATCCTCTCGAGATATTCGACAATCCGCATATAATGGGAGAGCTTGCGCAGGGTGATGACCATTTCGGCGCCGGTGATCACCTTGGTTTCGGCGGGCAGGATCTGTTTGATGTTCATCGTGGCCGAGGCCTGTTCAAAGAGAAAATTATTGAGCTCATCGTCATCGGCGAAATACTTTTCCTTTTTACCCCGGCCGAGGCGATAAAGGGGGGGCTGGGCTATATAAACGTAACCGGCCTCCACCAGATGATGCATCTGCCTGTAAAAGAAGGTCAGTAGAAGGGTTCTGATATGGGCGCCGTCGACATCGGCATCAGTCATGATAATGATCTTGTGATAGCGGAGATGCTCCGGATCGAACTCGTCCTTGCCGATGCCGGTGCCCAGGGCGGAAATGATCTGTTTGATCTCCTCACTGGTAAGGATTTTATCGAAACGGGCCTTTTCAACATTCATGATCTTGCCGCGCAAGGGCAAAATGGCCTGAAAAACCCGGTCCCTGCCCTGCTTGGCGCTGCCGCCCGCCGAATCGCCCTCAACCAGAAAAATTTCCCGGAGCTTGGGATCCTTGCTCTGGCATTCCGCCAGCTTGCCGGCCATCAGCAGATCGATACTGCTGCCCTTTTTGCGGGATAACTCCTTGGCTCTTCGGGCCGCTTCCCGGGCCCGGGCGGCGTCAACCACCTTGGATAGGATTTTTTTGGCTTCCAGGGGGTTTTGTTCGAGATAGATAGACAGTCTTTCGCTGCAAATCGAATCAACTATCGAGCGCACCTCGGAATTTCCCAATTTGGTCTTGGTCTGTCCCTCGAACTGCGGATTGGGAACCCGGACCGATACTATACAGGTAATGCCCTCCCGGACATCGTCGCCGCCCATTTTTTCCTTCATATTCTTGGGAACGAGATCCTCGGTGGCATAACGGTTGATGCACTTGGTTAGAGCCCCTCTGAAACCGGAAACATGGGTGCCGCCTTCCCGGGTATTTATATTGTTTACAAAAGAGAACAATCGTTCCGAAAAACCGGTGTAATACTGGAAACAGACCTCGACCTGCACCCCTTCCTTTTCCCCTTCCAAAAAGATGGGTTCCTGATTAACGGGGGTCCGGTTTCGGTTCAGATAAGCGACGAACTCTTTAATGCCGCCCTCGTAATGAAACTCGTCCTCGGCGCCGTTTCGTTCATCGTGGAGGACTATCTTGACGTTTTTATTGAGAAAGGCGAGCTCCCGGAGACGGGTCCGGATGATATCGTATTTGAAAATCGTGGTTTCGGTAAATATATCCGGATCCGGCATAAAGGTGATCCGGGTGCCGGTGTGTTTGGTTTCCCCGATCTCCTTGACCTCGCTGGTCTTGATCCCGTATTCGTAAGACTGCTGATGTATCTTGCCTTCCCGTTTGATCTCGGCCGTGGTCCATTTACTCAAGGCGTTTACCACCGAAACCCCAACCCCGTGCAGCCCGCCCGATACCTTGTAGGAGGAATGATCGAACTTACCGCCGGCATGGAGGGTGCACATGACCAGTTCCAGGGCCGAAACGCCCTCCTCGGTATGCATGGTGACCGGGATGCCCCGTCCGTTGTCCTCGACACTGACGCTGTCGTTCTTGTGGATCCTCACCTTGATCGTGTCACAATGACCAGCCAGGGCTTCATCTATGCTGTTGTCGACGATTTCATAGACCAGATGGTGCAGACCTTCCTCGCCGGTGTTGCCGATGTACATGGCGGGGCGCATTCTGACCCCTTCAAGTCCTGACAGGACTTTAATCTGATCGGCACCGTATGCTGACTCATTGGTTTCGCTCACTTTCTTCTATCCTTTTTTAAATTTACTGATTTTTTTTAAAGGTCTACAGGGCAGGACCGGTAGGGAAACCTTAAATAAAGGCCCAGATCCTTATCACAGACAGGGGCGCTGCTTAAACAGGCCATGGCGCACCCTGGATAATTTTTCTAAATTTTCATCGGCATAATAACGCTTACATAGCCCGGATCATCAATCCCCTTCAGGAGACAGGGGCTTTCCTGGGAATTAATATAAGCCTGGACCCTTTCACTGCTCATGACCTGCAGGGCTTCCATGAAATATTTACCGTTGAAGCCGAGGTCCATCACCTCGTCGGAGTACTCTATCTTAATAATCTCCTTGGCATTGCCGATATCCATGCTTTCGGAGGTGAGCATCAGGGTGTCTTTTTCGATATGAAATTTAACCGCGTTAAAACGGTCTTCGGTGAAGAGGATCATTCTTTTCATCGAGTTAATCAAATTCTGACGGTCTATCTCGATGAATTTATCCTGCTCTATTATGTTGATTATATTCCGGTAATCGGGAAAATCGCCATTCATCAATCTGATAATCAGAAGGGTGTTTTCCGTTTTCAGGACCGCCTGGTTTTTTTCAAAACCAAGGGAAACCTCGTCGTAGCCGTCGCAGAATTTTCTAATCTCCTGAACGCCCTTTCTGGGGATCAGGGTGTTCTTTTCAAGCTTAAGGAGGTCAAGGTCATTTTCAACCGCCTTTTCCATCAGGGAGAGACGATGGCCGTCTGAAGAGACCATGCGCAATAAAGCTCCCTTATCTAGTTTGTCCTTCTCGACCAGAACCCCGGCCAGGTTAAATTGACTTTCACCTTCCTGGGCAACGGAAAAGATGGTGCGGTCAATCAGTTCCTTCAGGGTATCGGAGGGGATCTCGATCAGTCCTTTCTCGTCGTATTCCGGAAAATCGGGAAAATCCTCGGCCGACATGCCGGCCAGGTTATAATCGCTCGAATCGGCTGAGATCTTCACCCAGTTATTATCGTGCAGCTCGAGATGCAGCAGATCAACCCCGGACTCCCGGACAATTTCGAAAAGCTTTCGGGACGGCAGGGTGATTTTACCCTCGTCCATGATTTCGGCCGGGATGGTGACTCGTACTCCAACTTCGAGATCGGTGGCGGTAAGAACAATCTGGTCAACACCGGTTTCAAGCAAAACATTGGAAAGAATAGCGATGGTAGCCTTTTTCCCGGTGATGTTTTGTAACGAGGCCAACCCGTTCAGGAATTCATCCTTGGAAACATTAATTGACAAAGACATAATTGATTCCCTGTAATATTAGTTTTTTAAAAGATCTTTTTTATTAAACTTAAGGGTGTTAATTTGTTTAAAACCTAGATAACTAGTAAAAATAATTAAAAAAAATATGCTTAAAAAATTAGCGATAAAAAGCGCAAAAAAAGATAAATAAAGTTGTTAAGAAAAAATTCTAAAAAAGAGTGTTGATAAAAAAAGAAGAAAATCCTTAACTTCTAAAATAAACTTTTTCATAGTAATTTATTCGGTCCAAAAAAGCAATAAAATCAAGGAAAAATAACTCACTATAAGTAACTGTTTTTATTGAATAAAAAGATAAAAAATAAAGTCCGGGACAACGAATAATAAAAAAAGGTCTAACCACCTGAAATAATTAAAAAATAAATAAAAAAATGACTTTGGAAAAAAAAATAAAACGATTACTTGAAAAAAATATACGTAATAATGTATTTCCCTGTGTAAATGTTGGCATATCTTATGAAAAAAATGAAAAGAAGAAACATCATATAATCAGTGCTGAAAGAAAAATTGGTCAAATCAATAAAGAACTTGTCGATGGAAATTTGTTTTTTGATCTTGCTTCACTTACCAAACCATTTGCAACCGCTCTTTCTTTATTAGCCCTGATAAATTCTGGAAAATTATCAATAAAGAGCCGGTTAAAAGATTTTTTTAATGATAATATTCCTTCCGACAAGAGAAACATCAGTGTGGAACAGTTACTCTCCCATACTTCCGGTTTTCCTGACCATCGCCCCTATTATAAAAAACTGGTGGAAGTTAACCACGCCCAGCGGCCGAAGGTGCTGCTGGAATTGTTAATGGCAGAACCTTTATTGGCGGAGCCCGGCCGCGCGGTTTTGTACAGCGACCTGGGCTATATGCTTCTGGGCCTGGTGATCGAGAAGGTCTCCGGGCTCAAGCTGGATAGATATTTCAGCAAGATGATCATGGAGCCGATTGGTCTTGATCAAAATATTTTCTTTAAACCCATCGGCTCGAAGAAGAATCAGACGGGCCGCTTTGCGCCGGTCGAATATTGCCCATGGCGGGGGCGGATCTTGCGGGGCGAGGTCAGCGACGATAATTGCTGGGCTCTGGGAGGCGTGGCAGGCCATGCCGGTCTTTACGGGGATGTAAAAGGGGTTTTAAAGCTGTCCGAGCTTATTATGGATATCTGGCAGGGCCAGGGGTGCCATCCCCATATAAACCCCCGAGATTTTGCCGCATTTTTAGACAGAAAATCCGGTATCAAAGGCGATACCTGGGCCCTTGGCTTTGACCGGCCAAACCCGGCCGGCGGCGCCAGTTGCGGTAAATACTTATCAACAGCGAGTGTCGGGCATCTCGGTTTCACGGGAACTTCGTTCTGGCTCGATCCCGAACGCAAGCTGGTGATCGTTATTCTGTCAAATCGGGTTCATCCCAGCCGCACTAATAAACGGATAAAAAAATTCAGACCCGCCTTTCATGATCAAGTTGTGGAATGGCTGGAGATGGAATTAAAAGAAAGCTGATTTCAGGAGTCGACCCGCTTACTATTCGGCGCAAAGTCGGACGGGCGGGGTCAAAGGGGATATTTCAGGCCGGGACAGGTTTAAAGAGATAATGCAAATTTTTCAGAGAATCTTCAATCTTGTACGGCATGGTATGGGCGTACATATCCAGAAGGATCATGGCGTTTATCGAAGTATCGGTGCCGTCGGCCGCTTGCAGTCTTTCGGCCATGATCCGGTTAACGATTTGCAGCTCCTCATAAATCTTTTTCAAGCCCCGCAGCTCCAGATCCGGCTGTTCACCGTCCTGTAATTTGAAATACTGGGAAAGAGTGTACATGGAAGTAGCCCGCATCATCGTTTCGTTTTCGTCGGATAAGGGCATATGATAGCGAACCATGGGTCTGAAGTGCACGGTATGGGGACAGCCGGAGGAGGCGAAAAGAAGTCCGATTATGGAGCTGATGGCGCGCCGGGCCGGGGCCCTCTGGATTATGCGGCGGTCGGCGATAACAGTCTCGACCTCTATTTCAAGATCGGCGGAAACGCCGGAAAACTGCTTTACTACCGGGACAAAACTGGTAGCGGCGGGGCACCGGGGGACTTCGGCAGAATCCAAAGGGCAATTCATGCACTTGCAATAGTCAAGTTGAGTCCAATCCGGTAAATCGGCGGTAGGCTTGTTAAGGAGGACGAGAGAATCCTCATCCAGATCCAGTTTAAAATTCGCCCGACCTCCGTCCTGCCAGGCAAAATCATATATTATTTGAAAGAGACCCATATTTTTCTCCAGCCCGAGTTCCAGATATGAACAATTTCACCTAATTTTTATAACAAGATCTTAGATTGTTTACCAGTGATAAAAAGTGCTGAAAAAATCCTGAAAAGCAGGACAGGGAAATCATCGAAAAGAGCCCGGTACGGTTTTAAGTTAATCTGAATCTGTGCCGCTTGGTGGTGAATTTTGCTTTAGGCGTTGTTGTTACCTAGAAAAAAATTTTCCACTGAGTCGTCTCATTCACCCATCCGCCCGCCGGGCCACCCTATAAACAAATTCCGGATTAAGATAAATTTATCGGCCCTCCCGCCTTTTCTCGGGATAAAGAGCGAGAATTTCTTCTTCTGATGCTCCGCATACTCCCCTTTCGGTGATCAGCCCGGTGATCAGCCGGGCCGGGGTCACGTCAAAGGCGTAATTGGCCGTTTCTGTCGTCGCCGGGGCTATGGCAACCGTTTCGATCCGGCCGGATTCGCTCAGCCCGGTGACGCGCTTGATCTCCTCGCCGGAGCGTTCCTCGATCGGGATTTCCCTGACCCCGTCTCTGATCTGCCAGTCGAAGGTCGAAGAAGGCAGGGCAACATAGAAGGGGATCTGATTGTCCTTGGCGGCCAGGGCTTTCAGGTAGGTGCCGATCTTATTGGCTACATCACCGGTGTAGGTGGTCCGGTCGGTCCCGACAATGACCAGATCGACCATCCGGTGCTGCATGAGGTGGCCGCCGGTATTGTCGGCGATCAGGGTGTGGGGGACGCCCTCTTCGTTTAATTCCCAGGCGGTCAGTTTGGCCCCCTGCAGCCACGGCCTGGTCTCGTCCACCCAGACATGAACCTTGATGCCCTCCCTGTGGGCCGCGTAAATCGGGGCGGTGGCCGAGCCGTAATCGACAAAGGCCAGCCAGCCGGCATTGCAGTGGGTGAGGATATTGACCGGCTCTCCCGGTTTTTTGCGGCTGATATCCCTGATGATTTCCAGGCCGTGCTCGCCGAGGCGGCGGCAGAACTCGGCGTCCTCATCGGCAATCCGCATCGCGTTTTCGAAGATTATCCCGGTTTGGGCGGCAAGATCGCTCCCCTTCTCTACCGCGCCCAACTGACGGTTGACCGCCCAGGCCAGATTGGTGGCCGTCGGTCTGGTGGCGATCAGTTTTTCCGCCGCCTCCCGCAGAACCTTATCAACATTGTCCGGATCGGCGCCTAAAATGGCGCTGTACATGGCGAAGCCGGCGGTGGCGCCGATCAAGCCCGCTCCCCGCACATGCATCTCGCCGATAGCCCTGGCGAAATCATCGACCGTTCTTAGATCCTCGATGACCAGCCGGTGGGGGAGATGGCGCTGATCGATGATCTTGATAATCTGCCGATTAGCGGGGTCCGGCCAGATCGTTCGGTAGTCGATGTTGTTTATCTTCATATGGATACACTTAAAATATTTTAGAGAGAAGGACGTAGGATATGAGACCCATACCCAGTGAGGCATAGAGGGGCAGTCAGGCCGGGCATTCCGGTTCCTTTTTTTTGATGATCACTGCCAGGCTGACCCCGGCGATGATCAGGGAAAGCGATATTTTCAGGAATTCAAGCATGTTTTTCAATGTAATGCTGGTTTGTGCAGCTTGCAAGGATATATGCTTAAAGGGAAAAGGGGAATAAAACAGCCAGGTGGCTGTTTAGGGATCTTTCAACCTGAATCCCTGACGGCTTAGTGCATTGATTAACGATATATGATTGTTTTTAAGTCAAATAGGCGGTGATCCGTGGCGGCTGGAATGCACCCGCCGCCCTGCGGGGCGCCCGATAACGGTACATCTGTGGCGTTGGCAACTCGTTGATATACCATCAGTATTATCAACATCGTTGCCGCCTTGCATCTGCACCGTTCTCGAACGCTCACGGATTCAGGTTTAAACCAGCAAACGGTGGAATTTATGGAAATCAGCAAAAAAGAACGGGCCACTCTTCCGGCCGACGGCGGCGACCGATACAACCGGCTTATATTTGAAAAAAGCCCCTATCTTCTCCAGCATGCCGACAATCCGGTGGATTGGTATCCCTGGGGGGAGGAGGCCTTTGCCAAGGCGCGGCGGGAAGATAAGCCGATTCTTTTGTCGATCGGCTATTCGACCTGTCACTGGTGCCATGTCATGGCCCATGAATCTTTTGAAAGCACCCGGGCCGCGGAGGTCCTCAATCGCCATTTCGTCTCGATCAAGGTCGACCGGGAGGAGAGGCCCGATGTGGACAATATCTATATGAAAGTGGTCCAGATCATCAGCGGTGGAGGCGGCTGGCCGTTAAACGTGCTGATGAGCCCGGACCGCAAACCCTTTTTCGGCGGCACCTACTTCCCCTTGGAATCGAGTTACGGCCGGCCTGGTTTTATCGATATTCTGGAGAGTGTCATCGATCTGTGGCGAACGGATCGGGAGCGCCTGCTCGGTTCCGCCGAGAAGATCACCACCCTGATCAGACAAAAAGCCGACCGCAAAACGGCCGGTAAACTGGACAGCGGGCTACTGGAAAAGGGCTTCAGCCTGTTTGACGCCTCATATGACAGCGACTATGGCGGTTTCGGCAAAGCCCCGAAATTTCCGAGCCCTCACCAGTTGATGTTTCTTCTGCGCTATCACCGCAGGACCGGCGCGAACCACGCCTTGACCATGGTCAAAAAGACCCTGGGTTCCTTACGGAAAGGCGGGATCTGCGATCAACTCGGCGGCGGATTTCACCGTTATTCGACCGACCGCGAGTTCCTGGTGCCCCACTTCGAGAAGATGCTTTACGATCAGGCCATGCTGGCCAGCGCCTATCTGGAAGCATTCCAGGTCACCGGCGAGGGGTTGTTCGGGGGCAGCGCCCGGGAGATTCTGGACTATGTGATTCGGGAGATGACCGCCCCGGAAGGGGCGTTCCACTCGGCCGAGGATGCCGATTCGCCCGAAGGCGAAGGGTGGTTTTATCTATGGTCGGCCGCGGAAATCATCGATTTACTTGGCCGGGAGCATGGCGAAGAATTCAACCGGATTTACGGGGTCAAGGAGGAGGGCAACTACTATGACGAGGTTACCGGCAAGCTTACCGGCCTGAACATCCTTCATCTCCGGGAAGAGGTCTGGCCGCCCCCCATGCCGGAAGCGCGGCGGATTCTCTTTACAAAACGGGCGGAACGAACCAGACCATTCAAGGACGATAAGATCCTGACTTCTTGGAACGGCTTGATGATCGCGGCCCTTGCCATGGGTGGCCGGATTCTCGGGGAGGTTTCCTATACAGCAGCGGCCGCCAGGGGGGCCGATTTCATTCTTGCCCGGATGCGGGACAAGGGGGGAAGGCTGTTGAGGAGATACCGGGACGGCGAGGCGGGACTGCCCGCCTACCTGGAAGATTATGCCTTTCTGGTTTACGGATTGTTAAACCTCTACGAGGCCGATTTCCGGGAAGACTATCTGCTAGCGGCAGTGGAGTTGACCACCGGGATGATCGAGCTTTTCTGGGATGAGGCGCATGGGGTTTTCAGTTTTTCCGGGCTCGGGAACGAAGAGCTGCTTGGTTCGGTCCATGAATTTTACGATGGCGCCGAACCCTCCGGTAATTCGGTGGCATTGCTTAATCTGATCAAACTGGAAGCGATCACCGCCGATCGCAGGTATCGAGAACTGGCCGATAAAATGAGCCGGAAGATCGTGGGCGAGGCAGAGCAGTACCCGCCGGGTTACGCGATGTTTCTGAACGGGGTCGATTACCTGCTCGGGCCCCGGGGCGAGATCGTAATCGTCGGCGAGCCGGCTTCGGCCGCCACCGGGGAAGTTTTGAAGCTGCTTAACCGCACCTTTTCGCCAAACAAGGTGGTGGTGCTTAAACGGCCCGGCCCCGAGGGTGGCAAACTGGCAAAGCTGGCACCATATACCGAATTTCAGGAGATGATCGACAACCGGACCACCGTCTATTTATGCCGCAACTACAGTTGCGAAAAACCGTCGGTGGATCTCGATGAACTGGCGGAAAAGATCAGGGAATTCCCCTGAAAAAAATACAAAATCCCCGAGCTTGCTTTGTGGTATAAGTTCGGTTAAGTTCGCTCCAAAATGTTTCGCGGTGAAACCGGCGGAGCGAAATCTTCGGGAGCATCCCCAATACGATCGGGAGGAGAAGATGAGTATAATCCAGGATATGTTCAGTGGTTCGCCTTTTGGACCCCTCGTTGAGCACACCAAAAAGGTGCATGAGTGCGTGGAAGTGGTCAGACCCCTCATGGAGGCCTTGGCCCATGAGAACTATCCGGAGCTCCATAAGCTTCAGGATAAGGTTTCTAAACTGGAATACGAGGCCGATCTTCTCAAACAGGAGATCCGTTCCCGCCTACCCCGGCGCTTCTTTTTACCCGTCGATAAGTCGGAACTGGACAGCTTCCTGCGTAATCAGGATAAGATCGCCGACCGGGTAGAGGATTTAGCGGTTATCCTGACCATCCGCGATACCAAAATCCATCCGGAATTGATCGACGACTTTTTCGATTTTGTCGACCAGATCTTTCAGGTTACCGGTTCCCTGCTTACCGCCGCCGTTGAACTCAATAATCTCGCCGAGGTTGCCTTCGGGGGGGCCGAGGCCAGAGCGGTCATCGAGCTTATCGATAAACTGGGTGAGGAGGAATGGAAGGCCGACCGGATGGCCCGCCGTTTATCCAAAAAACTTTACAGCCTGGAGGGAAGGATGGATCCCATCTCGGTTATCTTCCACGAAAAAATTCTCCTGGCCCTTGGCTCGATCGCCAATGAAGCTGAAAACGCCGGCGATATGCTCCGGATGATGATCGTCAAATAACCCGGCAACCACCCTTTTAAAAAATCCCGGAAAACGATTATATGGATTTACTGGTAATCTCTATTGCGGCCCTGCTGGGCCTCTATATGGCGTGGAATATCGGGGCCAACGATGTGGCCAATTCCATGGCCGATGCGGTCGGCTCCAAGGCGCTGTCGATAAAAAATGCCGTTATTCTGGCCGGGATCTGCGAATTCGCCGGTGCGGTCCTGGTCGGTTCCCATGTTACCAATACAGTCCGCAAGGGCATTGTAGATCCGGCGGTGATCGCGAAAATGCCCGGACTGATGCAGGGGGAGGCGGCCGCCATAATCGTGGTGGGCATGACCGCCGCCCTGCTGTCGGCAGCGTTCTGGCTGCACTTCTCTTCCTCTACCGGCATGCCGGTCTCCACCACCCACTCCATAGTCGGGGCAGTTACCGGTTTCGGGATAGTTGCCGCCGGCATCAATTCGGTCAACTGGGTTAAAATCGGCCAGATTGTGGCCAGCTGGTTTATTTCGCCGGTGGCGGGCGGGATTATCGCCTTTGTCTTTTTTAAGTTCATAACCAAATACATTCTCGGTCAGGAGCGGCCGGTGACCGCCGCTCTTCGCTTTGTGCCTTTTATCGTCTTTATTGTCAGCGCCACTGTGATTCTGGCCACCGTCTATAAGGGATTGAAACATGTAACCGGCGAGATCGCCTGGCTCAACGATAATGTCACTTTGCTTATCGCCGTAACGGCGAGTCTCTTCTTTGCGGTCCTTTCGAAAATATGGGTGCGAAAAACCCTGCGGGGCAAAGAGACCCTGTCGATTTCGAAACAGCTTGAGGAGGTTGAAAGGGTCTTCACGCCGCTGGTGATCATCAGCTCCTGTTCTGTGGCCTTTGCCCATGGCGCTAATGATGTGGCCAACTCGGTGGGGCCGCTGGCCGCCGTGGTCCATATTCTCCAGAACGGCACTATTGAGATGAAGGTGGGGGTACCGTTCTGGATTCTGGCCCTGGGCGGCGCCGGGATTGTTCTGGGACTTGCCACCTACGGGCATCGGGTCATGAGGGTGGTAGGCACCAAGATCACCGAAATCACGCCCTCCCGCGGGGTGGCGGCGGACGTGGCGGCCACTGCCACCGTTCTGGTCTGTACCAGGATGAGTCTGCCGGTTTCCACCACCCATACCCTGGTCGGGGCGATTATGGGGATCGGATTGGCCCGGGGCCTGAACGGGATCAACCGGGAGGTGGCTCGGAAGATCTTCGCTTCCTGGGTTATCACGGTGCCGGCCGCAGCGCTTCTGTCGATGATCCTCTTTGTGATCGGACGCGCCCTGTTTCTTGAAAAGATACGGCTGCTGATCACCGGCACTTGAGCCGCCAACTCCTTCCTCTTTCCCTCTGGGTTCCGACCCCTGAATTCCCTGTTTCCCCTTCTAATCCTTCCTATAATAATCCAAGGTCCTTGCAGGTGAAAACAACGGGTGCAGGTGATATTTACCTGAATCCGGGAGCATTCTAGGGCGTCCCGCAGGGCGGCGGGGTGTAACCTGGCAATCCAGGAGAAAACGATTATCTAATGCAATTTCAAAGTGATAAAGAAAATTCACCACGAAGCCGTCACGGATTCAGGATTTAATCAACCCGGGCCAGGGTCAGGACCGTCACTTCTTCCGCTCCCGCTTTTTTCAGGACTGCGGCGCATTCACTGACCGTTGTGCCGGTGGTGAAAACATCATCGATCAGCAGCACCCTTCTGCCGGCCACAAATTTATCATCCCTCACCCGGAAGGCTTTTTTGAGATTCTCTCTGCGGGCCTTGCCGCTCAGATTGGTCTGCGGTTCGGTATATCTCTGTCTTTCCAGAACCGTGAAGTCAATCCGGGAACCATGCCCGGGGTAGAGGGCGCGGGCGAGCAGGAGGGCTTGGTTGAAACCTCGTTCCCGCAGGCGTCTGCGATGGAGGGGCACCGGAATAATCAGATCGGGATCGGTAAATAAAGGGAAATCCACCATCTGTTGGTGAAGAGTCCGAAAGGTTTTCAAGCCGGCGGTCTGGCCGTGATATTTGAAGGCGGAGATAATTATGGTGGTCGGCGGGGTATAACGGAGCAATGCCCGGGCCAGGGTGAAGGGATAATGGTCGGATAAACAGAGTCCGCAGAGATGGTTGCCGCCGCCGGCCTTGGGAAACTGCCGGCCGCAACAGCTGCATAACGGTCCCTTTATCGGCGAAAGTTGGTCAAGACAGCTTTGACAGAGCATCACCGCCTGGTCTTGAACCGGCGGCTGACCGCAGGCCAGGCAGCTGGCCGGCAAAAAAAGCTCAAGCAGCGCGGCGGTTATCTCGTGGCCGGGTTTGAACATGGGACCATGATCGCCCTTTTTTTAAGCGGATCGGCAAAAACCTTCCATAACGACTCAACTTACCGGGCTGGCCGCCAAAAAAAGTATTAAGTGAGTAATTCGTCCCCGCTCATTCAGGCGGAGAATTTCTGGACCGCCAACAACTGCCGCGGCTAACGGCGTCGCTGGGGACCCCGTCCCTTGCGGTTTACGGGCCGCGGTTTACTTTTCAGGTAACTTTCTTTTTCCGGTTTGACGGTACCCTTGGGCGGCTCTTTCAGCAGTTCCGGGTCCGGGGTGGTGCAGGGCAGCTTGGCGCCGAGATAGGCTTCGATTTCGGGGATATAGAAGGCGCCTTCCTCGCAGGCGAAGCTGATCGAGATACCGGATGCCCCGGCCCGGCCGGTCCGGCCGATCCGGTGGACATAGTCTTCCGATTCGTAAGGCAGGGTGTAGTTGATGACGTGGCTGACCCCCTCGATGTGGATGCCCCGCCCGGCCACGTCGGTGGCGACCAGTACCCGGATTTTGCCGTTCCGGAAATCCTCCAGGGTCCTGGTTCTTTTATTCTGAGGTACTTCCCCGGAGAGCATCGCGCAGGAGATGGCGTTTCTCTTTAACCGTTCGGTGAGTCTCCGGGTTTCATCGCGGCGGTTGGCGAAGACCATTACCCGTTCGAGATTGTTGTTGATGATGGTGTTATAGAGCAGATTGTACTTCTCCCTGGCTGTGGTCAGATAGACCAGCTGTTCGACGGTGTCAACCGCGACCTGTTCCGGTTCGGTCTCGATGGTAACCGGCTTCCGGGTCCACTGGGAAGAGAGATGGTTGACCTCGGGGGTGATTGTCGCACTGTAGAACAGGGTCTGGCGGCGGTCCTTGTTCGGGGTGGCGCTGACGATCTTGCGCACGTCGGGGATAAAACCCATGTCGAGCATCCGGTCGGCTTCGTCGATGACCAGGATCTTCACCTTGGAAAGATCGACCACCCGATTGCGGTTGAAATCGAGGAGACGGCCTGGGGTAGCGACCACGATGTCGACTTTTTTACCGATCAAGCGGTTCTGCTGTTTCTGGTAGTCGACGCCGCCGAAAACCGAAACCACGTTGATCCCGGCGTGCCTGGCCAGGCTCTCGGCGTCCTTGGCGATCTGCATGACCAGCTCCCGGGTCGGGGCGATGATCAGGCTGTGGGGAGCTCCGGTGGGCCGCTCCTCGTTTTTGCCGCTGAGTATATCGACCATGATGGTGATCAGGAAGGCGGCGGTTTTGCCGGTGCCGGTCTGGGCCTTGCCGATGATGTCGGAACCTTTCAGGGTATGGGGCAGGGATTCGGCCTGGATCGGGGTGCAGTATTTAAAGCCGAGATCGCTGATCGCGTGCATGATTTGGGCGGGCAGGGCAAAATCATGAAATCTGCTCTTGCCTTCTTCCGGGGTAACCGTAAAATCAGCCGGGTCCCATTTACGTTGCGTGGTTTCGGCGTCAGGGGCGGCGCTTTGGTTAACCGCCGGTTTATTCCGCCTGGGGGCTCGCTTTTTAGGGGGGCGTTTAGAAGCGGGATTGGCGGGAGGTTTACCCTCCGCCGGGGCCGGTTTCTCCGACTCGATATTTTGGTTGCTGTTTTTCTTCAGGCCTTTGCGGAGAAAGTCAACTAGTCTGGTTATCATATTTAATGAGCGGTACGGGGCGGCCCGGAATTTTTAGGGGTCCGCTGCGCAGAGCTTTTTTACTCCCTTGTTTTTAATAATGACGAGACAACGGTAAAGAGGTAGTGCCGGCAGCCATTGAATCAGTACAATGTTATTAATTAATAATTAACATTTCTTTATACACTAAAAAGCAAGTATAGTCAAGGGTTTCTGGGGATTAACCCGATCGCGCCCCGGATACGGCTGGCCTGGCCATGCTCTTCTCTCTCGAAAAAATCCGGGAGGGAAGCGAGAAGCGTTTGCCAGACAGGCGGCCTTCTGGCAGAATTAGATAACATTAAAACATAATCCTGAAGGGGCGAGGGCTTACCGGCGATTAACCCGCGATTGCCCGCCGCCTTTTCCCGCCGCCGATAATGGATTCAAGATAAATAACCTTTATCCCCGGATGAAACATGTCAGCCATACCCGATCTTATTACAATGACTAGAGAGCTGGTCAGGATTCCAAGCGAATCCTCGCAGCCGGTCGCCACCTCGGCGACCGGCTGCGAGACCGGCATCATCGAATACCTTGGTCCGATCTGCCGGGCGGCCGGAGTCGAACACTATACCATGGAGGCCCTGCCCGGCAGATCCAACCTGGTGGTGCGGCTTCCGAATCCCGGCGCCCCGCGCCTGCTGATCGTCGCCCATATGGATACGGTCAGTGGTAGCGGCATGGAGCACCCGTTCAACGGCGCATTGCGGGACGGGGTGATTCTGGGGCGCGGTGCCTGCGATGACAAGGGGCCTCTGGCGGCGGGCCTATTGGCGGTGCTTGATCTTCACCGCGAGCTGGGGGTGGCCCCGGCCTACGATATCACCTTCGCCGGCAGTGTCGATGAGGAATGCACGATGAGCGGGGCCAGACAACTGGCCGCTGAACTGGAGGGCTGGGACCTCTGCCTCGCCCTGGAACCCACCGATCTGAAGGTCATCAGGGCTCACAAGGGCGTGTTCCGCTGCCGGATCATAACGAAAGGCAAGGCCGCCCACTCCTCCCATCCCGACAAGGGAGTCAACGCGATCAGCGGGATGATGCCGATCATCAATGATCTTGAACTGTTAGGCAATGAATTGCAGGCCAGAACGGATCCCGATTTGGGCCGGGCCACCCTGGCGGTTACTAAAATTCAAGGCGGCGCTTCCCTGAATACCATCCCCGACCGATGCGAGGCCTTTATAGATATCAGGATCCTGCCGGCCATGACTTTTAACGAGGTTAAGGGACTGGTCGAAAATTGCGTGGGCGACCGGGCGACGATCGATCAGATCTACAGTTGCGACGGCATCGATACCGATCTGAGCAACAACCCCCTGATCGAATCGTTGATGGCGAGCATCAGGGCCGGCGGCGGAGATCCCGGACCGATCACCGCCGCCTTTGCCACCGACTGCTCCCATCTTTACAAAAAAGGGGTGTGCATCATCTGGGGGCCGGGTGACATTCGCCAGGCCCACCAGGCCACCGAATATATCGAGATCGCCCAGCTGGAGCAGGCCTACCATATTCTTAAAGACTTTCTGGCAGGGTGAGCGCGGATGAGTAATGCGAATTCACCGCAAGTGCGGGTGTTCCTTTTCGATTACGGCGGAGTTCTGGCCGAGGAGGGGTTCACCGCCGGCCTCAAGGCTATCGCGGCCGGCAACGGTCTGGCCCCGGAGCCTTTTTTTGAGAGGGCCACCGAAATCATCTATGCCTGTGGATATGTTACCGGCAAAGCCAGCGCCGCTGATTACTGGCAGCTGGTCCGGCGCGAATTTCCGATCAAGGCCGACGATAATGCACTGAACCACGAGATCCTCTCCCGCTTCATCCTCCGGCCGGGAATGATCGCCAAGGTCCGGGCCATAAAGAAACAGGGAAGGCGGACCGCGATTTTAAGCGATCAGACCAACTGGCTGGACCTTCTTGACAGGCGGGATAATTTTCTGGGTGAATTCGATCCGGTCATCAACAGCTATTATCTGGGCAGCACCAAGCGGGAACCCGCGACATTTATGGAGACGGTGCGGATTATCGACGTCCGGGCCGAAGAGATTCTCTTCGTCGACGACAACCCGGGCCATATCGAGCGGGCCGCCGGAATCGGCCTGCAGACCCATCTGTTCACCAGCGAAACCGTTTTTGGCCGGGAGATGGAAAAGCGGGGCTTCAGGATTTCCGATGAACGATAATAGGATCCAACTGATCGACAGGGATATAACCACTCTGAAGGTCGATGTTATCGTCAATGCCGCCAACAACTCCCTGCTCGGCGGCGGCGGAGTGGACGGCGCCATCCATCGGGCGGCTGGGCCGGAGCTGCTCGCCGAATGCCGGACCCTGAAGGGCTGCGCTACCGGCGAGGCCAAGATCACCAAAGGCTACCGGCTGCCGGCCCGATACGTGATCCATACGGTCGGACCAGTCTGGAAGGGGGGCGGAGAAGGCGAGGCTGAACTGTTGACTTCCTGCTACAAAAATTCCTTCGCCCTGGCCGCTGAATATAATCTGAAGAGTATCGCCTTTCCGGCGATCAGCACCGGGGTCTATGGTTTTCCCAAACAGGCGGCAGCCGATATCGCCGTCCGTGAAACCCGGGCGGCGCTAAAGGCCGATCCCGATCTGGAAAAGGTGATTATGGTCTGCTTCAATCGGCAAACCAGACACGCTTACCAAACGGCTCTGGCCCAAAAATGATGGCGTCGCAAAAACTCCGATCTACTGCGTCGTAGCACATTTTTGTTCATTCGGCATACCATATGTATGGCCTCACTCTCAAAAATACGCCCCGAAGGAAGTGCCCTTGGGCGTATACCGAAGTTTTTGCTTAGCCATCCCGAGACTTTTTGCGAGCTTGTCAAAAAATAGCGGAAGAGCGCTATGAGCAGCGATTTTTCATCCTCCTGAATCCGTGAGTGTTCGAGAACGGTGCAGATGCAAGGCGCCCCCCGGCGGCGGGTCCATCCCAGCCACCACGGATCACTGCCTATGTTTGACCTAAAAGCAATTCATCTATCGGCAACGAATGCACCAAGCCGTCAAGGCTTCAGGATCCTCAATGGCCGGAGCGAAGGAGCAGCATCAAGACCAGGCCGACTACGAAGGCCAGGAAATTCTTGATATTCTCACCCAGATGGTTGTGCTTGTTGACCTCGGGGATCAGGTCGGAAGCGCCGATATAGATGAAGTTTCCCGCCGCGAAGGGCACCAGAAAGGAGATATCGAGGGATTTTGACAACCCGTAGGCAAGCAGGCCGCCGAACAGGAAGGTAAGGCCGGAGAGCAAATTTAAAAGCAGGGCCGCCCGCCTGCTCCAGCCGGCATGGAGCAGTACCGCGAAATCGCCGAGTTCCTGGGGGATTTCGTGGGCGGCGGCGGCCAGTAGGGTGGTCATTCCCAGCCTGATGTCGATCAGGAAGGCGCCGGCCACCGCCAGGCCGCCGATAAAATTGTGGAGCCCGTCGCCGATCAGGATCAGATATCCCAGGGGGGCCTTGCATTCGGCATCGGCCTGGTGGCAATGATGCCAGTGAATGATCTGCTCAAGGGCGAAGAAGGAGAGGAAGCCGGCCAGCAGCCAGATAAAAAAAACATCGCTTTCGCCCTGAAAACTCTCAAGCCCTTCGGGGATCAGATGCAGAAAGGCGCTGCCGATCAAGGTCCCGGCCGAAAGGGCGACCAGGGGCAGCAGCAGTTTCCTGAAAGTGGCCTCGGTGATAAAAAAAAGCAGACTGCCGACCATGGCGATGGCGCACATGATCAGACCGCTTGTCACTATCCAGCCCAGGACTCCCATATTCCGACTCCGACTTTATACCCGCAGGGCATAAGTTTCGTTTGCACCCTAAAGGGCATAAAAAAAGCAGACGAGCTGCTCAGCTCAGCTTTAAACCACGGCCTTTTTGACTTCATCGATTCCCAACCGCTCGACCATTCGGGCCACCCGCTCCCGCTTCTTGCCGTTATTCCGGTAGTACTCGACGAGCTTGTCGATCAAGGCCAGGGCATCGTCTGTGGACAGTTCCTCGCCGATCACATCGGCGATTCGGGGACGGCCGCCGCTGTTGCCGCCGTAGGTGACGATCCAGCCGCCCCGCTTGCCGATCAGGCCGATATCGCGGACATAACCCTCCGAGCAGGTCATCGGGCAGCCGGACACCCCGATTTTGAGTTTGGCGGGCATCTCTACCCCGATATAGCGTTTTTCGAGCTCGATCCCCATGCCAAGCGAGTCCTGGACCCCCAGACTGCAAACCTGGTTGCCCGGGCAGGCCTGGACGTAATGGAGGCAGAGCTCGGTGGCCCGGCCGATATCGGCGCCCAGATCGTTCCAGACCTTGGGAATGTCGTCTTTATGGAGGCCGACCAGGGCCAAGCGGTGGCCGGAAGTGATCTTGGTAATCGGAATCTCGTACTTGCGGACCACGGCGGCCAGCTGCTCCAGGAATTCCGGAGTCAGGAGTCCGGCGGGAGTCCGGGGTACAATGGCATAGGTTTCCTTGTCGCGCTGGAGAATGCTTCCATCGGGTTTATCGGTCATGTCAGGTTCCTTTTTATGGTTTATTTTTGCCCGCCGGCCAAGGCCCGCAAGGCGGCAATCCTTCGGATCAGAGGCGGGTGGGAATAGTGTAATAAGACGTAAAACGGATGCGGGGTCAGGTTGGCGAGATTGTTGGCCGCCAGTTTCTTGAGGGCGCCGATCATGCTTTCCGGTTCGCCGGTATGTCTTGCGGCAAAGGCGTCAGCCTCGTATTCATTGTGGCGGGAGAGCAGGTTCATCAACAACGAGAGGATCATTTCGATCGGAGTGAACAGCAGCCCGAAAAAGATTATGCCGACATAGACCGAACTCTGCTCCATGTAGAAAGCGGCGAACAACCCCTGATGGCCGATAAAGATCGACAGCAGGTAGAGCATTACCCCGGTATGGATGATAGAGATCACCATACCCTGGAGAATATGCTTCTTCTTGTAATGGCCGATCTCGTGGGCCAGGACGCCGACCAGCTCAGGGACCGTGTGTTTGGCGATCAGAGTGTCGAAGAGGGCGATCCGCTTATTGCGTCCGAAACCGGTAAAAAAGGCGTTCGACTTGCTGGAGCGCTTCGAGCCGTCCATCACGAAGACGTTTTGCAGGGAAAATTCGACCTTCTCTGCAAAAGCGAAGATCGCCTCCCGCAGCTCGCCTTCCTCCAGGGGACTGAACTTGTTGAAGAGCGGCATGATCCAGGTCGGGGCGATAAACTGGACCACCAGGGTGAAGAGGGTGACCGCCGCCCAGCACCAGAGCCAGGCCATGGCGCCGGCGCTATCGAAAAACCAGAAAACCGCGGCCAGCAGCGGCCCGCCCAGGACGACGGCGAGGATCAACCCTTTCAGAAGATCGGTTATAAAGGTGAGAGGAGTGGTCCGGTTGAAGCCGAAGCGCTCCTCGATAACGAAGGTCGAGTAAATCCCGAAGGGCAGGGAGAGCACGGTTTTGGCCAGGAGCAGAATACCGGTGAAGGCGAGACCGGTCGAAACCGGGCCCATCCCCCAGCCCCGGACCAGCTGGTCGAGCCAGTTGAAGCCGCCGAGCTGCCAGAAGAGCAGGAGCAGGAAAAGGTCGAAGGTGCCGGTAAGCAAGCCGAACCGGGTTCTGGTTCTTGTATACTCCTGGGAGCGCGCGTATTTTTCCGAGTCGTAAACCCCGGCGAATTCGGCCGGCAATTGCGGATCGAGGGCGCGGAGATTCAGCCGGTCGGCAACCAGCTCCAGAACGTAACAGGCCAGCAGGGCGGCCAGGATGATCAAACCGTAAATATTCATTCAGTTAAATTTTTCTCGTAATTTGTTATTTTAGCGTTTCATTAATATGGTAACGGGTAATTGTCAATTATTGCCTTGCCAAAGCTTGATGGCTTCGCAAAAAGCACCCAAAATGGGCATGCGTGTTTCGACTGGTTATCATGTAGCTGGATTGCTTTCGCATCGCTCACAATGACGCGTTTTTTTGTCTTTTTGGCGACGCCGTCATCATTGACGGTTTCGGAAAAAAGTCACGGGGTGGCTAAGCTAAAATCGTCAGATCCAAGGCGCGCGAATTTCGAGGAATGAAGCGTACTTCAGTACGCTGCAATGACGAGATAATTTGCAGCAACGCCGGAGCTGGCGACTTTTGGCGACGCCATCATTATTGACACTACCTTCAAAGCCAAGTCAAATACAACCCTTAAACAAATAAACAGGAACCGGAACCGATGCATTTCAAACTGATCGCCTTGAACGGCCGCTATATCCACTCCTGCCTGGCCCTTTTCTACCTCAGGGAGGAACTGAAAAAGCAGCTGCCCGCCGCCGAGCTGGAACTGCACCAGTTCACGATCAACGATCCCTACTATAAAACCATGCTGAAGATCGGCGCAGGGGCGCCCGGAGTCCTGTTTTTTTCAGTATATATCTGGAACGGCGAACTGATCAAGCGGCTCCTCGCCGACCTGGCCGCGATCCTGCCGGAAACCTCTTTCGTGCTGGGCGGGCCCCAGGCGGCAGCTTTCTCCCGGGATGAGCTGCCGGCCGGCTGCACCGTCGTTAGCGGCGAGATCGAGGGAATCGATCCCGCCTTCTACAAAGACCTGGAGAGGGGCGAACTTGCCCCCCATTACGACTGCGCCCCGGGCCGACCCTTCCCGTCGCCCTACAATGATGCCGATCTTTCCACCGACTTGCTGAACCGCCATGTTTATTACGAATCAAGCCGGGGCTGCCCCTTTTCCTGCACCTACTGCCTCTCCTCGGTCGAACGGGGAGTGAACCGGAAGGAGCTCGAGCAGGTCGAAGCGGAACTTGCTGCCATCCTCCGCCACCGCCCGAAAATCATCAAGTTTGTCGACCGGACCTTCAACGACAGGCCGGAGCGGGCCATGTCGATCTGGCGCTTTCTGGCCGCTCGCGAAACCGGGACGGTTTTTCATTTCGAGTTGGCTCCGGACCTGTTCAGCGAGGAGATGTTCGCCTTTCTGGAAGAGTTGCCCCCCGGCCGCTTCCAGTTCGAGCTCGGGGTCCAGTCGACCAATCCGGCCACCCTCGTCGCGGTCGACCGGGTCATGGATCTGGAAAAAGTCGGGGAAAACATCCGCCGCCTGGCCCGGCTGAACAATATCCACCTCCATGCCGACCTGATCCTCGGCCTGCCCCTGGAGACCGAGGCGACATTCCGGAACTCACTGAACGCTCTTTTCGCGATGGGTCCCCACTACATCCAGATGGGTCTGTTGAAGGTCCTGCCCACCACCAAGATCAGCCGGACCAAGGGTCTGCATCATTGCGCAAAGCCGCCCTACGAGGTGCTGGCCACCGCGGAAATGAGCCAGCCGATCATCGCCCATCTTTACTGGCTCGGCGAATGCGTCGAGGCCTTCCATAACAACCGCTACTTCCCCAGCCTGTTTGCTTACCTGCGGGAAGGGAATGAGGATATTTCGGCATTTTTCGAAAACCTCCTGGCCGTCTGTCGGGAGCATAACTTTTTCAGCCTGGCCGCCACCCAGCCCTTTCTCTGCGAACTGCTGCTGGAAAGCGTTGCCGGACGAGCCGATCGCGAGCTGATCGGGGAGCTGCTCCTCTATGACTGGCTGCGCTGCGGGCACCGCTTTATTCCGGATTTTTTGCAGAAGGAAGAGCTGAACGAGCTCCGCAAAAAACTGGCTCGGATCATGGAGTCCGAACTGCCGCCGCTCTATAACCGGCGGAGCCGGGACGAGTTCTTCCGGAAAACCGTTTTCGCCGAATTCTCCGGCCCCGCCCTCAAGCAGCTCGGCTTCAGAGCCGCCGGGGAAGGTTCCGGGGTGGTCTGCTTTCTGGCCCGGCAAAGCGCTTCGATCCACGGTCATCTGGAAACCAGCCTGCTGCCGGGTTTATCAAGCTCCTGAAAAAAACTTGATTGACGGTTTTCGGAGGCCGTCATCCCGAGACCCCTCCGCCCTGATTCGAAAGGGGTGCCCGGATTGCCGGGTGGATGTAGACGAAATCACAACTCTCTATTTCGTGACCCCCAAATCCATTCGCGACTAAAGCCGCTCCTACAGAAGATATTGGTGCCGTATTTTAACCGGACGTTATCCTTAAGAGAAGTTCGCAAAAACTGATTTATTGACGTCTTTGCGAGGAGCGAAGCGACGAAGCAATCCAGTACGATCAACTGTTTAAATTTTTTCTGGATTGCTTCGCTTCGCTCGCAATGACTTGATTCTGTGGCAGTTGTTCATCTAAATCCCGACTGACGAATTTCCAACCGGCCGCACTTTCCCATTGCCATCATTCAAACGTTCGTTTAAAATGGCCGTTTAGAGAATTGGCAAATACTGAAAATATTCCTGAATCGTACTCGGATGTGGATCATATCTAGCCGCACCGATTGAGTAAAGCCGCTGGCGTGGCAGGGCTACGGCGAAGATTTTGCCTTGAGGCGCGGCCAAGGGTGGCCCGGAGAGGGAGGCGTGATGAATATATTAGCATTTGCCGGGTATAAGTTTGCAAAAAGTCAAAAGATGATGGCCAAACAAAAACCGTCAGATCCAAGGCGCGCGAATGTCGAGGAATAAAGCCTACTTCGGTACGCTGCAATGACGAGACAATTTGCAGCAACGCGGGAGCTGGCGGCTTTTGCTTAACCATCGGTGATATTCCCGCCAGTGAGGTGGCTCCATGCAGGTAAGCGAACATCTACATATCCTGAAAATCCCCTTCCAGGTCCCGATAAGTCCGGAGCTCAAGCTTGACCGCTTCGTCAATGTCCTGCTGGTCTACGGTGAATCGGAGGTAGTCCTGGTCGACAGCGGCGTGGCCGGGACGGAAAAACGGATTTTTACCTATCTGGCCGCAACCGGTCGTCGTCCGGTCGAGGTGAAAAGGATGATTTTGAGCCATTCCCACCCCGACCACCTCGGCGCGTCCCGGGCGATAAAAAAGCTGACCGACTGCCGGATCCTGGCCCATCCGGCCGAACGGGAGTGGATCGAGGATACCGCCCGCCAGGGCAGGGAGCGGCCAGTGCCCGGCTTCAACGAGCTGGTCGGCGGCCCGGTGCCGGTATCGGTCTTGCTTGAAAACGGCGACAAAATTAAAATCGATCGCGAATTGGCTCTTGAAGTTATCCACACCCCCGGCCACTCGCCCGGCTCGCTCTCCCTTCATATTCCGGCCGACTCCGCCGTTTTCACCGGCGATGCCATCCCGCTTCCCGGTGACCTGCCGATCTTCACGGACTGGCAGCAGTCCTGGGACTCGCTTAATCTGATCAAAACCCTGCCGGAGACAAAACTGCTTCTTTCTTCTTGGGCACCGCCCGCCGCTAACGGAGCACATCAGGAGGTCATCGTCAGGGGCTTCGATTGGCTCCGGCGGATCAAAGACGCGGTAGCCGAAGCAGGCCGGGAGGATCTGCCCGGCCAGGATCCGCTGAAACTCTGCCGGATTGTCTGCGATAAGCTCGATCTGCCTGCGGCGGCGGTCAACCCCCTGGTGGCCGCCACTTTCGCCGCCTGCCTCAAATCCGGCCCGGAAGAAGAATAATGAGCCAACTCGACACCAGGACAAGGATCCTCGACGTGGCCGAAGAGCTCTTTGCCGGCAAGGGCTACCGGGGCACCTCGATGCGGGCCATCACCTCACGGGCCGAAGTCAACCTGGCCGCGGTCAACTACCATTTCGGCTCCAAGCAGGGGCTGGTCACCGAAGTCATCGAGCGGCGCCTGGTACCCTTGAACAGGCTACGCGAACAAAACCTGAACGCGGTCAGGGGAAAAGCGGCGAAAACCAAGAAAATACCGGAACTGGAGAGTGTCCTCCTGGCCTTTATCGAGCCGACCCTGATGCTGCCCGAATCGGCCCACGGCGCCAGTAATTTCATCACCCTGATCAGCCGCGCCATGGCCGATACCGACCAGACCGCCCGGGAGATCTTTGTCAGGAACATGAAACCGACACTCACCCTTTTCTACGGCTGTCTGGCCGAGGCCCTGCCTGAATTGTCCAAGGACGTTCTCTACTGGCGCCTGAATTTCGTGATCGGCGCCCTGAGCCACACCATGCGCGCCATCGACAAATGCCCGGTCCCTATGGAAGAAGGGGTGCCCCATGACTCCCGCAGCCTGGTCAAACTGCTGTTGCCCTTTATCCGCGCCGGGATGGAGGCCAGGGTATGAAGCGATTTATCGTTTTTCTATTTATCGGGGCCGGCCTCGCCGGATGCAGTGTCCACCGGAGCGAACTGCCGGAACTGCCCGGCCCGTTGCCCGCCGAATTCATCGAGGCCGCCGGCTCTCTGGAATTCAACGAGCCGGGCCGCTTCTGGGAGCGCTTCGATGATCCGGACCTGGACCGGCTGGTCGTCGAGGCCCTGGACGGCAATCTTTCGATCAGGCAGGCCCTGGCCCGGTATGAACAGTTCAACGCCCTCGAAAAAATCAGCCGGGCCAGCCGGCTGCCCTTTCTCAATCTTACCGGTTTGTCGGGGTACGACCAGCAGATTAACAGCGCTGAAGGCAGCAGCCTGAGACTTTCGGCGGTGGCGGGTTACGAGCTCGATCTCTGGAACAAGCTGAAAAGCGGCCGGGAACTTTCGTTATACAACCGGCAGGCCTCGGCCGCCGAGATCAAAACGGCCTACATCAGTGTGGCCGCCCAGGTCGCCGATCTCTATTTTCTGCTGGTCGAACAGCGGGCCCAGCTTGCCCTGAGCGACCGGATCATCGAAAGCCAGGCCGATACCCTGGCCCGGGTCGAAAATCGCTACGAAGCGGGCCTGGTCCCGCCTCTTGATCTCTATCAGGCCAGGCAGAACATCCTCGCGGCCCAGGCCGACAAACCCCGTTATCAAGCCGCCCTAGCCCAAGGCAGCCACGCCATGGCCACCCTGCTCGGCCGTTTTCCGGCAAAGGGTTTGGCCGGGGAGCAGGCGGAACTTTTAAGGCTGGAGAAGCAGGCCCTGCCCGGCATCCCCTCCGAACTTATCGCCCGGCGCCCGGATATCCAGGCCGCCTTTTTGCGGCTGAAGGCCAGGGATGCCGAAGTGGCCGTCGCGGTGGTCGAACGCTTCCCCTCCTTTAACCTGACCGCGATGATGGGGGCGGGCCGGCTCGACTATGTTTCGGTGATCTCCGACACCTTCTGGAGCCTGATGCTGGAGGCGGTCCAGCCGATTTTCGACAACGGCCGCCGCCGGGCCGAAATCGAGCGCCGCCGGGCCATGGTTGAGGAGATTCTGGCCGTCTACCACCAGACCGTTCTCGCCGCGATCCAGGAGGTTGAAGACCGGTTGATCGCTTATCGAACCGGTCTGGCCCGGCTGCAACTTCTGGAAAAGCGTTATGTCGCCACCGAGGCCACCCTGCGGCTCGCCAAGGAACAATATTTCGAAGGCCTTACCGATTACCTGTCGGTCCTGACCGCCCAGGTGAACCATTTCAACCTGCAGCGCCAACTTCTTAGCGGCCGCCGCGAGTTGATCAGCGAGCGGATCGGCCTGTGGCGCGCCCTGGGCGGCGACTGGATGAACGAATATCATAACAATCGCAATGAGAACAACGGTGAAATAAAATGAGTTTCCGAGAAAAAACCCTGAAAATCGGCCTGCCCTTCCTGATCCTGTTGATCGGCGCCGCGGTCACCGTGGCGCTGGTCAAGGGCCGGGGGGCCCCCGAGAAAAAAGAGCGGGTCGAACGCGGCGCCCTGGTCAAAACCATCACGGCCGAGGAAAGCAGCCACCGGGTTACGATCGATTCCACCGGCACCGTGCAGCCTCGCCGGGAGGTGACGATTGCCCCCCAAGTCAGCGGTCAGGTGGTATCCGTTGCCCCTGATTTTATCGCCGGCGGTTTCTTCGGCAAGGGCGAACTCCTCTTCAAGGTCGAGCCGCTCGACTACGAGCTCGCCCTTGAACAGGCCCGGGCCACCCTGGCCAAACGGGAGTACGATCTCAGCTCGGTGGAATCGCGGGCCCGCATTGCCAGACAGGAATGGGACCGGCTCAAAAGCGACCGGGAGCCGCCGCTCAATTCCCTGGCCCTATACGAGCCGCAGCTCAAGGATGCCCGGGCCAATCTGACCTCGGCCCGAGCCGCTCTGAAGCAGGCCGAACTGAACCTGAGCCGGACCACGGTAACCGCGCCCTTCAACGGGGTGGTCCGCTCCGAGAATATCGATCTCGGCCAGTACGTCAGAAGCGGCAGTAATGTGGCGGTAATCGCCGGCACCGACGCGGCCGAAGTCATCGTGCCGGTGGAATTCAGCGATCTGCACTGGCTTGAAATACCCGGTCCGGGCGGCAGCGGCCCGGGTTCCGCGGCGACGGTTATCCTGAACAGCACCAACCGCCCCTACACCTGGCCGGGGAAAATCGACCGGCGCCTCGCCGAGGTCGATCCCAAGAGCCGCATGGTCCGGCTGGCCGTAAAGATCGATGATCCCTATCTCTTGCGGAAGGGCGGTGCGCCGGGCCGGCCGCCCCTGGCCATCGGCAGTTTTGTCGAGGTTGTTTTCCGGGGCACGGAGATGCGGGAAGTATTGGCCCTGCCGCGCCGGGCCCTTCGTCAGGACAGCACGGTCTGGGTGATGACCCCTGACGACCTGCTGGAGATCAGAAAGGTCGAGATCGCCCGCCTGGAAAGAAATGAGGTTTATGTCAGTGGGGGACTCGAGCCCGGCGAACGGATTATCCTGACCAACCTGACCGGCGCGGCCGACGGCATGAAGCTGCGGGCTGTCGGGCAGGGGGAAGCGTAATGAACGGCTGGATCGCGTGGATGGCCAAGAACCACGTGGCCGCCAACCTTCTGATGATGATCTTTGTGGTCGGCGGCCTGATCATGGGCTTCCAGGTCAAGCAGGAGGTCTTCCCCGAGATCGAGCTCGACTGGATCTCCACCACCGTGGTCTATCCGGGCGCCAGCCCCGACGAGGTCGAGGAAGGCATTATCCTCCAAGTCGAGGAGGCGATCGCCTCCGTCGACGGCATCGACGAGATCAAGTCGACCGCCGCCGAGGGGGCCGGCACCGTCAACGCCAAGGTCCGCTCCGGCGAGGATGTCGACCTGGTCCTGCAGGATATCAAGAACGAGGTGGATCGGATCTCCACCTTTCCCGGCGAGGCCGAAAAACCGATCGTCGCCAAACTCGTCACCCGGCGGGAAGTGATCTCGGTGGTGATCTACGGCGACGCCTCGGAGCGCTCCCTGCGCGAACAGGCCGAAATGGTCCGCGACGAACTTCTGGATATGCCGGAGGTCACCCAGGCGGAACTCTCCGGGGTGCGCCCCTACCAAATTACCATTGAGATCGGCGAGGACACTCTGCGCCGCTATAATCTGACCCTGAACGAGGTTGCCCGGATTATCCGGCTTTCCTCCCTCGATCTGCCGGCCGGTTCCCTGAAAACCGAAAGCGGCGAGATCCTGGTCCGCACCAAGGAAAAGCGCTATACCGAGCAGGGTTACGGTGAGATTCCGATCGTGGTCGATCAAGACGGCAGCGAGGTTCTGCTGCGGGATCTCGCCACGATCAGGGACGGGTTCGAGGATACCGACCACTACGGCCGCTTCGACGGGATGCCGGCGGCGATGGTCAAGGTCTTCCGAGTCGGCAGCCAAAAGCCGACGGTGATCTCCGACCTGGTCTATAATTACGTCCGGGACAAGGCGGACTCCATGCCGGCCTCGATCAAAATCTCCACCTGGTACGATACCTCGGAGATCTTCAAGAGCCGGATGAACCTGTTGATCAAAAACGCCTTTCTGGGCCTGATCATGGTATTTCTGGTGCTGAGCCTCTTTCTGCAGATGCGCCTCGCCCTCTGGGTGATGCTCGGCATCCCGATCTCCTTTTTCGGCGCCCTCCTCCTGATGCCGGCCGCCGATGTCTCGATCAACATGATCTCGCTGTTCGCCTTCATCATGGCGCTCGGCATCGTGGTCGACGACGCCATCGTGGTCGGGGAGAACGTCTTCGACCACCGCCAGCAGGGCAAGCCCTATCTCCAGGCCGCCATCGACGGAGCCCGGGAGGTGGCGGTGCCGGTGACTTTTTCGATCCTCACCTCGGTGGCCGCCTTCACCCCCCTGATCTATATAAGCGGCACCATGGGCAAGTTCATCAGGGTCATCCCACTGGTGGTGATCGCCATTCTGGTGATTTCCCTGATCGAATCTCTCTTCGTCCTGCCGGCCCATCTCTCCCTGGGCGGGAGTCGGGACCGGGAAGATTGCGGCGCGGATGAGCACGGCAAAAAGAACTTTTTCTGCCGCCTCAAGGAAAGGTTTACCGTCTTTCTCGATTGGTTTATCAATATCCATTACCGGGACTTTTTGGATCTCTGCATCCGCTACCGCTATGTGACCGTGTCGGTGGCCGTCGTCCTGCTTTTTCTGGCGGTGGGCATCGTCAAGGGGGGCATCGTCAAGTTCCGCTTCATGCCCCTGGTGGAAGGGGACCGGATCACGGTCAATATCCAGATGCCGCGGGGCGCCCTGGTCGAAGAGACCGGCGAGGTCCAAGCCTATCTGGTCGAGAAGGCCCGGGAGACGGTGGCCCATTTCGATGAGATCGAACCGTCGGAGCGCTCGGTGATGCGCCACATCTATTCGGTGGTCGGCGGCACTGTCGCCCGGGGCGGGCCCGCAGGCGGCAGTGCCTCATCGGCTTCGCATCTGGCCAGCATCGTCATGCTCCTCACCCCTTCCGAAAAAAGGGAGGTCACCTCCTCGGAGATCAGCCGCCGCTGGCGTCAGTTGAGCGGCGAAATTCCCGGCGTCGACCTGCTCTCCTTCGAATCGAACCTGGTCCACATGGGCGCCAATATCGATGTGAGCTTCGAGCATGAGGACTACGCGATCCTGGAAACCGCCTCGGACCGCCTCAAAGAGGTCCTGGCCGATTATCCGGGCGTCGAGGATATCGGCGACAACTATCCGACCGGCAAAAAGGAGTTGAAGATGACCTTGACCTCCCAGGCCCGCACCCTGGGAGTCACCCAGGAGGATCTGGCTCGCCAGGTCCGGGGCGCGTTTTACGGGGCCGAGGCCTTGCGCCTGCAGCGGGGCAGAAACGAGGTCAAGGTCATGGTTCGCTATCCCGAAGAGGACCGGCGCAGCCTGGAGGATCTGGAAAACATGCGGATCCGAACCCCGGTCGGCGGCGAAATCCCCCTGCGCCAGGCCGCCACTCTGGAGGCGGGCCGGGGCTATAGCGTGATCAACCGCACCGATCGCAAACGGGTGATCAACGTCACCGCCAGCGTCGACAACAAGGTGGCCAACGCCGAGGAGATCCTCGGTGCCTTACGGGCCGGCATCCTTACCGAGCTGACCGCCGACTATCCGGGCTTGAGCTATGATCTGGAAGGGGAAGCCAAGGAGCGCCGCGACTCGATGCAGTCGATGGGTCGGGGTTTTCTCCTGGCCCTTTTCGTGATGTACGCCCTGATGGCCGTCCCCTTTAAGAGTTACAGCCAACCGCTATTGATCATGACCGCCATTCCCTTCGGAGTGGTGGGCGCCGTTCTCGGCCACCTGCTGATCGGCTACGATCTCAGCATCTTAAGCCTGTTCGGGATCGTCGCCCTCTCCGGGGTGGTGGTCAACGATTCCCTGTTGATGATCGACCGGATCAACCAGAGCCGCAAGAACGGTGAGGAGGTCCACGAATCGATCTTGAAGGCCGGCCAGCGTCGTTTCCGGCCGATCCTCCTGACCTCGCTGACCACCTTCTTCGGCCTGGCCCCGATGATCCTCGAAACCAGCACCCAGGCAAGGTTCCTGATTCCGATGGCGATCAGCCTCGCCTTCGGCATCCTCTTCGCCACCGCCATCACCCTGCTTCTGATCCCGACCATCTACTACGTGCTGGAGGATTTCAGGAATATGTTAAGCCTGAAGCCGGTCCATAGGCGCCACAAATAATGATGGCGTCGCAAAAAGCACCCTAAAGGGCATAAATCGTCAGCTCCGGCGTTGCCGCAATTTGTCTCCTCATTGCAGCTTATCGAAGTACGGATCGGGCGCTTGACCGAATATTCGTCAACCTTTAAGCAGTACCGGCGCCGGAATTCAATTTCCGAGCCATCCGCATTAAAAGTCCTTGCGTAAACAAAAGATTTCTTTAAAGGTAACCGATCAGGGATAAGCCACCCATGATTGGCCAATCTCCCAGCCGGTAGGCGATTACAGGGTGCCGGCGATGTGTAAGGATGTAGGTGAGCAGGCCGAAAACTCAGGCTCCCGCTCCCTTCATAAGAGAAGACTCTAATCCTGAGTCGATAAAATCTTTAAAGGTAAGCGATCACAGCCCACCGAATCGCAGATTCCGGATCAGACCGGAACTACTATTTATTTTCCGATAAACCGGCGCCGCGCATCCCCGGCCGATTTAAGGGAAAAACCTTGGAATTTCAGGTTCATCCGCAGAATCTGTGGGTGGCCGGCCATTCGGGTAGATTGCCAAGCGTATGATATAGCGCCAATTTTACTACCTCAAAGTTCTTGAATCCATAAGCTTTTTTCGTAGTCACTTTTGCTTTGTTGTTGAGGCCCTC
>JAGXFP010000053.1 GCA_024637225.1 Desulfobacterales bacterium
TCGCGACTACATCACAAATAAACGGTCGGATAGCTCCGGAAAAGCGGTCGGCATCCGGCCGGAATGCCGGTCGCCATCAAATCGGAATGCCGGTCGGCTTCCCGCCGGAACACCGGTCGGCTTCGACCGGAATACGCAGTCTCGGGTCTCATCAGACAGGCGGAGCGGTCGACTCCGTTTTATTCAACTTCATTGCGAGAAGCTTTGCGGCGAAGCAATTAAGTGTTTTCAGCATGCAGCATATTACGGAGTGTTAATCTATACTCACATAATTGATTTAATCGGTATGTTTGCAGCGCAATCAGTAAAAACTATTATTACCGAAAAAGAAAGTCCGAATAGGAAATTTGCCTTGGAAACCAGGGGGCCCGATAGAAAAATTCAGAAAAATGAAATAAGACAAGTTTGCAAAAAGTCGATGAAAGCTGTCATTTCGAAACGAATGTGAGAAATCTTTTTTTTAACCAGTTGGAACTATTTAAGATTTCTCCCGTTGGTCGAAATGACATTATGGTAATCCCGACTTTTTGCGACGCCATCAAATGACTTCAGTCAATTCGATTCAGCTTTTTTCCGGCAGGTTGCTTTCATATCGGCATTCCAACGGGATTACCCTCAAAAAATCCGGATTAAGCTGCATCCAGACGGCGGATTACTGTTTTGAACGGAGGATCTCTTCGACCCCGGCAATGTTTTCGAGGCGGTCCACGCCATAGCCTTGATGAACTGTTTTGACGACGTGGATCGAAAAGCCGTTTTCCAGCAGCCGAAGTTGTTCAAGCTTTTCGCTCTGCTCCAGGGGGCCCTTTTCCAGATTGCCGAATTTTTCCAGAATATGTTAGCGGAAGGCGTATATTCCCATGTGTCCGTAGTAGTTGCCGTTTTTGCCGTCTCTGGCATAGGGGATTGCTGATCTGGAAAAGTAAATGGCGCTGTCATCCAGAGCCATGACCACTTTCACCTGATCGGGGCCTTGGGCCTGTTCGGCTGTTATTGCATGGGCCAGGGTGGTCACCTGAATAGCATCGGACTGAAACGGCATTACCAGTTCGGTAAGCATGTCCGGTTCCAGGGTCGGTTCATCGCCCTGGATATTGACTATAACGCTTCCCTCCGGTATTTCCAGGAGACGGGCGGCTTCCAAAACCCGCTCCGTACCGCAGGTATGTTCGGCGCCGGTCATGAGGACCGGGATATCCAGAGCCTCGGCTGCCTTGAAAATTCTCTCGTCATCGGTTGCCAGAACCACTTTTTCAAGGAGGGGACATTGGCTTGCCCGGTTATGGACATGCCAGAACATGGGTTTCCCAAGAATCTCGGCCAGAGGTTTTCCGTTGAATCGGGAGGAGGCGTAGCGGGTTGGGATGATTCCATAACATTTGGGAAGATTTCGCATGCTTCTCCTTTACCGGTTTGTTCCTGTTTAAGCCGATGCGAATCCGCATACTATCATTGAAATGAAATCACCTCAATGGATTTGCCGTCCCGCCAAAAGTTAACCGGCGGATGGATGGTTTTAACTTAACATGCTGATTTATCGTGCGGAGATTGCTCCTGAATATGTGAGCGCTTGAGAACGGCTTAAATGTGAGGAGATGGCGATTATTTTTAATGGTATATCGACGGGAAGTCGATACAGCGCCAAGTATAGGTAAACCATAATCGCCACTGATTCGGTTTTATTGAAAAAGCGAATCAATGATAAGCTTGCACGCCTTGCCGGTTCCTCCCTGCCGGTTTCGGATATAGGCTTGTAAGGCCTGGCGGGTTTCCGCCCTCCGCGGGGGAGTGTGAATATTTTCCAGAAGATATTCCGCCACCTCCCATCGGTCTTTTGCCTCGAATACTAGCTTTCGGTCCATGATTTCCCTGCCTATCCAGGAAAAATTATCCCAGTAAGGCCCGATAACGGGCCGCAGGCCGCAACTCAGGGGTTCCAGAAAGTTCTGGCCGCCGAGCGGCGCCAGGCTGCCGCCGACAAAAGCGGCCCAGGCAAGCTCATAGGCCTGGGCCAGTTCCCCCATGACATCCCAGAGAATTATTGTTCCCTGCTTAACCGGTCCGGTTGTCGCGGAACGCAATTGCCATTGCAGACCCAACCGGGAAAGGTTTTTTTGCCAGTGATCCAGGCGTTGCATGTGTCTGGGGAAAAGACCGATAATGGCCTGGGGGTTTTTGGGTCTCAATTCGCGGAGTAGTTCTTCCAGATCTTCTTCTTCCTCCTTACGAACCGAGCCTAGAACGATAAAGGGGCTTTCCGGCTCAAAGAGGGGGCGGAGCGGGTTTTCCGTCGGGTTTTGCCCGTCATCCCCGGAGTGGAACCGGTCAAACTTGATATTACCCATAATATCGACAATGTCATGGCCGAAGAGAATGCCGAAACGCCTGCCATCCTCGGGGGACATGGCCAGGATCGTATCGGGCCCGAGTTCTTTCCAGAAGGAGGGGCGGATTAAATAGCGGGATAAACTACGCTGGGTCATTCTGCCGTTGATAATCAGGAGTTTGCAATTCCCGCGCCGGCAGGATTTCATCAGCCCCGGCCAGAGTTCGCTTTCCAGAAGGACCACGGCGCGCGGTTGGACAGCTGACATGGCCCGGGCCATTATGGTCGGTTTGTCGAAAGGGAAATAGGCGGTATGAATTTTGATATTGGTGGAGTTTTGGTGCTCCCGCCTGATTTTTTCTAAAATATCCATGCCCTGGCTGGTGTTGGTGGTGAGCAGGATGGTGATCGGGGAGGGCGGGGTTAACCGGTTGATCAGTTCCAGGGCGAGATATGATTCTCCCACAGAAGCGGCCTGTATCCAAAGATCGGCCCGGGGTGGCGGAGTTGCCAGGGTTCTTTGCTCAAAACCGGGACGGAGGCGCTTGCTGAATCTCAGACAGGGCAAAAAAAGATTCCAGAGCCCCTGATAGAGCCGGAGGATTATCCCGGTTGAAAAATTAATGTCGGACTCTTGATTTTTGATGACCGGCTTCCTGGGGTTGGTTGTAAAAGTTTGGCGCCAATATAGCAAGTAGGGCTTTTTATGTAAACAAGGGTGATTTGATTCACAGAGAGCTCCCGAACAACGCGATTTTAGGGTTTAGATTTCCGGATGTTTTTAGAACCTTCCTGAACCGACGGCTTAGAGAACGGGTTTTATTCAGAAGACGAACGGCTGCCGCTCTGCCCAAATAATTGCCGCCCTGCATTTTCCCCCATGAAAAGCGATCGAAGACCTGAAAGCGACCATGCCTCTCCGGGGCCACTTTTTTCACGTTTCCAGGTGCGGTTCCCGGCGACGAAAACAGGAGGGAAATCCGGGGAGGAAAAATATTTAAAATAATCATTGAAAATGATTTTCAATCTCATTATGATGATTTTCGGCCTCAGGGAATACCGGGGTGGCGGCTGCAAATGAAAACGATTTTCATTTGCAGCTGGAAGGTGGTGACCTCTCTTTTAAATCAGCGGAATTCCCCCTTCGAGATAGTTTGGAAGCTTATCGGAATCAGCAAACTAACCCAGTTTTAATTTAATTAATAACACAGGAGAATCAGTATGAAGATCGCCCGAAGCATAACGAAATTGCCCATCCTCAAACAAGTCTTTCAGCATGTGGTGGCTTTTATGCCATTGATCATGCTGGCGCTGATGCTGTTCTTCGTGCCTGCGGTTTCCCACGCCGGCGAGAGGGATTTTGATGCCGAGATCGACAATATCCGGTCCAGGCTTTCCATCATTGAGGCCGGTACCGGCTCCGCCGTCGCCCCGGTCGGGCCGACCTGGACCGAGCGCTTAACGTTTAGCGGAGTGGTCGAGGTAGAGGCAGGGTTAACTGACGGCGATGACGGTACCGAAAGTGATATCGCCGTGGCCACTGTCGAATTGGGCCTCGAAGCTCAAATCAATGACTACAGTGCGGCCCAGGTCCTCTTCCTTTACGAAGACGGTGAGGATCTCAGGGTTGACGAAGCCTTCATCACCCTCGGCAACCTTGAAAGAAATCCTTTTTATCTTAGCGCCGGTAAGCTTTACGTACCCTTCGGTAATTACGAGACCCAGATGATTTCCGACCCCTTGACCCTTGAGATCGGGGAGGCCGGTGAAGATGTGATTCAGATCGGCCTCGAGGCGGCGGGATTTTACGCCTCGGCCTACGGCTTTAACGGCGATACCGCTGACGGCGGCAGCGACGTGGTCGAGCATTACGGTCTTAACGGCGGTTATGCGCTTGAAGCGGCCGCGTTCAGCCTCGATATCGGCGGTGGCTGGCTGAGCAGCATCGGCGATACCGACGGTCTCACTGATGCCCTGGGCGGCGGGCCGGTTGCGGTAAACGATTATATCGACGGCTATGCCGCTCACCTGATCACCGGTTACGGGCCGTTTTCCCTGATCGGCGAATATGTCGGGGCCGGCGACGATCTGGCCGGAGCCGATTCGCAGATTTCCGCTTACAACCTTGAGGCCGGATTCTTTTTCCCCCTTGCCGGCAGAGAGGCGTCCATAGCGTTCGGCTACCAAAAAACCGATGAGGCCAGGTGGGCGGATCTGCCTGAGAAACGGATGGTAAGCGCCCTGGCGGTCGAGATCATGGACAGTACCTCCCTGGCTTTGGAATGGATGAATGAAGAGGATTACGACGGCGTCGACTCGGATGTTTACACCCTGCAACTTGCTGCCGAGTTTTAGAAAATGATGCGGATGCCGCCGCCATAAAAGCGAAGCTCTGGAAATATGGCGTCGCCAAAAGTCACAAATGCAGTCATTGCGAAGGCAAGGAAATGACGAGTTTGCAAAAAGTTTCCAAAGATTAATGCAGCACCCTTCGGCAGGCTCGGGACGGACCTTAAATCCACGGGTTGCCCCGCCCGCACCGCGCCTGTCGAAGGTAGGGTTTTTGGCACTTTGTCAAAAACAAGAGAGAGCACCAAAAGCGGAATTAAACCCCAATAACATCTTTCCGCTTTCCTCCTTGACAGGGGCGCCGTCGCGGCGCCCCTGTTTTTTTAGATTTCCTCGGCTTGCAGAATTAAATAAACCCGAAATGATTGACGAACTTTTGCCCGGAATGTTTTAGTTCCTTGTTGATTAATTCACTGCGTCATAATGGCGGCTGAAGCCAGGGACTTTCGCAAAATACCACGGAGATGTCGTGAAACTGGAACGGCTTGAAAAAATACAGATAAGCATATATGCCGCGGTCTTGGGCTTGGGAGCGGGTTTTGGCTTGTGGCGTCCGGTCCTTGGCGGGAGCCTGGAGATTTTGATTTCACCCGCCCTTGCCGTGCTGCTTTATGGCATGTTTGCCCAGATCCCATTTTTCCGTCTGGGCGAGGTCTTTGGCGCCCGGCGATTTACCGCCGCGCTGCTGACGGTTAATTTTATCGTTGTCCCTGTCCTGGTCTGGTTATTGTCGCTCTTTTTGCCGCAACATCCACCGTTGTTACTCGGGGTGTATCTCGTTCTGCTCACCCCCTGCATCGACTACGTTATCGTCTTTACCCATCTCGGACGCGGAGATGCGCGATTGGTTCTGGCTGCCACGCCTCTGCTGCTTTTCGCCCAGATGCTCCTGCTGCCCTTATATCTGTGGCTTTTCATGGGTGCGGAGGCGGCGGAGATAATGAGGGCCGGGCCCTTTCTCCATGCATTTCTTGTGCTGATCGTCTTGCCTCTTGGTCTGGCGGTGGCAACCGAGTACTGGGCCGGATGCCGGAGCGGGGGGGCCATCTGGCTTGCTGGTACCGCGTGGCTGCCGGTGCCGTTCATGGCGCTTGTTTTATTCCTTGTCGTCGCCTCCCAGATTGGTAGAATCGAAGAATTCCTGCCGTTGGTCAGCCGCGCCGTGCCGATTTACATTGTCTTTCTGGTCATCATGCCGCTGTTCGCCCGTCTGATCGCCTGTGCGTTTCGACTGGAGACCCGGGCGGGGAGGGCGCTGATTTTCAGTGCCGGAACCCGCAATTCCCTGGTAGTTCTGCCTTTGGCGCTCGCTTTGCCGGATGCCTGGGTTCTGACCCCAGCGGTAATTGTCACGCAAACATTGGTTGAACTGGTCGGCGAGTTGATCTACATCCGCCTGGTGCCTTCGCTTATTTTCCGGAAGGACAGGCGCTGCGCCGCTGTCTCATAGAGGAGTTTTTCATTGGATCTCATCATCGATAATCTTCGTGTTCCCATTGAAAATGACGGGTTTGCCGCATACCTCGAAGCCGCTTCCGACAGGCTTGAAGTTAAGGAAGGGATCGAAATCGTTAAAATCCTCAGTAAAGTGCTCGATCCGGGCGATCAGGAGCAGTTTTATTATAAAGTGACGCTGGTGGTCAGGGTTGACGACGATTTTACTAACGAGCAAGACTTTCCCCTCTACACCGCCCCGATAGGGCTTTGCCGGAACGCGGCCGATCGCAAGGAGAGGCCCATTGTCGTCGGTTTCGGTCCGGCCGGGATGTTTGCCGCCCTGGAGCTGATTGATTACGGCTTCAAACCCCGCATTTTCGAAAGGGGCAAAAAGATCGAGGAGCGCTCCGTAGACGTACAGCGCTTTATCGAAGAGCGGCTGCTCGACCCGGAGTCGAATATCCAGTTCGGCGAAGGCGGGGCCGGTTCGTACTCGGACGGCAAACTCTTCTCCCGGCGCAATAACAATACCAGCTATGTGAACCGGGTCTTGGAAACCTTTATCAAATTCGGAGCCCCGGCCGAAATCGGCTACATCGGCAAGCCCCATCTGGGCACCGATCTGCTCTGCAAAATCGTGGTCAATATCAGGCGCTATATCGTCGAGCGGGGGGGCGAGATTCACTATGGAGCCAGGATGACCGATCTGCTGGTCTCGGAGGGCAGGGCTCTGGGCATTGTGATTAACAATGAGCGGGAGTATCTTGCTTCCGGCATCTACCTGGCTCTTGGCCACTCGGCCCGGGATACCGTCAAGATGCTGCATGAAAAGGGCGTTGCCCTGGAGCGGCGCCCGATTTCGGTGGGGGTGAGGATAGAACATTCCGCCGAAACCGTTAATTTGATGCGCTACGGTCATAAATACAAGGATTTTCCCGGCCTGGGGGCGGCTGCCTATTCCTTGAATCATACCGACCGGAGGAGCGGCCGCGGGGTTTATACCTTCTGCATGTGTCCGGGCGGCGAGGTGGTTAATGCCTCTTCCGAACCGGGCCGCCTGGTTTTAAACGGGATGAGCTACTCGTCGCGGTCCTCGCCCTTTTCAAATGCCGGCCTGGTGGTGAATTGCCATGACCACGATTATCCCGCTGCCGGTCCCTTAGCCGGGCTGGCGTTTCAGCAGGAGATCGAGAGCAGGGTTTTCAAGGCCGGCGGCGGGGACTGGCGTGCGCCAGCCCAGAATCTCATGGCTTTTCTGGGCGAGGAGCCCGGAGCTGCTCTCCATGAAACTTCCTACAGGATGGGGACCAGGCACGCCGATCTGAAAGAGATCCTGCCTGAATTTGTGGTGACCCAGCTGATGAACGCCTTCCATAAATGGAAAGAAGAGGTCCCCCTTTTCGTTTCGAACCAGGCCATCCTGTTCGCCGCGGAAAGCCGGACCTCATCCCCTGTCCGGATCAAGCGCGACGCCTGCTATGAATCGGTAAATATCAAGAACCTGTATCCCATCGGCGAAGGCTCGGGCTACACCGGCGGCATCACCAGTTCCGCCGCTGATGCGATCAGGGCGGTGGAGGAACACCTGAAACCGTGACAGCTTCTTTCTGCTCACGGATTCAGGATAAGGCGGGGAGCTGCCGCGATTGGATAACGTTAGATGCCCGAAAATTGTTTAGTGAGTGCCCGTCCATAAATGGACTTTTTGCCCGATAACTTCGTCGCCGCGGAGCCGGAAAGTGCCCACGTACCCAAGTAGGTTAAGCTTTTCCGACATCTTGATTCTCGTTCTCGGACAAAAATTTTCATTTTTTGGACAGACACTAGTGAATTGGCAGCTTGCTACTAATTTTCTTTTGCTCTAAAATAGCAAGCGAGGCATTCCTCACCCTTGACCTTTTCAGATTTGCTTCGAGGGTTATTCATCGTAAAACTCCCGATGAAAAATATTTTAAATGACGATAGAATCCGTTTCCGATGGCCTGGAAGGCGGCTGGGACAATAGCTTGATAAGGCAAGCGGCCCGGCTCCGTCAATTTCAGGATATGATAAATAAGCGCGTTTTTTAAGTGCTGGTCCCAAGGGGGCTTTTACGATGAAATTCCGATCTATCCAGGCCAAGATCTTATTCACTACATGTCTGCTTATCACTGTTTTTTTTGGTATCCAGAAATTCTACATCTCCCCGCTGCTTCAGCGACATGACATTAGTGAAATGGAATTCAACCAGGAAGCGGTCGCAGACCACCTGGCCCTCTCTATCGACCTGAATTTCCAGGCATATATCACCAGTCTGGAAATCCTGGCCCACACTCCAAGCCTTGAATCCATGCAAAAAGAGGCAATCGATCGCTCTTTATCCCAGGGGAATGAGTTATCGCAGTTTTTTGATTATTTTTTCGTAACGGATACCGAAGGAAGATGGGTGTCATATCCCAGCCAACCGCATCTGGTCGGCCAGCTGGTAAAAAATGATTATTGGGTCGGGGAGACCCTGGCCGAGGATAGAACCAATTTTCTCGATATTCACTATGCCCGGAGCATTAAAAGCCTGGTCGCCGGCTTCGCGTCACCGATAAGGAACAGCCGGGATGAGAACGTCGGCATTGTCAGGGGGGTTATTACGATCCCGAATACCCAGCATTGCAATGCTCTGTTCGCCATGATACGGAACTTTAAGTTTGGTAATGACGGCACCATTTTTATTGTCGACTCCAAAGGCAGACCTCTTGCCCATCCTGATTTCAGCCTGGATGTCGATTCATTTGGAGATACGGAGCTGGGAAGCCTGCCGCCTGTTGAGATGGCGCTGGCGGGAAGATCGGGAACCATCGAATACACCTTTAACAACCGGAAATACTCAGCTTCCTACCGACCGGTAAAGGCCACCGGCTGGGGGCTTGTCGTTCAGCAGCCAATTGACAGCATCGCTTCGTATGTCAATGAGGAGGCCGTTTCGATAACCTCCATCAATCTGGTTTTCATAGTTGTTTCCTTTCTGATTTTACTATTTATTTTCATCAAATCGATCAGCCCGTTAACAACTCTGTTGGAATCACTGCAGAATAATAATTTTAAAGCCGGCTCGGAATATCCTGATGATGAAATCGGTCTTTTAGCCCGAGAGATTCAATCCCTCTTTGCCAAGCTTAACAGCGCCAAGGAAGAACTCGGCAAAGCGTTGACCGACCAGGGGAAACGCATCGCGGAAAGAACCGTAGAGCTTTCGGAAAGCAATGAAAAGCTTATCAATGAAATTCAGCAAAAAGAAAAAGTCGAAAAGTCACTCAGGGACAGTGAGGAGAGGTACCGAAGTCTGTTCGAGAATGCCAGTGACATCATCCAGACCGTTAATCCCGAAGGACAATTACTCTATGTCAACCCCAGTTGGTGTAAAGTGATGGGTTACACGGAGGAGGAGGCGGTTCGTCTTAAAATTTTTGATCTCATTCACCCCGAGAATGCGGATAAGTGTGAGTTGCATTTCAGGACCACCCTGGCAGAGGGGTCAAGCGGGACAATGGAAACGGTTTTTCAAAGCAAGAACGGCGGAAAAGTTGTTTTACATGGCTCGGCAAACTGCAAATACAGTAACGGCCAACCTTCATTTGTACACTGCATTTTTCAGAACGTAACCGAGCGGCGGCGCATGGAGGAGGAGCTGAGCAGAATGCATAAGCTGGAATCGATCGGCATTCTGGCCGGCGGTATCGCCCATGACTTTAATAATATATTGACCTCTATTATGGGCAATTTAACCTTGGCGCGGATTCAGTCCGGACCGGATGAAAAATTAGCCAAAAGAATAGAGGAGGCGGAACAGGCAACCTTGCGGGCCAAGGACCTCACCCAACAGCTGCTGACTTTTTCCAAGGGGGGCGAGCCGGTCAGAATCACTACTTCCCTCCGCGAGATAATCAAGGATTCATGTCAATTTGTTTTACGGGGCTCCAATGTCAAATGTAAATTTGATCTGCCCGAAGATCTGTTGCTGGTCGAATCGGATCAAGGGCAGATCAGCCAGGTACTGCATAATCTGGCGGTCAATGCCGATCAGGCCATGCCGGATGGCGGTTTACTCAATATTAAAGCGGAAAATGTCCTTATAAGCGGTGCTGATGATCTTCCTTTGCAGAGCGGGGATTATGTTTTGATCAAAGTGGAAGACAACGGCTCAGGGATCAGCGAGAATAATCTGAAAAAAATATTCGACCCCTATTTCTCTACCAAACATGAGGGGCATGGGCTCGGGCTGGCAACCTCCTATTCAATTATCAAAAAGCACGGCGGTTTGCTCACCGTCGAATCTGAACTGGGAAAGGGCTCCCTTTTTAAGTTTTATCTTCCCGCTTCGACAAAAACAACGGTCAGCCGATCTTCAGCCAAGGAAAAAATCTATCTCGGTAAAGGTTCACTTCTTCTGATGGATGATGAAAGGCATGTCCGGGAGACCGGCAGGGAGCTCCTGGAACATCTGGGGTACCGGGTCGAGACCGCGGCAGATGGCAGACAGGTTCTTGAAATGTATAGCGAAGCGGTCAAGGGGAATGCCCCTTACGATGTTATCATCCTGGATTTAACCGTACCGGGAGGTATGGGCGGCAAGGAGACCCTTGACAGGCTCCTGGAGTTTGATCCCGGCCTCAAGGTGATAGTTTCAAGCGGCTACGCCAATAATTCGATAATGGCTAACTACCGGGAACACGGTTTTTCCGGCGTAATGCCGAAACCATACAGGATTGAGAAAGTAAGTAAGATGCTTTTTGAGCTCATCCTGAATCCAGTGATGGCCTAGTGGATGGCTTCGCTACGATTGCATGACTTGATCTTTGACTTTTTGCGAGCCATCACTTCAGTTAGAATGATCTCGATCAAGGTACAAAAACCCTAGCGATATATTGATAATTTTTATTGACAATATCGCCTGAAAACAGAATGTTATTATGAACAGGTTCGGGACGTTGTCGGGGCTTGAATCGACGCGGCCAGGGTGCCTGTGGAAAAGTTAGGTATTTATGGTGTGTGGCAATTTTGCACTAAAACAGCAATAGGGAGGAAATTCCATGAAGAGCATCAAGAGAATTCGCATTCCGTTGACTATCGCCCTGGGGGCCTTGTGCCTGGGGGGTACCGGCACGGCAGCCGCCCAGGAGATCACCAATACCATTTACGGCAATTTTCGTTTTTCCTACAACTATGTGGATGAAGTCGACTCCACGATACGCGCCGATAACAATGCCTCGCGGCTCGGTTTCAAGGGCGAGGTCAAGGGCGACCTCCTGACCGCTTTCTATCACCTCGAGAGCGGCGCAAGAAACGACGGCCAGGGCTCGGACGCCTTCTCCTCCCGCTTCTACTACGGTGGGGTGAAAGGCGACTTCGGCATGGCGACGGTGGGGCGCCACTCCACCGCCTACAAGATGGCCGGCCTGGCCTTGGACCCTTTCTATGACCTGGCCCACGTCGGTCCAGCCGGCGCTTTCGCCGCGTCTGGCACCACCTACGGTCTGTCAGGACTGACCAACGGCTGGGCCAACAATACTCTGGCCTACACTTCGCCGGAGTTTGTCGGCTTGAAGCTTAATGCCGCGGCCTATTTTGATGACGGCCAGGAAGACAATCACGATTTCGCGGGTGGCCTGGCTTACAAGATCGGTCCCTTCGGTGTGGGCGTCCAGTACTATGCGGTGGACGATCATACCGCTCCTTTAAGCGAGGCCCCTTGGGCGGGCAAAGACGCCGAACTGGATGCCTATCGGGTGCACGGTTCTTTTACCAGCGGCCCCTTCAAAATTGGCGCTTCCTATGAGATGCTGGACTATGATGCAGACATCACCGACGACGTGGACTATATCTACGTGTCCGCCACTTATGCAGTCCTTCCCACCACCCGCCTGGCGCTCTCGGTGGGTGATGTGTCCGACGGTCTCGCGGAAGGCACCGGCGGCAATGTCGGCATCTTCCACGATCTGTTCAAGAACACCACGGTCTACGGCCTGTACTCCATGGTCGATCTGGATAACGCGGTCGTGGAAGAAGTCGATGTCGTTTCCCTGGGCTTTATCTATAATTTTAACATGAGTCTATAAGTTTAAGTAACATCTGATTCGGAACGGCTTGCTGAAAGGCAAATTGCCCAATAGCCGTCACGGATTCAGGTAGCCGCAAAGAGCAAAGGGGGGAAGGGATAATTATCCCTTCCCCCCTTTGTTTTTTCTTTCTTCCCTGGAGCTGCCATGCTCCTCAAAAGAATTACCTGACCGGATCGTACTTCGCCTTGTCGCCCAGTTCTTCCTCGATCCTCAATAACTGATTGTACTTTTCCAGCCGGTCCGAGCGGCTGGCCGAACCTGTTTTGATCAGCCCGGCGCCGCTGGCTACCGCCAGATCCGCGATAAAGGAGTCGGCGGTTTCACCGGAGCGGTGGCTGATAATGGCCCGCATCTTATGCTTGAAGGCCAGCTCCAGGGTTTCGAAGGTCTCGGTCAGGGAACCGATCTGGTTGACCTTGACCAGGATGGCGTTCGCCTGCTTGTGCTCGATGCCAGTCCGGAGGATCTTCCTGTTGGTGACGAAAAGGTCGTCGCCGATGATCAGGATCCGGTCGCCGAGCCGCTCGGTCAATCTTGTCCAACCCTCAAAATCGGCCTCGGCCAGCCCGTCTTCGATGGAGTAAATCGGATATTTGTCGATCAGCCCCTCGTAATAATCGATCATTCGATTGGTTGAGAACTTCTTGCCCTGCATATGATAGATGCCGTTATCGAAAAACTCCGAGCTGGCCGAGTCGAGGGCTAGGGAGATATCCGAGCCCGGTTTATAGCCCGCCTTTTCGATGGAAGTCAGGATTAGTTCGATTGCCTCTTCATGGGATTCCAGGTTTGGCGCGAAACCGCCCTCGTCGCCGACATTGGTCGAATAACCCTTGCCGCTCAGGACTTTTTTCAGGTTATGGAAGATCTCGACTCCGGCCCGGAGATTTTCCGAGAAGGGCGCCTTCAGGTGGGGGACGATCATGAACTCCTGGATATCTAGATTGTTGGAGGCGTGCTCGCCGCCGTTGATGATATTCATCATCGGGGCTGGCAGCCGCAGCTTGCCCGGCTGGTTGGGGATTTTCAAGACTTCGGCCAGATAGCGGTAGAGGGGCAGGTCGGCATCCAGAGCGCCGGCCCGGCAGGCGGCCATGCTGACCGCGAGGATGGCGTTGGCCCCGAGATCCTCCTTGTTCTCGGTGTTGTCCATCTCGATCATCGCTTGGTCCAGACCCTGTTGATCGGCCGGGTTTCCGCCCAGCAGGGAAGGGGCGATGCGTTCGTTGATATTGGTCACCGCTTTCCTGACCGATTTGCCCAGGTAATAACTCTTGTCGCCGTCGCGGAGCTCCAGAGCTTCCCTGGTCCCGGTCGAGGCTCCGGAAGGGACCGAGGCCCTACCCATGTTCCCTTTGCTCGTATAAAGATCCGCTTCGACGGTGGGGTTGCCGCGGGAATCGAGGATTTGCCTGGCGATGATTCTGGTGATCTCCGACATTTGTTTACCTTTGCGCTGAATTTATATAAGATCCGGTCTGTTGTTTTTGTTCATTGTTGCAGAAATGGATGGTTTTCTCCATGGATTTGTCCGATGCCGACAATTTAACCGTTTGATGGTGGAAGAGGTGTGATGCCGGAAGATTCTGCAAGGGAGGGGGGGGTAGGAGGGACCTATGCAAGGGCGGTCAAACAGGCATTCAGGGGGTGATTTTGCCCGAACCGTTCAGCCGAGGACTTGACCGTCCGCCGAAATTTTTGTATGAAGTGTCTTTCAGGTGCTCATCGGAGCTTAATAGGGAACCCTGCGCGATTCAGGGACGGACCCGCCGCTGTGACCGGGGACCGGAGCCGCATAAGCCACTGTCGAAGATCGACGGGAAGGCGCGGCCGAGGGCTGATCCGGAAGTCAGAAGACCTGCCTGGAACTGGTTGAGATATCCCCCGTGGACAAGGGGATCGTCAACGGTCTTGTGGATATCAGGGAATCCTCGGATCGATATAATCGATCCGGGGATTTTTTTTGTGGTAGCTGTTCGGAAAATATCAGACTTGGTATGAGGCAATGACAGGTTCCCTATGAAGCAAAGCGGACCGAAAAAACTGCTGCTGGCCAGACATTGCGAGACCGGACCCGATTATTCCGGCAGGTTTGTCGGCTCTTCCGATATCGGGCTTGGCCCGAATGGGCCTGAACAGGCCCGGCGCCTGGCCGGGGTAGTGAAGGGATACCGTCCCGAGGCGGTTTATTGCAGCCCCCTGCGGCGGGCCCGGCAGACCGTTGAGCTGCTTGGCGAATATATGGAGCTTGGCGAGCCGGTGTTTGACGATGATCTGCGGGAGATCGATTTCGGCCGCTGGGAGGGGCTGGCCTTCGATGAGATCGTGGGAAGGGATCCGGAGCTGGTCAAGGATTGGGCGGCCTGGTCGCCGGATTTCGCTTTTCCGGACGGCGAGGTAACTGGCGATTTTCTGGCCCGGGTCCATGGGGCCGGCAACCGTTTGGCCGGGTCGGACGCTGGGACGATCCTGGTCGTCGCCCATGGCGGAGTGGTCCGGGCGATGCTCTGCCATTTCCTGCGGCTGCCGCCGGAGCATTATTTGCTCTTCGATATCAAACCGGCCCGCTTGGCGGTGATCGATTTTTTTCCGGAAGGCGGTGTGCTTTCCGGGTTGAACCTGTGAGGTGACCCGTGGCGGAAATTATTCTGATAACCGGTGGAGCGCGCAGCGGCAAGAGCCGCCACGCCCTCCAGATCGCGGAATCGACGGCCGGTGAAAAGTTGTTTGTGGCGACCTCCCCGGTTACCGATCCGGAGATGCACCAACGGATCGAACGTCACCGGGAGGAGCGCCGGGGGGCCGGCTGGCAAACCGTTGAGGAGACCGTCGAGCTGGATGAGGTTTTGCTTGCCAACCGGGAATACCGAGTGGTGCTGGTCGACTGCCTGACCCTCTGGGTAAACAATCTGCTCTTCACCGACGGGGCCAATGAACTTACCGAGGACCTTTTGTCGGCCAGGATCGGCAAGGTGATCGAGGCGTGCCGGGGGCGAAGCGGCACCGTACTGCTGGTAACCAATGAAGTGGGGCTCGGCATTGTTCCGGAAAACCCCTTGGCCCGCCGCTACCGCGATCTGGTCGGCCGCTGCAACCAGGAGATCGGCGCGGACGCCGACCGGGTTGTTATGACGATCTGCGGAATTCCGTTAAAGGTAAAAGGGTGAGGAGTCAAAGCCCAGGAGCCAGGAGCCAGAAGCAAAAACCAGGAGTCAGGAGCCAGTAGTTAGAATAAGGAAGGGGCTTCGTCATTCCGGCAGGTTGTAAGCCGGAATCCAGCAGGTGCGATGGACTTGCAAAAATCAAAAAGTAAGTCATTGCGAGCGTAGGGAAGTAATTCAGGAACATCTAATTAATTGAAAATACTGGATTGCTTCGTCGCTTCACTCCTTGCAATGACGTGACAAATCGATTTTTGGGAACGTTAAATCAATAAGTTACCCCGCTCATCCTGAGCCTGTCGAATGAAGGTTTTTTTGACCTTTTGTTTAGCCAGCATAATTTTACAGTCGAGGAGAAGATATGAGTCTGTTTGAAGATACCATAAAGTCGATTGAAGGCCGGGATGAAGTCTGGCGGGAGAAGGCCCGGGCGCGTCTTGAGCAGTTGACCATGCCGCATTGGGCTTTGGGGAGGCTGATGGATCTGGCCCTTGATCTGGCCGGGATGACCCGGTCGCTTCGGCCGCCGGTCGAGCGCAAGGCGGTGGTGGTGATGGCCGGTGACCACGGGGTGGTCGCCGAGGGGGTCAGCCGGTTTCCCCAGGAGGTTACGCCGCAGATGGTCTGCAATTTCGTCAACGGCGGGGCCGGGATCAACGCCCTGGCCCGCCAGGTCGGGGCGCAAGTGGTGGTGGTCGATATGGGGGTGGCCCACGATATCTCGGCCATGGTGGAAGGGGGGTTGGTAATCGACAAGAAAATAGGGCCGGGCACCGCCAATATGGCCGAGGGCCCGGCGATGAGCCGGGAGCAGGCGATCGCCGCGATCGAGGCGGGGATCGAGGTCGCGCAAGGCATGGCCGACGGGGTCGATCTCTTCGGGACCGGCGATATGGGGATCGGCAACACCACCCCCAGCACCGCCATCGTGGCGGCCCTTACCGGTACCCCGGTCGCCGAGGTGACCGGGCGCGGCACCGGGCTCGATGATGACGGCTTCAACCATAAGATTGCGGTGATCGAAAAGGCTCTGGCTTTAAATAAACCGGATCCTCTGGACGGTCTCGATGTCCTGGCCAAGGTCGGCGGCTTCGAGATCGGCGGCATCGCCGGCCTGATCCTGGGCGCCGCCGCCAGGCGCAAACCGATCATGGTCGACGGCTTTATCTCCACGGCCGGCGCCCTGATCGCCTGCTCCCTGGCCCCGGCCTGCAAGGATTACATTATCGCCGCCCACCGCAGCGTCGAGCAGGGCCACCGGATCATGCATGAGCATCTGGGCTGCGAACCCCTGCTTGATCTCAACATGAGACTGGGGGAGGGGACCGGCGGCGCCCTGGCCATGAACGTGGTAGAGGCGGCCCGCCGGGTCTTGACCGAGGTGGCGACCTTTGAAGAGGCGGCGGTGTCGGAGGCCGAATAATATGCGCGGACTATTCGCCGCAATAAGGTTTCTGACCATCATCCCGGTTCCGGGCGCCTACGGGACCGGCAAGGACGATCTGGCCGCCAGCCTGCCCCATTTCCCCCTGGTCGGCCTTTTGATCGGGCTGGTTACCGGCACCTTTTTTTACCTGATCGGGCCGTACCTGCCCCAGCCGGTGCTGGTGGTGCTGGGGGTGACCGTGCTGCTGGGGGTTTCGGGAGCGCTTCATCTGGATGGAGTGGCGGACTGCGCCGACGGCTTTTTCAGTTCCCGACCCCGTCCGCGGATTCTGGAGATCATGCGGGACAGCCGGATCGGCACCATGGGAGTGGTGGCGCTTTTCCTGATCCTGGCCTTTAAGATCGCGGCCCTCTGGTCTCTGCCGCCGGAAGACCTTTGGCCCCTTCTGGTCCTGATGCCGGTTGCGGGCCGCTGCGCCATGCCGATCATGATGGCGGTTCTGCCCTATGCCAGGCCGGAAGGGGGCCTGGCCACCGTATTCTACGCGAAAGACGCGGTGGTGGAGGCGCTCTGGGCCGGGGTCCTGCTTCTCGTTGCCTGCTGGTTTTTCGCGGGGATCGTCGGTTTTGTGATCGCCTTTCTCACCTTGATCGTGATTCTGTTATTCTGTTTCTTCTGCAAAAAAATCATCGGCGGCGCCACCGGCGATACTCTGGGCGCGGTCTGCGAGATTTCCGAAACGGCGATCGCCCTTTTTTACGCATCCCTGATGATTCTCTAAAACGCGATTGCTATGACTACCGATAAGAAATATGGCGGCGAGTCGCCGGCGGACCAATTCGGCCACGGCGGCAACCTATGGGAACTGGCGGCTCGGACCGGGGTCGATCCCGCCCGAATTCTCGATTTCAGCGCCAGTATCAACCCGCTCGGGCCGCCGGAATATCTGCGGATGGTCGTCAGTCGCTCTCTTGAAAAGCTGGCCCACTACCCCGAGCCCCACAGCGAGGGGCTTAAGGGCGCCCTCTCCGGGATTCTGGCGATCGAGCCGGACCGGCTGGCGGTGGCGAACGGCTCCACCGAAATAATCTACGCCCTGCCGAGAGCCCTTGGCTGCCGGCGGGCGGTGATCCCGGTCCCCGCCTACTCCGATTACGAAAAGGCTGCCCGCCTGTACGGCCTTGAAGTGGTGCAGCCCCTGCTTGCCGAGGAGAACGGATTCCGGCCCGACTTCGCCGAACTGGCCGCGCAGCTCCGGGATGGCGATCTGCTTTACCTGGGGCGGCCCAATAATCCCACCGGGGTTTCCTTTGCGGCCGAACCGCTGCTTGCCCTGGCCGCCACCCATCCCCAGGTATATTTTGCCGTCGATGAATCTTTCCACGAGTTTATCGCGGAAGAGAGCGGATTGATTTCGGCCGATATGCCGGACAACCTGATCGTGTTGCGTTCCCTGACCAAGTTCTATGCCATCCCCGGCCTGCGTCTGGGGTTCGTCGCCGCCTCCCCGGCAACTGTTGCCCTTATCAATCGGCAGCTCCTGCCCTGGACGGTCAATACCCTGGCCCAGGAGATCGGCGCAAAGGCGGTTAATGATCGTGAATACGCCAAGCGGAGCCGGGATTACGTGCGGGCGGCAAGGGAGGAGTTGCAGGCGGGTCTTGCCGCGATCCCCGGTCTGCAGGTCTTCCCCGGCGAGACCAATTACCTCCTGGTCAAGCTTGAAAGCAAAGGTGGTACGGTGGCCCGGCTGGCCGAAAAGCTCCTGGCTGATTCATCAAGGCCGATCGCCATTCGCGACTGCGCCAATTTCAGCGGGCTGGGCCAGGGGTTTTTCCGGGTCGCGGTCCGCGGCGGCGGGGATAACGAGCTGCTTTGCGACTCGTTGGCCGCCGCCCTGACCGGCGGGAAGAGGGCGGTTGTCGGCGGGCGGCGGCGCAAAACCCCGGCCCTGATGCTGCAGGGGACCTCGTCAAACGCCGGCAAGAGCGTCCTGACCGCCGCCCTGGGCCGGATCTTCCTGCAGGACGGATACCGGGTCGCGCCCTTCAAGGCCCAGAACATGTCGCTTAACTCTTATGTGACCAGGGACGGCTTCGAGATGGGCCGGGCCCAGGTGGTTCAGGCCCAGGCCTGCCTGCTCGATCCGGAGGTCCGGATGAACCCGGTGCTGCTCAAGCCCTCCAGCGATGTCGGCAGCCAGATCATCGTCAACGGCAAGGTGATCGGCAATATGTCGGTCGATAACTATATCGATTACAAACCGGTGGCCCGGGCGGCCGCTTGCGCGGCTTACGATTCCCTGGCCGCCGAATACGAGGTGATCCTCCTGGAAGGGGCCGGCAGCCCGGCCGAGGTTAATCTGAAGAAGCACGATATCGTCAATATGGGCATGGCCCGCCACGCCGGGGCCTCGGTGCTCTTGGTCGGCGATATCGACCGGGGCGGGGTGTTCGCCTCCTTTATCGGCACCCTGGAGGTGATGGCCGAATGGGAGCGGCGCCTGATCGCCGGCTTCCTGGTCAACCGCTTTCGAGGCCAGGCCTCGTTGCTTGACGACGCCTTCGATTACCTCCTCGATTTCACCGGCAAGCCGGTCCTGGGCACGATTCCCTATATTCGGGACCACGGGCTGCCCGAGGAGGACTCGGTCAGTTTCAAGGCCGGGCTTTATGAGAAGGGAAAACCGGCCGGCGATCATGTGGTGATCGGGCTGATCGACCTGCCCCATATCTCCAATTTTACCGATGTCGAGCCGTTTCTGGCCGAACCGGATGTCCATCTGCAAATCATCCGCACAGTTGAGGATTTGTATGGAGTAGAATCGGACCTGGCCGCCCTGATCCTGCCCGGTAGCAAGAACGTGATCAGCGATCTCGACTATCTGCGGAAAAGCGGTCTGGCCGCCCGGATTATTGAGCTGGCGGCCGGGACCGGCCTCGATATCATCGGCATCTGCGGCGGCTTCCAGATGCTGGGCGCAAGGATCGCCGACCCCCTCGGGATCGAATCGAGCGGCGGGGTGGTCGAGGCCCTGGGTATTCTCGAGATGACCACCACCTTGGCTGAAGAGAAAACCCTGACCCGCCGGACCGCGGTCCATCTTCCTTCAAGGCTCAAGGTCCACGGTTACGAGATTCACCACGGCCGGACCGTATCGAACCATGGCCGGGCTCTGCGGCTGGACGACGGCAGCGAGGCGGGGGCGGCCTCCGGAGACGGCCGGATCTGGGGCAGTTATCTGCACGGCATCTTCGACGACGATGATTTCCGCCGCTGGTTTATCGATATGCTGCGCAGCTCCCGGAACCTCCAGCCCCTGGGCCGCGTGGTCGCTCCTTACGATCTGGAACCGGCCTTCGACCGGCTGGCCGGGATTGTCAGGGATTCCCTTGATATGGACCGAATCTACCGGCTCCTGGGCCTGAAATGAGCCTGGAATGGCAAATCGTCCTGGCCTTGCTCATTGACACGGTTGTCGGTGATCCGCGCCGGCTGCCCCATCCGGTCCGGCTGATCGGCCGGCTGGCGGCGGGAAGCGAGAATCTTTGCCGGAAGCTGGTTCGGTCTGAAAGGGCGGCCGGGGTGTGCGCGGTCCTCCTGATCCTCGCGGCAACCGGGCTAGGCGGCTGGGGCGCGATCCGGCTGGCAGCGTTGATTGATCCCCGGGCCGGGGAGCTGGTCTCGGTCCTGATTATCTACAGTTGTTTCGCGGCCCGGGACCTGATCTCCCATAGTAGCAGGGTCTACGCGGCCCTGGAGCAGGACGATCTCGCCGAGGCCCGTCGCAGGGTCGGGATGATCGTCGGCCGGGATACCTCGGAACTCGATGGGCAGGGCGTGGTCAGGGCCTGTGTCGAAAGCGTTGCCGAAAACACTGTGGACGGAATTACCGCGCCCCTCTTCTGGGCGGCGGTGGGCGGCCCGATCGGGGTGCTGCTTTACAAGGCGGTCAATACCATGGACTCCATATTCGGCTACAAGAACGAGCGTTATTTCGATTTCGGTTGGGCTCCGGCCCGGCTCGATGATCTGCTCAACTGGCTGCCGGCCAGGATCACCGCGGTTCTCATGGTTGCGGCGGCCCGGTTCAGCCGTCTGTCGGCGCCTGACGCCTGGCGGATCTTCCGCCGCGACCGGCATAACCATGCCAGCCCCAACGCGGGGCAGAGCGAGGCGGCCATGGCCGGGGCTCTCGGTTTCCGTTTGGGCGGCCCGGCGGTTTATTTCGGCAGGCCGGTGTTCAAGCCGGTGATCGGCGATGATACGATGAGCCCGGTGCCGGGCCATATCGACCAGGCCAATCGCCTGGCGGTGGCGACAACTGCGTTGATGGCGGTGCTTTCGGTCTCCGTACTCTTTTTGGGAGGGATGTTATTTAACTGATTATAATTAATAACTGGATAAATTTTATTTAACTCTGGTGCCGAATTTTCGGTGAAAAGGGAATCCCGTGTGAATCGGGAACGTTGGGCCGGCGCTGTGAACAGGGACTCTTGCCGCATTAAGTCACTGTCCTCGAAGGAGGATGGGAAGGCGCGGTGGGGGGTTGATCTGTGAGTCAGAAGACCTGCCAGGGTAAATTATAAATAATTCGGAGACACCGCCCGGTGACCCGCAACGATTTGTTTCTTTGTTGTGGGTTTTTTTGTCTCCGGATAATTGAAAGGAGAAAGCATGAAAACCCAACTTGAATTGGCCCGTCAGGGTGAAGTTACAGAACAGATGCGGGAGGTTGCCCGCAATGAGGGCTTTGATCCCGAACAAATCCGCGCCCGGGTCTCCGCCGGAGAAATCGTCATCCCCGTAAACCCGAACCGCCCCAGCCAGAAGGTGGTGGGTATTGGCACGGGGCTCAGGACCAAGGTCAACGCCTCGATCGGCACCTCCTCGGATATCTACGATATCGAACTGGAGAAGCGCAAGGCCTGGATTGCCGAGGCGGAACAGGCCGACACCCTGATGGAGCTTTCCACCGGCGGCGATCTCGATCTGGTCCGCCGCGAGGTCCTCGGCTGCTGCAACCTGCCGGTGGGCAACGTCCCCCTCTACCAGGCCTTTCACGATGCAGCCAAAACCTACAAGAACCCCAACAAGCTCGATCCCGAATACCTCTTCGAGCTGATCGAGAAACAGCTCGAAGACGGCATGTCGTTCATGGCCATTCACTGCGGGATCAACCGCTTCAGCATTGAGCGCCTCCGCAAGCAGGGCTACCGCTACGGCGGCCTGGTCTCGAAGGGCGGCACCTTCATGGTCTCCTGGATGGAGCATCACAACCGGGAAAATCCTCTCTACGAGCAGTTCGACCGGGTCTGCGGTCTGATGAAGAAATACGACGCCGTCCTCTCCCTCGGCAACGGGATCCGGGCCGGGGCGATCCACGACAGTCACGACCGAGCCCAGATGGCCGAGATGATCATCAACTGCGAACTCGCCGAACTGGGCCGGGAGATGGGCTGCCAGATGATGGTCGAGGGACCGGGCCACGTGCCCCTTGACGAAATCGAGGGCAATATCATGCTGGAGAAAAGGATGAGCGGCAACGCCCCCTATTACGTCCTCGGCCCGCTGCCCGCCGACAGCGGCGCCGGCTACGACCACATTACCGCCGCCATCGGCGCGGCCAACTCGGCCCGCTACGGCGCCGATCTGATCTGCTACATCACCCCGGCCGAGCATCTGGCCCTGCCCAACGAATCCGACGTCCGGGAAGGGGTGCGGGCCACCAGGCTGGCCGCCCGGATCGGCGATATCGCCAAATACCCGGAGCGCCGCGAGCATGAAAAACAGGTGGCCCTGGCCCGCCGGGATATGCGCTGGGAAGACCATATGCAACTCTTGATGTTCCCCGAAAAGGCCAAGGAGGTCCGGGCCAGCCGGACGCCGTCCGACAGCCAGACATGCACGATGTGCGGCGACTTCTGCGCCATGCAGCGCGGCTCGGCCTTGTTCGAAAAGGATTTGAAGGGCGATAAGATATCGCCGGAAGGCAAGTGCCCGGAATAAGCTGCTTGAATCGGCAGGATCACGGGGCGGGTAACCGTTCAGTAGCACCACATCTTCGGACGATCGGCCCAGCTTACGTACACGAGGTACGCAGCGCCGGTTCGCTTGTCCAAATCTGCGGCACTGCTGAAACGGTTACAGTCCGGCGGTTTTGAAACTTTGGCGACCGCCCCGGTGAACGGATACCGGGGCGGGCCGGGGGCCGCTTCCGTGATCCTCCCCAAACAGGTCTAATAGAGAATCCCGGAACCAGGTTGAATGCTGCTTGAATTGGCCAGGCCGCAGTCAAACGGAATTTGCCTCTAGCGATATACCTGGCGGCGGTGCGCCACCCGGACAACCAGAATCAGCACTTCCTGGTCGATGATCTCGTAGATGACGCGATAATTGCCCACCCGCAGGCGCCGCAAACCGGCCATTTCCCCTTTCAATGATTTTCCAGCCCAAGGTTTGTCTGGCAGCGCGTCAATGGCGGCAATGATTCTGAGTCGGTCAGGCTTGGCAACGCGTTGCAGTTCCTTGAAGGCGCTTTCCTTAATCTGCAGCGAGTAGCGCACGCCTGGCCTCCGCCCAATCCATATTACGGTCGGCCGGATCGCGCAGGCGGTCGATTGCGATATTCAGATCGTCGAAATCCTCAAGGTACATCTCCAGGGCCTGGCGGATAATCTCGGCCCGGGTACGATGTAGCACCTTTGCCGCCTGGTCCACATCCCGGATCATTTCATCAGGCAACCGTGCACTTATTTGGGTCATGATCTCACCTTATTGCATTGAATCACTATGACTTACATAGTAACACATTGACATCTCGAAGGCAATGTCCGGATGCTTCCAGACGCCGGAAAAGCTCCGCGCGGATCTATTTTCGAGCGGGGCCATGGGTACGAGAATCACAACTCAGCGAGGCGGTACCGGAATTTGTCAAATGCCCTCGACAGGCTCTGGTTGAGCGGGGAAGGTCGGGCGGTGCATAGTAGGTAAAAAGCATCCTGAGATTGGCGATGCATCTGGTCTGGTCCAAGAAACTTCTGAGCCTGTCGAAGTCCACTCAATCCTGAGCTAGTCGAAGGATAGTCCAACTACATAGACTCCATCCGAATCAACGCAGCCGGGTGTCCTCAACAATAAAAGGAGTGCAGCGGATGCCGACGCTCTGTTTCTTGACCCATAACCTTACGACGTTCAGGGTTCTGCCTTCAACATCCACCATGTTCTCAATGTGTTCGGCAAAGGAGATGTCTTTGGTGAAGAATTCGTAATAGAGCGTATTCGAACTGAACGGATCGGCCAGCAGCACTAGCTTCTCGCTATCATAGGGGTGGTGGAAAGGGGTGCCGGAGAACGATACATGGCTCAGGCTCATTTGCCGGATGTCTTTGGGCTTTTTGTAGGTCTGAATCTCAAACTCACGAGAGCTTCCCAGTATCTTGGCGATAGGCATTTTCTTGTCTCCTTACAGGTATTATATCAGATTATACACCAAGGAAATTTATAAGAAAATATGGCTATGAATCAGACTCAGCTAAAAATCCGATTTTTCCCGTTGTTCCGTTGATGGGTAATTGATTCCGGCTTACAAAATGACGGAATGACATTCAATACGCCGGGCCGTCAGGTACGTGAGCACTTTCCGACTCTGCAGCGACGAAGTTATCGGACAAAAAGACCAGTTATGGAGAGGCACAGGTTAGATATATTCCGGAGGCTGGAGTTTGTATTTCTTGATCCGGTAGCCGATCTGGCGTTGGGTTATACCCAGTTCCCGGGCAGCCCGGGCTCGCACCCAGCCATGCCTCTTCAGAGCCGCTGCAACTTCCTGCCGTTCGATATCCTCCAGCCTTGCGGATTTATTTTCAGCCGGCGTATGGGGCGGCAGAACCTGCTCGGCAGCAGTTACGGCCTGGTCTCTCCCGACCGCGACTTCTCCCTTCATATAGGAAGGCAGGCCGTCCACCGATACCGGCTCGTCGTCGGCCATGATCACCAGTCGCTCGACGAGGTTTTGCAATTCCCTGACGTTGCCGGGCCAGTGATAAGCGGCCAGGAAATCCATAACCGCCCTGGCGAATCTCACCTTGCGGCCATTGACCTCGTTGCTTTCCTGCAGGAAGTGATCGATCAGCAATAGAACGTCCTCCTGCCTTTCCCGTAAAGGCGGCAGAATGATGGGCACCACGTTCAGCCGGTAGAAGAGATCCTCGCGGAAGGTTTTCCGTGCAACTTCCTGTTCAAGACTGCGATTGGTGGCGGCGATTATCCTGACATCAACGTTAATGGTCCTGGTGCCGCCAAGCCTCTCAAACTGCTTTTCCTGAATGACCCGCAATAATTTAGCCTGCAGTTCCAAGGGCAGTTCGCCGATTTCGTCGAGAAAAAGAGTGCCGCTGTCGGCCAGTTCGAACCGGCCGATTTTGGTTTTGCCGGCCCCGGTAAAGGCGCCTTTTTCATGGCCGATCAGCTCGCTTTCGAGAAGGTTGCCGGGCAGGGCGGCACAGTTGACTTTGATAAACGGTTTGTCCTGGCGGGGACTGGCCTGGTGAATGGCCCGGGCAACGAGTTCCTTGCCGGTGCCGGATTCCCCGAGCAGCAGGGTGGTGGCCCGGCTGGGCGCCACTTTTTCTATATAGCGGAAGACCTCCTGCATGATTTTGCTCTGGCCGATGATGTTATGGTGGCTGTATCTGGTCCGCAGCTCTTCCCTCAGGTAGGTGTTCTCCTCGACCAGCAGTTTTTCCTTGCTGGCAATGGCTTCGTGCAGATTCAGGAACTGGCCGATCAGCATCGCCACCACGGTCAGGAAACGGATATCCTCTTCAAAGGAGATCTCCGGGCCGAAAAGGCGGTCGACGGTCAGCACCCCCACCGGTTTTTCTAGGAGGATTACCGGCACGCCGATAAAGGAAACCTCGCCCTTGGGCAAAAGTTTTCGGGCCCCGGTCCGGTTCAGGAACAGCGGCTCTTTCTTGATATCCGGAACCACAAAAGGGTAACAGTTCCTGAATACTGCGCCGATAATTCCTTCGTCGGGCCGATATACCCCGCGCAGCGCCTCTTCCTCGGTAAGTCCGTAAGAGGCGACAATGGTCAGCTTTTCCTGTTCTTCGTCCGGCATTACCAGGGTGGCCCTGGCCATATTAAGGGTGTCATGGAGAATCCGAAGGATCTCGGCGAGGGCCTTGTTGAGATCAAGGGCCGAACCGATCAGCTGGGCTATCTCGTACAGGGCTTGCACTTCCAGGTGTTGGGTAACGCCGTTTGGTGATTTTTGGGAATGCAAATCTGTTTCTCCTCAGGGTTGTCCGGTTTTAAGAACTTGCAGAAATTCCTTCCCGTTTTATCGACCATCATTCAATACGCCGGGGCCGTCATTCCCGCATGTTTTTAGCGGGAACCCAGACAATGCTGGTCTCTCCCGCGAGTTCATCGAGCCTGTCTCAATAGGAAGAGCAATAAGCGTTCCATACGAGGAACGAACCGTGGCTGGCGGCGCAATATCTTGAAATAATTGCATAAAAAACCTGATTGAGTTGGGCGATAAAAGGGTGGAAGCCTCACGGCTGCAAGGAAAAATTACATTATTGTATCGATATTAAATCGCTAAATACCATATTCGTGATTTTGCAGCGGAGCTACCTCCAGGTAAACAATCATTCCATTTTGTAGGTGTTGTCGCTTTCGTTACCTTGCTTTTCAGGCTTCCTATTTCCAGTCCCACCTGTTCTTGTCTAAGATATCCTGTTTAATAACGGTGGGTTACGCGGCAAAAAAACTGTTTGTGTATTAGTGGCACACCTCTTGCCTTAGGAAAGACTCAACAACTTAAAGCGTTTACTGAAACCCTTTATCAAACTCAGGAAATTTCAAGGAGGCACGACAATGCGTAAAATTGCAATTTACGGCAAAGGCGGAATCGGCAAATCAACCACCACCCAGAATCTGGTAGCGGGGTTGGTTGAATTGGGCCGGAAAATCATGGTGGTCGGCTGCGACCCCAAAGCGGACTCAACCAGACTGTTGTTGGGTGGTCTGGCCCAGAAGTCGGTGCTCGATACCCTGCGTGAAGAAGGGGAAGACGTTGAACTCGATGATATCCGCAAGGAAGGTTACGGCGGCACCTGGTGTGTCGAGTCCGGCGGCCCCGAGCCTGGAGTCGGCTGCGCCGGCCGGGGCATAATCACCTCGATCAACATGCTGGAATCCCTGGGCGCCTATGAGGAAAGCGAAGAACTTGAATACGCCTTCTATGACGTTCTCGGTGATGTGGTCTGCGGTGGTTTTGCCATGCCGATCCGGGACGGCAAGGCCGAGGAAATATACATCGTGGTCTCCGGCGAGATGATGGCCATGTATGCGGCCAATAATATCAGCAAGGGGATCTGCAAATTCGCCCAGAGCGGCGCGGTTCGTCTCGGCGGTCTGATCTGTAACTCCCGGGCGGTTGATAACGAGCAGGAGATGATCGAAAAATTTGCCGAAAAGCTGGGGACCAAAATGATCCATTTCGTGCCCCGCGAAAATGATGTCCAGCGAGCCGAAATCAATCGCAAGACGGTTATCGAATGGAATCCCGAGGTTCCCCAGGCCGAGGTCTACCGGAACCTGGCCAAGGCCATTGACGGAAACAAGGATTTCGTTATCCCCACCCCGATGGAAATCGAAGAACTTGAAGGGTTGCTGATGGAATTCGGCTTAATGCAGGCCGCCTAGGAAGCCGGCGAGGGACGGTAGTGAATCGGCCCGCGATCGGGACGGCTGGGATTGGCGAGTTATAGTCCATAGTTCGCCCCGATTGCAAAGATCGCCACCGCCTGTAATCGCAGACCGTACGGGGGGTGGGGTCTTCCTTCGCCCGATCCATGCCGGATAGAGAATATTTACCCGAGAAAATATTATTGGAGATGAAGTTATGATGATCATGATTCGTTCGATTATTCGTCCTGAAAAAGCGGACGCTGTCCTGGCCGCCCTGATGGACGCCGGTTTTCCCGCCGTAACCAAATACTCGGTGGCCGGGCGCGGCAAGCAGCGCGGCATTAAAATCGGTGAAGTCACTTATGACGAACTGCCCAAGGTCATGCTGATGAGCGTGGTCAACGCGGCCGACAAGGATTTCGTCATTGCCACCATTATGGATACCGCCCGTTCCAAGGGCAAGGGCGCCTTCGGCGACGGCAAGATCTTTGTCAGCCAGGTCGAGGAATCCTATACCATCAGCTCCGGGGTCAAGGAAACCGCCGCCGCGGCGGAGGGGGTACCGGCATGAAAGAGGTGATCGCCGTGGTGCGAATCAACATGATGAACCAGACCAAGCAGGCCCTCGCCGATTGCGGTGTCGATGCCTTTTTTGCCCACGAGGCTCATGGCCGCGGCAAGGGTTTTGTCAATCCCCAGATTCTGGAAGGGGCGGAGCAGGGTTATGAAGAAGCCGCCGCCCTGCTCGGCGAAAAGGGCAAGCTCTACCCGAAACGGATGATCACCGCCGTGGTCGATGACAGCCAGGTCTCCTGTGTGGTGGAAACGATTATTAACACAAACCAGACCGGCATGCCGGGTGACGGCAAGGTCTTTGTCGTGCCATTGAACGATGCGGTCCGGGTCAGGACGGGAGAGATGGGCCTTAAATCCATTTCGTAAAGGAGAAGATAATGACTACAGCAACCAAGAAAAAAATGGTGCAGCGGGATCCTGCCGAGATCAAGGCGGAGCTTATTTCCAAGTATCCCCCCAAGGTGGCCCGCAAACGCGCCAAACAGATAATGATCAACGAGGCCCTGCAGAACGAGACGCCTTCGCTGACCGCCAACGTGCGTACCATCCCCGGCATCATCACCATGCGCGGCTGTACCTATGCCGGCTGCAAGGGCGTGATCATGGGGCCGACCCGTGACATCGTCAATCTGGTTCACGGCCCCATCGGCTGCAGCTTCTACGCCTGGCTGACCCGCCGCAACCAGACCGATGCCGGCCCGGACGGCGAGAATTTTATCAATTACTGCTTCTCCACCGACATGCAGGAGCAGGACATCATCTTCGGCGGCGAAAAGAAGCTGGCGCAGGCGATCCAGGAGGCCTACGACCTCTTTCACCCCAAATCGATCGCCGTCTTTGCCACCTGTCCGGTGGGCCTGATCGGTGACGATATCCACACCGTGACCAGGAATATGAAGGAAAAGTTCGGCGACTGCAACGTCTACGCTTTCAGTTGTGAAGGCTACAAAGGGGTCTCCCAGTCGGCCGGGCACCATATCGCCAACAACCAGGTTTTCCGCCACATTGTCGGTGAGAACGACGAGGAAAAACCGGGCAAGTTCAAGATCAACCTGCTCGGTGAATACAACATCGGCGGGGACGGGTTCGAGATCGACCGGATCTTTGAGAAATGCGGGATCACCTGCATCTCGACCTTTTCCGGCAACTCGACCTATGACCAGTTTGCCTCGGCCCACACCGCCGACCTCAATGCCGTCATGTGCCATCGTTCCATTAACTACGTGGCGGACATGCTGGAAACCAAATACGGCATTCCCTGGATCAAGGTCAACTTCATCGGGGCCGACGCCACCGCCAAATCGCTGCGGAAAATTGCCGAGTATTTCGGCGATAAAAAACTGATCGCTAAAGTCGAAAAAGTGATCGCCGAGGAGATGCCGGCAGTGGAAACCGTGAGAAGCGAGGTGCGGACTCGCACCGAAGGCAAAACCGCGATGATGTTTGTCGGAGGTTCCAGGGCCCATCATTACAAGGAGCTTTTCAACGAGATGGGCATGAAGACCATCTCGGCCGGTTACGAGTTCGGCCATCAGGACGACTATGAGGGCCGCCAGGTCCTGCCCAATATCAAACTCGACGCGGACAGCCGCAATATCGAGGAACTTGAGGTCGAAGCGGATGAGACCCGCTACAAACCGAGGAAGAGCGACAAGGAGATGGAGGCGCTTGAGAAGGGTGGCTTAAAGTTCAAGGAGTATGCCGGACTGGCCCCGGATATGGATAAGGGCACTATCATTGTCGACGATCTCAACCAGTACGAGGCCGAGAAACTGGTTGAGCTGATGAAGCCGGATATCTTCTGCGCCGGGATCAAGGAGAAGTACTCGATCCAGAAACTGGGCGTACCGATGAAACAGCTGCACAGCTACGACTCCGGCGGTCCCTATGCGGGCTTTCGGGGGGCGGTCAATTTCTATCGCGAGATCGACCGGCTGGTGAACTCCAGGGTCTGGGGCTATATGAAGGCGCCGTGGCAAATGAACCCGCAACTTTCGGCCTCCTATAACTGGGAATAATGATGGCGTCGCCGGAATCGCCGGATATGGAGTTGCCGCGATTATTGCGATCATTCAGTAGCGTTGCCGGAATTCATGATCGCAAAATCCATGCGCTTTGGCTGTGAAGCGAAGGGATACTTGTAAACCCGGACACTTAAACCGTAAAGCAAGGTTGGGTTAGCCGTGGTCGTAACCCGACAATCAGAATTTGGATAAAATCTCATCAACACTTGAGGACTATAAAAATGTTACTACGACACACCCCAACCGAAATCAGTGAGCGCAAGGCCCTGACCATCAATCCGGCCAAGACCTGCCAGCCGATCGGCGCCATGTACGCGGCCCTGGGCATCCATGGCTGTCTGCCGCACAGCCATGGCTCCCAGGGCTGCTGCGCCTATCACCGTTCAACCCTGACCCGGCACTACAAGGAGCCGGTTTCCGCCTCGACCAGTTCTTTCACCGAGGGGGCCTCGGTATTCGGCGGCCAGGCCAACATGCTGCAGGCGATCAATAATATCTTCACGGTCTATGAGCCGGAGGTGATCGCCGTCCATACCACCTGCCTCTCCGAGACCATCGGCGACGATCTGCCCCAGATCAAGAAAAAGGCGGAGAGCGAGGGCAAGATTCCCGAAGGCAAATATGTGATCAGCGCCTCCACCCCGAGCTACGCCGGTTCCCATGTCACCGGCTTTTCCAACATGGTCAAGTCTATGGCGATGATGGCCGAGCCCACCGGCAAGAAAAACGGCAAGGTCAATATCATCCCCGGCTGGGTGGAGCCGGCCGATATGGAGGAGATTAAGCGGATGACCGGCCTGATCGGGGTGAAGACCATCCTCTTCCCGGACACTTCCGGGATCCTGAACGGCCCTCTTTCGGGCGAGTACAAGATGTTCCCCGAAGGCGGCACCACCGTTGCCGAGCTGCAAAGCGCCGGCGATTCGATCGGCACCCTGGCCCTTGGCGAATGGTGCTCCGCCGATGCGGCCCGCGAACTGGATGCCAAACACAAGGTGCCTTGTTCGGTACTGGATATGCCTTTCGGGCTCATGGCCACCGATCGCTTCATCGATGCTCTCAGGATCATTGCCGGGGTAAATATTCCTGAAGAGATCGTCCACGAACGGGGGCAGCTCGTCGACATGATTTCCGATATGCACCAGTACCTGTACGGTAAAAAAGTCGCCCTGGTCGGTGATCCGGACCAGCTCATCGCCATGACCGAGTTCCTGGTCTCGATTGACATGAAACCGATTCACATCGTCACCGGTACCCCGGGCAAGAAGTTCGAGAAAAGGATCAAAGAGATCACCAAAGACATGGGCTGCGAGGTCAATGTCAAGGCCAAGGGTGATATGTTCCTCCTCCACCAGTGGATCAAGAAGGAGCCGGTCGATCTGCTCGTCGGCAATACTTATTGCAAGTATATCGCCCGGGACGAGGACATTCCATACGTCCGCTGGGGCTTTCCGATCCTCGACCGCCAGGGGCACCAGTACTTCCCGACCGTGGGTTACAAGGGCGGCTTGCGGCTCCTGGAAAAGATTCTCGGTGAGTTGATGGATCGTCAGGATCGTGATGCGCCGGAAGAGAAGTTTGAACTGGTCATGTAAAAGCCGAGGGGACGGACTTCAAACCTGTCCCCCCGGCTCAAGGATGAAATGGTAAAGGCAATGACGATTATTCAACTCCATAAAAAAGAAAACTCCTTCGGTTGCAGTTGCGGATCAAAGTCGATCAATCTCACTTTGCCCGTGGCGCCCCGGCCTTTTTCCCGGATTCGCTTTGCCGGGCCGGATGCAGAGGCGAGGGCCATTCCGCCTTTCGGCGCGCTTAAATGGCTGGAAGAGAATATCCAGCAGGGCGCCGAAATAGCAAGGGTCGAGCTGGATGGCCCGGGGGATCCTCTGGCCGATATTGAATCCACCTTTGAAACATTGCAGCTCCTTGGCCGGAAATACCCCGACCTCAAGTTGTCTTTAGCGACCCTTGGTCTTAACGGTGAGAAATATGCTAGGGAGCTAATGGCGGCAGGAGTGACCGCGATCACCCTGCTGGTCGATGCGGCTGACCGGGAAGTGGCGGAAAAACTTTACGCCTGGATCAGACCCGGTAAAAAAACTGTCCCTCTTGCCCAGGCGGCAGCGATGCTTGTGGAAGAGCAGCCGCTCGCAGCCAAAGCCTTCAAAGAGGCGGGCTGCGAGGTTACCATCCGCACCACGGTCTACCCCGGGATCAATGACGACCAGGTAGCAAAAATAGCCAGGGTCATGGCCGGATGCGGGGCGGAAGCCTTCCGGCTTGTGCCCTGCTCCGGGGTGGCAAGTGAGGAGGATCAGCTCTTAAGCCCACCCGACCGGGAGACCATGCAACGCCTGGCTGAAATTGCGGCAAAATATCTGGAAACGACCATTGCCCCGGCAAGAGAACATCATCTCGGGGTGGATTGCCCTTCGGTAAACGGCGCATGCGAAACCCCTGCAATGCAGGGTCTCAAGCCGAGCAAAACCAGGCCCAATATTGCGGTGGTCAGCATGGGCGGCATGGAGGTCGATCTTCATCTTGGCCAGGCCTATCAGGTCCTGATCTACGGGCCAAGGGAAGACGGCTTGACCTGCCTTTTGGGTACCCGTCCCGTCCCGGAGCCGGGCAGCGGCAGCAGTCGCTGGCAGGAGCTTGCCAAATCACTGCCGGACTGTTTTGCGATCCTGGCCGCCAGCGCCGGGGAAAGTTCCAGACGCATCCTCGGCGAACAAGGCATTGCCGTCCTGATCACCGACGGCGAGGTAGAAGGGACAATCGATCTGCTCTATAACGGAACCCGAAAAGGGAAATGCAAGAAGTAACCACCACAACTTATAACTTCAAACTTATAACTTCAGACACTTAACAAGGAGCCCCCCCATGGCCATCCCGGAAAGACAAATCATAGTCTGTCAGAGTTTTCGCGTCGCCGGCGACAAGAAAGGCATCTGTCACAAGCAGACCGGCGGCTTTCTGCAATATATCGAAGAAGAGATCCTTGATCGGGGCCTGGACTGCCTGATCACCGCCACCACCTGTCTCAAGCAATGCGATTCCGGCCCGATCATGGTGATCCAGCCGGAGAACTGGTGGTTCAAGGGGGTGGACAGCGAAGAGGCGATCGACACCATCCTCGACGGGCTCGAAGAGGGCGAACCGGCAGCCTCCTATCTGATCTCATAATCCTGTATCAGAACCTATCGAGGAGTTTTGTCATGCCGGAAGAAAAAATACCCGCCGCGGCCGGCCTGATCGGCTTCGGTGATATTAAAAAAGAACCTATCGATGACTGGCAGCAGTTTCTGGCCGAGGGCAAGCAGTTCCTGGCCACGGCCGGTAATGGTTACGCCAAACGGCAGCAGGTCTTTACCGCCGCGATCCTCTATAACCTGGTGGCCATGGGCATCGAAAAGCTGATCATGGCCCTGTTGATGAAGAGCGGCAATCTCCCCTATAACCACACCATGCACGATCTGGTCGATAAAGTGGTCGGGGTTAGTGAGACAACCTGAGGTGTGAAATAAGCAATGCCCCGTGGTTGTTGATACTGTCGGCTTTCAGGCAGCCGTTTTTAGTTCCTCAAGACCCCGGGAAAATGCCTCATCGGGGGTCAATTTGGCA
>JAGXFP010000054.1 GCA_024637225.1 Desulfobacterales bacterium
AAACCCCTCCTTCCAGGTAATCGCCCCCCTTCTATCCCGGTGCCGGGTGCTGGTCTTAAATCCCCTGTCCAAAGAAGACCTGACCGAAATCATCAACCGGGCCATTAAGGATCCTGAAAACGGCCTGGGCAAATATCGGGTTCAGATAGAGCCGGAGGCCCTAGACCATCTGGCCGGGGCTGCCGACGGAGATGCCCGCCGGGCGCTGAACAACCTGGAGGTAGCCTTTTCGATCACCAATCCAGACAGAGACCGATACATCATCGATGCGGCCACGGTCGAAGAGGCTATCCAACACCGGAGCCTCCGCTATGACACCGATGGAGAGGAACATTACAATCTGATCTCCGCCCTCCATAAAAGCATGAGGGACAGCGATCCGGACGGCGCCCTGTACTGGCTGACCAGAATGATAATTTCCGGTGAGGATCCGCTATATATCGCCCGCCGCCTTATCCGTTTTGCTTCCGAGGACATCGGCAACGCCGATCCCCAGGCGCTTTCCCTGGCTCTAAACGCTCGGGAGAGTTATCATATCCTCGGTTCACCGGAAGGCGAACTGGCCATAGCCCAGGCAACGATCTACCTGGCCACCGCACCTAAAAGCAATGCCACGTACAGTGCCTTTAATCAGGTCTCCCGGGAAATCAACAAATCCGGAAGCCTGGCGGTACCAAAACATATCCGCAATGCCCCAACCGCTTTGATGAAAGAACTTGGCTACGGCAAAGGCTATAAATACGCCCATGATCAGCCCGAGGGGATTGTCCTGCAGAACCACCTCCCCGATGAACTGGAGGGCAGGAAATTCTACCATCCGACCAACCGCGGGTACGAAGCGATCATTGCCGACCGATTACGAAAATGGCATAAAATACTGGACCAGCGGGCCGCCGATGCGAATCCCAAGGAGAACAAAAAACCATGAAGTTATCCTCAACCCTGCCGGGTATTCTGATCTTATTGTTTTTCCTGGCTCAACCCCTGCCTGGTATCGCTGAAACCACCGGTGCTCAGGAGTTTCTGCTTTTGTACTCCAACAATGTCAACGGCGAGATCGAACCTTGCGGCTGAAAAAGCCGGCAACTGGGCGGTCTGTCCAAAAAAGCTTACCAATTCTCCAGGCTGAAAAAAGAAAAAGGCCTGCCCACCCTGATTGTGGACGGAGGCTCTCTGCTGTTCAAGACCAACCATGGTCTGGGCGGAGGCGGTGCGGGCCAGGCCAGGATAACCGCTGAGACCATCGTCAAGGCATACAATCTGATCGGCTATGACGCGGTCGGAATCGGAAGGCGAGATTTGGCGGCCGGTCTGGATTTTCTCCTGGAGATCAGGGGCAAGTCACAATTTGACTGGCTGAGCGCCAACATTATCGACATGGATACCGACCAACCGGTGTTCAAACCCTTCGTCACCCGACAGCTGGGTGGGCTCAGCCTGGCGATTATCGGCCTGACCGGACAGATCCGATCCGACTCGAAATTACTTGATGAAAACGTTGTCGTCGAACCATGGCGGGACAACCTGCCGTCGATAATCAGTAAACTGGAAGCCAGCCATGACTTCCTCATCCTCTTAACCGATCTCGATGCCGGAAATTGTAGGGAGATTGCGGAAATGTACCCGATGGTCAACCTCATTGTCCAGGCCAGGGAGGTTGATTCCGGCAAGCCTCCCACCTATCTGACCGATAGCGCCATCCTGGTCGGAGCAGGGCAAAAGGGAAAACATATCGGTGTTATGGAAGTGGATTGGCGCCCTACCCGCAAATGGCGTAGTGCCGGTCAGCAGGATCTTACCGCCGGGAAAAAGGAAAGAATCCGTCTGCAGAGCCAGATGAAGCAGTTGCGAGAGCGGCCTGAACTCAAGAATCACTACGATAATATCCGGGAGCGCCTGACTGCCCTGGAAAATACTCTGACCCAGCTTGAACGGCAGGAAAAATCAGCGGCCGAAAGCGTTTCATCATTTGACAACCGGTTCGTGGCGATGAATGTATCCCTGCCCGACCATCCAGCCGTGCTCGACCTTGTCAATGAGAACAAAAAATTAGTCGAAGCCTTGAACCGGAAAAGCCCCCCTTCAACCGGCGAGGCTGTGTCCGCCCGGGGATTTGTCGGCTGGACGGCCTGTCGCGAGTGCCATCGAAAACAGGTGCAAAGCTGGCAGGCCAGCCGGCACGCCACATCACACCTGACCTTGGTCGAGAAGGGACAGCAGTTTAATCTGGAATGTCTGCCGTGCCATGTAACCGGAGCCGATAGTAATGATCCTGCCGCCGCGATTGGCCGGGCCGCTGACCTGCAAGTGGTCGGCTGCGAAAGCTGCCACGGTCCAGGTTCAATTCACCGCCTTAATCCCGCCAGCCAACGGACCGCACCGATAACGGAAAAGATCTGCCTTGCCTGCCACACCCCTGAGCAGGACGATTCTTTCGATTTCGAAGGAGGCCTGAAAAAGCTTAAATGCGAAATTCAGGATGATCGAGCCGGAGGATTAAGGTAATCGAGAACCGCAACATTTCCAGACAGCCATTGGTGGCCGGACTCCAAACGCAAAAAAAGGCCTGCCGGAACAAACCGGCAGGCCTGAAAAAATCTCTAACAAAAGGCGACTCAGGGGAAGATCTTGTCGAAATCATCCTCGACATTTTTCTCCTGGATCTTGTTGGCAAGGGCGATCTCTTTAACTAATAAACTCTTAGCGGTATCCATCATCTTTTTCTCGCCGAAGGAGAGGGACTTATCGGAACTTAGGACATTAAGGTCGCGGAGCACGGAAGCAATTTCATAAACCGAACCGGTTTTAATTTTCTGCATGTAATCACGATATCTCTGGTTCCAAGGCTGTGGAGATATCTCTACATTTTTCTCCTTCAAAATGGCATACACTTTTTTCACGTCTTTGGGAGGAATAATGTTTCTGAGGCCTGTCTCTTTGGCGGTTGTGGGTATCATCACCACCATTCCAGATTCGATAATCTTCATCACATAGAAAGATTGATTGGTTCCGCCAATCTCCTTTTTCTCTATAGATTCAATTTTGCCGACCCCATGAGCAGGGTATACAGCCATATCACCGCATTTAAACACTTTGTTACCTCATTATTCATTAGAGACTTCTAATCACTAGGAATAATACTATAACATATTTTTGATCAATTTAGTTGAAAAAGTTTCAAAAAATTAGGGTGATAGGCAAATAACTGACTGATTTTATAATGTTTTTTTTGATAACCTGAATTGCTTCTCCGAAGCTGAAAGTCGGCCGAAGGCAGTTCCTCCACGGGGATCACCGACCGGATGAACAAATAATTACCAAGGTTGCCAAGGCAATAAGCCTGCCAGCAGGGAATGATAATTTCCAGAAAAGAGTGACTGCGACAAAGGCTTTCTTATTTCCCCTGCCGATTGACTAAATTCATGGCCGCGGGAATACTGTCCTCCTCAATAAGTCTTATGCCCTCCTCGATATAATCAAAAACCCGGCTGATTTCGGTAAGCTCCTGCTCGGTAAATCTTGACAGCACAAAAGAAGCGGGAGCCATTTTTTCGGGAGGCCTGCCGATCCCGACCCTGAACCTGACAAACTCCCTGGTGCCAAGATGCTCGATTATTGATTTGATCCCGTTATGGCCGCCGGCCCCGCGACCGTGTACGATCTTAACCCGGCCCACCTCCAGATCTAGATCATCATGAATTACCACGATTCGCCCGGGCACCACCTTGTAGTAGGAAGCAATCATGCCCACGGGTCTGCCGCTTAGATTCATGAAGGAAGTAGGTTTGGCAAGCAGCAACGGTTCCGCCCCCCGCGCGGCCTTGACCAATTCCGCATCCCACTTTGAATCCTTAAACACCGCGCCAGCTTTTTCGGCGAGATGATCTAGCGCCATAAAACCGACGTTATGCCTGGTGAGCTCATATTTAAGGCCGGGATTTCCGAGTCCGACAATCAACAACATTATTTTCTCCGGTAAACAAAAAGCCGGAAAATGGATTACATTTTCCGGCTTGAACGCGACTTTTCTTGAATGGGCGGTACGCTTGATAATTACTCGGGGGCCTCGGCCTCAGCCTCCGGTTCGGCGGCCTCGGCGGGGGCGGCTTCCCCTGCCTCTTCTTCTTCCCCTTCTCCGCCGACAGCTTTGACCTTGGTCGGATCGGCGATATAGACGACGGTACTGTTTTCGTCGTCCAGAAGTTCCAAATTAGCCGGGATATCGATATCCTTTAGGGTAATGCCATCTTCAATGGACAGACCGGAGATATCAACAGGCAGGGAATTCGGGAAATCCAGGATTTTTCCTCTCATCCGAACCCTGTCCATACCAACCTGGAGAATACCACCAAGACCGACGCCCTTCGCCTCGCCAAGCAGCTCAATGTAGACAACCAGGTTCATGGGTTCTTCGAGGGAGATTTCGCAAAAATCGGCATGAAGCAGGCCGTCCCTGAGGGGATCGGTCTGCAACTCCTTGATGATGACATGCCTGGTGCTCTTCTTCTTGCCTTCGAGAACCGAAAGGTTGATCAAGGCATTCCGACGATTAATTTCCAGAAGGGTCTTCGTGAAAGTCTTGGTTTCCAGTTCCAGAGAAACCGGTTCCGCCTTCGCGCCGTAAAGGACCGCCGGCGTCAAACCCTTGCTTCTTAAAACACGGGCCGCCCCTTTGCCGTGTGTACTTCTGATATTGGCATCCATTTCTAGCTGTAACATTACTTATTGCCTCCCGAATTTATAAAAAAATTCAATAATTGATTCGATATGGTTAAGGTTCGTGAAGTTCTCTATTACCGATAATACCGTAAATCCGCTCACGGGGTGTGGAACATATAAAAGTGCCCATCGCTGCAGACAGCGTTCACCAAGATGTCTCGGATGCGCGAAAACTTAGGTTTTTCCTAAGGCAAAAATAAGCCAATGCCCAAGAAGGCATGGGAACCGTGAACAATTAAACAAACAATGAACTGACGGAGTCCTCGGAATGAATCCGACTGATCGCCTCGGCTAACAGGCCGGCTACCGACAGAACCTCGATCTTTTCACAAGCGGCAGCCGCGCCGCGCAGGGGGATGCTGTTGGTAATCACCAGTTTCTTGATCTGCGAGTTATTGATTCTGTCAATAGCCGGTCCGGACAAGACGCCATGGGAACAGCAGGCGTACACCTCCTTGGCATCGGCTTTCATCAGGATATCAGCTGCCGCGCAGAGGGTTCCGGCCGTATCGACCATGTCATCGAGCAGGATAGCCCGTTTGCCGCTGACATCCCCGATCACATTTAAGGCCTGGGCCACATTGGCGCGCTCCCGCCGTTTATCGATAATCGCCAGATCCACATCTAGGCGCTTGGCATAGGCCCTGGTGCGCTCCACTCCACCAGCGTCGGGAGAAACCATGATGATATCGTCCTTGACCTCTTCCTGGAGATATTTCATCAGAACCGGGGCGGCGTAAAGATGGTCGACCGGAATATTGAAAAACCCCTGAATCTGACCGGCGTGCAGGTCCATGGCCAACACCCGCCGCACACCGACCACCATCATCATTTCGGCAACGACCTTGGCGGTTATCGGCACCCGGGGAGCCACCTTTCGGTCCTGCCGCGCATAACCATAGTAAGGGACGACCGCTGTTATCCGTCGGGCGGAGGCACGACGCAAGGCATCGACCATGATTATCAGTTCCATCAAATGGTCGTTAACCGGCGAACAGGTAGGCTGAATCACAAAAACATCTGCACCACGGACATTTTCGCCGATTTCGACAAAAATCTCTCCATCGCTGAATGTACGAACTTCCGCGTGGGAAAGAGGAAGCTTCAGATTAGCGCAAATCTCTTCGGCCAACGGCAGGTTGGCATTACCGGCAAACAACTTGATTTTATTGACCATGGCAACCTAAGATTCCTGAATCGTAACTATCCGACTTGAAGCCGGAAAAGTGAACGTGAACCACGAAACGCAACTATTCAGCAGGCCGCAGATGTGTAACCTGAAGGTACAACTCTAGAGTCCTGTGGGCCCTACATCAGCACCGAACAGACGATAAAAGCAGTTGTGGCGCTGCTGAACAATTACCATGAATTATGTAAAATTTCTGGCTGGGGCACCAGGGCTCGAACCTGGAAAACGAGCGTCAAAGGCTCGTGTGTTACCATTACACCATGCCCCAGCAAAATAGCCAGACAATCATTAAAATATTATACTGTATACAATGCGGATCAGGAACACCAGGGCCTGGTCAAGATGACATTTTTGCCGTAAAGGCTCCTGAACTTTTGGGAACAGGAAACAGCCTGAGCGTGATCTTTAAATATACCGAAGACGGTAGGACCACTCCCGGACATCAGCGCTACCATGGCGCCATCAGCGACCATTGCCTTTTTGATCGACTCGATTTCGGGATGGCGAGCGATTGTAACCGCTTCGAGATCGTTAAAAAAACCTTCCGGTCCGGCCAGCTCAAGAAAATCGGCTACGGAACCGGAATATTTACCCGGCTGAGAGACCTTTTCGGGCGCTAAGATATAAGGATTGCTATTAGTTGTCAACGCTAAATTATCAAATACCCAGCGGGTGGAAACCGGAAATCCCGGATTAACCAGCAAGATCTCGCGGTTTTGAATTCCGGCAACCGGCGACAGACGTTCACCGATCCCTTCGGCCAAGGCCGCGGCTAAGTTCTTTTTGATGAAAAAAGGAACATCGGCTCCCAAGCGGACGGCCAATGCCAGCAGAATCTTTTCATCCAGATCCGTCAGGAGCAGCTCGTTCAAGGCCAGCAATACCGCCGCGGCATCACTGCTGCCGCCCCCGAGCCCGGCAGAGATCGGAATCTTCTTATCCAGGACGATTTCCACCCGCCGTTTAAACCCGGTCTCCTCAAGAAACAGACGGGCCGCGCGCCAGGCCAGATTGGTATCATCCTCGGGCAAAGCGGCGTCCGGACAGGCTAAGGTTATGCCACTTCCCTCAACTACAGTCAGCCGTGCTGAATCGGCCAGCTCGAGTTTTTGCATGACTGATTCAAGCTCATGATAACCGTCCGGGCGTTGTCCTTTCACCCGCAGATACAAGTTGATTTTGGCCGGAGCAGAAACGGTGGCCAGCAATGGTTTCATTCAGCCTTGTCCATCAAAAAATTCTGGCGCATCGGCCAGGAGAGCCGGGAAGTGCGGCTGCTATCGGCGATTTCCATGGGATTTCCGCTGTGCGCAGCCGTATTTTCTTCGTAGATGCCTGGTTTATCGGGCCACGGCATGGTGCCCTGCGCTGTTTGATGCCGAGTAAATGGTTGATTTTCGGGTTTAGTCAAAAAAAGAGCCCGATCCTCACAAGAAAATCGGGCCCGATGAGCATTCCGGCATCCGTTACCTAACCGGCCAGCTTGACATAGCGGAGCTTTAAGTCGTACAGAACGGTTTCCAGCAGGTTATCCTCGTCTTTGGTGAGGTTGCCCGCGGTTTTCTCTTTCAAGAGGTCCAGAGTGTCGATAGCGTGCTTGGCCAAGACCAGATCCTTGTTGCTTTCACCGGTCTCCGGGTCGGCCAGTTCGCCGCAATGATAAAGGGCGGCCGTGTTAAGGGACATGACAAAGGCGGTAAAGGTCACTTCCGGCATTACACACTTGCCATCCTTCAAGACCTGCCCTTCAGGACATTTACTGCTCTCTTTTTCCTCGTTGCCCATCTTGACACCCTTACCTGTATGATAGTCTTGAATGCTTATTCAATATCAGCCGTTGTCCGGCAGATCAAGAGACATGGCATCGTTAATATGGGGAAGATCCATAACTTTTCGGAGCTGCTCCTTGGTCAACAGGGTATTGGTGTTCAGGAGGATTATGTTGCGGCCTTTTTCTTCTTCCATGCCGACGGTCATCCTGGAGATATTCACCCCGAAATTACCCAGAGTAGTACCCAGATTCCCGATTACTCCGGGCACGTCATCATTGACAACAAAAAGCATGGGACCGTACGGCAGCGCCTCCAGGCGGAAAGTATTGAAACGGACCAGGCGCGGTTCGCTCCTGCCAAAGACCGTCCCGGCCAGAACATTTTCGCCCGAAGCGGTCTTAACCCTTACCTTCAGGAGATTGGTGAAATCTTCATGCTGGGATGAGCGCGACTCGACGACCCGGATCCCTCTCTCCTTGGCGATCATCGGCGCGTTGACATAATTGACCGCTTCTTTGAGGATCGGGGTGAACAGGCCTTTCAGAAAAGAAACCGTCAGTGGGCCGGTCTCCATTTCGGCCAGGTCGCCGCCATATTCAATATTGACCTCTTCAACCCCGTCCTTGGCAATCTGCATGTGCAGGGCGCCGATCATCTCGGCCAGTCTGGAAAAAGGTCCGATCTTGGCCAGAACCTCGGCGCTTACCGAGGGGACGTTGACGGCATTGGTGATAGTGCCGTTTTGAAGATAGTCGGACATCTGCTCTGCAATCGCCACCGCCACATTTTCCTGGGCCTCGGCGGTGGATGCGCCAAGATGAGGGGTACAGATAAAATTATCCAGAGGCAGCAGCGGACAGTTCTCCGGGTTAGTGGGTTCCACCGCAAAAACGTCCAAAGCCGCCCCGGCGATCTCATCGTTCTTCAGGGCCTCGAACAGTGCCGCCTCATCAACGACCCCGCCCCGGGCGCAGTCGATAAGCATGGCCTCTTTTTTCATGATCTTGAACTGTTCGGTGGAAAGAACGTTCTTGGTCTCTTTGGTAAAGGGGACATGGATGGAGATAAAGTCAGCCCGCTTGCACATCTCTTCAAGACTGACAAGCTCTACACCAAGTTGATCGACAATATCCTTGGGCATGTGCGGATCATAGGCGATAACCTTCATTCGCAAGCCCTGGGCCCGATCCGCGACGATTGCGCCGATCCGGCCGATACCGAGGATACCCAGGGTTTTGCCGGTAACTTCCCGGCCGGAGAATTTTTTCTTCTCCCACTTGCCGGCCTTCATCGAGGCCGTGGCCTGGGGAATCTTGCGGCTCAGGGACATCATCATGGCAATGGCGTGCTCAGCCGCGGTGGTGGAATTACCGTCCGGGGCGTTCATCACCACAATTCCCCGCTTGCTTGCGGCGGGAATGTCGACATTATCGAGACCGATACCGGCCCGGCCGACAACCTTGAGATTCTCGGCGGCCTCGATGATCTCCTCGGTAACCTTTGTGGCGCTCCGGATGACCAGACCGTCATACTGCGAAATTATCTTTTTCAGTTCTTCAGGAGCCAAACCGGTGTTAATGTCAACCTCAAGCCCGGCATCTTTAAGAATCCTGGCTCCGACCGGGGCCAGATTGTCGCTTATGAGGACCTTCATCGTATCTCCTTGTTTGCTGCCGACCAATGGGGCGGCAACCTTTGTCTTAAAAAATGCTATGTGAAGCGGCGGAAATTTACTCCGGCCATTTCGGCGGAAAGCACTAAAGCTAATGTACAGGCAACATGGAAAGGGGGAAATATTATGCCATGCGGGCTGTTTGTCAAGAACATTATATATGTAGAGAGAGGGTTGCCTAAAATATATAAGGGAGGTTACCTAGTCGGAAAAACAAGCTGAAAAATCGGCCGGGCCCTCCTCCTCCTCTTCCCCCGGTTCATCACCCGGCGGCACTGTCTCCATCTGACTTAGTTTTTTCGCCTGCCGATAGCGAAGTCCAAAAAAACGGGCCGGGAAAGAGGCGGAGGCCAGGTATCCGGAAATATTATCGTCTATACTCGCCAACATTCCGCTACCAATCTCCTGCCGGGCAGCCTCATCGATAAAATTCCTTTCCTGAACGAGCTCCATGGTGATCTCGTCGCCGAGCAGACGACGGATGGCGGAAAACAGTTCAGGCCCCTCATCAGCTCGGATCTTCTCAAGATGTTCATCGGTCAAGGACATTTTCACCTCGCAGACCATTTTGATGTACCAGCGATCGGCGGCAATCCGTCGCGATTGATCGGTAATCTTAATGCAAAGGGAATTATCGAGGTTTTGCTCCGAAATTAATTTCATTTCATAACCTTATTAGTCGGCCCCTTTAATGTCATTTCGACCAACGGGGGAAAAATTAATAGTTCCAACAGGTTAAAGAACAAGCTTGCTCGCATGCGTTCGAGATGACAGCTTTTCCCAGACTTTTTGCGAACTCATCAATCTTGACAAACTCTCAAAAAGTCATAAATGGGGATGGCTGAGCAAAAATCGTCAGATCCAAGGCGCGCGAATTTCTAGGAATGAAGCGTACTTCAGTACGCTGCAATGACGAGACTATTTGCAGCAACGCCAGAGCTGGCGACTTTTTTACGACGCCATCACCCTTGCCCCTTATGGCTTAAAGGGTTATATAACATTTTTCCATTTTTGCGAACCTCTCAATCGTAATTTTACAATCGAGTTAATTTATGACCATCTCCATCTATGATACCCTGGCGGGCAAGAAAGTTCCCCTGGAAACCATCGAACCCGGCCTTGTTAAACTTTACGTCTGCGGAATAACCGCCTACGATTTCTGCCATATCGGTCACGCCCGCTCGGCCCTAGTCTTCGACATGATTGTCCGCTACATGCGGTATCGCGGCTACAAGGTCAAATTTGTCCGTAATTTCACCGATATCGACGACAAAATCATCAAACGGGCCGCGGAGCAGGAAACTACCTGCGAAGAGTTGTCGGAACGGTTTATCGCAAAGTTCCGGGAAGATATGGCCCAGCTCAAGGTTGACGATCCCGATATTGAACCCAAGGCGACCGAACATGTCCCCGAGATCATCGAGATGATCCAGGAGTTGATCGACAAGGGCATGGCCTACCCGGCCGACGGCGATGTCTATTACCGGGTGGACAGGCTCAAGGATTACGGCAAGTTATCAGGCCGGCAGCTCGATGAGATGCAGGCCGGAGCGCGGATCAGCGTCAATGAAATCAAGGAAAATCCCATGGATTTCGCCCTGTGGAAGTCCAGCAAACCGGGAGAACCGACCTGGGACAGCCCTTGGGGCCCCGGCCGCCCCGGCTGGCATATCGAATGCTCGGCGATGAGCCGCAAATACCTCGGCGACACCTTCGACATCCACGGCGGCGGCAAGGATTTGATCTTCCCCCATCACGAAAACGAGATCGCCCAGAGCGAAGGGGCCACCGGCGCCCCCTTTGCCCGCAACTGGATCCACCACGGCTTCGTGACGATCAAGGACGAGAAGATGTCCAAGTCCCTGCATAATTTCCTGACCATCCGGGAAGTCCTGGCCGACCACCATCCCGAAGTTCTGCGGCTCTTCATGTTCTCCACCCATTACCGAACCCCCCTCGATTATTCGGAACAGGCTCTGCACGACTCGGCCCTCGGCCTTGAACGGCTCTACAGCTGCGTGGCGGCAATTGGGGAGCTCTCCGGCTCGGTCGGCGGCACCTCGGCGATCTCCGCTGAAGACCGCGAAAAAATCAGCGGTTTGGTAAAACGGTTTGTCCAGGCTATGGATAACGACTTCAACACCGCCCACGGCCTGGGAATGGTCTTCGAAACGGTCAAGGATCTTAACCGCATCAGGCAGCAGCTGCCGTCGGATCCCGCCGCCGAAGATGTAGAGTTCTTACAGGCATTATCCTGCAAAATCCGCGAACTCTGCCGGATAATGGGACTACTCACCGAACCGGCAGCCGAATATCTGAAAAACCGGCAGCAGGGCGAACTCGCCGGCCTCGCGATCTCTTCCGAGGAGATCGAAAAGTTGATCGCCGAACGCAAACAGGCCCGCCTGGAGAAAAACTGGGGCCGGGCCGATCAGATCCGGGATCTGCTGCTCGAAAAAGAAATCGAGCTCAAAGACAGCGCAGAGGGCACGACCTGGAAAATCACTAAAAAAGGCTAGAATAATTCTGTTATACTGCGGGTAGAGGATCTCTCTGCAACCCACCCGAAGGAGGCCCGCCATGTTAAGAGCTCCAGCGGTAGCAGGTCAGTTTTATCCGGCCGGCCGAGACGCCTTGGCCGAAGCGGTTTCAGAATTAATTCCGGAAATCCCCCCGGGCGAAAAAAAACAAGCGCTGGCAGTAATCTCCCCCCATGCCGGTTATATCTTTTCCGGCTCCGTCGCCGGCCAGACCTTTGCGGAAGTGAAGATCCCCGAGGATGTGATCGTCCTGGGCCCAAACCATCACGGCCTCGGCGCTCCCCTCGCCCTGATGAGCGAGGGATCCTGGGAGATGCCGATGGGTCTGGTGCCGATCAATCGCGCTTTAGCCGAGCTGATCCTGAAACACTCCGGCGCCATCGAGGTCGACGAGACCGCTCATCGCTTCGAACACTCCCTTGAAGTCCAGGTCCCTTTCCTGCAGGCCCTGCAGCCGAACCTGAACATCGCCCCGATCGTGGTTTCGCACATCCCCTTCAAGCTGTGCCGGGCAACCGGGGAGGCCTTGGCCAAGGCCGTCAAGGAATTCGGCAAACCGGTTCTCCTGGTAGCCAGCACCGATATGACCCACTACGAATCGAGGCGCGCGGCTGCGGTCAAGGACCACCTCGCCCTTGGCCGCATTACCGGCCTCGATCCGCGGGGGCTCTATGAAACCGTTGTCGGCCGGGGGATCTCCATGTGCGGCATCATGCCGACCACCATAGTATTGACAGCCGCCATCGCCCTTGGCGCCGCGAAAGCCGAACTGGTCCGCTATACCGACTCCGGCGAGACCAGCGGCGACACCGACCAGGTAGTCGGCTACGCCGGGCTGATTGTGACATGAACTGCAAGGTTCAAGATTGATGGCGTCGCAAAAAGTCGCCAGCTCCTGCGTTGCTGCAAATTGTCTCGTCATTGCAGCGTACTGAAGTACGCTTCATTCCTCGAAATTCGCGCGCCTTAGATCTGACGATTTTGGCTTAGCCATCCCATTTTGGCGAACTAATCGAGATTCAAGACACAAGACTCAAGGTGAGATATGGGAAAGGACGAGGATGCAAGCCGAAGCAATCAGATCTTTTTTGCCGTCCTGCCCCTTGTACCTTGCACCTTGCACCTTATTTTACTTGACAAGCATCGCGGATTTTTCTAAAAAGGAGCAGCAATTCCATCTGGACTGGGGGATGGTCTAACGGCAAGACAGCAGACTCTGACTCTGCCTATCGGGGTTCGAATCCCTGTCCCCCAGCCACCTCTGTTTTTTCAGAAGCCTCTGCCTGAAAGACTTTTCCCCTGATTAACCGGCTCCTGTTTTCTTGAATTATCGTTTGATAATCGCCGCCGCTCGTGCCTGAGCCATTCTTCAACGCTCATACGGATTCAGAAAGAGAATTTCACTTTCCAGGACAAATCGGGTGTTTTCCGCCGGCTCGCGCCGGTTGTCAATGAGGCTCTTAAGAATCGGTCAAGGACAACAAAGCGGTTCGCAGATTGACTTTTTTATTGGATATTCCGCTTTTCTTCCTGATATGTTTCCGGTGATTATTCACCGTTTCCGGAGAAAGATTCATTATCTCGGCGATATCTTTAGAGGTCATTCCGTCCTTGATCATATTTGCCACCTGAATCTCGGTAGGAGTGTAACCGAGGTGCTTTACCGAAAGGCGATTCAAAAACGGGGAAATGATATTATTCAGATTTTTTTCGAGGATATCCAGATAACCCAGCTGTCTTACGGCCAGATTGCTCCTTTTCAACTTTTCCAGGTAAGGATTGATAAGGATCTTGACGTTGGTGAGCACCTGCTCTTCGAGTTCCTTTTTGTCATGGTCACGTTTCCTGAGAAGAACCGTCAAGGCGACATTGACCTCTTCGAGATTTTTGGTTTTCCGGGCCAGCTCTTCGGTACGGCTTTCAACCAGTTCCTCCAGCCGCTCGGCAGAGGCGAGAAGCCGCAACTCGGCCTCTTTCTGTTTGGTGATATCGGTATGGGTCCCCATGAAACGGAGGGGCTCCCCGTTTTCGTCCCGCTCCACCACCTGCCCCCTGGCCAGAATCCACCGCCAGCCCCTGCCTTTGGTCCGCAGCCGGAATTCCGCGACATACCGCGCGGTCTCACCTCTAAAATGCTCCGAAATCAGGGCCAGCGTCTTTTCCCGGTCTTCCAGATGCAGCAGATCTGTAAATTTGATCTTATCCTGTTTCAGTTCAGCAAGGGTATATCCCAGAAGCCCGGCCCAGTTTTCGCCGTAGACTGTTTCCCCGGTCACCACATTGCGGTCCCACACCCCGTCCGAGGATATATCCAGAGCCAGATGCAGCCGCTCCTCGCTCTTCTGCAGCTGCTGGACAACTTCGTTGTATGTGGTCAGATCACGGATGGAAAGAACAACGGCCGAAACCCGCCCTTTGCCGTCAACAACCGGCGAGTAGGAGAAGTGGTAAAACCGGGAACTGCCGTCCTGACCCTCAAATGAATCCTGATGCTGGCTCTTGTCGCCATTGAAACAATCATTAAGCGCCTTTTTTATTTTCCGGGCATACAATTCCTTCCCGAAGATGTCGGTAAGGGATACGCTTTGAATTTCCTCCGGATCGTAATGCATCGTGCGGCTAAAGGCCGTATTGCTAAACAAAATGCGTCGGCCTGGACTGATTAAGCAGACCAGATCCGTACTTACCGCCAGGACCTCTTCATGCATCCTTAAAATTTTTTCATGTTTTTTCTTCTCGAAACAACTTTCTATCCGCCGCAAAAGTTCTCGGCTGTCAAACGGTTTCAACAGATAATCGTCAGCCCCGAGCCGTAATGCTTCAATGGAGGTCAGCAGGTCGGCCTGGCCGGTAATGATAACCACGCCGACATGGGGCTGTTCGATTTTAAACCGGCTGAGAAGCTCAAGGCCGTCAATATCAGGCAGGACCAGATCCAGAAGGATAAGACCGAAATACTGCTCCCGGAATTTGGCGAGAGCCTCCTCCCCGTCCGCGGCCATAGTAACCACATATCCTTCCGGCTCAAGAATCTCTTTGAGACCCTTGCGGATCACTTCCGCGTCATCGACCAATAAAACAAGGTTATTTTTCCTCACCACAATCTCCCGATTTCATGACCGCAAATTCAAACGACAGCCGTCGACCGGGACAGTCCGCCACTCCACATAAAAGTAATTGATTGCCTTTCTCTGTTAATATGAAAAATCTCATCGAAAACCCACCTCTCTGATTCTACGTTGGAACCCCGGATAATTCACCCCAGCCGGCTGGGGCTGACCGGCTTGTATCATATACAGTATCAAAAATATCAGCCCCCTATCCAGTCTTCCTTAAAATAAAATTACCCGAGGTAAGATTAAGAAATTACTAGGCTTTTTTTTTAACCATAATAACCCAAAATATGACCACTTCATGAAGGATCCGGTGGCCGGGGTTGTTGGCATTTTGACGGACATCAAAAAAGAAACGGCCTGCCTGCGAAGAAATATTCACAGACAGACCGTTGATGAGCAGGGAAAGATCTTCCCTTATTTAATGAAGAAGATCTTTCTATAACTGCTGCCAGAGATCTTCGTCATTTTTGGTTACACAGCCGTCTCCATCGAGATCGGCGCTTTCAAGATAATTTTGATCGCCAATGCAGGAGTTCAGGGATTTCTTCAACAATTGCTTGTCGTCTTTACCAAGAACCCCGTCCCCGTTGAGATCACCGACCAGAGCCTGCTGCTGCTGGGGAATAACCTCGACAAGGCAGCTGTCCGTGTGCTGCAGTCCGCCGAAGTCCGTAATTGCCAATTCAAAGTAAAGGGGTTCCGTCTCCACGATATCCGCGGGGGCGTCGAACACCGGCTGCAAGGCGGTCGGATCGGACAGGGTTACCGGCACGCCGCTCTTCTGGGTCCAGTGGATCTTGGCGATACCATCATCCTCATCAGAGGAAAGCGAACCGTCCAGAGCCACGATCTCCCCGGCCAAGACGCTTTGATCGACACCGGCATCCGCCACCGGCGGGGTGTTGACCCAGGAGACATTGACAATAACCTCGTCCGTGGCATAGAGACCGCCGAAATCGGCGACCGTAACTTCAAAGACCATGCTTGCTCCAGCCGTATCGACATCGGGAGCGGTAAAGTTTGGCTGCATGGCGGAACTGTCGGAAAGGGTCATTTCAGGTCCGGAAAGCTGGACCCAGGAGAAAGTGGAGATCCCGTCGTCGCTATCGCTCGATCCGGAGGCATCCAGGGTAACCGTCTCACCTTCGAGAACCACCTGGTCTTCTCCGGCCGAGGCTACCGGCGGCTCATTAACCCAGACAACGTTGACGCTGGAAATATCGGTTGCTTCAAGGCCTTCACCATCGGTAACCATCAGCTGGAAAGTCAGGGTCGTGCTGTCCGCTCCATTGTCGATTGCTTCAAAACCGGGCTGCATGGCAGCCGGATCGGAGAGGTTGACGGCAGGCCCATCCAGCTGGATCCAGAAAAAGGTCAGAAGCTCGTCGTCAATATCAAAGGAATTTGTCCCGTCAAGGCTGACCATTTCCCCTACGTTTACAAGTTGATCCGGTCCGGCGTTGGCGACGGGCGGGTCATTGACCGGCAGAACCGTGATGGTTACTTCCGCGTCACCTGAAATATCCTGGCCATCGGTGACGGAATAGAGGAAAGAGTCTGTTCCGTTAAAATCAGAGCTTGGGGTATAGCTAAATTCCCCGGTGGCCATATCGAGCATCTCCACCGATCCTTTAGCAGGTGCGCTCTGAATGGTATAGGTCAGGGGATCACTGTCCGCATCGCTTCCCACAAGCTGACCATGGAGCACGCCATCCTCTTCACCCGAAACCTCGAGGCCGGAAGCAATCGGAAGCTGATTGTCGGCGGTTTTATTCACAACGGAGATGTCCACCGTATCCTGGGCCTGGAGACCGGCCTGATCGGTCACGGTCAGTTGATAGGTGAGAACCTCGCCTTCTCCTTCCACATCCGGAGCCGTAAAGGTCGGTTGCACGGCGCCGCTGGCGGAAAGCGGGGCACTCGGACCGCTTAACTGGGTCCAGGAATACGAAGCGATACCGTCATCGGGGTCGGCTGATTTGGTCGCGTCAAGGGTGACGGTTTCTCCTTCGTTAACTACCTGGTCAGGCCCGGCATTGGCGACCGGAGGATCGTTGACCGGCGGCATCACGGTCAGACTGACCGTGGCGGTCGCGGAATTCGCGCTTCCGTCACTGGCCTGGTAAGTGAACGAATCGGAGCCCGAAAAGTCCTTTTTGGGGGTGTACTGAAACTCTCCGGAAACGGAATCGATTAAAACGGCCGCGCCGGATGTCGGGGCGGTCTCGATCGCGTAATTCAGGGGATCGTTGTCCGGGTCGGTTGCATTGAGAAAAGATGTAGCCGTGTTGTTTGCGTCTAGAGTCACCGCCAGATCCTGGGCGACCGGAGGATCATTGACCGTCATCACGGTCAGACTGACCGTGGCGGTTGCGGAATTCGCGCTTCCGTCACCGGCCTGGTAGGTGAACTTATCGGAGCCCGAAAAGTCCTTTTGGGGGGTGTACTGAAACTCTCCGGTAAAGGGATCGATCAAGACGGCCGCGCCGGATTTCGGAGCGGTCACGATCGCGTAATTCAGGGGATCGTTGTCCGGGTCGGTTGCACTGAGAAAGGATACGACAGTTTCATTTTCGTTTAAAGTCACCCCCAGGTCCCGGGCGACCGGGGAGTTATTGACCGGCATGACGGTCAGACTGACCGTGGCGGTTGCGGAATTCGCGCTTCCGTCACCGGCCTGGTAGGTGAACTCATCGGAGCCCGAAAAGTCCTGCTTGGGCGTGTACTGAAACTCTCCGGTAACGGCATCGATCAAAACGCCGGAACCGGATGTCGGCGCGGTCACGATCGCGTAATTCAGGGGATCGTTGTCCGGATCGGTTGCACTGAGAAAGGAAACGACCGTTTCATTTTCGTTTAAAGTCACCGCCAGGTCCTGGGCGATTGGGGGGTTATTGACCGGCATGACGGTCAGACTGACCGTGGCGGTTGCGGAATTCGCGCTCCCGTCACCGGCCTGGTAGGTAAACGTATCGGAGCCCGAAAAGTCCTGATTGGGCGTATACTGAAACTCTCCGCTAACGGCATCGATCAAAACGACTGAACCGGATGTCGGCGCGGTCACGATCGCGTAATTCAGGGGATCGTTGTCCGGGTCGGTTGCACTGAGAAAAGATGCGGCCGTGTCATTTTCGTCTAAAGTCACCGCCAGGTCCTGGGCGACCGGGGGATTATTGACGGGTTCCACTTCTCCGGCCGTATCATACACTGCGGCCACCCTGAAAAAGCCTTTCCCACTAAGCTCGGTCGGACATGTTATTGACCGGGCCGCGGGGTCAAAAGTCTCGCAGATCAGCAGATCATTCTGATACAATTGATAGGCAAGGACCGGCTCTCCAGAAGAGGGCTGATCCCAGCTGATGGTTACGTTATGAGCTGCTTCCGCCGAAGCGGCAAGGCCAAGGATAGCGGCAAGCAGGAAGATGATGAGTTTTTTGGGTGAACGACGCGAATGGATTATGTCTGACATTTCAGAACCTCCGGATGAAATTAAAACAACACCGAAGGCTGAAATAACCATTCGGCGACCCCGCTACCCTATCTTCCTGTCAGAGAAGACTTAGGCCGGTAGTTTTGCGCCCTCACTTTTCAGTTGAGTTTGCCTTTATCTTGGCCTTTATTTATCCCTCGCATCCCGTCACCCCAAGCGCCAGCAAATCCGGGCGCACGTCCCCTGTACCGGTCTCAGCCAATCACAGACCGGAGCCTTTTCGTCTTCATTCAAGTAGTTTTCTTTGTCTTTGGGATAAGGGAAATCACGGCACCCAGATGGCCGACGCAACCCTGACTCAAAAGCGAAGGAGAATGAAGAAAAATGTTTGAAGAGGGTGAACATATGGGGAGAAACGTAAGGAATAAACGAAAGCCTCTAAAAAGAAATCTTAACTATAAAAACGGCAGCCCTTACCGCAAGAGAACCATTCCTATTAGCGTTGGACAATATAATCCTAAAATAGAGATGGTCAAGAATTAAATACATAAACAACTATTATTTGACCACTAAAAAAAAATCCCAAATCAATTGGCATGGGTAATTTGCCGGAGAGTTCCCTACCAGTTTCTAAATTTAAAAAAAACCGTCGGGAAATATAGCCATTCATTGTCCATTTTTTGCCTATTGATAATCATTACCTCTTCCCTCCATCATATTTAGTAAATGGCAAATTTATAAACCGTTGAGGGCAAGCACTCTCTACCCCCTGTTTATTTATGGAAATGCGGCTTGCGCCGAATGGACTAATGCAGCGATAATAGGAGGAAAATATGACCGCAGTTCAATTGGGCTCACCGGAGACTCCTGATAATAAAAAAATGTCCCGGCTCCATATTGTCGGTTCACTTCAACTACAGAACGAACTGTTCTCCCAGGCCCTTGCTGACGCTACAGGACTTCCCTGCACCTGTTCGTCCCCTGGGAACCTGACTTATATGCTGGAAGCGGAAAGCGGAAAAAATTGTGTCATTCTCTGGGATTGTGTCGATGAGGTACAGGAGACCATCTGGAGTGAGGTGAATTTCGATCTCCCCCCTGATGCCTTCAAACTCATCCTGTTTAACGTCAGTCCGGAGCAGAAAATCGAAACCCAGGCGATCAAGCGTGGTACACGGGGAATTTTTTATCGGGACGATTCCTTGACCTCATACCGAAAAGGAATCCAGGCGGTTTTGCACGGCCAGCTCTGGGTATCGAGGACGGTTCTGGAAAAATGCGTCCTGGAATCGGGTAAGTTTCACGACCAGCAGGACGAAAAAGAACAGGTTCCCCTGACTTTCCGGGAACGCGAAGTCCTCTCGATGATTGCGAGCGGATTCTGTAAAGATGATATTGCCGACGACCTCGGCATCAGCCCCCATACCGTCAAGACCCATACCCACAACATCTATCAGAAAATCAATGTTAAAAGCCGCATCAAGGCGGCTCTCTGGGCAACCCAGAACCTCAAATACCATAAAATGAGCTACCGGAAAACCAGAAGAGCTGACATTACCTGACTTATCCCTTCATTTTATAATTCGAAACACGGCAGCTAAGCGGTCGGATCATTCTTCTGATCTTTCGCCGGCGCCCTGGTCTGTTCACTGACAATGCTGGGGCAATTGCGGGCCGCAAGCCGGAAAGGGTTCCCGCTTACTTTTCAGGGTATCGCTATTCTTTCCCTTGTAATTCATTTTTAGGCCCAGATTCAAATAATCTTAAGCCCCGGACTAATTGGAGAATACCTGAGAATTTTTGGGGGATGGCTTGCGGGTCACTTTACCCGGGCCGCGGACTAGTACCATTTAAATAACTGGAGGCTCCTTGTGAATTACCGGCCTTCCACACTCATTTCTTGTCCAGTCGGGGTTTCAAGCCGACACCCCTGAAACAGGTAGCCTGAAAGGTGTAGTCCTGGACCGGGAAATCGGCCTACAACTTTGGCGAAAAAACCTCTCGGCAATACGGCAAAAACACATCCGTCCGGCGATTGATATCACTTACCGAAATTTGATGAGATGTAGTTTAGAGATGAGGTTGATTCATGGTCTGGTATTCCGTTGGCATGGAAAAAACGGAGCATGTGTTTGAAAATTTGATTTTTACCAAAACCGGCGCCAGGGCCGCTCTGTTAAAAAATAAAAAACAATAGCCTCGCAAATCTTAAGAATAAGGCCATTGCGGGCGTGGCGACGCCGTCCGAAAGATATGTAGCAGCAGTTGGAAAAACTGGCTCGTTTAGCCGCCTGCAATGCCGTGAAGCAAATCAGTTTTTGCGGGTCATCAAAAAACGGAGGAACAGCAAATGACCACCCGATTTCATATCTTCAACATGAAAGGAGTACGGGCCAGGACCGCACGGATCATGCGATTAGCTCTGCCACTCGCCTTTCTGCTGCCGGCCGCCGCATGTGTATCCGCCACCGGCGAGGACTTGACATATCAAAAGAGACTCTCCACACCACCTCCGCCCAGCAGGGTGGTCCTGCGACCGGGAGACGAAATAGAATTGAAATTTCCCCACTGGGAAGAACTGAATGATACCCAAGTGATTAGGCCGGACGGTTTTATCACCCTTCAGCTCGTTGATTCGGTTCAGACATGGGGGCTTACCCCTGAAGAACTCGACGAGAAACTGACCGGGCTTTACGAGTCGAAAATTAAAGATCCGGTGATTTCAGTGGTGGTCCGCTCCCTGACCGACCAGAGAGTCTACGTCGGCGGTGAAGTCAATACCCCGGGGCTCCTGACCCTCCAGGGTGAGGTCAATCCACTTCAGGCGGTGATCAATGCAGGGGGATTTAAAGAAACGGCCAGGCTTAACCATGTAATCGTCATCCGTAAAAATGAACAGGGCAAAGCCGTTCCCCATCAGGTCAATCTCTCCGATTCCATTTATAAAACAGGCGCCGAGGAGGCTATGCATCTGCAGCCCAATGACATCGTTTATGTGCCCAAAACGGCCATCGCCAACCTCGACAAATTCGTCGATCAATATATCGCTCAATTATTTCTGTTCCGCGGCTTTGGGATAGGCTTGACTTATGAATTGCGCGGTGACTGGAGTGTCGAATAACAGTCCGCCGAAGGGCTGAACTCCGGGGTTTGTAAGTTTGATATTCAGAGAGGAGAAGGAAATGCAGCCACAAAACCAATATTATCTGCCGGGCCCCCTTATGCCGGAGAAAAACAGTTCTTTACGGGATATTCTCTATGTCCTGTTTCGGAGAAAAAAAGTAATTGTCTTTTTCTCGGGAGCCATTTTTCTGGGAGTACTCCTGTTTACTTATATCTCGCCCGAAATCTATCGCTCGGAAGCAAAAATACTGATCAGGCTCGGCCGCGAAAGCCTTGCCCTTGATCCCACCGTGGACGGACCGACCGTTTCCCTTTCGCAAAGCCGGCAAAATGAAGTCAATTCCGAGCTGGCCATCATCAAAAGCAGACTCCTGGCCGAACAGGTTGTCGACGTAATCACCCCTGAGGTTTTCCTGGCCGGAGGCGGCAACAAATCCGGTGCCGGCTCGGATCAAAACTTTCTCCGTGCCGCGGCATCCTTTAACCGGGATGTCTGGCTAAAAATAAGCACTCTATTTGGCGAGAAAGAACCGGTCGCTGGTTCAAAAAAAGAAAGGGCGGTCAACAGGCTGGTTGCCAATCTCGATGTGGCGGTTGAACAGAACAGCCACGTCATCATGATTTCATTTGAGTCGCAGGATCCGCGATTCAGCCGGCAGGTGCTTGACTCATTTCTGACAGCCTATCAGGATCACCATATTCAGGTTCACAGCAGCCATGCCCCGCCCCAATTTTTCCAGGAACAGGCCGATAGCCTCTCCGCGAAACTTCAGGAAAAAGAGAATGCCCTTGAAAAGTTTCAGGCCACCCACAACATCACTTCAATCGACATTCAGAAGGAAGCACTCTTTAACAGGATCAGCCAGCTCCAGAGCGAAATCACCGAAACAAACAGCCAGATATCGGCCTCCCGAGCCCACAATGCCTCCCTGGAGGAAGCGCTGCGGGGCCGGTCTCGTGAAATTGAACTGGGTCGTGTTGTCGGCAGAAAGAGCACCTCCATCGATGCCATAAAAGAGCGCCTCTTTGATTTCCGCATTACGGAGGCGGACCTTGCGGCCCGCTACCCGGACGATCATCGGGAACTCAGGAAGGTACGGGAACAGATCAAGGTGTCGGAGGCGGCCCTGGGCAACGAGAAGGAAAGCGACGAAATCAGCTCCGGCATCGACCCGACCTATCAGGCAATACAGCTCGAACTTGAAAAGGGACGTGCCCGGCTCCAATCCCAGATCGCCCGCATGGAAGCTCTGGAGGACGATCTCAAGTATCCGCGGGAGGAACTGGCCGCCCTGGCCAGAAACGAGCTGGCCGAAACCAGGCTGAAACGCAATGTCGGCCTGCTGGAAGAAGAGTATCTCCGTTTCCGCCAGGATTTGCAACGCACCGATATCTCCAGGGCCATGGACGCGGACAAGGTCTCCAACCTCAGCATTATTCAACCGGCGACCATGCATCTGGATCCGATCAAACCGAACAAGACTCTAAATCTCAGTCTCGGCTTTTTCCTGGCCATCTTTGGCGGAATCACTCTTGCTTTTCTCCTGGAGTACAATGATGACTCGCTGAAGACCAAGGAGGACGTCGAAAAACGGCTGGGCCTGCCCGTGCTGGCCTCGGTACCATGTGAGGAGTCCCGCCAATGTATCTGAACTATTACAATATGGCAAAAACCCCTTTTCACATCACGCCGGACCCGGAGTTTCTCTATCTGAGTCCCAGCCATAAAGAGGCGTTGGGGGCAATCATCTACTGCATTTCGAAGAAAAAAGGTTTTGTCTCCGTGATCGGCGAGGTTGGGACCGGCAAGACCACCGTTATCCGGTCGTATCTGGCCAGAAGCAAAAGAAGCATGGTGAAGCCGATCTATGTGTTCAACCCTTCGGTAAGTTTTGCGGAACTCCTGAAAACGATTTTTCGGGAGTTGGGAATCGAGCCCCACAATGAAAACGTCTACGACATGGTGGAACAACTGCACACTGTTCTGATCCGGGAGTTCGAACAGCAACATAATATCGTGCTGATCATCGATGAAGCGCAGAACATGCCGGTCACGACTTTTGAACGGTTGCGCATCTTGTCGAACCTGGAAACCCCGAAGGAAAAGCTTCTGCAGATCATTCTGGTCGGCCAGCCCGAACTGGCTGAGATGCTCGCCGGCAAGCAATTGCGGCAACTCAATCAGCGCCTTGCCATTCGGGCGACACTGATGCCGCTTTCACCTCAGGATAGCCGCGACTATATCCTCTTCCGCCTGGCGAAGGTCACCCCAACGCCCAATGACATTTTCAGCAACGGAGCCTTAAAAAGGATCATCAAGGCGGCGCAGGGATCACCGCGAATGCTCAACATCCTCTGTGACAATGCCCTTGTCGCCGGATTCGGCTATCAGCAACAACGAATTACCGGCAGAATAGTCAAACAGGTCATCGCCGATTTTGAAGGAAAAAGGCGCTCCCCGTTTTTCTTCTGGAAATATGCCTCACTGGTCGGAGTTCTGATCCTTGGGGTAAGCACCCTCGCCGGGATGTACGCATTTTCGTCTCTGGACCGATTAAGTTTCGGCCACAATGAACACTCCTCCGACAGCAACCCGGCCGGTATTAATACAACAACCTTGCCGGCGCAACCCCAATCCATCCCGGAAATAGCCATTTCACAAAACAAAGCCACACCCCCTCCCGAGAAGGTCGGCCGGCCAAGGATCCCGGCCGGCAGCACCTCCTCCGAGGTCCCAGCCCCGGCTAATCCTGCTCCAGCGAATCCTGCTCCGTCTGAGCCTGCTCCGTCTAATCCTGCTCAGGCTTATGCTGCTCGGGCTGATTCTGCTCGGGCTGATTCTGCTCGGGCTGATTCTGCTCGGGCTGATTCTGCCGGGCAGAACCGCGCCTCGATGATTTTAGTCTCCCGAAATGAAAAAAAGCCGACCGGGCCAACCTCCATAAACACTTGGCCGGATGAGATACGGGCGGGGAAAATTAAAGACAGGACAACAGTGCGGACTATTAGAAAAGGAGAATATCTCTCCCAGATCTGCCTCGATGTCTACGGTTTTGTCAATGACCGGATTATTCAAGCAGTCAAGGATAACAATCCCCATATCTTTGACGCTGACCTGATCTTTACCGGTGACATAATCTATTTTCCAGCACCTCTGGAATCAGAGAGAATACGGGCGAATTACCAAGGAGGACGGCAGCGATGACCAGAATTTTTGAAGCATTGGAAAACGCGGACCTTGAGCATTACAACCTGCGGGAAGCCAAGGAAGAGAATGGGCAAAGAGATGAACCAGAGCGGCGGCAATCCGAACTGGCTCTGGTTCCTTCTGCCGCGACCACGATTATGCCTTACGACAGGAAAGGCGCCAGCCTCTATCAAAGCATTGTTACGCTTTTGCCCGACCGGAAAAGCAGAATTGTGCAGTTCCAGGGGACCCAGAAAGGTGAAGGAACCAGTACGATGGTGCGGGAACTTGCCACCCTTGCCGCCATGAAACTGAAAAAGAACGTGCTGCTTCTGGACCTGAATCAGAAGACACCGAATCAGTGCAGCCACTTCCAGGTCTTCTCCCAGCTGCCACCGCTGGACGACCCCTCGGCGGAGATGAAACTGACCAGAAAGGACTTCGCCAGAGTCGACTATTCTTCACTCTATGTCACCCAGCTGCCCGCCAGCGGCATTTCCGCCAACATAATCTGCGAAATGCCCCAGATCGGCCCTCTCCTCGAGGGGCTCAAAGAAGAATTTGACCTGATCCTCATCGACTCACCGGCAGCGATCACTTGTTCGGAATGCCTGCTGCTCTCCCCGAAAGTCGATGGGGTTATCCTGATGGTACAGGCGGGGAAGACCCGCTGGCAGACGGTCGCCAAGCTGAAAGAACGCATTACGGCCCAGAATGGCAACATCCTGGGGGTGGTACTCAATAAACGCAGTTATCCGATCCCGGATTTCATCTATAAACGAATCTAGAAAGGGGGCCGCGAATGTCACTCTCAGACATACTGAAAATGTTCAATACTTCCCTGACTCTCGGACTGGAAAACCAAACCGGGGGGATCTACGGCGAAAGAGAATTTTCCCGCATTCTGGCCCGGGAACGCGCCCGGGCGGAACGTAGCACTCACCGCTTTTCTCTTATTGTCTTCGAAAACGGGGAGCGGAAGCTGTCCAGTAAGGAGGAAAATGATTTTCTGACTGAGCTGACCGCCCGGATGCGGGTGACGGATGAAGCCGGCCGACTTCGGCAAAACCGGATCGGAGTGATCCTGCACAATGCCACGGTCCCGGACGCCTGGAAATTTGCCAGAAAAATCCGAAGTTCCCTGCTTACCGCCAAAGGCCAACTCCTCTGCAAGGTTTACAGTTATCCGCCACCCCGGAAAAACAATACCGGATCCGCTCCAAAATTCCCGGAAGAAACAATTGCCGAGGACGGCGCCGGGCAACAGTTCAGGTATGACTGTGGCATGGAGGAATTGCAGCAGTTGTACACCAGAAAGATGACCATGAGGAAGCGCGGTCTCGATTTCCTCGGCTCCCTGACGGGCCTGATTATCCTCTCCCCGCTTTTCCTTTTTATATGCTGTCTGATCAAAATGGTTTCTCCCGGCCCGGCCTTTTACCGGCAGACCAGAATCGGAATGGGTGGACGTCCCTTCACCCTGCTGAAATTTCGGACCATGGCCGTCAACGCAGATAACAGCGAGCACCGCGAACATCTTTCCACCCTGATCCAGGGAGGAAAAGACCAGCAGGCCTGCGCCCAGGCCATGCGCAAGCTCGATGACAGCAACTGCCATATAATCAGGTTCGGCAAACTGCTTCGAAAAACCTATCTCGATGAGCTGCCCCAGTTGATTAATGTGTTGCGGGGCGACATGAGTCTCATCGGGCCTAGGCCGCCGATTCCTTATGAAGTGGCGGAATACCAGCTCTGGCACACCGGCCGCCTGGATGCTGCCCCGGGCATGACCGGACTCTGGCAGGTCAGCGGCAAAAACAACCTGACCTTCAACCAGATGGTGCGCCTAGATATCCGCTATAGCCGCAAGCAGTCCTTCCGGCTCGACCTGAAAATCCTGCTCATGACTCCGAAGGTCATAGCAACGGAACTTAAAGGAAGTCTTGGCAAGTTGGGAGGGCACTTCATCGGTGCGGGAGATGAGGCAAAGCAACAGTCAAGATAGAAAGACAACAAAAACGCCGGATTCTCCCGCCGGCATCAGTGGCAATTCACATAGGATTTTAACAAAAAACATAAAATATGAGGAATAAAATGATCAAAATCGCTGTTGCCGGCTGCGGCTACTGGGGCCCGAATATTATCCGCAGTTTTCACTCCCTGCAGAATTGCCACGTGCAGATGGTTTGTGACCTGTCGAAAGAACGCCTGAACCACATGAAGAAATTATATCCGTCGACCAAAACAACTAGCAGCTATGAGGATCTCTTGAAAGATGAGGAGATAGATGCAATCGCCATCGCCACTCCGGTGCGTTTTCATTACACCATGGCCCGGGAAAGCCTGTTGGCCGGCAAGCACACCTTCGTGGAAAAACCGATGGCCACCAACGGCGAAGAGTGCAGGGAACTGATCGAGATCGCCGCCGACAAGAAACTGGCTCTGATGGTCGGCCATACGTTTATCTACTCATCAGCGGTCATGAAGATCAAGGAGATCATAGATTCCAGGGATCTCGGCGATCTGCTCTACATCAGTTCACGCCGCTGCAACCTCGGCCTCTGCCAGCAGGACATCAATGTAGCCTGGGATCTGGCGCCCCACGATATCTCCATCATCCTCCACACCCTGAACCAGATGCCGGTCAGCATCAACTGCCAGGGCAAGGCCCATGTGAACAAAAAAATCGAAGATATAACCAACATGACCTTGAACTTCAGCAACGGCGGTTTCGCCACCATTCAAAGCAGCTGGCTGGACCCCAACAAGGTAAGAGAGATGACCTTTGTGGGCTCCAAAAGGATGCTGGTCTACAACGACATCGAATCCATGGAGAAAATAAAGATCTATGACAAACGGATCGAGACACCGCCCCACTACGACACCTTCGCGGATTTCCAGTACTCATACCATTACGGCGATTCGTACTGCCCCTATATCAAACAGCAGGAACCCCTGCTCGTGGAAGCAGCCCACTTTCTTGATTGCATAACCAACGGCCAAACCCCGCATTCATCGGGCAAAGAGGCTCTTGAAGTTGTGCAAATTCTCGAAGCGGCCTCCAGATCACTGCAAAACGGGGGGGGGCAGGTTTTTGTCGATTCCAAATATGCGTAAAATAGCAGCCGACGTAATACTCGGTGATGACGTGAAAATTTCCGAGTTCGTCAATCTGTACGGCTGCGCGGTTGGCGATAATACCAAAATCGGGCCGTTTGTTGAAATTCAGAAAGGGGCGCGGATCGGGGCATCCTGCAAAATTTCCAGCCATACCTTTATATGTGAAGGGGTGACAATCGGCGACCGGGTCTGCGTCGGCCACGGCGTCACCTTCATCAACGACAGATACCCACGGGCGACCACCAGCGCCGGCCAGCTGAAATCGGACGATGACTGGTTCTGCGAGACCATTCAGGTCGGGGCGGGGGCCTCGATCGGTTCCGGAGCGGTTCTGCTGGGCGGCATCAACATCGGAGAAAACGCTATCGTCGGAGCAGGCAGCGTTGTCACAAAAGATGTGCCGAAGAACACCATTGTGGCCGGCAACCCGGCTCGAATTTTAAGACAGCTTACGGAGAATGACCATGAAAGTACCTCTTCTTGATTTGCACACCCAATACAAACTGATCCGGGAAGAAGCCCAAGCGGCGATTACCGAAGTCATGGCCTCTTCAGCATTTGCCGGAGGCCCCTTCGTCGAAGTGTTCGAAAAAAACTTTGCCGATTTTTGTCAATGCCGCCATAGCGTCGGAGTCGGCAGCGGCACCGACGCCCTCTGGATTGCCCTGCGCGGACTCGGAGTCGGGCCCGGCGACGAGGTCATTACCGTACCGAACTCCTTTATCGCCACCGCCGAGGCCATCAGCCAATGCGGAGCCATCCCTGTTTTCACGGACATCGATGAACGGACTTACACCATGAATCCGGACCTACTCGAAGCCGCCATAACCTCCAGAACCAAAGCGATAATCCCGGTCCACCTTTATGGCCAGATGGCCGACATGGACCCGATCATGGACATCGCTGAAAGACACGCCATACCGGTCATTGAAGACGCGGCCCAGGCGCACGGCGCGGAATACAAGGGGCGCAGGGCCGGCTCCCTGGGCCGGGCCGGCTGCTTCAGCTTCTACCCCGGCAAAAACCTGGGGGCCTGGGGCGAGGCCGGGGCGGTGGTCACCAACGATGATAAGCTGACCGAACAGATGCGCGTCTTCCGGGACCACGGCCAGCAGCGTAAATACCACCACAGCGTCATCGGCTGGAATTCCCGCATGGATGGCATTCAGGGGGCCGTTCTCGATGTAAAGCTGAGGCATCTGCCGGACTGGAACGAGGCCCGCCGGAAAAATGCCGAAATCTACAGGAGCTTGCTGGCCGATCTTCAAGTGGGCGCCCTGCCCCATGAGGCCGGATATGCCAGACATGTCTATCATATCTACCCGCTTCGCCTGAAAAACCGGGATCAGGTGCTCTCCCGTTTAGCTGAAAAGGGCATCAGCTGCGGCATCCATTATCCGGTCCCCATCCATTTGCAACAGGCATATTCCGGCATGGGCTGGGACAAGGGAAGCTTTCCCGTGGCGGAAATGCATGCGGGAGAACAGCTCTCCCTGCCAATGTTCCCGGAGTTGACCGAGCAGCAGATCAACTATGTAGCCGCGGAAATTAAAGAAGCTGTCAAATGACCGGCCGGAAATCCCTTAGTAAAAAGAATCCGGTAAAGAATCAAAATCAGGCAAGGAGCAAAACACTACCATGACTGACCAGGTCTGGATCATAAACCCTGTCGGCTCGCCGCTTTGGGACAGACAGATACTCGCTAACGGCAAGGCTTCATTTTTTCATTCAGCCGCGTGGGCCGCCACGCTCTCCGAAACATACGCTTATACCCCATGCTATTTTGTCCTATTTGACGGTGACAATAAGGTCCGCGCCATGGTTCCGATGATGGAAGTGCTGAGCTTTTTTACCGGCAAACGGGGAACCTCCCTCCCCTTTTCAGACCATTGCGAGCCGCTCTGGGAGACCCCGGCCGACCTCGACCGCCTCCTGACCTCAATCCTCGACTACGGCAAAAGGCGGGGCTGGGAATATCTGGAATTGCGGTCTGCCGCAATGAAACCCGACGATCAGCCGGCTTCAAAAAAATTTCTGGGTCATAGCCTGGATTTATCCCCCGACGAGAACGAGTTGTTCCGCTCCTTCCGGGAGAGCACCAGGAGAAATATCAAAAAAGCGGAGAAATCTGATGTAACCTGCATGGTCGGCGGGAGCATGGAGGCCGTCGAGCAATTTTACGCCTTAAACTGTCTGACCAGAAAAAGACACGGCATTCCGCCGCAGCCCTTTGCCTTCTTTAAAAACCTCCATAAACACATCCTTTCCCGGGACCAGGGGACCATTATTCTGGCCTCCCATCAAAACAGGGTTATCGCCGGCGCCGTATATTTAACTTTCGGCCGGCGGGCGATGTATAAATACGGCGCTTCGGATCCCGCCTACCAGGAACTGCGCGCCAACTACCTGGTCATGTGGCGCGCCATCCGGCTCTACCGGGAAGCGGGGTTCGAATCCCTGGACCTGGGCCGGACCGATCCGGAAAACCGGGGGCTGAGCCAATTCAAAAAAGGATGGACCCCCGAGGCCAGGGAACTGGTTTATTACAGATATTCCTTAAGAGAATCCCTTGCTCGCCGGGAGGGAGGTAAATCTCCAGCCATGACGGGGAGAATAATGCAAAACATGCCCCTTCCGATTCTGAAGATGATCGGCTCGGTAGCGTACCGGCATGTTGGCTAGTGCCTATCCACAAATGGGTCTTTTTGCCCGATAACTTGGCCGCCACAGAGTCGGAAAGTGCTCACGTACTCAAAGTACGGGAAGTTTATACCCTTTAGGGTGCTTTTCCGACAACCTCGTTATCGGACAAAATTCATCATTTCCGGACAGACACCGCTAAAGGGAAAAGGCGCTGATGGCGGCATCGGCAACGAACCAGTCCGGCCTGGGAAGGCGGATAATCAAAAATCAAAACGGAGTTGCGGATGTTAACGGGAATAGACCTCACTGGCGGCAAAAACAAACATGCAATTGAACTGATTGATATCGGCAGCGATCCGCGTTGGGATGTTTTTGTCGGCGACCACCCATTTGGCTGGCTCTACCATCTGTCCAGCTGGAAGAAGGTTCTGGAAACCAGTTTCAGGCATATGACCGGCCACTACCTAGCCATCCTCGGCCGCAACCGGGAAATCCTCGCGGGGCTGCCGATATACGAAGTCAGAAGCTACCTGACCGGACGTCGGCTGGTCAGCATCCCTTTTGCCACCCTGTCCGATCCCCTTGTTACCGATCGGCAATCTTTTACCGCACTTTTTGAGGCTATTCTCGATCAATTTTGCAGAGGCGGTAAAACCAGAATTGAATTGCGCACCCACCAGGCCCTCGATTCTATCCGAAATAACCAGCTGGCCTGCACAAGGTTTTACAAACATCACTTCCTGGATCTGAGCCGAGGCCCGGAAGCTCTCAGGAAAGGTTTTCATCGAAGCTGCATACGGCAGCGGATCACCCGGGCCGAAAAAAGCGGTCTCCAGTTGCGAATTGGGGCGAACCAGACCGATCTGCGCCAATACTACAACCTGCACATGCGGACCAGGAAAAATGTAGGCCGGCCGACCCAGCCTTATCGTTTTTTCGAGGCGCTCTGGGATAATCTTTATCCGCGGGAGCTGCTCACCCTGCTACTCGCGGAGAAAGACGAAATCCCGGTCGCCGGCATGATTCTCCTGCATTTCAAAACCCGGGTTTCCGCCGAATTCGCCGCCTCCGACGAACGCTTCCGCAACCTCAGCCCGAACCATTTCCTGTTTTGGCAGGCGATCCTCATGGCCCACGGGAAAGGATACGCCATCTTCGATTTCGGCAGGACCTCCATAACCAACAAACCGCTGATGCAGTTCAAGGAAAGATGGGGAGCCGAGGCGGTTGATCTGCCGCACTTTCAGTACGCGCATAAGATGAAGGGAGAAGGGAGCCCCGAGGCAAACCCCATGAGCTATCGGCTGATGAGCCGCATTTGCCGGAAAGCTCCGGATACCCTGCAATCGATTATCGGAAATTTCTGCTACCGCCATCTTGGCTGAAATGCTCCCGGAACCGGAGGGAAAAATGACTAAACAACCACGCCAGGAGGGAACGGTCGTCACGAAGGGGAAGTTTGCCTTTCTCCTCGGAGGCTTGCTCCTGATCTTTATCCTCTTCTCTGCCCTGTTATCAAATGAGGGTGATAACAGCTTCCCTTTGAACCAGGCAGATGTAATAAATCCGGAAAATCTGAAGACCTCCATTACGGCCTTACAGGCTCTGGGGTCACGGGCCACTTATGCCGACCAGCAATCAGCCGGGGACTTCATCCGGCAAATCCTGCGCTCCCACGGCCTGAAACCGGATGTCCGGCAATACCCCCACGCCGGCAAGGTCTGGGAAAATATCACGGTGACTTTCCCGGGTGATCGCAACCCGGACCAAAGCATCCTGGTTGTCACCCACTTCGACTCGAAGGCATGGGGTCCGGCGAAGCAGGCTCCGGGAGCGGACGATAACGCAAGCGGAGTCGCGGTTCTACTGGAACTGGCCAGGATTCTCCGGGAAAAGTCGCATCAATCCTCGATCCGCCTGGTTTTCTTCTCCAATGAAGAAACAGGACGCGCCGGCAGTAAAAGCTTTGCCCGGCGGGCGCGGCAAGCAAAGACGGAAATCCTCGCCGTCCTCAATATTGACGGGGTCGGCTATACCCCGAAACCCCAGGAGATCGTCCGGGAAAGCGCCGTCCTTTTCAATAGCAGGATTTCCCCCTTGAAAAGAGGGGAAATTCTGGCCGTCCAGCTCAAAAATTTTATTACGCAACCATTCCGGGGTCGGCATATTATAAAACTGGTCAGCCGAGAGGAAGATCGCCGGCTGATCGAGGGGTATTCCGGAAAGGCCGGACTTTGGGAGAAAACCGCCATACTTATCGAAAATGAGTCCTGAGGAGATGAAGCATCCTTCTGGTCAGAAGGATATCCGGCGGTTTTTATAAACTCGATACATAAAAATCCGTACTGGCATACGGAAGAAGATCTGCTGTCCCGGCTCGATCTCGACACAGTTGCCCATACCGCCAGGGTCGCGCTGGCGCTGATCTGGGACTGGGATAGCGGTAACCAAGGAGAAACGGCGACTGTTGCCCGGAATGAAAAAGTTTTGCGCCCATAACAAAAGAAAATTGGAGCCAAAGAGGAAAACCAATGCCTGAAGGATTATGCAAGATGCACTTCTGCCAAAAATCGCAAAGCGAGTCGGCCCGGAAGAAAAAGTCCGGCAAAAGCGAAACCGGGTCAGACGAATCATCAAAAAAGATACCGGCCCCTGCCGGGTCAACATCGGAGTAGATGGGTATGTCCGGCGCCGCGCTCTACTATAATCTAAAAAAGTATATCCCCAGGAGAGCGCAGATTTTTCTGCGCCGCCAGCTGGTGCGGGGCCAACGCTTCCGATATGGCAAAGTGTGGCCCATTGACGAATCGGCCCAAACCGGTCCCGCTGCCTGGCTGGGCTGGCCGGAACAGAAAAAATTCGCCCTGGTCCTGACCCACGACGTCGACACGGCAAGAGGGGTCGGGAACTGTCGGAAGCTCATGGAGCTTGAATCGCGCCTGGGTTTCCGCTCCTCTTTCAATTTTGTGCCGGAACGTTATGAAGTACCGGCGGAGCTGCGCCATGAGTTGACCGCCAAAGGCTTTGAGGTCGGGGTCCACGGATTGAACCATGACGGCACGCTTTACCGGTCCAGGGAAATATTCCGGGAACGGGCCGTCCGGATCAACCGGTATATCGAGGACTGGCAGGCGGTAGGCTTTCGCTCGCCATCGATGCACCATAACCTCGACTGGCTCCATGACCTGAACATCGAGTACGACGCCTCCACCTTTGACACCGATCCCTTTGAACCGCAGTCCGACGGGGTCGGCACCATATTTCCTTTCCGGGTCCAAAACGGCTCGGCGGACAACGGCTACGTGGAACTACCCTATACCCTGCCCCAGGATTTCACCCTTTTCGTGCTCATGGGCCGGCAGGATATCGATATCTGGCGAAAAAAGCTGGACTGGCTTGCGGACCACCGCGGCATGGCCCTGGTCAATGTCCATCCGGACTATATGAATTTCACCGCCAAAAAAAACGGTCCGGAAGAGTATCCATCCCGCTACTACCAACAGTTCCTCGAGTACATCGAGGAACGCTACCAGGGGGAGTATTGGCATGTGCTGCCCCGGCAGATGGCCGGATTGTTTCAGCCCCAAAACCAGACCGGGGATTGCAGAAAAATTAATTGATTCCTTCCTAAAATAATCAGAGGAGAGCCGACCATGCTTTGTCACCAATTTAAATGCATCTACATCCACATTCCCAAGTCAGCCGGGGAAAGCATACATCAGATTTTTGTAAGACAATTGGGTTATTACCGGAAGACAAATACGCCTCTACTCCTCGGCAGCAATAAAGACCCCCGACTTGGCCCTCCGGCCCTCGGTCACCTGAAAGCAGCCGACTATGTCGCCTGCGGCCATCTTCCCCAAGAGACTTTTGACTCCTATTTCAAGTTCTCCTTCGTGCGAAACCCCTGGGCGAGAATTGTTTCCGAATACAAATATCGAGGCCATGCTCGAAAATACGACTTCAAGACCTTTATTTTCAGAAATCTTCCCAAGCCGGGCTGGAACGATTTCTACTACCACATTATCCCGCAGTACGACTTTCTCCATGACGCCAACGGCAAGCTCCTTGTCGACTATCTCGGCAGGTTTGAAGAACTGCAGCCGGGCCTGGACGAAGTTTGCAGACGGATTGGCCTGCCCCGGACAAAAATACCCCACCGCAACGCTACGACTTTAGGCCTGCGCATCCCCAGAAACAGGCCCGAGGCGATGCAGATGCTCAAAAACAGTTTCAGCGCCAAGCACAAAAAAAACACCTTTCCTCATTACACGCAATATTACGACGATGAATCACGAGAGTTCGTGGCTGAACTCTACAAAAAAGATATCGATGCCTTTGGCTATCGGTTCGCCCCGGCATCCTGAATTCTAAAGAACTGAGGGCCGGACTAAAAATGTCATCGATAAGGAGATGCGGATGAATATCTTGAAAGCTCAAAGGAACTCCCGGGAACCGGAGCACATCCTCTTCAAGAAGGTAAAGATCAGCAATATCAATTTCCCTGAGGCTTTTACAGCGATAAGAAATAATATCGACAACAAGGGTTACGTCTGTCTGGTCGATGTAGGCGTTGTAATCATGGCATCCAAGGATGATGAGCTCCGGCAGGCCCTTTGGGAGTCGCTCCTCAGTATTCCCGATGGCGTGCCGCTGGCCTGGTACGGCAAGCTCCTGGGCTGTAAAAACATCAAGAGAATCTCGGGGGGCGAGCTTTTAAGACGTTTATTGGAGGAAAACAACGACCTCAGCCACTTCCTCCTCGGCGACACCGACCAGACCATTAACCGGATTATCCGTAAAGCGAAAAGCGTCAACCGGAACATCAGGATTACCGGTTACAGTCCGCCGTTCAAAAAAGATTTCACCGAAGAAGATACCGGAAAAATATTCGATAAAATAAACCGAACCTCCCCTGACATAATATGGGTCAGTTTTGGCGGGGGGAAGCAGGATAAATGGATGAGACAGAACATGGACCTGCTTGATCGGGGGGTCATGATCGGGGTTGGTGCGGCATTCCGTTTCTATATCGGCGAACTTAAAACGCCGCCCCAGATGATTCAAAATCTCGGTTTGCAATGGTTCTACAGGATGCAAGCAAACCCGCGAGGGTGGTTAAAAAGAGCTTTTCCAAAGCGTCTTAAATTTTTAATGCATTTCCCGATAGAAGTCATAAAGGCCCACATCCGTTCAATATGAAATATCGATAACATCCGAATAACTAATAAACCTTTCGGCGGATTGCCCTGGAGATTCTTTTTTTCGGGAGGACCGATGCATCTAAGATGCTTACCAGAAATAACCTTATATAATGGAATGGAAAACAAATGATTATTCCAATAATCCTTGCAGGAGGCTCCGGGACGCGACTCTGGCCACTTTCCCGGGAATTGTATCCAAAACAGCTCCTGCCACTTATGGGTGACCAATCACTTTTACAGCAAACCATTACCAGGCTGGCGAATCTGGAAGGTGTTGGCGCCCCGATTGTTATCTGCAATGATGAGCACAGATTTATGGTGGCGGAGCAGTTGCGCAAGATTGCGACAACAGCCGCCACGATGCTCCTTGAACCAATCGGCCGCAACACCGCGCCGGCCGCGGCAGTAGCCGCAATGCAAGCGCTTTCCTCCACAAAGAAGCCACTACTTCTCATCCTGCCGGCTGATCACCTGATCACAAACATCAATGCCTTTCAGGATGGAATTCTTGCCGGGATGGCAGCCGCGGAAGAAGGTAAACTGGTCACCTTCGGCATCGTGCCGGAAAAAGCCGAAACCGGTTATGGCTATATAAAACAGGGGGAACTCATCGGCAGCCTTTCAGGGGGGAAGAACCAGTGTTACGTGGTTGAGAGTTTTATTGAAAAGCCGAATTCTGATCTCGCCACGAAATTTGTCCAGGATGGCAATTACTTATGGAATTCCGGCATGTTTCTATTTCGCGCCGACTCTTTTCTGGAGGAGCTGCAGCAGTTCGCTCCCGAGATGATAACATGGTGCCGGGAAGCCCACGGGGCCATAACAAACGACCTTGATTTTCACAGACTGGGCAGAGAGGCGTTTAGCGCCTGTCCGGCTGACTCCATAGACTATGCGGTCATGGAAAAAACCGATAGGGCTGTGGTGGTCCCAATGTCACCTGGCTGGAGCGATGTCGGCTCATGGTCGGCATTGTGGGAGGTTGGCGACAAAAATCCCGAAAACAACGTGATCCGGGGTGATGTGCTTACCCAGAACACCCATGGCTCATATCTCCATGCCCATCACCGGCTCCTTACTACAGTAGGAGTGGAAGACCATGTGGTGATTGAAACTGCTGATGCCGTGCTGGTCGCCCATAAAGATCACGTTCAGGATGTAAAAAAAATTGTCACACAACTGATCACCCAAAAAAGAACCGAGGCCAACCTCCACAGCCGGGTATTTCGACCTTGGGGCTCGTATGAAAACATTACGACCGCAGATCGTTTCCAGGTCAAAAGGATCATCGTCAACCCGGACGCCATCCTTTCCCTGCAGAAACATCATCACCGCGCCGAACATTGGATTGTGGTAAAAGGGACCGCAAAAATAACCCGCAATGACGAAACATTCCTGCTTAGTGAAAACGAATCGACCTTCATCCCTCTTGGAACCAATCATCGTCTGGGAAACCCGGGTGTTATTCCTCTGGAACTGATTGAGGTGCAGAGCGGTTCTTATCTTGGTGAGGATGATATTGTCCGTTTTAGCGATAACTATGGCCGCGCGGGTTAATTGCGTCCCCGTTGAACCCGACCAATAAATTAGCAGAAGGCAGATCATATGAAATAATAGGCTATAAAATGGTAAAAAAATACCGGCTTACGGTTGTTGACTTCCCATCCGGGCATGGATAACTTGTTCGGCTAATCCCAATAACAACCATGAGGAAAGCCGTATGAACAAGTATTTAAAGCGAATCATTTTTTTTACTATTGTAGCTCAACTGGGTCTGGCCGCAAATCTCTGGGCGGCCACTTTTTACGTTGACAATGCCCATCCGGATGCCAGTGACAGCAATGCCGGAACCGAAAGCAAACCATGGAAGACGATACAGCGGGGAGCGGACATTGCGGTCGGGGGGGATACGGTTTACGTAAAAGACGGTGTTTATTATGAAGCAGTGAAAATGAGACGGTCCGGCAGCTCTGGCAAATATATTACTTTTCGGAACTATCCCGGAGACAATCCTGCGGTTGACGGTTCAAAAATCAGTGATGAAAAACTTGTATGGTGGTATTCGGATGGAGTCCGCAAGAATTATATTGAATGGGACGGCATTGATGTAAGAAACAGCAAAAAGAACGGAATGTGGGTCGTTGGCACCCATAACATTATCAAAAACAGTAAGATACACCACAATGGGACCCCCAATTCAACGGGCCACACCGGTCTTCAAACTACCTATACTGACAATATCGTTATTAGCAACAACGAAATATACAATAATGGCTGGAACGGGCTAAGTGTTGAAAACACCAGCAACGCAGTAATTGAATCAAATATTGTTCGTGACAATTCCGATCATGCGGGAATTAATGTTTTCCCCTCTCCAGGGCTTTCACAAAGTTCGCAGGTAGCAAACCATATACGATTTAATTTGGTCTACAACAATGGCACCGGCATATACTCAAGGTATCAGTTCAATAATGAAATCAGCAATAATCTTATTTATAACAATAAAGATGGAGGGATCTTTTTCCATACGGAATCAAGCGGTTCAAGCAATTACAATTCCTATACAAAAATTTACAACAATACCATCGCCGGCAACGGCTGGCATAGTATCGTAAGTCAGGGCGCCTCCTATCTGACTATAACCAACAACATTATTACCAGCACATCGATCTCATTATCAGGATCAGGACACATTACCACAGACAACTTGTTTTACGGGACCAGCGAAAGCGGCAGCAATGCAATCACTGGGGATCCTCGTTTTGTCAACCTGTCAAGCGGTGATTATTCTCTCGCCTCCGCTTCTCCGGCTATCGATAAAGGGAAGGATTTGACAACGGAAGGGATTACCAGGGACATTATCGACAAGTCCAGACCCCAAGCCAATGGCTTTGACTTAGGATCTTACGAATATGGTGGTGTATCAAAAAGCCTTGAGGCTCTGACAATTACCGGACCGTCCAGCGTCACCGAGAGTAGCACCGGAACATTTACGGCCACGGCCACATGGAGTGATGACAGTACAAGCACGGTGACGCCGCTCTGGGCTGAAAACTCGGAGTATGCGACAATCAGTACCGGTGGAGTATTGGCCACGACCTCGGTATCCCAGGACCAAACAGTGAATGTCAGTGCGAGCTACACTTCCGGTGATACAGTTAAGACAGCCGCAACCTCGGTCGTCATTACGGATTTTTCCACTGCAGTTCCGCCGGACGCTGTAAAACCAAGTTTAGAATCGATAACGAGTCCGATGCAGATTGTCTCCGCGACGAATGATCCCGTGGATTCCTATATCGAAACCACTACCAGTAACTCGGGTAGCGTGGTTTACAGCTTCGATATCGATCAAGCCGGCCTCTATAAAATTGTCGCAATGGTTTATGCGGCCAACGACGCCTCCGATTCGTTTGTGGTCAAGATTGATGACGGCCCGGAAAATACCTGGGACATGAATCCGGAAGGCGATCCCTATTTCTATGGGGTCTGGAGGGAGGACGAGGTTAACGCCAGAGGCACGGGAACATTCGACGCCCCGCAATTTGATCCGTTGACGGTTGAATTGGCGGCAGGCACTCACACAATTACATTTATTGGTCGGGAATCCAACGCCAGACTGGCTTATTCATATCTTGTGATGGATAAGGAGCCGTCCCTCACGGATCTGACGATTACCGGCCCGACCAGCATCACCGAGAGCAGCAGCGGAACATATACGGCCACGGCCACATGGAGCGATGACAGTAGCAGCACGGTGACGCCGCTCTGGACTGAGGACTCGGAGTATGCGACGATCAGTACCGGTGGAGTATTGGCCACGACCTCGGTATCTGCTGACCAGGCGGTGAATGTCAGCGCAAGCTACACTTCCGGTGATACAGTCAAGACAGCCGCAACCTCGGTCGTCATTACGGATTCTTCCATCGAAGTTCCGGCGGACTCTGTGAAACCAAAATTGGAATCGATAACGAGTCCGATGCAGATTGTCTCCGCTCCGGATGCCCCCGTGGATTCCTATATTGAAACCACCACCAGTAACTCGGGCAGCGCGGTTTACAGCTTCGATATCGATAAAACCGGCCTCTATAAAATTGTCGCAATGGTTTATGCGGCCGATTCTGCCTCCGATTCCTTTGTGGTCAAGATTGATGACGGCCCGGAAAATACCTGGGACATGAATCCGGAAGGCGATCCCAATCTCTATGGGGTCTGGAGGGAGGACGAGGTAGCCGCCAGGGGCACGGGAACATTCGATGCCCCGCAGTTTGATCCGTTGACGGTTGAATTGGAGGCAGGCACTCACACAATTACATTCATTGGCAGGGAGTCTAAGACCAGGCTGGCTTATTCATATCTTATGCTGGTTGAAGCCGATTCTACCCCCCCAAGCACTGAACCATCGCCCGCGGAAGGTGAAGCGAGTCCGCTTTTACTTTTCAGAGCGGAAGCAGGAGAGTTAACCGCGGAAACAATGGAGATCGTCTCCGCGCTCGATACCCCGGGAGGTTCTTATATTACACCCACCTCCAGCACCTCTTCGAGCGCTGTTTACAATTTCAATCTCGCCCAGCCGGGTCGCTATAAAATTGTCGCAGAAGTCTTTGCGGCCGATAATGCCTCGGACTCCTTCCTGGTCAGGATAGATGACGGCCTGGAGGATACCTGGGACATGAATCCGGAAGGTGATCCCGGCCAATACGGGATCTGGAGGCAGGATGAAGTTACGGCCAGAGGCTCTGGAACATTTGATGCCCCGCAATTCGATCCGTTGAAGTTGCAATTTGCGGCAGGTAATCACACAATCTCCATCACCGGGCGGGAACTGAACTCGAGATTGGCTTATTTTTATCTGATCAGAGTTCCTGCCGGCACGGAATTAATCGAAGCCGAGTCAGGAACGCTGACGGAACCGATGCTGGTTGTATTAGGGACCGAGGCATCCGGCGGCGCCTATGTCGAAACCTCGACCAGAGACTCCGGAAGCGCGGTATATAGCTTCGACATCACGGAACCGGGTAATTATAAAGTTGTCGGCAGAACATATTCCGCCGATGCAGGCTCCGATTCATTCAAAGTGAAAATAGACGATGGAACGGAAGATATCTGGGACGTGAATCCAAAGGAAGACCCTGCTCTATATAATGTCTGGCGGCAGGCCGAGGTTACTGCTCGAGGCACGGGAACATTCGATAACCCGCAGTATGTTCCACTCACAGTGCCGCTAGAGGCAGGAAAACATACCATCACATTCAGTGGTCGGGAAACAAATACAGCATTGGATAATGTCTATTTGATGCAAATTACAACTACAACCGAGCCTTCGATTATCAAATTGGAAATTGAATAAGCGATTGACGGGTTCTTTAGATGGTGGGGGGTAATCCCCCCAGAAGAGGCGCCCAGGGTAGAATTTTTTTCATAACTTAAGATGAAGGGATTTTACCTTGGACACTCTTTCCCTGGGGGGATTTGCCCATTATAGAGAGCTATTGAGAGCTATTGTGAAATTTTATATTTCCAATTTTTCTCTAGATTTTCCAAAGTTAGCGTCTTTGCCATTTCATCCGCATAAAATTCTTCAATTCCGTTTGCCTTGGCGAAATTATATCCCATCTGTCCGAGCCACTTTTGTGAAGATATTTCAGCAACAATTAATTCTTTCTGGGAAACAAGCTCGCCAATATCAAGCAACATGACCTGCCCACAATCATTAATTCCGCAGTTGACGTGGTAATTATATACCGAATCCGAACACCCATATCTCCACAACTCCAATAACAAATCTATATACTTTCTAATTATTTCTTTCTTTTCCTTTGTTGATTTTCCCTGAAAGTGATCTGTAATCGGTAGAACCAGATCTTGTTCATAATTTAAACCTTTGCCGAATTTAGGATTCCCGAGCAAGTCTCCTGGGATCAGGTGTAAAATCTCCTTTAATGTAAAAATATAATGAGTACTTAATTTTTTAATTCTTTTCGCTTCTATAATACTGCCGATAGGATTGAATCTGAATTTTGAACTCCTTCTAAGAAAAACACGAAAATATTGATCAACATCGGATCTGTGTTTTTTTATAACGCGCTTATTATCGAGATTATAAACTATATACTGCCAACCATTTCCAATTTCTTTCATCTAATTGCCTCCGATTCCGATTTCAAAAGCGTATGCGCTGGCATAGGAATGATGACTGTAATGTTGAATCTTTGTGTCAACTAATATAGTTATGGAGCACCTCGACTAACTTTGAATTGAAAAATATTTATTTTTCTGCATCGGATCTGAAGTGGTAGCGGTTTTTGAGACAGGAGTGTAAGCAATGAACCGAACTCAAATAAGGAGAAGGTTCATGTCGCAAAACCGAACACGTCACAGCGCAAAATTTAAGGCCAAGGTTGCTTTGGCCGCCCTGACGGAGGCA
>JAGXFP010000055.1 GCA_024637225.1 Desulfobacterales bacterium
CTTGAGCATTTGGGACAGCACTGTGTTATTGTGGGCCATGGCCTGAATCTCCTTTTATGTCAATGGGTTAGCGGTAACCGCATTATACTATAAAAGGTAAGATTCAGGCCGTATCTATTTCATTAACCGGACAGCAGTGACAAGTTATCAGTAATGAGTCTCATCCTCCTGTCATTCCGATCTTCATTACTGGCATGCCAAGAAGCGGAACCACTCTCGTTGAACAGATCATTGCAAGCCATGAAAAGGTTACAGCTGGCGGCGAAATCATTACAATGAGTCAGATCGCCCAATCAATAATGCATGCCATACATTCCAGGGCGCCTTTAAATGTAGATGCTGTAATAAATACTGATTGCTTGAATAAATGTCGGGAAATATATTCAACGGCGATTTCAGGATTGGCTGATGGGAACCCCAAATTCATAACCGACAAAATGCCGCAGAATTTCTTCTATCTGGGCTTGATGAAAAGCCTTTTCCCCGCCGCGAAAATAATCCATTGTAAACGGAATCCGTTGGCGACAACCTTTTCTTGCTACAAAACCCTGTTTACCGCCCAGGGACAGGAATTCTCATACGACCTTCTGGAACTCGGCAAATTCCATCAATTGTACCAAGAGACCATTAAATACTGGGAAACCTTGATACCCGATTCTATTCTCGATGTCGAATACGAAAGGATTATCGCGGACCCGGAAGCTGAAACTAGGAAAATTCTGGATTTCTGCGACCTGCAATGGGATGAAAATTGTCGAGAATTTTACAAGACAAAAAGGACTGTTTCGACAGCCAGTGCGATGCAAGTCAGAAAGCCAATATATAAATCATCGCTGGCCATGTGGAAAAATTACGAAAAGAACCTTGAGCCGCTAATCACTACGCTTGATAAGCGGTAAGCGTTACTTAGTTGATCCAAGAATGAATATAACGGTGGTCGGGGCGAGAGGATTCGAACCTCCGACCTCCTGCTCCCAAGGCAGGCGCGCTAACCAGGCTGCGCTACGCCCCGAATAGGGTATAAAACAAAGGGAAGCCAAGTAGATACACCCAGTCGCCTCTCCCGTCAAGCAAAAACGCAGGTCCGGCGAGAGGGGCAAAATAACCGTTCTGTAAAATCTTGACGCTCCCTGGAAAAGATGATATAAAGCCAATCTTAATTGTCTGATCCCCTGTAGCTCAGCCGGTAGAGCAGGTGGCTGTTAACCACCTTGTCGGCGGTTCGAATCCGTCCGGGGGAGCCAAAAAAATTGAAGGCCCGATTCTAATGAATCGGGCCTTTTTTATTGGTCCCGATAAATTTGCTGAGTTTGCAAAAGATCGGGATTGCCATATATCATTTCGGTTTAAAAAACAACATTTCTCACATTCGTTCAACATGACAGCTTTTTTTCGACTTTTTACGAGTTTGATGAATTGAAAAAGCAAATCCGGTATATTTTTTTCGTCATTCCCGTGTACTATCCGAATCCTCATTTTCACCGGGGCGACCCACACAGGTTTTTTTCGTTCAAACGCAAAAAAGCCCCTGCCGATCGGCAGGGGCTTTTTTGGGGGGTCATTCGATCAGCAGCCCGAATCGCGAATCCTCGGGATCCGCTTTCTTCAGCTGCGAGTCAAATTCGTAGACTATTCCACGGTGATCTCGGCATCCTCGACAATGACTTCGTACTTGTAACCGGAACCGAAGTCCTTGTCGGCGGCGACCGTGCCGTTAACAAGGACGGTATCGCCGACAGTGGCATTGGCCATGGTGGTTACAACCAGATCGTTGGTGCCGTCGGCGCCGGATCCGTCTTTAAGATGCAGCCAGTTTTTACCCATGATCCCGGACATGAATTTGGTCACCTTGCCACGCACCTTGACCGGCGCACCGTCCAGAGCCGTTTTGTCGGTGTAAATCTCTTCCACGGTCTTGCCGCCTTCTGCTTTGGCCAGATCGTCGAAATTCAGGTCAGCCTCGGAAGAGGCAGCCGCAGCAGCGGCCTTACCGGAAGAAGCCTGCTCACCGGCGGCGGCAAAGGCTTGTTCCTCGCCACCAACTACAATCGAGGAGGCAAAAAGAATGGTATCGAAGGTACGGCCGAGAGTCTTGCTTTCGAAATTATTGATCGGCGCTCCCTCGGGAACGTAAACCTCTTCCCCTACTTCGAGCTGGGTCTTGGGACCAGCGATCCAGATCGTCTCGCTGCCGGTGTCGACGGCGGCATAAGTATAGCCTGAGGCGTCCATTGTTTCCGTGACTTTACCGGAAATCCCCGGTGCCGGGCTGACAACCTCGGGCGCTTCACCAGCGGTCTGACTCTCCGTGCCATTATTATTACAGCCGGCAACTCCCAAAGCCAGGACCAACGACATGCCAACAAACAAATAACTTTTTTTCACAATCAACCTCCTCATAAAATATATCCACCCGTAAACCAGTCAAGGTGGCAATAGAATTTTCCCGACCAAGTCAAGAATGCGGAATTTAACACGATCCTGTCATTACCGCTACCAACTCGTACTATAAACATTGTGTCAAATTATGCAAAGCCGCTTTTTTAGTAGCGGCTTTTTTGCAAGCGTAACCCGACATAAACTTCGGCTGTTGATTTGCGATCTATTTTGTCCGATATCGAATTGGTCCAAATCGCACGTTTGTTGTAATCATTCGTTTTATGTCCAGTTTATTGTAGGTTTTCAGATGTTCAACCCATCCTACGAGCTACGAGCTATTCAATATAACAAATCAGAATGTCTGTGGGTTAAGACCAATAACGAGATCGGGCATAGGGATAGTTCCGAGAGTGACAGGATTAGTCCCACCGGTAACCGCACCATGGTAATGACAACCATAGCAATTAATTTGGACGCCGACAGGTGGTCCGGCAGCATTAGCATGACAACCACCAGCAGGGACATTACAACTACCCGGAACTTTTAGATATGGACCATCCACGACAGTATTATCATGATGAACATCCTCCCAGTCGCGTCCACTCCCCAAAGGCCGCGGATTATGACATTGGCTGCATAGCTGGCCGAACTCATTTCCGCTGATGATGGAGGTGGAAAAAGAGGGATTAGCACTAGTGGTTACCCCACCGTTGACCTTTCCTCTTATCAGGAAAACATTCACCGCACCGTGAGGTTCGTGGCAATCCAGGCATGAAAGGACATAGCCCAAGGAGCCGTTGCCAGACGAGTATGGACCGTTCATCTGGATATCGTCATCCGCAAACTCCTGGCCGTGCTTTTCAACAAGCGGCCAATCAATTACGTTTAGCTGCCTGAACAAGTCGCTACTGTAAATGGCATTGGTGTCATTATGGCAGGTCGTGCAGAAGGCAACGTAATTAACGCTGTTGGCGCCCCCTTGCTGAGCGGAATTGCCGTCCGGCTCAAATGTGGGTGTCACGGTACTACGATACGGGTCCCGATAAGTAGGATAACTTGACATTCTCTCTACCGGATTGTCCGTAGCCAAGTCTGGTAAAAACTTGTCCCCCCAAAGATTTACCGGCGAAGAGTTGATCTGGGTGACCACCCCGGTCCTGGCCGCCGCTGACTTCGGGCTGTTTTGATTAAAGGCATAAAAGGCCGGATCGCCCTGGATCAGATGGGGGTCATGGCAAACCCCGCAGGCATTGGAATCGCCGCGATTTGCATTACCGGTGTCAATAGAGTTGTACTTCCAGCTTCGGGCTGTAGCGCCGGCAAATTTGACGATATCATTAAGGTTATGGGAAGAGGCCTGGGAAAGGGAAGAAAAGGCGTCTTTGACATTGTTCAAGGGATCGGCGGTCCAGCCGCCGGCCCGGAAACTATAGCTGCGGTTGATCACATGGCCGCCGGTCTGATATACGGTGCCGCTGCCATGGCAGTTTAAACATAAATTTCTTGCCTGGTCGGTATTACTCTTATCGAACAACATATACAGGTCGGCGGAGCCAGCCCCGACACTGGCGTGCTGATCGTGGCAATGGGCGCAATTTCCCCTGACGAAGCCGGCCGCGGCGATATCCACCCGGGACACCCCATAGGTGCTGTTGCCGTGAGCGGAGTCCAGATAAGGCCCGGCCGCCTGGACAAGCCCGGGGTAATAAGAGACCGGGCCGAATGCCGCAATCAGGAGAAAGGTCCAAAAGTCGCTGTATCGCATAATAGTCACCACAAGAAAAAATTCTGTTACGCCATCATTGTTAATGAGTTCGCAAAAAGTGATTTACACGTCATTGCGAGGAGCAAAGCGACGAAGCAATCCAGCACTATTCAGCTAGTTAGATCTTTCTGGATTGCTTCGCTGCGCTCGCAATGACTTAATTGCGCTGCGCCTTACGGAAGTGCCCTTGGGTGCGACGCAGTAGATCTAATTTTTTACGACGCCACCAATTACTGACCCACCACAATGCCCAGTGGTCTGGAACCGATCTCGATCTCGTCGATAATCCGGTTGGAGGTCACATCCAGAATGCTCAGACTGCCGCCGCAATCCTCTCTGACGTTTTTACCGATGTAAATAAGCTGCTCCTTGACGGAAGAGGCCATCTCGTAAATCTCGTTTCCGAGGGGAATTTCCTTGAGCATTCTTAAATTGGTGGTTCTCAGCAACGAGAGGGTCCCGCCCCTGGCATTGGCCGCGTAAATATTATGATCCTGGTCGATCAGGCGACGGGGTCCGTAACCTACGAACAACGACTTCAGCTTGGTACGAAGCCTGGTGTCGTAAATGGTCACCATGTCCGCCTGCTCCTCGGCGATATAGAGAAAATCGTCCTTGCCCAGGAGCCCCGCCGGTTTGCCGCTGATCGTGATCTCCCCATTGATTTCGAGGGTATCGTCGTCGAGCAGGTAGACCCGGCTGTCCCGAGGGGAGGAGACCGCGACACTCCCGGAGGCGGGGAGGAGTTCAATATAACTGGTCTGCTGACCGGTTTCCTTCCTGGCCATCATATTACCGGCCCGCAAATCAACCTTGGAGACCGTGCCCTGTTCATCGATTATGAAGGCGTGCCTGAAATCATCGTCGATTTTCATGAACACCGGCCGGAAGGTCATCGGCAGGGTAATCACATCGGTAATAACATTGGTTACCAGATCGACCACCTTTATATCCGCATCCTCCCGGCAGAGCACATAAAGCCTTTGCCGGGAGTGGTCCATGGCTATATAGGTGGGGCGGCCGGGCACGTAAAAGGATCGGTCGACCCATCTCTTGTCCGCCCTGACCGAATAGATCGTGTTTATATCGGGGCAGGCGACGTATACCCGGTTTGCCGTTATCGGCGAGACCTGAACGGGCTTCAAGTCAATAACCAGGGGCTTCAGGGTGGTTGCCCCCTCAAGAGAGGCTTCGACATCCCAGCTTAAAAAAAAGGTCTCGCTGCTTTGCTTATCCAGATGAAAGGGCTCGCCGAAAGGGATTTCCACCTGCAATTCGGCAAGCTGCAATTCGGCCCGCTTGGCCGCCCTCGTAATCGTAGCGTCGGGAGCGAGGGTCACCCTGATTTTTTCGTAAAGGCCGGGCTCGAGGGTGGTCTGGCCGAGGGCCACCTGGCCCGCCCCGATTTTTTTGGTATCGATTCTCCTGGTGCCGAGTGTGATCGGCTGCCAGAGCCCCTGGCTGGAGATTTCGATCGCGTTAATTTCCAGATTAAGATGGGGTCCGTCGGGCCGCCTGAGATTGAGGAAAAAGGAGATAAGGCTGATATTTTCTGCCCCGGCGGGCACCACGCAGACCAGGTTCGGATCGGAAACCTGTTTGGCGGACAGGCAGCCATGCACGGAGAGGCCCAGGAACATTAAACCGAAGAGAGCGGCCACGGCCTGGGACCTGATCCTACCTAACGATAGATGGTTTGCCATTACTCCTCCAAACTCCGGTCTTGAGGTTCAAAGTCTCGGGGGTGGGATCAATCCTTGGTGGTGTGACAGTCTCCGCAGCCGTTATAGCCGCCCCCGGGCCAGGCCTGATAATTCCAGCGAAGGCTGTAATCGTAGGGACTGCCGTGGGCACGATGGCATGATATGCAGGTAATAATGCCCCAGCCGTTGGCCCCGCTGAGATCAACGGTCTCGCTGGGGCCCCCCATAGGAAAGAATTCGGAACCCAAGGGGGTCTGGACCTGGAAGGGGGCTGGGGCAGCGCCGCCGCCGTATGCATATTCGTCCCCCCTCCCGCCGATATCGATATCGACGGGATGCCTTAACCAGGGAGAAGAAAAAGCGAGGTCGGCGGTGCCGGTTCCACCATCATCATGATGGAAATTGCCGTGACATCGGGCGCAAAAGCTACTGATCAATTTGGGGGACCATTCCGAGTCAAAAATACGAACCGCCCCCTTATACTGATTCCGATCACTCGCCGTGAGAGTATACTCCCAGTCAGGATCCTCGCGGCCATCAACGCCGTCCAGCATTCGATAGCTGCCGAGCAGTGTATTCCCGTCAATAGCCACATTGGAGTGGTGACTTCCCCGGATCGACTCGACCTGGGAAACCACCGCGGTATCGCCATGACAACCGTTTACCCCGGCGCAGGTTATGGGGGTGGCGCTGTCGAAGGTTTTCCCCGACGTTCCATCACCGGGGGGGGATCGCGAAAACGCGCCGGCTATGCCTTCCACATTGTGGCCTTTCAAATGAGCTGCGGCACCGCCAGCAACCCAATAAAAATTGCCGCCCGCCAAAGTGGGCTGGAAGTTACTAGGATCTTTCATTTCATTATACCCGGGATTTACCGTAGTCCAGACATACGGCTGAACTACGCCAGAGGGATCTTCAAAACCGACGCTACTGCTGGTATGGCAACCGACACAGGTGTCATTCATCAGGGCGTCCTGCCTCTCGGCGATATTGATGAACGCGTAGCCCTGGCTGTTATGCATGGTATGGCAATTGGCGCAGGGTTTCTGCATGGCGGCGCTCCGCGCCCACGCCTTTCCGGAAAAAGAAAGGCCCAGTAATATCAAAACTATAAACAGCCAAAGCGTTTGGCGTTGCACCATGCTTCCCCCTAGCGGCTGAAAACGCCGACCCGGCCGTTTCCGCCATCCACCACGCAGAGACGACCTAATGGATCAAAAACGATATCCTCGGGAAGATAGAGGCTGTTTTTGTCGTGGCCTTTCTCGAAAAAATTATACTTGAACTCGCCGGAGCCATCAAAAACCGCGACCGAGCCCTGATGTTTATCGAGTATGTAGATAAAGCCTGAAGGACCGACTTCCAGGGCAACCGGAAAGGAAAAATCATAGCCGGCCAGGGATAGCGCCCGACCGCTGCCCCCGTCGGCATTGAAGGTATGCACTCGCGCCATCCTTGCGTCCAGAGCCCAGATCTCGTTATCCTTGACGACAAAATCGACAAAGCCGCCCCCTGCTGCCGGACTTTCCAAAACATGCAAGACCTTAAGATCATGATCATAGGTGATCACATTGCCGCTCAACCTGTCGAGGACGTAAACCCTGTCTTCATCGAGGATCAAGCGCTCGGGGTAAACGAGCCTCCCCTCGGCGTGCAACTCCTCGGGAACTATTTTTTGGGCCTGCAGATCAATCCTGGTCAGACTGTTCCGGCCCTTCTCGATAACCCAGAGCTCACCGGATGTTCCCTGCCGGGCCATGTCGAAGGGTTGCGCCAAGGCGCCTTCGGGGCTGAAGGTGTTCAGAAATTCACCGTCGAATTGATATGAGTGGAGGCTGTTGCCGCCCGCCTCCACCACATAAAAGCGCTCATTCTCGGCCGAGATATACAGTGAGGTAATCATCTGAAAAGGGGTGTTCTTATCGGAGCTGGCCAGGTCGAACTGCCAGGTCCAGCCGCCCGCGGCCTTTGCTGTGCCGATAGAGAAAACCAAGACAGAGAGGACGGCCAGGAAAGAAGAGAAAAGCTGCACCCTCATTCGCCTTTCCGTCGGCAGGTTGTTCGTAGCGATATTTTTCATAATCAGCTTTCCCGATGTCTAATAATTTTTATGGCACTCTACACACAGTTCCATGGAACCGCTAAGTTTCAGATTCGCCTCAAAAATGGTGCCGTGGGGATAATGACAGGTCACGCAAGTCATGATCTGGCCGTTCCGTTTATCGACCACGCCGGCACCGACCGGATGGGTAAAGGTCCCCTGGGTTTCATGACAACTGCTGCAAGTTGCATTACCGTCATCCTTGAGCATCACCGGATAGTTCGAACCATGGGGCGCGTGGCAATTGCTGCACACTTCCGCGTCCGGATGTTTGTAGGGCTTATCGATATAAACATCCCAGGTGTCGCTATGACACTTTCGGCAAACCTGGCTCTGCCGGTTGCGCAGCATATTGTCGAAGTCGGAGGCATGGGGACTGTGACAATTAATGCAGCCATTCCCCCCCTTGCTGGTCAGATGACCATGGATGGAGCTGAGTTTCTCCCCAATCTGATCATGACACTCAAGACATTTTTCCACCCCGGCTATTCGTCCATTATTGTGGCAGGTGCCGCAATCATCCTGATACGGAGCATGGAGAACTTTTCGCACCAGGCTGGCGCTGTCGCTGCCATGGGGATTATGACAGGTCAAACATCCCTCCTCCTTGACTTTATAGGAGAATTTTTTATGGGCCGCCTCAATGTCCGCGCGATGGCAGGAAACACATAAACGGTCAGGGTCATCGACAAGCAGCTGGATCCGTTCGGCCACATGCGGGTCGTGACATACCTGGCAATTTCCGGAGGCAAAGGGTTGATGGCGGTACTTGAATTGAGTTGCCAGCTCTTCATGGCAATCAAAACAGACCGATCCAGTCTCCGATTCACGGATCAGCCCTTTTTTTGTCGAGCTGTGGGGGTCATGGCAGACAAGGCATTCTCCGCCGGCAAAAGGATTATGGGTTACCTTGGCGGCTTTCAGGGTTTCCTTCAACTCTTGATGACAACCGTAACACAGGGCGGTTTTTTCATCGGCCAACAACCCTTTGTGCTTCGAGACATGGGGATTGTGACACTCCCGGCACTGTTCCCGGGTCGCCGGTTCATGCACGAATTTTTTGGTAAACCCTTGCCTGGAGTGACACTGAAAGCAGCTTCCCGCCGCGAAAACTTCCGTGTGATAGCCGAACAACAGACAGGCCGCTAAAACCGCAAATTTAATAATTTTCATTTATTCCCCCCCGAATCATGACATGGGGTGCAGCGCCCCTCTTTAAAAGGCTGATGGGTCTCGGGATGCAGCAAGGCTTCATTATTCCCCCCATGGGGGTTGTGGCAGTTAAGGCATCCATCCCGGGATTTCATAAAGCGATGGGCTTTTTCGGGATCAGAGGTATCGATCTCATGACATTCGGCGCAAATTGCGGCGCCATCCTCGACAAGCACATTTTTGTACATGGAACTGTGCGGGTCATGACAGGTCAGGCAATCCTCCTGGGCCGGCGGATGAACTACCCCTTTCTGCAAATCGTCGGCCACCCGGATATGGCACTTCAGACAGAGGTCCGGCGGAGCAAACAAGAGATTAGCCTTATTGGCGGTCAGGCCATGGGCGCTATGACAGGCTGTACAATTGAGTTCAGCCAGGGCGCTGTGGCGGTATGGATCGGAGTCAATTTTTTTCTTGATCGCATCATGACACTCGAGGCATAAATCCCCGGTTTGCCGGGTCAGGTTCGGACTAAAGTCACTGGAATGGGAAACATGGCACTCCACGCACTCTCCAGCCCGGAAGGGGAGGTGGGCTCCCTCGTTAGCGATTTGTTCCGCCATTTCCTCATGGCAGGAAAAACAAAGGGCGCCGTTTTCCTGGTTATGCCGCAGCAAGGAGGCGACCTTGCCCTGATGAGGTTGATGGCAACCCGAACATTGTCCTTTGCCGAAGGGGTTGTGCAGGCTGTACACCCCTTTTTCTTGCAGGACTTTATCATGACAGGAGAAGCACAACTTTTCCTCCTTATCGTTTAATAGGCGAATTTCCTGGGATTTATGGGGGTCGTGGCAGGCCAGACAGTCGCCCTCCGCGGCGGGCGCATGGACCATTCCTTCGACTCCACCGCCGTAATCACCGCTCTCATGACAATCGAAACATAAAGATTCTTTCGTCTTAATCAACATTGAGCTCTGCGTGGCGTCATGGCCTTTATGGCAGGCCAGGCAATCCCCTTTCAGAACCGGCGCGTGTATCTTCGAGGCGCCGCCTTTATCCGCCGAACCCTGCTCGTGACACGATCCGCACAATTCGGGGGGCGCCTGGTTAAGCATGCCCTGGTAGTCACTGGCGTGGGGAGCATGACAATCAAGGCAGGAGTCTTCAGCATAAGGAGGATGAATTCCAGCGGCCGCCTCATTTTCCTCGTGACAGGTCAGGCATAAGGCCTTGGTGTCAAGGGAATTCAAAACGAGTCCCCCTGTTTTTTCATCAATCACATGACACTCGAAACACATCCCCTCTCTGACCGGCTGATGAACGTTCTTTTTTAATAAGCCCTTCTCCTTGGAACCATGGGGGTCATGGCACCGCATACAGGCACTGCTCACCGAGATATTACTGTGAGCCCGCAGGACAATTCCCTCATTGACCTCGTGGCATTCCAGGCAGAGGGCGTCAGGATCCCGGACGAGCAAAGCCGGATACCCGGAGGCGTGGGGCTGGTGACAGGTAAAGCAGTTTTCCGCGACCGGGGGGTGAATATTCTCCCGAACGAATTTGTCCTTGCCATGGCAAGAATAGCAAAGCTCCTTTTCTTGCACGATCAATAATTTTTCATGAGGACTATTATGAACCTCGTGACAGCTGCCGCACTCTCCACCGGCAAAAGGGGCATGCTGGTAACTACTCTTCCGAAAAGTCTCTGTCTCTGTATGGCATTCGAAACATTGGCCGGGGACTTCCTTGCGGAGATACAACCCACCCATCAAGCCATGGGGACGGTGGCACTTTTTACAATCCTTCTGTTTTACCGGCTGATGAACCACCCCGGCGAAAAATTTATCGGCAAGCTCGGCATGACAATCAAGACATTGCTTTTTACCGCCCTGGCTTGCCGGTTGACTGCCCGCGCAACCCGCCAACACGGCCGCTAGGATCGCGGCCAGAAAAAAAAGACCTTTATACCCACAGGGCATAAGTTTCGTAGGGGCAGACGAGCTGCTCGACTCAGCTTTATACCGCAAGGGCATAAGTTTCGTACGAGCAGACAAGCTGCTCAACTCAGCTTTAACTTTCTTCATCGTTATACTCTTTTTTAAGTTGCGACCAGACATCCTGGTTTATTTTTACAGTGGATAAAGACCTTATCTTTTCAAGATAATCTTTCCTGGCCTTGCCGAACCTTTCTTCCCGCAAATGTTTTTTTATCTCAAGCCCTACCCGATCCAGGGGCAACTGCAAATCCTTTTTCCTTTTAAGCAGTCTGACCATGGCATAGTCCTGCTGATAAGGAAAGGGCTCGGAGGTTTCGCTTTCCTCGATCCCGGCCAGCTGCTTCCCGACCTCGGCCTCCCGAAGCGCGTCAACCTGGCTCTTAAGCTCGGCATTAAGTCCCCGATCTTTTGCTTCGTTAAAGAAATTCGCGCCGCGGGCGATGGCGCGGCGCATGTCATTCAACAACTCCAGATCCCCTCGAACGATCGCATAGGAAAGTTCCCCGGCCAGGGTGTACCGCGGAAGGTTATCTTCGTAGTACTCCTTGATCTCTTCGTCGGAGACGACCAGGTTGCGCCGCATATCGGCCAGCAGGTTTTTCCGCAGGGTATTATTCCGATAAAAATTATAAACCCGTTTAATGCCGGGGTTTGTCTGCTCATAATGGCGGCCCAGGGCTTCCATATTGGTAACTTTCTGGCCGATAAGATTTGAAATTACTATGTTTTTGAGATGATCATCCGTGAGACTATGGCGAAGCACCTTTTCCTTCCTGGCGTTTTCAAGAAGATCCCTGGCGATAAATTCCAGGCCGTCCATTTTAACTACCGGTTGATCCAGCGTCTCGGCCGGATATTCGTCCTCGAGGTTCAAGCTGTCGCTCAGTTCCTGGTCAACCTCGACATGATATTTCTCCTTCAATCTTTCGACAAGTTCACCGGTCAACCGCTGCTGGTTATCTTTCAGTAAATCTTTTTCCACCTTAAGGCGTTTCTCTTCGAAATAACTTTCATCGGGCCGGCTGATCCCGTCCAGCCGCACGATTATGTGGCGCTCAAGGCTTTCCAGGAACACCGGCTCCGACACCCCTCCTTCTTCAAGATCCGCGAGCAGAGGCAGCCAGAACTCCTTATCGTTAGCTATCTTTTCCGGGTAAAGCTGGAGTTCCTGGTTAAACAAGGGGCCTCCCTCTTCAGGTGAAACTCCGCCGAAATCGGCAAAAATCAACCGACCGGACTTTTGCCCCAAGTGTTTCTGCATTTCCGCGAAGACCACTGCGGCCTTGGCCGCGTCGTCATAACCAAGGATTTGCACATACCACATCGGAGAGAATCTTTTTTCAAATTCCGCCCGGATCTCCTCTTCGCTTACCTTGTTTTTGGCGTCGACCTCCTCTTGCTTCAGAGCGGCCAGGGCCCGCACCGTCAAGAAGACCTCCACCGCTCGCTGATATTCCGGAGTGTCGTAATACTCCATCTGCCTGGCCTGCTCGACCAATAGATGAAAGTCTATATACTCCTGGGGGGTTTCGAAAAAATCCATGCCCGGCTCCCGCCAGATTCCCCACCAGTCTCTATAATCCTGAGCGCTATACTCAATTCCATTAATGGTAACCAAAGTTTCCGCGGCCCTGACCGGCCCGGCGGAGAGCAGCACCGAAAAAATCGAAGCCGCCAGTATAACCTTCACAGCTATTCTGTACATTCCTTTAACCCCTCGTTTTCCCAAACTTTCAATATTTCCACCGAGACCTTCTGAGCCAGGGCAGCAACGGAATTAATTACACCAAAATGCATAATATTTCTATAATCTCGTCCTTCGGCACGATTATAGGTCACCCACAGGGTCCGCCCCGAAGCGGCTTCCATTATCCTTAAAACCACGGCCAGGGAAGGTTCAAGTTTTTTGCCGTAGCTGATCTTGTCCCTCATCTCCAATACCGCTCCTGAAATCACGATCTGCGCCCCCAGCCGGTCGGCCACGGCGCGGATCTGTTCCGAACTGAGTTCTTGCCCGGGCATGACATGCATCTGAAGGAGAATCCTTCTGACATCTCCCTCCTGGGCGACCAGGTAATTGCCTTCTTCGATAAGCGCGGAGACAAAAAAGCGGCTGAACATAGTTTCAGCCATGCTGTATTCAGTCTGATTGGTAAAGGGCAAAACCGCGATGCGGCAGACTTCGCCCGCCAACGGCAACTCGGCCATTTTCAAAACAACCGGAGGTTTCCTGAAGAGGGCGCATGAACCAAGCAGCAGGGTCAATACAAGGATCAGCACCTTCAAGGCGGGATCCCACCCAGATATTTTCACCGACATAATATATCCCTGAAACTGGATTCAAGGGGCAGCTTATAGAGTTAAAAGTTAAAAGCTAAAAGATGGAAGTTATAAGTTAAAAGTTGAAAGATCATAATAACTGTTTTTGCCTCACCCCTCACCGCCTTATGCCCCTCACTCCTCAATCCTTAATCGGCTGAAGCTAGAAATTTTCCAGCCAGGCCGGGGCCTCCTCTTCTTGCTCCGCTTCACCTTCCAGCCCAATTCTCTGCTGCTCGAAATATCCGTAAAGATCGTCGATCTTCCGCTTGCTGACATTGCCGAGGATATCCCTGACAAAAATTGTTGCCTCGACTTTCCTTTTGTCTTTATCCTCGGGACGGACCATATCGATCTGGACGGGGACCTGTTCCGCCACCTTTATGGTCTTACTCTTCGGCGGCGGTGTGAGTCTATCGGCGACCTTGATGGTCTTGCTGGGCGGCCGGTGCTCCTCGCCGGCGACTTTGATCGATTTACCGGGGGGCTTGAGCCTTTCCTCGGCAACCTTGATCGTTTTATTAGGCGGCCGAAGTCCTTCCTCGGCGACCTTGATCGTTTTGTTAGGCTCTTTGAGGTCGTCGGCTACCTTAATTTTTTTACCGGGTCCCAGCTCATCGGCAACTTTGATCGAGTTTTTGCCAGGCCGATTCATGTTGAGACTCGGAGGCAGATCCTCCCCCTCCGCTACCTTGATCAGCGAACCGTCATCGTTACGCAATTCCATGCGCCAGAAGGCGACGGGAACGGAACCTTCATGGGTAAGGTCGACAATCATGTCACGGCCCCGGTTTTTGGCTTCCAGGACCATGGTCGGCGGAGTGCGGGCCACCGCGACGGGCTCCGAGGTCTCGGAGACATTGTTGGCCCTGTCCCAGACTTGCAGGCTTATCTTGTAAATGCCCTCTTCGGCAGGCCAGCCGCTGCGGCCAAGGCCATTCCAGACAAAACGCTTGGGCAGATTGCCGTAGCCGATTGAACTCATCTGTTCCTCGCCCAATTCGTCTTCGACCCGTAGCTGCCAGCGCGCCACCGGTTCGCGCCTCAGTAGGCGGGGAACAATGATGATCTTGTCCCGAAAGGCAACAGTCCCCTGGAGTTGGACTCCCTTAAGGTCCAGAACCACCCGGGGCGGAGTGCTGTCAACCGTGTAGGCGCCTATATAGGCGACTTTCTTCCGCCCGGAGGGCCAGTTAACCACCATGGTCACCGGATATCGCCCATCCCTCTCGGCTACAATCCATTCCCCTTCGAAATCATGGCCATCCCTGGATTGGCTTGCCCGATAGACCCGGCCCGCCGCTTTAAAGAAAATCCGGGGCATGTCCGCCTCGGCCCACTTTGTCCTGAGCCTGACATAACACCTGACTTCGTCCCCCCGCTGGACATGCTGAGGGGTCAGTTCGTAGGTGTCAATTTCAAGGGTAGGCTGCTGGGCGGCGACAAAATCCATGCCCACCGGCCAGGTGTCGAGCACTTTCTGGGTAAGTTTCGCCATCAACCCCTTTTTTTCGAGATCCTCGTTGATCCCCAGGACTTTAACGATATCCTGGCTGCTCAACCCGGAACTTCCCGTCCAGATGGTCCGGGTATCATCCGCTCTGACCAGATAAAGAGTCAGACCGTAGGAAGGGGCCAGATTCTCTTCCCGAAGCGATATAGTCCCGAAAAGAATATAATCGACCCCAAGTTCCTCCTTGGCCGCGATTATATTCCTGGTGTCCATGAAACCGAGCCAACGCATGCGATGCCTGGCCATGAATGGAATTACCTCATCCTCGGCGATAACATCGAAGCCCCGCTTGTTCATCTCCCAGGCGAGATATTCGGAAATCTCGTTATTGACCCCATTGCGCCCTTCACTGAGGTCTTCGATCGGGAAAATCGCCAGCACCTCCGCCGCGACGGGAGCCGCCCCGGCCAGCAGAAAAATCCCCAAAACCATTAATTTAACAAAAAGCCTCAGCATCTCGTCTCCCGCCGGGACAAACCCCAAAACACCATACTTCACCGACCTGTAACTATAGCATATTTTTACTTATTATCCAGAGGCCGCCACAAAATAACTCCTCACTCCTCACGCCTCACTCCTTGTATCTTGAACCTTGTATCTTGAACCTGTCCTCAACCTCACCGAGACGTGGGAAGACTGCGCATCATCTTATTAAGCAACTCGATATTGACATGATAACTATCGGTTGGAGCAATCCCAAAGATCTTGCCGGTAAAGGATTCCGAGGTCCAATGGCCGCTGTTTTGCCACAAGATGGAAGCCGACTGGGTTTCCACCAGCCGCAGGGTCAGGGCCAACTGGGGATAAGAGGTGCCCGATCCTTTTCCGGCTACCATATCGACGGAACCCAGTAAAAAGGCCTGGACATTGAGTCTCTGGCCGAGCCTCTTCATGTTGATCAGATCGATGGGCAGGGTCGGGTCGATGACTTCCTCATACAAAACACTGTCAACAATGCCCCGGTCCACCACATCGGCCATGCCGCTGGCCAGCAACTGGGTAATCGCCACGTTTCTGATGCGCTGATGGGCAAAGTTGTCGGTGGTATTGTTCTGAAAAGGCAGCACCGCCACCCGGGTTATGGAATCGAAATCCACATCCTGCCGCACAAAAACGTCATCGGTAAATTTACCGCTGCAACCACCCAGCATCGAGTTCAATAAAATAAAAGCGACCAGAGCTAATCTCCGCATTTAGCCTTCTCCTTTTTGTGTTTCACCTTACTTACAATTTGCATCTTGTCCATGTCCTCACCCCTCACTCCTCACCATCTTTTAGCTTGAACCTGGAACGACAAATTATTTTTCAAAAAATCAGGGCAGCTTGAAGTTTATATCAGCTCGGGCATACCCTCTGTAGTCATCAGCCGGCAAAGCTGGAGCGTGGCGATATGAACAACCGGCTTCAAGACGAAGCCAGGACTTCGGATACCAGTTCAGCGACGCCTCGCCGGTTTCCGTGACATCACCACTCGCCCGACTGCTACTGTAGTCGACTTCCAGTAAAAGATCCGTGGTTAAGGCCAGATTAAGATTGGAATTAAAGCCCACAGCCTCCGTGCTGCCGGCATCGTCCCTTTCGGTTCGGTTATGGTCCGCCCTGCCCCTGACAACCAGCATATCCGAGATCTGCCAATTCAACGATGCCACGGTCTTATACGATTCGGATGAACCGGATTCGCTGTAATCTTCCCGGAGACTTAAGGTTATGGCGGGACTCAACCGGGAAAGCAGGCCGACCGTCGCCCTGTTGTTATCCGATTTCGTCGCGGTCTGGAAATTTGTGGTCTCACCATAATTAAGTTGTATATTCAGATCAAGATCTGGATATAGTTTGGCAAAAGAGTCGAGGCGATAGGTCATGGCTTCGCTGAATTGAGTGGAATCCTGATAGTTCTCTGATTTGCTGATCCCGATTGCGGCCGATAAGGTCGGCAAAAATTGCTTGTCCAGATCGAGGGCGTACGACCTGGTTTCATTTTCCGTGACGCCGGCGCCGGTCTCGGTTTCCCTGCGCCGGTTGCCGAAGGTCAGGGAAGAGGAAAAAGTCTGATCGGGAGAAAGATAACGCGCCCCGGCGGATTGACTCAGTTCGTTCTGGTCACTCTCTCTCGCGACCGAGCTGGTTTCCCGGGTCTCAAAATCGGCCCGGTAGGAAAGCAAGAGGTTTTCGGTGACCCGGGCTCCAAGAGAAAGACCGGTTTGACTTGTATCGGTTTCGTTCAGAATGACAGTATCGCTGCTTAAAAAGATATTATCCCGGGCTTCGATTTCCGTGAAATTTATATCGGTGCCAAGCAATGATATATCAAGGACAATCTTCAGATAATCTACGGCAAGCTCGCCGATATCCAGCTCGTAACGTCGCAGGATACTGTTATAACTGATCCCGTTAAGCGGCACGCTATCCCAGGAAGTTCCAAGAAGATCATTAGTATAAACGGACCAGGTCAAGCCGTCGAGAGCGGTGCCGCCGAGATCGATCTCGGTATAGATATGGATTTGGTCAATGTTAACGCCATCAGGTCTTATCATTATATTGTTAAAGGTACTGTTGGTAGTCACACTGTAGGCGGAAACGTTGAGTACGGAGTCATCCATCTGGTTATTGATCGCCACCGAAGGGTCCTCGAAGGCGTCAGCCGGGGTGGCGTCGGTTCCGGTGCGGACCTCGATCAGGTTGACCGGCAGGGAAAAGGAACCGGTCTGCCGGGCCTCTCTCTCGTTACTGGTGGTCCGATAATTGTGCTTTAAGCCCAGACTCAATCTCCTTTGCCAGAAGGAGTACGTGTAACCTGCCTGGAAATCCTGAGAAGTAGTGGTATCCAGAAGCTCCGCCCAATCCGGCTCCTGTTGCCGCCAGCGATAATCATAGGTTAAAGAGAGGTTGTTTCTCCGCCAATCAAGGGCGGTCGACATCCCCAAATCCTCGCTGTCGCGGACCCCCCTGCTTTCTTTCCGGCTGTCCAGCCTTACCGCCAGTCCGGGCACCATATCTGTTTTCCACTTACTTTTCCAGCGGGCTCCATAACTCTCCGATTCAAGTTGCTCATGTTCACTGCCGAGGTCCAGGGTCGACGCGGCGGAAAAATCGCTTTGCCAGAGATCATGGTTGGCAATAAGGGAGACCCCCTGGGTCATCTGTTCCGATTTATTATCAGTACTTTCTTCCCACCTTTCGTTGTACCGGACATATTCCCTCAGGGAAATAATATTGGTGAGCTCATGGCTCAGGGAGAGGCCCGCGCTCTGCTGCCGGCGCTGGATAAATTCCCCCCCTGCGTTTTCCTCGGCTTGGTAGCTGCCGTTATAGGTCAAGCCGGCCGCGAAACCAGTTCCTTTCCACGGAAGGAGCGTTGCCAACACCAGCCCAAGAGAAACGGCAAACTTGCCGAACTTGAATATTTTCACCCTGGTTGGTCCGTTTTCATCGCTCATAGTGGTTTTAAGTACAGCGATTCCAGGAGCCCCCCTTGCCGGGCACGGACCCATGGTCGCATACCGATATTTCAGCCCTCGGGCCTCTAAGATTATGCTCATCCACCAGCCCACATCCGAAAATCGCTTCCGGTAGGCGCGGCGGCTCGGGCAGACGATACATACAGCCCCAAAGGCCCCGGCTATTCAGCCGCTTGGGGATTTTGCCGATCGTACTTTTTCGGGGCATGGCAGCCCACTACGCATCCGCCGCCGGTAAGGGTTTTGGTCAGGTTGATCGGGTAGCTCCAGGCCCCGAAGGGTACTTCATCCCTGATATGCTTGGCCTGACTGCTGGCATGGGGATCATGGCAGGCGGTACAGGTCCTGCCCTTGTCGTTATTGACGTGGAAATAGTGGAGATTGTTGCTGCCGTCCCGGAAATCGGTCTGGGTTTCGCTTCTGCGGCTCCTGGCGATATCCTGGTCATGGCATTCGAAGCAGAGGGCGTATCTGTTCTGCTCGTAGACACTGTAGAATTCGACCGGATAAAACCTGGCCAGGAGCTTGTCGAAGGGCGAGCCGTGGACTTGATGGCAGGCCGCGCAATCGCCGTCTTCGACCGGACCATGCAGGTTTTCGTTGGCGGCGAGGGTCTCGCCCAGTGCGTCATGGCACGAAACGCAGAGGGTTGTCATTTTATCGGCGAGCAGCGCGGCGTTATCGGAAGAATGGGGGCGGTGACAGATGACGCATTCGCCCTGGGCGACCGGCGGATGTTCGGTCTTGGCGGTGTCGATCGCCTCGTAAACCTCGGGAGTATAATCGCGGTGGCAGCCGGCGCAGAGCTCGGCGACCGGCTCCCTGAGCAGGGGCCGGGCCGCGCCGCTGTGGGGATCATGACACTCGGTGCAGGAATCCTCGACCGGGGCGTGGAGATATTCCTTCTCGAAATCCTCCTTGAGATAGTCATGGCATTCAAAACAGAGGGCGCCGCCCTCCATGGTCGCGGTCAGCAGGGCCCGGTTATCCGAGGAATGGGGGAGATGGCAGGCCAGGCAGTCGCCTTCCTCAACCGGGGGGTGGCGGCTCTCTCCCATGGTCATCTCCTGGTCGTGACAGCCGAAACAGAGGGAGGCGAGGGAATCGCCCTCGTAGATCAGCTGATAGCGGTTTTCCGACTCGTGGGGATGATGGCAATCGGCGCAGCCGTCCGCCAGGGGGGGATGGACGTTTTCCCGGCCAAACTCGTCGTGGCGGTCCTGATGACAGGAGGTACAGAGTTCGCCGCCGGCCTTGACCACAAAGGCGCGGTTAAAGGAGCCGTGGGGGCTGTGGCAGGAGACGCAGACTCCGGCCCCGACCGGGCCGTGAACATGTTTGGCCCCGCCGATATCATCGTGGCATTCGGAGCAGTTGGAACGGGCCGGCAGAAGACGACCGAAGTCGTATTGATCGCCGTTTAAGCGGTGGCACTGGTCGCACGGGCGGCTTTCGGGCTCGTAATGGCTGTAGAGGCGCTTGAATTCCGGGGGCGGCGGGTTTTTCCGGGGGTCGTCGCTGTAAAAGACCGAGAGCTCGAGGGCATCGTCCCCCGCCCGCACCTTGAGGCGGTTCAGGCCGCGGTCAAGAGAGACAACCGTCCCGAAGACCCCGCCCTTTTCAACCTTGACCTTGCCGGCCCCGGTTATCTTGACGGTCTCGGCCGGACCCCTGATCAGCCCGGCCAGATCGATCTCAGCCCGCTCGACCCAGACCCGATCCGGCGGGGAGACCACGGTAATGACCGGTTCCGCCGCCTCCACTCCGGAAAAATTTGATAGTACAACAAATAAACCCAGTACAATCACGGTCCTATACCCGCATATCGTCGCCTGTTTTTTCATTTCCCCCCCCATGCGGATGAAAATTATCGATACCTTCCGGAGATCCGTTGATTTCCCCCTTAAACTTTTGAAAAGTACTTGCCGCCCCTTTAATTGTCAAGAGGGAAGATGCAAGGGGAGGTTCAAGGTTCAAGGTTCAAGGAAAACGGTAACCGGTTTTGACCTCGGGTTGCTGTCCATTTTTCTTTTTTTCTGCCTGATTTCCAACTTTATTCGACTTTTTGCGAATTTATCATTCCTAACTCAGCTCCAATTTTCAAATCTTACCTTGTCCCTTGTCCCTTGTCCCTTGTCCCTTGTCCCTTGTCCCTTGAACCTTGAACCTTGAACCTTGAACCTTGAACCTTGAACCTTAACAAAATCGGCGGACAAGAAAGTTGGTGCATAACCGGCAAGATGAATATAATATTCAGCGCTTAAACCAGGATGCTGAAAACACCCAACATTATCGAAATCAAACAGCAAGGAGGCATAGTTGAACCTGATTATCGGACATCGTAAATGGCTGCCGCTCCTGCTGTTTATCCTGATCGGCTGGCTGCTCTACGGCAACTCCCTGGACGCGCCCTTCTATTTTGACGACGCGCCGAATATAAGCGAGAGCCTCAGCACTCGCCTGACCGACCTTTCTCCTCGAAGCCTCTGGCGCACTTGGTCTGAAGGCCTTCTCGGCAGCCGCCCCCTGGCCAACCTCTCTTTCGGCATGAATTACTATTTACACCAGTTTCGGGTTCCCGGTTACCATACCGTCAATATCAGCATCCATATTCTGAGCGGCATCTTTCTCTACCTGCTGTTCGCCGCCATTCTCCGGTCTCCCGCCCTGGCCGGCCGCTATCGCGACTCCAGCGGGATCATCGCCCTGGCGGCGGCGCTGCTCTGGTTCGTAAACCCGGTTCACGTCCAGTCGGTGACCTATATCGTCCAGCGCATGAACAGCATGGCGGCCATGTTCTACGTCCTCTCCCTGTGGCTCTACATGAGGGGGAGGCTGACCCCCTCGGCCCGGGCCGGCCGGGTCTGGCTGGCCGGCGCCGCCGGGGCCGGCCTCTGCGCCCTTGGTTCCAAGGAAATCGCCGCCACTCTGCCCGTGATGGTCTTTCTCTGCGAGTGGTACTTCATCCAGGACCTGAGCCGGGCCTGGCTGAAGCGGGCCCTGCCTTTTATTCTCGCCCTGGCCGGGCTCTTTCTGTTTATCGTTTTTCTTCATCTGGGCGCGGACCCCCTGGCCGCCATCCAGGACACCTACCGTCATCGGGATTTCACCCTTGGCGAAAGAATGCTGACCGAACTGCGGGTGGTGGTCTTCTATCTCAGCCTGTTTTTTTACCCCGCCCCCCAGCGCCTAAATCTTGATCATCACTTTGCCCTCTCCGGCTCCCCGCTGGAGCCGGTCGCGACGCTCCTGGCCGGGTTCCTCATCGTTTTTCTGGCCGGGGCCGCAATCCTTGGCGCCCGGCGCGGTTCAACGGCCAGCACCACGGACGGAGTAGGCCAGCCGGGTTCGGCCTGGCTCTCCCTGCTGTTCTCCTTCGCCCTGGCCTGGTTTCTGCTCAATCTCCTGATCGAGTCCACGGTGATCGGCCTGGAAATAATCTTCGAGCACCGGCTCTATCTGCCCTCGATGTTTCTGACCCTGCCCCTTGTCGCCGCGGCCCATCGGCTTATCGAACCGGCCTGGCTCAAAACCGGAGCCCTCGCCCTCTTGCTGCTGACCTGCGCCGCCTGGACGGTCGAAAGAAATGAGCTGTGGCGCGACCCGGTCGCTCTCTGGGCCGACAGCTCCGCCAAGTCGCCGGGTAAGGCCCGGACCCGTAACAACCTGGCCGTGGTCCTCTGGGAGGACGGCCAGCTGGTCCGGGCCGAATTCGAGGCCGGGGAAGCGATTCGTCTTGATCCGAATGATGTCGACGCCTTTAACAGCCTGGGTAATATTTATAAGGACCAGGGCCGGCCGGCCCAAGCCGTGCAGGCCTACCGGAACGCCCTTCGCCTGGAACCCGCTTCCGTCGACGCCTATATCGGCCTCGCCAACATCGCTGCCGCCCAGGGCAGGCTGGCTGACGCCACCGATTTATTAGGGAAAGGCCTGGCCCATGAACCGCGGAACCTGCGGGTCCAGGTGAATCTGGCCTCGGTCTACGCCATGCGGGGCATGTCCAGCCGGGCGATCGCCGGTTTTGAAGCGGCGGTCCGCCTCAGCCCGGAAAATCCCGACATCCATTACAATCTGGGGCTGGCCTACGCGGAGACGGGAAGAACCAGGGAAGCCCTGGCGGCATTGCGGACGGCGCTCAAGCTTGATCCCTCCGACCAGGGAGCGGCCCGAAAGATCGGGGAACTGGAGAGGAGGCTGGGGAGGTAAGGGCAGGGTGAATGGCAAGCTACAAACTGAAAAGGACAAGGTTCAAGGGGCAAGCAAAAGATAATGAATTCGCAAAAAGGAGGGCTGTGCTTTGCGGCACATTAGAGAACTCGCAAATTGTTGATAACCGGTTTTACCACGCATCGAAAAAAATCCGTCATTCCGGCATGTTTTTAGCCGGAATGACGACAAAGATATAGCTGAGTTGGGCCGCTTGCCGGCCCAAAAGAAACTTATGCCCTTTTGCGGTATAAACGATACTTTTATAATTTCCATATCCCTTGGTGTGTTTTCCCATCCAATACGGATTTCTGTCATTTTAAACGAATGTGAGCAATCTTATCGCACCTAAAACAAAAGATTTCTCCCTGCGTCGAAATGAATGACATATTACGCATACAATCAACTTCCTCGATAGCTTTTAGCTGAGTATTCTATAGAGCCACTTTTAATTTCCCAGCCATGCTCACCGCCTGTTGCTCCTCATCCCTAACCCCTCACCGCCCTTGCCCCTTGCCCCTTGCCCCTTGCCCCTTGCCC
>JAGXFP010000056.1 GCA_024637225.1 Desulfobacterales bacterium
GCTTGAGCATTTGGGACAGCACTGTGTTATTGTGGGCCATGGCCTGAATCTCCTTTTATGTCAATGGGTTAGCGGTAACCGCATTATACTATAAAAGGTAAGATTCAGGCCGTATCTATTTCATTAACCGGACAGCAGTGATCTATTGACCATTTCTTCCAACTGGAAGCGGCGATTAAAGCGATAACAAAACTCTGCGAGATAACGAGGTAAGTGATTCTCGCTCACGGCGTGGTAGGTTCCATGAATGGCATTCTTGATGTTACCAATCATGGTGTTTATCCATTTGAAGACCTTGAATTCATCATACCCTGAATCAGTGGTGGTGATAATTGCCTCATGCTCGCAAGCTGATTTCGTTACACCGGGGAAACAGTTTAAACCATCGGAAACGACTAAGCTCCCAGAGTTCATGTGTTTTGCAGCCCAGGAGGTTATTTCCGACTTGGTAAACCCACTAATGTGACTCATTTTCAATGATATGGGAGGCCATCTGGGGTAATCGATAGAGCGGCAACAAATGGCATCTTGCCAGTGGCACCACGACCTCGCTTGCCGTCGCGTTTTTTGCCACCCCAGTAGGCATCGTCTATCAAGATTAAGCCGTTCAAGGAATTCATATCGTCTCTTTCTTTCATAACCTGCTGTAATTTGTGCTTCATCCTCAGGGATGCAGTAGCGGAAATGCCCAAGGTACGAGCCAGATTAAGAGATGATATCCCGTCTTTAGACTGTGTTACGAAGTAGATACCAAGAAACCATGTCTTAAGCGGTAGTTTGGTCGAGGCAAAGATTGATCCGCTTATTAATGATGTTTGAGAATGGCAGTGGTTGCATTGATAAAGCTTACGGCTGAGAATCTCGCAATAACCACCATGCCCACACTCAGGACATTGGAACCCTTGCGGCCAGCGCATCCTGAACAGGGCGGATCTGCACAGCTCTTCGGAGCCGTATTGTGTGAGGAATTGTGTCAAACTCAAACCTTGTTGGAATTGAACTTTGTTTTTAGGCATGTCATTCTCCTTTTGTAAGTGAATTTGGGAGAATTATGACACAAGGGGTGGGACAAAGAGCGGCCTACCCCCAAAAAAATTAGCTGAAGTTGAGTGGTAATCAGAAAAATATATGACCGCCAAACGCTTCCGGCAACAAATTGAGAAAAAATTATCTTCCTTGAGGCGCAAGAAGTTGTGGCCAAAAAATCCGGCAACTGATAATTTGTTCATATGTTTATCTTCAAAACCCCAGACAAAGCGGCACGAGGCGGATCACTAGAAAGGTTAGTAAAACTGGTTTGCTTTTTTTCCGTTGCCCTGCTCTGGGGATGCAGCCCGGTCCTGCAAAAATCCTCCTCTTCTTCATCCTCACCCCCCCCCACACCAGATCTGATCAGCCAAGATCAACTGGTTTATTTCCTTGAAGACAGCCGCGGTGTAACCCTCGGCAAAATTGTCGAGGAAGAACTTGCGCAGACATTGGAGAAGGAAGAACTTGACCCCCCGGCCAAAGAAGAAATTCCTCTCCCAAGTCCGGCTGAAAGCGTTACTCTGGAAAATGACGATAGCGTCAGCACGGAAGAACTGAAAATCGTCAAACAGGAAATCGAGTATGATTTCCCGATCACGATCAACAGCCATGTCGAGTTTTTTCTGGATAAATTCCAAAACTCCATGCATAAGACCTTTGAGAAATGGCTGGAGCGCTCCGGCCGCTATCTGCCGATGATTCAGGAAGAACTTAGAAAAGCGAACATGCCCCTCGATCTCGCCTACCTGCCCATGATTGAAAGCGGCTATCGGCTCACCGCATACTCGCGGGCCAAGGCGGTCGGTCCCTGGCAATTCATGCACGCCACGGGCCGTGCTTATGGTCTGGACATCGACAATTATATTGATGAACGCCGTGACCCGATCAAATCGACCCACGCGGCCATTAGTTTCCTTTCTGATCTTTACGCTGAATTCGACTCATGGGAACTGGCCGTGGCCGCATACAACGCCGGCGGCGGCCGGGTCAGACAGGCGATCCGCAAAAAAGGCTCCAGGGATTTCTGGCAGCTGATCAAGGGGTCGCAACTCAAAAATGAAACCAAGTACTATGTCCCCAAGCTGATCGCCGCCATCATAATCGCCAAGGATCCGGAAAGTTACGGCTTCAAGAACATTGCCTATGAGGAACCGCTGGCCTTCGAAACCCTGGAAGTTCCACGCTGGACCACCATGGAGGCACTCGCCGTCGCCTGCGAGGCACCCCTTGAGGAAATCCACAATTTAAACCGCCAGTTGCGCAGGGCCATTACCCCCCCCGGCACGAACTACTATACCGTGCGGTTGCCCCCGGGCAAGAAAGAGTTGACCGCCCTGAACCTGCCCAGGGTAAAAGCGACTATCAGCACCGCCTATAAAACCCATGTAATCCAAAAAGGCGAAACGGTTTCGAGGATTTGCCAGAAATACGATATCAATAAGAAAACCCTGCTCAAGGCCAATAATCTGCGCAGCAATATGCTTATGGCCGGCAAGAGATTAAGAATTCCTTACCGGACCACAAGCTACAAACTCATTGACGAAAGCCTGATGACCGCCGGGCTGAAGCCGGCCGAAATGTTGCCGGAAAACATGATTATTCACAAGATAAAACCGGGAGAAACCGTTTCCGAACTATCCAGGCGCTACAACGTTCCCGCCCATATGATCGCCGCCTGGAACGGCCTGGATAACCTGAATCGAATCCGGGCCGGCCAGCAACTCGCCTTTTATCTGCAGGACAGCGACAACATCGAGTCAAACCAGATTGCGGCCGCCGGAAAGAAGGTCCGGCCGGTGACCACCGAGGCCGGCTTGCGGCCGGACTATTATCAGGTCATCGGCGGCGACACACTCTGGGCGATAGCCAGAAAGTTCCAAACCACGCCGGAACAGATCAGGCGCTGGAACAATCTCAAGGACGACACAATCCACCCCGGCCATCGCCTGGCCCTCAAGAGCCAGGAAACCTAAACGCTTAAATGATTTTTCAGGATTGCCGTCCAGAGCATTTTCGTTGAGCGATACCGGGCGAACAAAAATCTGCTAGGTCAAACTGAAGTGCCGGGGGGCCAACTAAGCTGATCGATTTATCCGCGCAGCCATCATCCCTTAATATTCCAAAAAGATCCGCATGAAGCTGAAAGGCAAACACGCCTTGGTTCTAGGGGCCGGCAAAGGCATCGGCAAGGAGATCGCTTTCTACCTGGCGAGCCGGGGGGTAACCGTGGCCATCACCTTTTTCGACTGGCCCGAAGAGTCGGCGGAGACCCGCGGGCAATTGGCGAAGCTGGGCGGCGACCATCTGGCCCTGAATATCGACCTTCGCCAACCAACCGCGATCGGGAAGATGATCGCCGAGTTGAGCGGCAAATTCGGCGGCCTCGACATCCTGATCAACAACATTGAACGGGGCGGCATGCCGATCGTTCACGGCGAATATACTTCCGAGCAGTGGGATCTGGAGCTTGAAACAACCCTCAAGGCCAAAAGGTGGGTATTCAGAGAGGCGCTCCCCCTGTTGAAGGAGTCCGGCGGCGGCGCGGTGATCAACATCTCGTCGATCGCCGGTCTGGTGGGCCGTTCCGGCCCGGCAGCTCCGATCTTCAACGACGGCTACAGCGCCGCCAACCGGGCAATCTCCCTGCTGACCGAAACCTGGGCTCGCGAAGGCGCGCCGGAAGTAAGGGTGAACGAACTGATGCTCGGTTTTTTCGAAACCCGGCACGCCCAAAAAACCAGGGGCTGGAAACTCCTCTCCCCCGAAGAGCGGCGGGCCATCATCGACCACATCCTCTTAGGCCGGACCGGCTGCAAAAGGGACGTAATCAAGGCGATCAGGTATCTGCTGGAAGACGGCGACTACCTGACCGGCACAATCCTTAAAGTGGATGGGGGCTATGTACTCGGCGGCAATGAAGTGGCGCCGATACCGAAGGGTGTTGTCTAGCCCATCTACTTTTTCTCAAGATTCCTGAGAACATCCTCCACCGCCCAGACCGGAATATGCTTGAAGGCGTAATCGACCGCCGCTTCCTTGGCCTGCTCGGTATCGGCTTTGTCAATGCCGAGTTCGGTGATGATCTCCTCCGTATCGAACCAGCACAGCTCCCGGCCGTCGACATCGTAAACCGTCATGATCCGCCGGTTCGCTTCGTGCAGATGCTCCTCGTCAACTATCTCGCCGACTATCTTTTTGGCAACCTCGTAGGGTACGAATTTTATCTCTTCCGACACTTTGCAAAAACCTCCGATTATTTTTTCAGCGGCCCATTTTCCGGCCGCGCTTAGGTTTCCGGTACAAACAGGCGATGGTAAAGATTCTGGGCATGGCGATCCGACATGCTGGCAATAAAGTCGCAGACCTGTCTTACCGGGGATGATCCGGCCGTCACTCCCGACCCCTCCTGGTCAAGGATCTCCCGGTTTTCGAGAAAATACCGAAAGAGATCGGTAAGAATCTTGCGGGACTTAACGTATTCATTATGAACCCGGGGTGAACGGTAGACCTGGTGAAAAAGGAAATGCCGCAGAGTCTGCATCGCACCGCCGACACGGGGATCGATCGAAAAAACCAGTTTCGCTTCTGAAGAACCGGGGCCGGGTCCGGTATGGGAAATGACCCCCTCGACCATGGTCATGATCCGCCGTGAATGGGTGCGGCCCATCACCTGATGGCACTCTTCCGGGACATCACCCTCACTGATCACATCACTGTGAATCGCATCGTCGAGATCGTGACTCAGATAGGCGATAATATCCGCGTAGCGCACCAGACACCCCTCCGCCGTTTCGGGCAGGCCGTGACTGTCGGCGGGAATCACCTCGCCATACCCCTTGGAGTGCCTGGCAATGCCGTCCCGCACCTCATAGGTAAGATTCAGGCCGTCTCCGCCGTTCTCCAGGACATCGACCACCCGCAGAGACTGGCGGTAATGGGAGAAACCGCCGGGAACCAATTCGTTGAGCACCGTCTCCCCGGCATGTCCGAAGGGAGTATGGCCCAGATCGTGCCCCAGGGAGATCGCCTCGACCAGATCCTCATTAAGGTCCATCGCCCGGGCCAGGGTTCTAGCGATCTCCGAAACTTCCAGGGTATGGGTCAGCCTGGTCCGGCAATGATCCCCGGTGGGCGCCAGAAAAACCTGAGTCTTGTGCTTCAGGCGCCTGAAGGCCTGGGAGTAGACAATTCGATCGCGATCATGCTGAAAGGCCGGGCGCAAGGGGCACTCTTCCTCGCTTCGCATGCGTCCCTTGCTCGAAGCACTCAAGCAGGCGAACTCGGAAAGAGTGTCCCGTTCTCTTTTCTCAAGTTTTTCCCTGACATTCACCGCAAACACCACCGTCTTGGCTTTTCATAAATGCTCTTCCGATCTAAAATAAGGACCGAAAGGCGAACTGTTCTTTCTAAACGACTTCGCTGGCTTTTTCAAGCGGCGCTTCGTTTGCGGAAGTTCATATCCCGAAAAACGAAGAGCGGCTCGATCCCATGTAACCGATCACGGGATAAGCCGCCCAGGATTGGCCAATCTCCCAGCCGGTAAGCGATTACAGGGTGCCGAAGATGCAAGGCATCGGCCTGCGATGTGTACTGGTGTACATGAGCAGGCCGATAACACAGCAGATTCGGCACCCTGTGATCGCTTACGATCCCATCACTCAATCATAATGCATAATGCAGAATTGAGCGGATAATGATAATATAACTAATTTAACCTCTAAATTTGATAAGTTCTCAGAAATTCACGGGATGGCTAAGCAAAAACCGTCAGATTCCAAGGCGGGCGAATTTCGAGGTATGAAGTGTATTTCAGTACGCTGCAATGACGAGACAATTTGCAGCAACGCGGGAGCTGGCGATTTTTTTGCGACGCCAGCTAATTTATGTGAAACAAACGGAGACCGCGCCCATGGATTTCGGCAGCCTGCTGGACATTTTTCAAGTCGTTAAGGAAAATATCTTCATCAAAATAGCCATAGTTATCTCCGTCTATTTCATCTTGGCCAAGATCGCCGATCTGCTGATCGACAAGATTCTGCGCAAGGCCACCGCGATGACCAGGATAACCATCGACGACCACCTCATCGACTTTGCCCACCGACCGATATACAGGACCATCATCTGGCTCGGAGTCCTGCACGCGCTCGACGTGGCCCCGCTGACCGAACCATGGCAGTCCATCCTGCCGTCGATCGCCAGAAGCATGATCCTGCTGATCTGGACCATAGCTTTGGTCAGGACAACCAGCTGGGTCTTCCAGACCAAAATCAACCATGCCTCGCCGGAGGATAAAATCGGCAAGGATGTCCTGCTGCTGCTCAAGAACGTAACCGGGGTGGTGTTTATCGTTTCGGCGATACTCTGGCTGCTGACCGTATGGAAAATCAGCCTCACCCCGCTCTTCGCCTCGGCCGGGATCGCGGGAATCGCCATCGCCCTGGCCGCCAAGGATACCTTGGCCAACTTTTTCGGCGGGATCAGCATCTTTTTGGACCGGACCTACAAGATCGGCGACTACATCATCGTCGACAATGAGGATCGGGGCGAAGTCGTCGAAATCGGCATCCGCTCCACCCGGATCAAGACCAGAGACGACGTGATGATCACTATTCCCAACTCGATCATGTCGAACTCGAAAATCATCAACGAAAGCGCTCCAGTCCCGAGATTCAGGATCAGGGTTCCGTTCGGAGTGGCCTACGGCAGCGATCTGGAAAAGGTGGAGGAGATTGTTCTGGCTGTGGCCCGAGCCAATCCGAATGTTTCCGCGGAACCGGAGGCCCGGGTGCGGCTGCGCTCCTTTGCCGATTCATCGGTTAATTTCGAACTGCTCTGCTGGGTTGAACACCCGGCCGGCAAGGGCCTTGAAATCCACAATCTCCTCAAGGCAATCTATCGATCCTTCGGTGAAAAAGGTATCGTTATTCCTTTCCCGCAAAGGGATATCCATGTTAAGCAGAATCCAAAATCCGTTGATTAACCCATTACCGCGAAAAAAGATGATAGACCGGCAATTAACCTTCGACGAACAGCATATGAGCGAGGCCCTGGTGGAAGCGCGGGCGGCTCTCGGGGCCGGAGAATTCCCGGTGGGCTGCGTTATCGCCAGAGGCGATCGAGTCATGGCCAGAGGCCGGAGGAGTAACAGCCGGGGGGAAGCCGCCAACGAACTTGACCACGCCGAAATCTCGACCCTGCGCCTTTTTCTAAGCGGCCACCCGGAGGTTCCGCCCGACGCGGTCACCGTTTATGCCACCATGGAGCCCTGTTTAATGTGCTACACGACGATGCTGCTAAACGGGATCAGGCGGATCGTCTACGGTTACGAAGACGCCATGGGCGGCGGCACCGGCCTGGACCTCTCCGGGCTCGCCCCGCTTTATCGCGAGATGCGGGTGGAGATCGTCCCCCATCTCCGCCGCGCCGAGTGTCTGGCCCTGTTCCGAGAGTTCTTCGGAAATGCCGACCATGACTACTGGCGGGGCAGCCCGCTGGCTGAATATACCCTGAGACAATCATGAAAAATTCCGCCGTCAAGACCCTGGCTTTCCGCCCCGAGGAACGCAACATCTTCTTCCATATCCTGACCGGCTGCAATCTCGCCTGCCGCCATTGCTATATAAACAGGGAACAACACGGCAGCGAAATGGTCAGCCGGGAAAAGATGGTGGAGTGGCTTAAGCTTTTTTACGAGCCGGCAAAAGAGTCCAACGTCATCTTTCTCGGCGGCGAACCGACCATGCATCCGGACCTGGCCTTCGCCGTCAAGAAGGCCCGGGAACTCGGCTACTCTTCGGTGACCGTCGACACCAACGGTTATCTTTTCCATAACCTGCTCGAGCGCATTTCCCCCGACGACGCCGTCTTGAGCTTCAGTCTCGACGGGCCCGACGCCGAGATCAACGACCAGATCCGCGGCGCGGGCGTGTTCGCAACCTGTACCGCCAACCTGAAAAAAGCCGCGGCCCTGGGCTTTACGACCAGTCTGATCTATACGGTCAGCCGGATGAATCTGGAGCAGCTGCACCGGATGCCGGGGCTATTGGCCGAGCTTGGCGTCAATCGATTCTTTATCCAGGTCATCGGCTTACGGGGCAAATCGGCGGAAGACCCCGAAAACCTGCAACTGACCCCGGAGGAATGGCTGAGGACGGTGCCGCCGGTTGCGGCTCAGGCGGCCGCCCTCGGCATCCCGACCATCTATCCCAAGGTATTCCTTGATAAAAACGAAAAGTTCGAATGCGCCGGCCGGGCGGCGGAAAACTTCTTTATCTTCCCCAACGGCCGGGTTTACCGGTGCCCGTTATGCGAGGATCATCCGATCCACTCCCTGGAAATAAAAGATGACGAGCTGAAGAAAAGGGCGGGTTTGCACGAAGAGTGTTTTTTCGAACTGGAGATTCCGGAAGGATGCGTGATGAACCGGCTCCTCCAGGCCGGCAATATCCCATACGGACCGGACGGCGCCCCCCTGCACCGCATCTCCTGCTGTCTGCTCAAGCAGGGAGTGGGCCTGGAACCATGATGTCAAGGCAAGCACCTGATTCCGAGACGGCTATCGGGCAGTTTGACCCTGTCAGCCTGTAATTACCTGGTTATCTGTCCATGATCCCGGGGAGAAACTGCACTGCGGTCTTGCCAGGCATCCGATCGCCGACTCAACCGATTCAAAGGAATACTGATCTTACAAAGTTCTTTTGATTTTCGGGAGCTTAACTGAACCTGATCTTGGTCTTGCCGACCTCGATTACATCCATCGGTTTAAGCCGCTTTTCCTTGTCGACCGTCCTGCCATTCACCATGACTTTATTGAACATACCTTGCCTGGCAATGACGAAGTAACCGTCATTGGAGCGATACTCGATGGTAAAGGCGCACTTCGCCGTCAAGGCGCCGGTAAGCACCAGATTGGCTGAAGGATCCTTGCCAACCGTGATCGTTTTTCCCCTCAAGATGAGCTTGGCCGGAGTCCCATAGCCCTGCAGTACCGACAGGCGATTCTTTGGCGCGGTGGTTTCCTTTTTTCCGGATTTGTGGATGCCGGTCACATAGAGGGTCTGGTTGTGACTTTCCATATTCATCCCGTCGGCGGCAACTGAACCGGCCTCGACTTCGTCATCGGTCAGGCGTTTGCTTATTTTGAGATCAAACTTACCGATAGAGATGTTGTCCGATTCAAAAACCTGCCGTTCGGAATTGATCTTCTCGCCATTGACCCTGGTCCCGTTCATGCTGTTAAGATCGCTCAGGTAATAGAAACCCTTGTTAAGCTCCAGAGAGACATGCTTGCGGGATACCGAGGAATTGTTCACGATGACATCGGCATTGTCGCCGCGGCCGATCGCCAGACACTGGCCTTCTTCGATGTTAAACCGCTTGATCACACGGTTCTTGGATAAAATCGCCCATTCTGCCATCTTCTGTCACCTCCTCGCGGGAAAATAGTCCGGAAGCTGATGATAAACGATCGCGGCTATTTTGGAAAACAATTAATCAGGGTCCGATCGGGGAGAGAACAAGACCATCAGCAGGACCCCGATCTCATAGAGAATGATGAGCGGCAGCGCCAGAAGAACCGCCCCGAACAAGTCGCCGGCGGCCAGTAGAAAGGCCAGAATCAAGATAGCCCCGTAGCTTATCCAGCGCTTATCGATGAAATATCTGCGGGACACCAGACTGGTTCGGCCCGCGGCAACCATCAGAAAGGGAATCTCGAAGGCGAGTCCGAAAGCGAAAACAGTCCGGGCCGTGAAAGTAAGATAGGAATCAAGCCGGGGTTTGGCTTGCAACTGGGGACCGGCGGTATTCATCAGAAAGGTGAGGATTTCCGGCAGGGCGACAAAATAAGCGAAAATTATCCCGGCCACAAAAAGGAAAGTGGCCCAGAAACTTACGGTCAGGGCAATCTTTTTTTCCCGCCCCCGCAGCCCCGGCGCCACGAACATCCACAATTCGTAACATCCGACCGGAAAACTGGCCGCCACCCCGACCAGCACCGCCACCTTCAGATAGCCGACAAAGGCTTCGGTAAGGCCGGTGTAGATCAAGCCTTCAACCTCCGGGGAGGCGGCAAGGATCGGCTGAATCAGATAAGCGGCAATGGGCCGGGAAAAATAATAGGCCAGGGCCGTACAACATAACACCGAGGCAAAAAGGACCACCACCCGGCGGCGCAACTCCTTTAAATGGTCGCCCAGGAAATTGGGTAGAGGATTTTCTACATCCATCTACTTTTCTTCCCCGGCAGCTCCATCCCCGGCCTGCTCCACCGGTTCCCGGCCGGACCGATCATCAGGGGAAGCGGAATGGGTTTCGTCCGGCTCGTCTGGCTCGGAAGATTCTTCCTGATCGCCTGATTCGCTCCCGGCCGCCTTGCGCCCTGCCGCGGCAAGCTCCTCCGGACGGGAGAAACCAACCGGCAAATCGTGATCCGGAGAGTTCCGCTCAAGCTCATCCTCCTGGAGACTGTCCTTCAGAAGATTGGCGGCTTTCTTTAATTCGACAAGTTGCTTGGCGAGTCCCCGGGCTAGTTCCGGCAATTTCTCCGGTCCGACCACAATTAAGGCCACCGCCATGATCAGAATGAGTTCGGGAAGTCCAATGCCAAACATTTTTCACCAGCTCGTATTACAGTATGTGGTATGTAACGATCATGGGCCAGGACTACCATCTTTAGCACTCTTTGCAAGGGGCCGAAGATCCGAGTGGCGGCCGGGGAGCTAGGGTCTGGCGTCGATGTCGGCAATTAAAAAAGACGCGGTGCCTACAAACCTTTTCTCCGGTTAAGACGCGAAGCCGAAACAGCCGGACGGGGTCGTGCGCCGCCGCCGAACACTGCCTAAAAAATACGGCATTTGCCCGGCGGTGTCAAGCGGGAGCGCCAAGCACTGAGCCCGGCAGGATCACCTTGGTGACAATTGACTTTTCCACGGTCTTTGGCTATGTTGATCGGTTGGCGTGGAGCACGATTTTTCGGCAATCCGCCAATTTTTGATAAATTCGCAAAAATCCCAGGACGGCGAAGCATGCAATCCCTCTTTGCGGGGTGAAAATCGCCAGGACCAAGGTGCGCGAATTTCGAGGCATAAAGCATACTTCAGTACGCTGCAATGACGAGACAATTTGCAACAACGCGGGAGCTGGCGACTTTTTGCGACGCCACCAGTCTTGAAATGGAGATGGCTAAGCAAAAATCGTCAGATCCAAGACGCGCGAATTTCGAGGTATGCAACTTACTTCAGGACGCTGCAATGACGAGACAATTTGCAGCAACGCAGGAGCTGGCGACTTTTTGCAACGCCATCAATCCTGAATCCACTAATCAACCGGCGTCTCGCGCTTTTCCTGCGCGACCGACAATTTTTCGCCTCTGGCGTATGCAGATATAAATTAAGGAGATTTTTAATGGCTAACGTGGTTATCGTCGGCACTCAGTGGGGTGACGAGGGCAAAGGCAAGGTTGTCGACCTGCTCACCAATTACGCTGATTATGTGGTCAGGTTCCAGGGGGGCAACAATGCCGGCCATACTCTGGTTGTTGAAGGCAAGCAGTACATTTTTCACCTGATCCCCTCCGGCATCCTTTACGAAAACAAGAAATGCATGATCGGTAACGGCGTGGTAATCGACCCGGCCATTCTCCTGAGCGAAATGAACGAGCTGACCGAAGCCGGTCTGCCCGTCTCGCCGGAACGACTCACCATCAGCCAGAACGCCCACCTGATCATGCCCTATCACAAGCTATTGGACGGCGCCAGCGAAAGCGCCAAAAAAGACGGAACCAAGATCGGCACCACCGGCCGCGGAATCGGCCCCTGCTACGGCGACAAAATTCTGCGCAGCGGCATCAAGGCCGGAGATATTCTCGACGAGAGCCTGTTCCGGGAGAAACTCAGGGAGAACATCGATGAAAAAAACTTCCTGCTCACCACCAAGTATGGCGCCAAGCCGATCTCTTTTGATGAAATTCTGGCTGCATACCTGGACCACGCCGAAATACTGGCCCCCTATATCGGCAACGTCTCCGTGGAACTGGACCGGGCCCGCAAGGCCGGCAAACACATCCTCTTTGAAGGAGCTCAGGGCACTCAACTCGATGTCGATCACGGCACCTATCCCTTCGTGACCTCGTCAAACACCATCTCCGGCAACGCCTGCACCGGCAGCGGATTCGGACCGAGCCATATCGACCAGGTAATCGGCATCCTCAAGGCTTACACCACAAGAGTCGGCGAAGGTCCTTTCCCCAGCGAACTTTTTGATGAAACCGGCGAAGCCCTCCAGAAAAAGGGCGGCGAGTTCGGCGCCACCACCGGCCGCAAGAGACGTTGCGGCTGGCTGGACGCGGTAGTGGCCAACGAAGCAGTCCGCTTGAATGGCATAACCGGCCTGGCCATAACCAAGCTCGACGTCTTGAGTGGCGAGAAAAGCCTCAAAACCGCGGTTTCCTACGAAGTTGACGGCAAAAGATACGAGGCGATGCCCGGCAATATCAGAACCACCGCCAGGCTGAAACCGGTCTACGAAGAAATGCCGGGCTGGCAGGAAGATATCAGCAAGGCAAGAAACATCGACGACCTGCCGGCCAAGGCCCGGGATTATATCAAAAGGATCGAGGAACTCACCGAAACCCCGACCACGCTGCTCTCGGTCGGTCCCGGCCGGGAAGAGACCATACTGCTCAGGAATCCATTCGAAAAATAGGTCGTGAGTAACGAGGGTAAAGAGGTTGCTTATCCCGTTACCATATCAACACGTTGCCGCTTTTGGGACGCTTGAAAGACGGCGGGGTCAAAAGAGCCGGTTTTTTGTCCGGGAAACGAGGATGTCGGAAACGCGGCTACTTTTATAACTGCGCACCTCTATTAACCAGGTTGGCGGTCAAAAAGACCATTTATGGACAAGCGCAAACCAAGTGATTATAGGTTGCTAAAGGCAAAAGGCCCGATAGCCGTCACGGACTCAGGAGTATTTCAAGAGTCGGCTCCCCACTGTTTCAGCCCCGCGGATATATGATGAGATTTTCTTTTTCCCATAAACTTTTTGCGGGCTTTTCCCTGCTCTCCCTGCTCACCATTCTGCTTGGCGTCACGACCTTCACGACCATTAACGAGATCACCCGCAGCCAGCGAAACCTGGCCCTTCTCCAAGAATTCGAATTAAGAGTCAATACCCTGGAAGCGGCCGCCAACGCCCAAAGCAATATTGCCTTTATATCCGCCAAGTCCTACGAGGACTTCCGGGAGAATCTTGACCGAACCAGGCAGGTAGCGAATGAGATTCTCCATTCGGATTACTGCGAATCCGGGCCGAACCCTGACGGGGCCGATTCATGTCAGTCAATCATGCTGGAAGCAATGAACCTCTATCCCCGGGCCGCTATCGAGCATTATGAAAAAACCCTGTCAACCCTGCGCCTTATCAACCAGAACCACTTTATCTACAGAAAGATGCTGGAGGCAGAAAAACCGCGGCCTGAAAAGATTGACCACAGTCAAATAAGCAGCATCATCAACCAATTGGAAATGCTGAAGCACGAATTCGAAGAGTCCAACGACTTCGCGGCCATCGAAGAGATGAAGAGTCGGTTCGAGCTCCTCAGGAATCTTGATCCAAATCCCGAACTGCTGGATTTGGCGGAAAAATTTATCGCCAACAGTGAACGGACCTATCGAAACCGTCTTGGAATAATGGCCACCAGGGAAGGCCTGGCTGAAACAACGGCGAAATTCCGTGTCACTGCCCAAACCCTCCTGGAAGACGTGGTCAGCGGCGGCAAGCAGAATGAACAGGAAGTGCGCGCCCTCATCATGTTTTTGGGGATCGGCTCTATCGCCTTGACCCTGCTGTTCTGGTTGCTGACCTCGAGCCGCCTGGCCCGGTTCTTGAAAAACCAGAAAAAAGCCATTAACTCTATAAGAACCGGTCATTACGATTACCCTGTCGAAAAAGACACCAACGACGAACTCCACGAGCTCTATCTGTTCACCAAGGATCTCGCCGAGAACCTCAAGGAGGAGATCGCCGAACGGGAGTTTTCCCAGCAGGGAAAAAAGGACCTGGAATTTCAGCTTATGCAGGCCCAGAGGCTTGAATCGATAGGCATCCTGGCCGGGGGAATCGCCCATGATTTCAATAACGTTCTGACCGGAATAACCGGCTATACCGAGTTGGCCATGGCCAGGCTGGATGACAACCACCCGGTGAAGAAATACCTGGAGACGATAGCCGACTCAGGCCAGAAAGCCGTTGAAATGACCAGACAATTGCTGGTCTTCAGCCACAAACAGGAAACGGCCAAAAGGGTAATCAACCTGAAAATGCTGATCTCCAACCTGATGAAGATGTTGGACCGGATGATTGGCGAGGATATTGTCCTGGAATTAGACTCCGCCCCGGACCTGCCGGCGGTGATGGCCGACCCTGTCCATATCGAGCATGTCCTGCTGAACCTGGCGGTCATCGCCAAGGACGCCATGCCGGGGGGCGGCAAGCTTACCGTCAGAACCTCAACCGCCATCCTCGAAGGGCCGGCCGTCGACGAGCTTGTCGGAGTCGATCCGGGCAATTTCGTCCTGATATCGATCACGGACAACGGCCCCGGAATGCCTGAAGAGGTCCAGAAAAAAATATTCGAACCGTTCTATACCACTAAGGCAAACAATCGGGAAAGCGGATTGGGCCTGGCCACCGTTTTCGGAATTATCAAACAGCATAACGGCCATATAAGCGTGGAAAGTACGGTCGGCCGGGGAACCACCTTTAATTTATACCTACCGGCGATTGACTATGAACAGCAGAGCGAAGCGGCGGAATCGGCCCCTTCGGACCAGGCGATTTGCCGGGGCCGGGAAACGATTCTGCTGGTCGACGACAATGATACGGCCCGGGACTTTGTCTGCGAAACCCTGGAATATTGCGGATATAAAGTCCTGACAGCCAGCAGCGGCAGCGAGGCCGTCAAGATAATGAATCAGGCAAACTACCCGATCGATCTGCTTCTTACCGACATAATCATGCCGGGCATGAACGGCATGGAACTGGCAGTGAAAACCAGGCAAGTCCATCCCGGCATCAAGGTGATTTTCATGTCCGGCTATGACGAGCTGCCCGTCGGCCATCAATTGGCTGAAATGGTGGAGAATCGCGACTTACTGAAAAAACCGATGTCCCTGGAAGGTCTGTCCCGCAAAGTACGGGAAGTCCTTGACCGCTGAGGCGGCGGGCCCGCGGAACAATCGCCCGGACAACCACCCTACAGCCCTCCTCCTCCCGGCGAACCTGAAAATTTCTTGAGTCATAAACGGACCGATGCCCCTGGGCAATCGTTGATATACATCAGTTTTGGCCAACATTCAGAGGCGGAACTTAAAAGCTCGCCCCCTGAAATAATTATATTGATTCCACTCATCCCCCTGCCCCATAATACATATTAAATGTTTGAGGCAGACCAACAAGCCCCAATTATAAAAAATCGATTGTCAAAAAAGCATTATGGAGTAGAATTCATTGTTCACCTTTATTTGATGGACTCGTGACAACATAATAAAATTAAGCTGAGTCGAGCAGCTCGTCTGCTCAAACGAAACTTATGCCCTGTTGGTTATAAGCCGTACCTGCACATCACTTTTGCGAGTTTGTCTTATTTGACAAGGATCAATCAAGCATCACCCATGAGGAGAAGCCAGACATGGCCAGAATCACTGTTGAAGATTGTCTTTCCAAAGTCGGCAATGAGAATCGATTTGCCCTTATCCACCTTGCCGTTGCCAGAGTGAAACAGCACCGTAAGGGGAAACCCTTTCTGACCAAGGGCAAAAACAAGGAGAGCGTTATGACCCTCCGGGAAATCGCGGCGGGACAGGTCTCCTTCGAAAACATCGAAGAACTGGGAAAAGGAAAATCCGAACCACAAACAACCGAGGCAGACACCGCGCCTGTCGCAAATTCAGTAGAGTAGATAAATACCCATGCCGGAAAATTATTACGATATTCTCGGAGTTTCCGAGTCCGCTTCAGCCGATGAGATCAAGAAGGCATATCGCAAGATTGCCATGAAAAATCATCCCGACCGTAACCAGGGCAATAAAAAGGCCGAAGATAAATTCAAGGCGGCCGCCGAAGCTTATGAAGTTCTCGGCAATCTGGAAAAACGGAAAATATATGATCGCTTCGGCATAGAGGGGCTGAGCAGCAGCGGTTTCGGAGGGGGCCCGAGTGACATTAACGATATATTCTCCCACTTCGGTGACCTTTTCGGTTTCGGACAACAGCGGGAAAGGGCGGCAAATGCCCCGATTCAGGGGGCCGACCTCCGTTACGATCTAACCATTTCGTTCATGGAGGCAGTCCATGGCGTCGAGAAAGAAGTTGAGATAACCAAGCCCGAAACCTGTTGGACCTGTGATGGCACCGGGAGCAGACCGGGATACAAACCGGAAATCTGCCCCAACTGCAACGGCCGCGGCCAGACCATTCGCAGCCAGGGTTTTTTCAGTGTCAGCACCACCTGCCGCGTCTGTCGAGGCGAAGGAAGGGTGGTCAAGGAACCATGTACCGACTGCGACGGCAATGGCCTGGTCAACAAAAAGAAGTCGATTCCCCTGAAGATTCCGGCAGGAGTGGACAACGGTTCGCGGATGCGGGTCACCGGCGAGGGAGAAGGAGGGCGCCGCAACGGCCCGGCCGGTGATCTCTACATATTCCTGAACGTCGAGGAACACGAATACTTTGAAAGGGAAGGCAGCAACATCATTTTAAGGCTGCCGCTCTCCATCGCCCAGGCAACCTTGGGCTGCACCCCGACAATTCCCACGATTCACGGGGAAGAGTCCTTGACCATCCCGGCCGGCACTCAGCCTGATCAACAATTCATCTTGAAATCGCAGGGAGTTAAAAGCCTGCGAGGCAGCGGTTACGGCGACATGTTCGTCATTGCCGAAGTGACGGTGCCCACCGAGCTCACCGACAGGCAGAAAGAGTTGATGGAGGAATTCGCCGAGATCGAGCTCGAAACCGGTGAACGCTCGGAGGATGGTTTTTTCAAAAAGCTTTTCCGTAAAAGCGCTTGAGTTTTCTTGCGCGGCGTAAAACGTTAACTTGCAAATTAGCTGACGCACATTTTATTGTAAAAGAGCGACTTAATTGACGGATTGTTCCACAAACAAAAACGCTTTGAACCATTTCGATGAAGCAGGCAATGCCCGGATGGTGGATGTCAGTGCAAAGCCCGACACCAAACGGGTAGCGATTGCCGGCGGCGAGATTCGGATGTCGGCCGAGACTTACGAAATGATCGACGAGGGCGGGATTGCCAAGGGTGATGTACTGGGAATCGCCAGGCTGGCCGGGATCATGGCGGCCAAAAAGACCCCCGAGCTGATTCCCTTGGCCCATCCGATCATGATCGGCAAGGTAGAAATTGACTTTGTCAAAAAGCCCAAAAAATGTACTATAGAAATAGTAGCCAGAGTGAGTACCACCGGACAGACCGGAGTCGAAATGGAAGCACTGGTCAGCGTTTCGGCGGCGGCACTCACCATATACGATATGTGCAAGGCGGTCGATAAGGGTATGACCATCGGCATGATACGGCTTCTCGAGAAGACCGGCGGTAAAAGCGGCGATTACAAAGGGACCAGTGTGCAGTCAAGAACAGATATGACGCGGGATGGCAAAGCTGTCTTGCGGGCCTGCAAAAACGGCTGACTCTGCATGGCAAGGTGCCGTGCAGCTTGAAGTCGCAGCGCATGCAAGCATATTAAACTTACAAGCGGTATGCATTAGCTGAGCCTTGGCTGGACACCAGACTACCAGAATAGCTATTATCGGGAGAACCTAAAGATGGATGAGAAGCAATTGGCTCACTTCAAAAAAAAGCTTGAGGCAATCAGCGACAGCATTTTGTCTGGAGCCGACCGGACCATTTCCGAAATGACGGATCACAGCGACAATTATCCGGATCCGACCGACCGGGCTGCGGCCGAATCGGACCGGAGCTTTGAACTGCGAATCCGGGATCGGGAAAGAAAACTTCTCGGGAAAATCGAGGAAGCAATCGATCGGATTGATCACGGTAACTATGGGACCTGCGAGGAGTGTGGCGACCCCATTGCCCCGGAGCGGCTCGAGGCACGTCCGGTGACGACCTACTGTATCGAATGTAAAACACGCCAGGAACAAGAAGAAAAAACCAAGGCCTGACAAATGCCGGAACTTCGAAAAGATCCGATCCTCGGACGCTGGATTATTATTTCCACGGAACGGGGCAAACGGCCAACCGATTTCATCATCGAAGAGAATCAGACAAAGGGAGGATTCTGCCCTCTTTGTCCGGGCAATGAGGCCACTACTCCGAAAGAGGTCTTGAGCTACGGCCGGAAAAACCCGGCTCCCGATACCCCCGGCTGGTCCCTGCGGGTCGTGCCTAATAAATACCCCGCCCTGGTCATTGAAGGTGATCTCAACAAGGAAGGCGAGGGCATTTACGACAAGATGAACGGGATCGGCGCCCACGAGGTGATTATCGAAACCCCGGACCACGACGCCTCTTTTTCCCATCTGCCCGCCGCCCAGATGATCCAGGTCTTCTGGGCCTTCCGGGACCGCATTATCGACTTGGAAAAAGATTCCCGGTTCCTCTACGCCATGATCTTCAAGAATTACGGCCGGGCCGCTGGGGCCTCCCTGGAACACTCCCATTCTCAGCTGGTGGCCCTGCCCGTCCTGCCGAGAATGATCGTTTCCGAGCTTGAGGGCAGCAAGAGCTATTACGGCTATAAGGATCGCTGCATATTCTGCGATATCATTCGTCAGGAAACCCGAAAAGACATCCGGGTCGTCAGCCGCAACGAGCACTTCATCGCCATCGAACCCTATGCGCCCCGCTCCCCCTTCGAGACCTGGGTGCTGCCCATCAATCACCATTGCTCTTACGTCTCGACTACCGAGAAGATGATGGAATCCTTGACGGCAATATTCTCAGAGGTCATGCTCCGTCTGGACGCCTGCATCCCGAACGTGCCGTACAACTTTGTCCTGCACACCGCCCCGCTCAGATCCGAGACCCTGAATTACTATCACTGGCATTTCGAAATAATGCCCAAACTGACCTCCATAGCCGGTTTCGAATGGGGCTCGGGTTTCTACATAAACCCAGTCCCGCCCGAGGAGGCCGCCAAGTTCCTGAAAGAGGCGGAGATTTGAAAGATACTTTCCGGATAAAACCCGATTCTCCCGAAAGCAAGACAATTTCGCCAACCAATCAAAGGGGGTTATCCCGTTGAAAAAGATCCTGCTCGTAGACGACGAAGAAAGCATCCACCTCCTCTATCGGGAAGAACTGGAAGAACTGGGTTTCGAGGTGCACTCGACCATGTCCGGCGAAGAGGCCTTGAATATCCTGCCCACCCTGCGACCGAACCTCGTCATTCTCGACATTAACATGCCGGGGATGAACGGCATTGATGTGCTGCGGAAAATCAAGGAAATGGATGCCGGCATGCCGGTCATCCTGAGCTCCGCCTATCAGGAATTCAAACAGGACCTGTCGTCATGGGCTTCGGACGATTTTATTGTTAAATCGGCCGATATGAGCCAGCTCATCGAGTCGGTAATGCGTCATATCCGCGATTGACCTCGCCCTGCTCCCCTCCGTCCGATCGGAACGAGCTCCCTATTCCTACTGCACCGGTCTTCACTCCGCAGGCCTTTTTCCGCGGAACCGGACCTAATCAAACACTTCCAGGCCGCACAGTTCCGCTCATGAAAGACATCCAGAACCAGCCCGACTACCGCCGCATCAATATCAAGAAGGTGGGGGTCAAGGACATTTCATATCCGATCAAAGTCCTCGACAAGACCCGGCAACACCAGAGTTCCGTGGCCACGGTCAATATGTACGTCGACCTGCCTCACCATTTCAAAGGCACCCACATGAGCCGTTTCGTGGAGATTCTTAACAGTTTCCACGGCAATATCGACCTGAAGAGTTTTCATGCCATTCTGGAAGAGATGAAGGAACGGCTCCAGGCCAAGGAAGCCCATATAGAAATGGAGTTCCCTTATTTTCTGAAGAACGAGCCCGGCCGGGACCTGGTCGGCATCAATCAATACACCTGCCGGATGCACGGCTCCCTCGGCCAGACCGACGAATTTATCATGAACATCCAGGTTCCCATCTACCCTCCCCTGACCAGCCAGGCCGACGACAGTCTGCCGAGATTCCTGGGACGGTGGGGGATTGCCGAGGTCAGCCTCTCTTTCAGACATTTTATCTGGATCGAGGATCTGATAAAAATGATTGAGGAAGTAACCCTGCATAATTTAGATTGGTCCGACGCGGCGTGTGCGCCGACCGGGAAATCCCTTTCGGTGGAAAGCATGACCAGGGCAATCGGGGAGAAGCTCGCGGAAAACAACGATATCAGCAGTTTCACGGTTACAGTCAAAAACCTGGCCGCGGGCTTTAACACCTTTGCGACCCTGGAAGGTCCCTGAAGATTGATGGCTAAGCAAAAACTCCGATCTACTGCGTCGTAGCGCATTTTTGCTCCTTCGGCATACCACATGTATGGCCTCAGTCGCAAAAACACACTACTCCTTGTATATCGAAGTTTTTGCTTAGCCATCCCGAGACTTTTGCGAACTTGTCATCAAGATTAATTCCGCGTAACTGTCCAGCAGTAATTATCGAATCCGAAGCGACGAAGTCAGTGGAACAAAAAAACCAATTCTGGACAGACGCAACCCAGTAAATTAACTTCAGGTGAATACAGCCGAACAGATCCGCAACCGTCACCGACTTGGCTGAATAGTTATGAATTTCGCTACAACTTCTTTATATCCATGGGGCATAAGTTTCGTTTGAGCAGACAAAACTCAACTCAGCTTTACACCCAACAGGGCATAAGTTTCGTTTGAGCAGACAAGCTGCTCAACTCAGCTTTACACCCAACAGGGCATAAGTTTCGTTTGAGCAGACAAGCTGCTCAACTCAGCTTTAAAAACAGAGAGCGCAAACATCATGCAGGATGAACTTCTTTTTGAGATAGGCACCGAGGAGCTCCCGGCCGGTTACATCCGGCCTGCCATTGCCGATATGGCAAAAATGATCAAAACCAGCCTGGCCGAACTCGGTCTGGACCATGGTGCGATAAGGACCGCCGCCACTCCGCGGCGCCTCACCCTCTGCGTCGAAGGGCTGGCCAAGACCCAGGAGGATCGGCGCGAGGAGGTAACCGGCCCTCCGAAAGCGGCCGCCTTCGACAGTGACGGCAAGCCAACCAAGGCCGGTGAAGGTTTTGCCAAGTCGCGGGGGGTAGGATTGGACGATCTCCAAATCGTGCAGACCCCCAAGGGTGAATACCTGATGGTCGTGGTCGAAAAGAAGGGCGCAAAAACCGCGGAGCTCCTGCCCGGACTGTTAACCGAGATAATCCATCACCTCTCCTTTCCCAAATCGATGCGCTGGGGATCGGGGACGGCAAGCTTCGCCAGGCCGATCCAGTGGATCCTGGCCCGCTTCGCCGGTGAAGTGATCCCCTGCCGGATCAACGATGTGTGCAGCGGCCCCGTTACCAGAGGGCACCGCTTCATGGCACCCCAAGCCTTCGAAGTCAGCGATTTCGATGATTACCTCGAAAAGCTGCGCCTGGCACACGTCATCTCCGACCCGGAAGAACGACGCCTGGCGGTGCTCGGGGAAATCACCGAAACGGCAAGAGAGGCCGGCGGCCGGGTCATGGAAGATGACGAACTGGTAGACACCGTCGCCAACCTGATCGAGGAACCCCACACCGTCCGCGGCACCTTCGATGAAAAGTTCCTGGCCCTGCCCCGGGAGGTATTGATCACCTCGATGCGCGAGCATCAGAAATATTTTGCCATCGTCGACGATCAAGGCGAACTGCTGCCAAACTTTATCGCGGTGAACAACACCGCCACCAGAGATCAATCCCTGGCCGTGGAAGGGCATCAAAGGGTCCTGCGCGCCCGCCTTGAAGATGCCCTGTTTTTCTTTAAGGAGGACCAGAACCATCGCCTGTCCGACCGGGTCGGGCAGCTTTCGGGGGTGGTTTTTCAAGCCGGGCTCGGCACCATGCTGGAAAAAACCGAACGGTTAACCGCCCTGGCCGGATGGCTGGCGGAGAAGACGGCGCCCCGGACGGCAAGCGATGCCAAGCGGACCGCGCTCTTGGCCAAAGCCGATCTCCTTACCGAAATGGTCAACGAATTCCCTTCCCTGCAGGGCACCATGGGACGCGACTACGCCCTGCTCGACCGGGAGCCGCCGGAAGTCGCCCAGGCAATCGCCGAGCACTATATGCCGGTCCGAGCCGGCGCCCCCCTTCCGGAATCGGACTGCGGCGCGATTGTCAGTCTGGCCGATCGGATCGACACCATTGCCGGCTGTTTCGGGATCGGCAAGCAGCCAACCGGCACCACCGACCCTTACGGACTCAGGCGGCTGGCCCTCGGTCTGTTGCATATCATCAGCGCCCGGGGCTACACCCTGTCCCTGGCCGAGCTGACCGCCAAAGCCCTTGAGCTCTATGGCAACAAAGTCACCGAGAAAACTCCAGCTGCCCAGACCGCGGTACTCGACTTCATCAGGGGCCGTTACGTTAACGATCTGCTCGGCCGGGGCATCCCCGCCGCTGCCGTCGATGCGGTCACCTCCGTCGATTTCGACGATGTAATCGATTGCAGCCGCCGGATCGACGCCTTGAACAATGTCCGCAAGGAAGAGACCTTTACCATCCTGGCCGGTTCTTTCAAAAGGGTCCGCAATATCATCAAGGATCACCGGAGCGACACCCTCGACAAAGCGCTGCTCACCGAGCCGGCCGAACAGAGCCTCTACGAAAACTTCCGGGATGTGGCCGCGGAATGCGAACCGCTGTTGAACAGCCGGGACTACCGGCAGGCCATGGGGGTAATCCTCAAGATGAAGGAGCCGGTCGATCATTTCTTCGATGAAGTAATGGTCATGGCCGATGATGAAAAGGTCCGGGACAACCGCTTAAGCCTCTTGACCGCCATCTCCCGACTCTTTCTCAAAATCGGCGACTTTTCGAAGATGTCGTAAGCCGGGGAAGCTCGGCGAGCCTTATTTTCCTGACAGACCTTCTTCGGCCACTCTTTTTGCGACCTGTTTTTGCTCAGCTTCGCTCAGGGGGCCATACCCCCGGGGATAAGACCAGCCAAACCCCCAGCGGAAGGGAACGGGGAGATAAGGGGTGCCACCCAGACGTACTCCGACCGTCATCACGGCCGCCACTTTCGGGGCGCCCAGCGCCGCGACGCATTCGCCAAGCTCTTTGTCGGCCGCCCTTCTTTGCCGGCTGGTGCCCCCTTTCCAGTAGGCGCGATCGTGGTCGACGCAACATGCACGCCAGAGTTCCGGCTGGCCGGGAAGACCATCGGGAAAGAGGCTGCATCCGTCACTGACGAAGGGCTGTAACCGATCCGCCCGGACCAGTCCGGCCGATCCAAGAACCGCTAAGAGGATCAGAGCGCCGCCGAACCGGCCGAGGAATCTACTCACTTCTTTCCACCTTGCCTCTCATGCTTTTCACCCGGGCCCGTTTCTTTTTGCCTTCCAGCCTTTTTCGGAGCGAGCTTCGACTGGGTTTGGTGGGACGCCTCTTTTTAGGGACAACTCCGGCGCTCCGGACCAGTTCCCGCAGGCGTTCGAGGGCCTCTTCCCGATTTTTCTCCTGACTGCGGGAACCGCCGGCCTTGATGACAATCACCCCTTCGCTGCTAATCCGGTGGTCGGACATCTTCAAGAGCCTCTGCTTGTAATGCTCCGGCAGGGAGGAAGTTTTGATATCGAAACGCAGATGGATCGCGGTGGAGGACTTATTGACATGCTGGCCGCCGGGACCGGAGGCGCGGATGGCACTGAGCTCGATTTCGTTGGCGGGGATGGTGATGTTTTCGGAAATATTCAGCATTTCTCAAAACTCCGAACAGGAAAGAGGCTATAAAATCATCCCCCGGAAGCGGATCAATAACCTGAATCCGTGAGCGTTCGAGAACGGTGCAGATGCAAGGCGGCAACGTTGTTGATAATACTAATGGTATATCAACGAGTTGCCAACGCCGCAGATGCGCTGTTATCGGGCGCCCCGCAGGGCGGCAGGGAAATCATGGCGTCCCAGGGAAAAACAATTATTTGATGCAATTACAAGCTTATAAAGTGAAATCCCCACGAAGCCGTCACGGATTCAGGACTAAATCAAGAACCAACCTGGATAGCCGGATCAGCAATGCTTGCGAGCGATCTTTTCAAACATCATGACCAGCCCAACGGCAAGGCCATAGATCGACCTGATCTCCAGATGCTCGCCGGCCGTCGAATCGAAGAAGATATTGAGGTCGGACTCCATATCGTCTTCGGCCTTCCAATAGCAGATTAAAACCGGCATTTTGGGCAAGGGATACAGCACCACGGAGATATCGGCGGAAAACCCCGCCTCCGGCCGCAGGCCGCTGAAGATATCGATCAGCAGTTCCAGCAGATCGGTATGCGCGTCGACCAGCTTTTTTAAACCCTGTTCTCCTTTACTGGCAAAAAGCGGCGCCATCGGCGCCCCGTCCCGCAGCTCGCGAAACGGTACCCAGTCACCGGCGGGGTCGGTCCCTTTGCTTTCGACGATATAACTCAAGAGGGGAATGGTCAGACCCGAATGGGTATGGCATTCGGAGGAGACTTTGCCCTGACGGTCGATCAGGAAGCTCTTGCCCAGGGACTTGATCCTCAAACAGTCACCGGCCATGGTGCCCCCGAGTTTTTCGGCGATGGCGGCCAGGTCAAGCCCCGCCACCTTACCCTGCAAATCCCTGACCTTTTCCTGGCGTTTAAGTTCGTCGGGGTCGCGCATTCCGGAATCAGCGCCGAATTTAGCCGCCACAGATTTTTCCAGATACGGACAGTCAGTCGCCTTTTTTTCACCCTTGACCACGGCGGCGGCAAAGGCAAGACAGGAGGGCAGATAGCAGCGCCCACAATTAGTCTTGGGCAACAATGCGTATATTCCCAGCGGATTTCTTACCTGCGCCATGGATTTATGCCTTATAAATACGGTAATAAGGTTAGTTTGCGTCTGTCCATAAACAATCATTTCCTCCGGTAACTTCGCGCTTAGGAACAGAGTCGGAAAGCCTTGAAAAATCAAATTGAATAACATCAATCAGTATTTGACATGGGAGCTACGGCTTCGATCAATTACTTACAGCTCAACTTTCCGGGTTGGAGATTTACATGTAATAACAACATTTTATACGTACAGACCCAGAGATCTTTCGTCATTCCGGCATGTTTTTAGCCGGAATCCAGCGGGCCACACCGCCTGCGGCGGAGGTTTATCAAAAAGTAACTTTGTATCAATTTATGCCAAAATTTGCGATAAAATCTGTAAATGTAGACGCACGTAAATACAGTCAGTTACGTTGTGGTTACCTGGAAGGCTTTCACCATATACTGGACCCCGGCTCAAAACATGCCGGGGTGACGGAGACGTGAAATTGAACACATAGGTAGCAACAAGTTAGTTCTTTTTTACAACATAATAAGTCAACCCGGAAAGTTGAGTTACAGTTTTTAAAACTAAGCACGATAAAGGACCGGGGAAAGTTTTTTATATATGGATGGCCTGATCCGTGACTTGCAAACGGCCCGGAGCCAAACGGCGGCGATCTGACCATGCTGACAATTTATCAATAATATTGTAAAGAAAGTCAGTATCCAGAACCCAGAGGGTGATCTTTAAGCATTTCTCCCGGCTCCAAACTTCTGGTTTCTGGCTTCTGGTTTCTGGCTTCTGGCTTCTGTCTCCTGTCTCCTGTCTCCTGTCTCCTGGCTCCTGGCTCCTGGCTCCTGGCTCCTGGCTCCTGGCTCCTGTCTTCTGTCTTCTGTCACAAACTCAGGAGATAATAAAGAAGGGGCAAAGTAACGAAACTTAAAATAATTCCCAACCCGACAAGGGCCGCAGTTAAAGAGGGGGCCAACCCGGCCAGAATGGCCAGGGCTCCGGCCGAAACCATCGGCGGCATCCCGGCCTCGAAGATCGCGACATCAACGGCCTCGCCGCTCAGCCCCAGAAAACGGCTGCCGGCCAGGGCGATCAACGGTGCCGCCACCAGTTTCAATAAGAGTCCCCACCCGAGAGGAGCAAGGGCCTCCCGGCTGATCTTGACGGTCAACTGGAAACCGACCGCGATCATTACCACCGGAACCAGGGTGCCGGCCAGGGATTCGAGAATCCTCAGCGCCACCTCCGGATAAACCGCCGATCTCAAGGCAACCGCCAGAATAAGAGCGATAAATGGCGGAAAGGTTACAATTCTGCCGGCAACATCGCGCCAGCCGGGGCGCTCCTCACGGCTGCCGTAGAGGGAGATCACCACGGTGCCGTAGGTAGCCAGGGCCAGAAAGGAGCCCAACTGATCGTAAATCACCGCATAGGAGATCGCCCCTTCCCCGAAAAAGGCGCTGACCATGGGAATTCCTAGAAAAGAGGTATTGCCGAGGGGTGCGAGGAGCAGCAAACTGCCGGTTATCGGCCGGCTCCAACCGAACAGCCGAGCCAGGACCAGTACCGCCAGGGCGGTCAGCAAAAGCATCGCCCAGGGTATCAGAGTCGGCACCAGCAAATCCGTGGAAAACTTCAGCTCGGGGATCTTGAGCAGGACCACGGCGGGCAGCGACACATAGATCACGAAGAGGCTCAGGACATTGCCGGTCTCCTCATGGAAGCGGGGCAGCCGCCGCAGCCCTACTCCCAAGAGCAAATAGGTCATGGTGATGATAAAATTTTCCATCAAACCCCCGAAATTAATGAGTCCAGGCCAGCTGCCAAGCCCCCCCTAACCGGCAGATTCGTCACTGGTCGACTCGGTCGATTAAGAATTTTCCGGCGCTGCCTTCAATTCTCGCGAGGCCAGCAGCTGCCAGCGCAAAACATCACGACTGCTTTTGGTTGAAGCGGGGGTGCACACCGCCGCCAGGCCTCCAAAACGCACGATTTCGGGCAGATCGACCATCCCCCTGATTCTCTGCCGATTCTCCCGGGTCAATTTGCCATAAAAAAGGCTTAAATGGGGCTTGAGGTGATATCTTTCCGGAGGGCGGGAGTTTTGCCGGAGCATTTCAGATAAACTTTCCAGGCGGCTTGCCGACTCAAAAGCAAGGTAGCAGGCCTTGGTGAAGTTCTCGGAAAAATCCAGACCGGTGCAAGACAACCGCAGTTCCCCGCCCTGCCCGGCCGCCTCCGCCAAAAGCCGGGTTCCCATCCGCCGCTCTCCTCTTCCGCACCATATCCTTGGCAAGCGCCTTTAAGGGACCACCAGGGGCGGCATCGGACAGTCCAGGGTATCGGCAACCGCGCGAAGCAGCTCTGCCTCGACCGGAGCGATCTTGCAGTCCGCCAGGACGCAGGCCGCGCATGCCTTGATCAGCTTCGATTTCTCCATAGGTTTCAAGCCGGCCAGTTCATCGATGGCCTCGTCGAGCCGGCCGAAGGACAACTCCTCCCGCCCCAGCAGTTCGATCCCGTCCCCTTCCAGTTCCCCGGCGGCAACCTCGAATACCTCTTTACTGCTCAACCCTTTATGGCGATTGGAATAGACCAGCAGCGACAGCAAAACCGCGCAGGCCTGGCCCGATCTTTTCAGGGTGGTATTCCGGATGGCGGCCTCGGACCCGCGAAAAGCAGCGGCCAGATGATGATGGACGATCTTCTGCAGGGCCCACTCGAACAGGCTCAATTTGCCATCGGCCTCAATCAGGATTTCAAGATTGTTCATGAACAGCTCGTACTGGCTTGCCGACAGCTGGCGCAGGGCCGGCAGGGCCATATCCAGGAGGGGCAGCCGGTACTCGGCCGCCAGATCCCGCACCAAATTTCGCAGCCTGACGGTCTCTCCATAGACCCCGGTATCGGCGACTTTTTTCAGTTCGGCAAGCTGGAAACGGCTCATATCCTCGTCCCGGTCAAGGAGCAGGCAGTAAACCACCGCCCGTGCCGCAAAGGGTTCGTGAACGGCCCGGCGCAGGACCTCCGGCAACCGGCCGATCAGATCGTGGGCATAACCGAGATGGGCTTTGGTCGGGCTGCCGATATGGCCCACCGCCGTCGCGATCCCGGCCGCCAGGGTCGCCGCCTGCCGCGGCCCCGATTTCCCCTCGGCGGGTCCGGTACCGGTCCGTTGCTGAGACCTGCGTCCGGTAGTTTTTTCGAATTTGCCGTTCCAGTCCGGTTTGATCTTTTTGATCCGGGCGGACAGATCCGGGTGGGTGGCGAAAAGTCGACTGAATGAGGAGGTGAATCCCTGGCCGAACAGGGCGTGGCTGATCTCCCTGGCATCGCTGTTTTCCAGAACGGAACCGACGCTGTCGGCCCCGATCCGCTGCAGGGCGCCGCCGATCCCGTCGGGATTCCTGGTGAACTGGACGGCGGATGCGTCGGCCAGAAACTCCCGCTGGCGGCTGACCGCGGCCTTGATCAGATTGCCGAAGAAGGTGCCGGCGAAACCGATCACGATCAATCCCGCACCGAGAGCAATTCCACCGCCGCCCCCCTTCCGGGAACCGCGCGAATGGGCCGAACCCCAGAGAATATGATAGCCGATCAGCCCGAGCAGAACGATGCCGTGCAGGATCCCGATCAGCTTGATGTTAAGGCGCATATCGCCGTTATGAATATGGCTGAACTCATGGGCGACAACCCCCTGCAGCTCGTCCCTAGAGAGTTTCCTGATCGCCCCCCTGGTCACCCCGATCACCGCGTCGCCCGGCGAGTAACCGGCGGCAAAGGCATTGATCCCCTCCTCGTCAAGAAGGTAGACCGGCGGGACCGGTGAACCGGAGGCGATCGCCATCTCCTCGACTACGTTAAGAATCTTTTGCCGGTCTGGATCGCCGCTGCCCTCAACGATCAACCGGCCGCCCAGCATCTCGGCAATGGAGGCGCCGCCGCCGGACAGGGCCATGATCTTGTAAAGGCTGCCCAGGCCGACCACCAATAGCACTCCGAGGCCGACCAGACCGAAGACCTGCCAGTCCACGGCTTCAAGGCCGGTGGGTTGGGCCGGGTCCCGGGTTTGCAGATAGCCGAACACCGCCATCACCAGAAGGTTGGCCATCAAGATCAACGAGATCACCGCCATTATAAAAAGAAGAACCAACCGGCCGGTATTGCGGCGGGCCTGGTCTTGGGCGCTAAAAAAATCCATAATCCGTTCCTGCCTCGTTCTCTTGCTTATGTCAGAAGGAGACCTTCGGAGCCGCTTGTATCTGGGCGCTATCTTCGAATTCAAGCAGAGCCGCGTCCTGACCGTGGCCGAAAGCCGCGGCGAACAGGACCGGCGGGAAGGTCTGCTTATAGGTGTTGTAGGCCATGACCTGATCGTTGAAGGCCTGGCGGGCGAAGGCCACCTTGTTCTCAGTGCTGGTCAATTCCTCGCTTAACTGCATCATATTCTGGCTGGCCTTCAGGTCCGGATAGGCCTCCATCACCATGTTGAAACGGCCCATCGCCCCGGCCAGGGTGTCTTCAGCCCCGTTCAGGTTTTGCATGGCGGCAACATTGGCGGGGTCGGCGGCTGCCGCGGCCAGCCCCTGGGAAGCGGCGTTCCGGGCGGCGATCACGTTCTCCAGGGTCTCGCTTTCGTGCTTCATGTAGCCCTTGGCGGTCTCGACCAGATTAGGGATCAGATCGTAGCGCCGTTTGAGCTGGACCTCGATCTGGGCAAAGGCGTTCTTGTAACGGTTTCGCAGTCTCACCAGGGTATTGAAGATGTTGATCCCGTAGACCGCCATCAACCCGATAATGACCAGCACGACAATCGCGGTGATTCCCATATATTCTACCCCAAGCTTTTTGTTGATATTAAATTTTAAATCGATCAATCCCTTTAACTGAAACCATATTATACCGGCCGATTTGTTTGTCAAACCTTCATCACCAATCTAACCCATCCCGGCTCTGAATATCTACCGGCAAATACCGATGGCGTCGCAAAATTCGCCAGCTCCGGCGTTGCTGCAAATTGTCTCGTCATTGCAGCGTACTGAAGTACGCTTCACTCCTCGAAATTTGCGCGCCTTGGATCTGACGATTTTTGCTTAGCCATCCTATTTTTGATTTTTTGCGAACCCATCAATACTTGCCGGTCTGTAAACAGTCTGTAAAACAGTCGAAAGGTGGTGAGAGGAAAAGGCCTCAGTGTACTCAGGGAGCCGGTCGCGCCATACAACGGTGATTTTGTGCCTGAAATGGCCTGCCTAAGGGCTGAAAACCTTCATTATTGGCGAATTTATCCTGAAAATACAAAAGGTTAACTCGGTCCGACCCGGTGGAGACGGGGCGGTGGAGACGGGTCGGCGAGGTCGAGAAGTTCCGGCGCCGGCCGAATGGGATTAAATGAGCTGTCACCGGAATTGCTTCCTGCTTTACCCTGAACCGTTCATGTATTATTTTGAATTGACTTACCATCAGTCAAGGAGTAGAAAATGAAAATCAATCCAACCGCTATTCGTTTCAAGTGAATTACATATCAAAGTAATCAGGAACATGTTGCCTATCCCGGAAAATATTACAGCCCGATTCAACAGAGTTTTAGAACAACGCGCAATCAATGAGCCATCCCGTGTTTATTACGGGAAATGGCTCCGATATTTTCTCGATTTTTGTGAAAAATATCCTCCTCCCGCTGACAAATCCGAACAGGTTCGCCTATTCATCGAAAAACTGAAGTCCAAAAAGCAATCCCCGCAACAATGCGCCCAGGCCGCCCATGCGGTTTCCCTTTTTTTTGAATCGCAACGAACCAAAACCAGCCCTCATCCAGCACCTGTTACGGCAGAGCCGCCCCGACCTGCCCGGCTATCAAAATCGCCACCCAAAGAACGGAAGACCGGGAGAAATGTGCCTACGAGTAGCGGGCTTGCAACCATGTCAACAGTACAGGCCGCGGAACCATCTTTTTTGTACAGATCACCGGGTGGGAAGCGGTTCAATGAATGGCGCTGTTTGAAAAAGACGAAATCACCGGCCTGGGACGAAGTCATCGAAAAGCTCGATGCGGAGATCAAAATCAGGCATTATTCTCGAAAAACGCTTCGGACATATGCAAATTGGGCCCGCAAATTTCAACGCTTTCTGCTTAATAAACCACCTGAAGAACTTTCTTCCCTTGATGTAAAGGAATATCTCACCCATTTGGCGGTTAAATGCTCTGTAGCCTCATCAACCCAGAATCAGGCCTTCAATGCCCTGCTGTTTCTTTTTCGGCATGTCCTGAATAAAGATTTTGGCGATCAACGTGATGTGCCTCGCGCCAAAAAATCAAAGTATATCCCTGTTGTTCTTTCCCGCCCGGAAGTTGACGCCATTTTGAGCCATCTTGAATATCCATTTGATCTCGTGGTGAGCTTGCTCTACGGTTGCGGGCTTCGACTCTTCGAGAGCCTCAACCTGCGAGTGCAAAATTTCAATTTCGAGGATGGCATCCTGACAGTGCACGGCAAAGGTGACAAGGATCGGACTGTTCCTCTCCCCCAAAAGCTTATTCCCCGGCTGAAAACCCAGTTGGAGAAGGTGAGCGAACTTCATAACAAAGACCTTGCCGCAGGCTATGCAGGGGTATTTCTTGTCGACTCACTCGAAAAGAAGTATCCGGCCGCAGCCAAAGAATTTATCTGGCAATGGTTTTTCCCGCAAAAGGGACTTACTCCCGTACCGGGGACAAAAGAGCGCAGAAGATATCATCTGCACGAATCGCGGGTCCAAGCGGCACTAAAAAAAGCCGCAAGGCAAGCAAAACTCACCAAACGAGTCAGATCACATACCTTTCGGCACAGTTTCGCCACCCATCTTTTACAGGCAAATTACGATATTCGGACGATTCAGACCATGCTGGGCCATGCCGATGTAAGGACAACGATGATTTATACTCATTGCATACCGAGCAAAACCGCGAAAGAAGCAAAAAGTCCGCTGGATTTTTGATCACGGTGACCCGACATGACAACCAGCAAAGAAAATCAGGCACACTTTTTGCTTTTACTTTTTGCTTTTATTGATAACACCACAATTTGAGGTGTTGATAGGACGGATTCCGTCCTGATAATAACTTGTTAGTCTAAGAGCATTAAATATATCCAAGTGTGAAGATAATGGCTGGAATAAACCTTTCAAATAATATTATTGAACAAACAGATAAGAAAGCTCCCAACTCAAATGGAAAAGATCAAAATCATCCAAAACCTTTTAGAGCAAAAATATGGCATTTGTTAAACCAACCTTTCACTATATTCTTGATGTCAAGCATCGTTATCACCGGTATCACAACCCTCTATCAATATCGTGATCAAAAAGCCGCAGAGATTTACGAAAGGAAAAACCATGCTTTGCAAATGGGATACGAATTAGGGCATCGAGCAGCTGTTGGTAAAAGAATGTTTCGATTCCTGGATGGTATTTCAGGTCCTAATATGATGAATCTTACCAACACGGAACTGCAAGAAATTATAGAAAAACTTGCATTAATAGAAAGGCAATTTGCATCCGTTTGTTTATTCCCAAACTTTCAAAATTGGCATTACGAAGCATTGCTAAGAGCAGTTTTTATCCAAGCTGAATTAGATGATTCCAGAAAGCATTATGATGAAACTATTACAACAGCTATGAATGGGTTGAAGTGGTAGCGGTTTTTGAGACAGGAGTGTAAGCAATGAACCGAACTCAAATAAGGAGAAGGTTCATGTCGCAAAACCGAACAAGTCACAGCGCAAAATTTAAGGCCAAGGTTGCTTTGGCCGCCCTGACGGAGGCAA
>JAGXFP010000057.1 GCA_024637225.1 Desulfobacterales bacterium
ACTGAATAATAAAACACTCCTCGCGACCTCACAAATAATCGGTCGGCTTTGCACCGGAACACCGGTCGCCATCACGTCAGTTCAACCGGTCGGCTTCATCGGAATACGCACCGAGACCACCTTGTCCCGGTTCAGTAATGTATGATTATGAAATTTTCCGCGCACCTCCTTCCGCTTCTGCTTGTCACCCTTTTTGCGGCCACGCCGCTTTCGGCCCTGGCTCTTTCCTCCGAACAGACGGAACCAACTGCCCCGGCAAATCGACCTGAGGAAGAATGGGGGATCGGCTTCGGGTTCAGGGCCGCCTCAAACGCCTATGCGGCCGGTGATTCGGTTCTGGAAGACGTCTTCCCCCTGCTCTATTACGAAAGCTCATATTTCTATCTCGACGGCCTGGAGGCAGGCATCAAGTTGCGCGACGAAAATGAGTGGCGCCTGAACCTCCTGGCCCGGTGGCGCTTTATCGATCTGCCGGAAGAGTACAACAACCGGGTGGATAGCGACGTACTGGATTGGGGCCTCGGCTTTCGCTATCAGCCGGACCGGAGTTCCCTCTATTTCGAGGTTGACCTCCTGGCCGACGAGAGGCAGCGGCTTTCATCTATCCTGAAGTCAGGCCTTGAAGTTGCCGGCGCAAGGCTGGAGTGGGACCCCTATGTGGCTCTGCGCCTGAAAAGTTCGCGGTTCAACGATTACTATTACGGCCTTGATCAACACAGGGTCGGTTCGGGCACCGATATATCCCTGGGCCTTGAAGGGCGCTACTACCTGGGCGGCGACCTCTATCTCCAAGGCTCTCTGGCCCTGACCTGGCTTGACCGAGCCGCCCGCGATTCGATTTTTATCGAGGAGTCAGTCCGGAAAAACATCGCCTTCGGCCTGCTCTACCAGAAAGGCAGGCATCGGCCGCTTAAATCTTCGATTGCCGCTAAGCCCTACTTGCGTCTGGTCCATGGCTGGGCGACACCATCCGACACCCAGGAGATCGTAACCTTTCAGCACCGGGAGGACGACAGGGACAACAAACTGCTCTCCATTTTCTATGGCCACCCCCTGTCGGATGAATTGCTCGGCCTGCCCCTGGCCACCTACCTGACTCCCGGTTATGTGTGGCACTGGCATTCCGATGTGCAGGATTCCGGCCAGGAATTTGTCCTGGCCATCAAGAGTTACTATACCTTTGCCTGGCCCACTCAATGGCGGGTCGGCTTGGGGACGGGCTTTTCGTATGCCGCCAGGATTTCCTATATCGAAGAGCTGGAAATGGCCAAAAAAGGTTACGAGGATGTGAAATGGCTCCTCTACCTGGATTTTTCCCTGGAGATGAACCTGGGCAAACTTCTCCGCTTCGCCGCCATGGACGATATCTGGCTCGGCTACTCCCTCCACCACCGCTCCGGCATCTTTGGTACATCCTCGCTGTTCGGACGCATCAAAGGCGGCAGCAACTACAATACGATCTCCCTGCAGTATCATTTCTGACAAATTACGGAAACGGGGAAGGGATTTATTTTCAGGAGAGCTTGCCCCCCCCCGGAAAGGGGAAAATAATAAGGGCAGGAACGCCATAACGGCGCCCTGCCCGGGGAAAGAAAACGCGGAATAATTCCGGTTAAGGGTTACTCCACTTTCTGGTCGTAACGCTCTTGATAATACTGTTTCATGGCATCGACCTTTTTCGGATCGAAGCCCTCTATGAACCAGATGTGCCTGGGATCGCTCTTGATGTACTTGTCGATAATCTCATCATAGACCTCGGGTTTACCGGCTTTTTTACTGGCCTCTTCGGCCTCGGGCAGGAACTCCGAATAGAAATTCTTGGCCACGTCATAGATCCCGTGCCACCAGGCATAATCCGGACCGGACATCGCCGCGCCGTGCCGGGCCCTGCGACCTTCATGATGCCAGAGCTCCCAGTAGATCCAGTCTATCTTCTCGTCGAAATTGTCCTTGCTGATCACGCCCCTGTCCATGAGCAGGCTGCGGATTTCCTTGGCGGGAATGGCGAATTTATCGTTATAGAGATCGACAAAGTTATCCAACTGATCATAGAAACCCTGGACAAAGCCGGCAACGTGGCAGGAGGAACAGACATCCTTCATGTTGACCAGCTTCATCTGCCAGTCATCGGTCCTCTTGGAGATCGGCGCCCGCAGGTCCCAGCTCAGCCGGTCGCCGACATCATGGGTAACCGGCTGGTTGCGCGAGGCACTGATATGGCAGCTGGCGCAGGTCGGCGCGTCATAATAGTCCTCGCCGGCCACCCATTTCGGCCGGTCCATGTTAAGCTCGTGCTCATATGCCCTGTAGAGGATGCCGTGCTTGGACTCTTCATAGACCTCTTTCTGGGGATGGTCCGGACCGAGATGGCATTTACCGCAGACTTCGGGTTTCCTGGCCTGTTCCTTGCTGAACCGATGCCGGGTATGGCAGGCGGAGCAGGTGCCTTTGGAACCATCCGGATTGACCCGGCCGATCCCGGTATTGGGCCAGGTGGCCGAATCGAGGGTGCCGTCTTCGTTAACCTTGACGATCGAACCGTGACACTGGCGGCAACCCACCGCCACCGCGGGCTCGCCGCCGATGGTTTGCCCGAGCAAGCCGTCCTGGGTGTTGAGGATATCGCCGGCCTTGGCATGATGGCTGGACTCCTGCTCGGCGGTCTCCTGGGGATGGCACTGGCCGCAATCCTTCGGGGAAACGATGGTCGCAACCAGAAAACCGTTATGTTCACGGGCATCGGCTTCGCCTTTTTCGGCCTTATGACATTCGTAACAACCTACCCCGGACTGCCAGTGGGAACTGGACTGCCATTGGGTGATAAGTCCGGGCATCTGTTCCTGATGGCACGCCAGGCACTCCTTGGTTTGATCTGAAATCGCCGCCCCGGCAAATCCGGCCCAGCCGAATATCACCATGCACCCCGCAAGAATTTTTAAAAATCGCTTCATTTTCCTCCTCCTTCATCCACTTTGATTGACGAAACTCTTTCCCTTTGATGATTGAAAGCTACGATAGCCTGCACCAATTTTGAAAAGCACATTACGTGCCAGAGGAAGAATTCCAACATATCAAGCAATTACCTTCTCGGCAACCTCAACCGTTACCATGAGGTAACGCTGGGTTTGACCGATGCGTTACCATATGGTAGCATTATTTATCATGGATTTGTCAAACAGAAAAACTTCCATCACCTGTTTAAGCCGGGAGACGGATCAACCGGCCGGCATCAGTAAAAGATCAAGCCGGCCCCGGATTTGCAAGGTTTCAGCTTTTACAAATCATTTTATCTTTGATTAGCCATCCCGAGACTTTTTGCAAGCTCATCATCTTTACCGGTCAGCGAAAATGCGCCTCAGAATAAAACTGTCCATCCTGGTCACCCTCATCGTCAGCATCAGTTTCGGGATCACCTTTTACCGGACCTCCTCGTTTCAGAACGAACTGGTAATCGGTCAGACCGAACGGCAGGCCCGGATGCTGGCCCAGCAGATCCTCCTGACCCGAAAATGGGTCGCCGACCACGACGGCCTTTTTTTCATCAAAAAGGCCGGAATCACCAGTAATCCCTTTCTCGAGGAGAGCGATATCGAGGATCTGGAGGGCCGCACTTATGTGAAACGCAACCCGGCCATGGTTACCCGTGAACTTTCCGAATATGCCAGCTCCGCCGAATTCTGCCGGTTCAGGGTGACCAGCCTCAAACCGGTCAATCCGGATAATGCCCCGGACGCCTTCGAAAGAAAGGCCCTGCAGGCCTTTGATCGGGGCAGGCTGGAGCTGATCGACATCGTCAAGGCCGATCAAGGCCGGCTGCTCAGGTACATGGTGCCGCTGAAGGTCGAAGAATCCTGCCTGACCTGCCATGCCCGGCACGGTTACCGGGTCGGCGATATCCGCGGCGCCCTGAGCCTGATGGTGCCAATCGCCTGGGCCGATCAGGCCATTGCCGCCAACAATCGCCTGCTCCTGACAATCGGCGCCCTCACTATCCTGCTCACGGCCCTGACAATCTATCTACTGATCGATCTTCTCGTGGTCCGTCGCCTTGCCATTCTCTCCGAGGCGATGAATAATTTCCCGGACCGGTTTATCTCCCCCCGGGAGCTTCCCTCGGGTAATGACGAAATCGGCGAGCTGTCCGGCAATTTTTCCCAGCTGGGCGAGCGGCTGCAGACCTCCCAGGCCGAACTGCAGAAAACCAGGGAGCGGATGTTCCAGCACGAGAAGATGGCCGCCATCGGCCAGCTGGCAGCGGGAGTCGCCCACGAGGTCAACAACCCCTTAAGCGGGATGCGCAATTGCGTAAAAAGCCTCCAGGAAGACCCGGAGAACAGGGAGAGGCGGGAACGCTACCTCGGCCTGATCGACAAGGGATTGCAGCGCATCGGCCGGATCGTCGGCCAGCTCCTTAACTTCAGTCGCAGGGAACCGCTCCGTCTTCGCCGGATCGATATCGACGGGGTGATCAGGGAGTGTTTCGAGCTCCTCGATTACCGGTTGAAAAATATCGATCTCAACCTCGACCTGAACCTCGCCACGGCCCAACTGGTCGACGGCGAGGCTCTCAAACAAACCCTGTTGAATATAGGCCTGAACGGCGCCCAATCGATGCCGGAGGGCGGCACCCTGTCGATCCGCAGCACCGAGAGCGACCGGGAGGTGATCCTGATTATTTCCGACACCGGAATGGGAATAGAGCCCGGGTATCTCGACCATATTTTCGAACCGTTCTTTACCACCAAGGGCCAGGGCGAAGGCACGGGGCTCGGCCTGGCGGTCTCCTTCTCGCTGGTCAAGAGGATGGGGGGAGAGATCACTGTGGACAGCAGCAGAAATCGGGGGACCACTTTCACCATTAAATTTCCGAAAAATCCGGATGTGAGTTTATGAAAACCTGAAACCGTGAGCGTTCGAGAACGGTGCATATGCAAGGCGGCAACTCGTTGATAATACTGATGGTATATCAATGAGTTGCCAACGCCGCAGATGCGCCGTTTTCGGGCGCCCCGCAGGGCGGCAGGGTGTACCCTGGCAATCCAGGGGAAAACGATTATCTAATGCAATTACAAAGTGATAAAGAAAATTAACCACGAAGCCGTCACGGATTCAGGTAACCAGGTAATGGAGTAGCAACATGGCAAGAATACTACTGGTCGAAGACGACGAGATCATGCGGGTCACTCTTTATGATCGCTTGTGCGGGCTCGGTTTCAACGTGGACCAGGAAGACAACGGCAGGGACGCCCTGGTCAGGATCAAGGACAATCCCTACCACCTGATCATCTCCGATATCAGGATGCCGGGACTGGACGGGATCAAGCTGCTGGAGCAGATCCGGCTGCTGTCCCCGGAAACGGACACCATCCTGATGACCGCCTACGGCAGTGTTGAGGACGCCTCCCAGTGCCTGAAAAAAGGGGCGACCGATTACATCCTCAAACCCTTCGACATGGATGATCTGACCATCCGGGTCAATCGCATCCTGGCCAATCAGAAAATGAGAACCAGGTGTCTATCCCTGGAGGAAGTCTCCCGACCCCAGAGGATGATCGGCGGCAGCCCGGTGATGACCGAGCTCCAGGACCTCTTGACCAGGGTGGCGGCCACCGACTCGACAGTGCTGATCACCGGCGAATCCGGGACCGGCAAGGAACTGGCCGGCGCCGCCATCCATTACCGGAGCAATCAGGCCCAGGGTCCATACATTAAGGTCAATTGCGGGGCCATTCCCGACAACCTTATCGAATCGGAACTTTTCGGCCACGAGAAAGGCGCTTTTACCGGGGCGGCGACCAGGAAACCGGGCCGTTTCGAAATGGCGGACGAGGGCACCATTCTGCTCGATGAAATCGGCGATCTTCCCCAGCAGATGCAGGTCAAGCTCTTGCGAGTCCTGCAGGAAAGGGAAGTGGAACGGTTGGGCGGGACCAGGCCGATCAAGGTAAAGGTCCGGGTAATCTGCGCCACCGCCAAGGATCTGGTCGAGGAGGTCAGTAAGGGGAATTTCCGGGAAGATCTCTTCTACCGGCTCCAGGTGATTCCGGTAAAGATCCCTCCTCTGCGGGACCGCAAGGAGGACATTCCCGAATTATGCAGCCATTTCCTTGAGGAATTCAGCCGGATGCGCGGCATGGTGCTCACTCTCTCCGACGGGGCGCTGAACTGCCTGCTGAACTATAATTTTCCGGGCAACATCCGGGAACTGCGCAACATTATCGAACGCGCCTCGGTGCTGACCCGCTCGCCGGTCATCGATATGCTTGAACTGCCCTGCGATCTAACCGGCAGCGGCTCCGGATTGGTTGACGACCCGGCCTGCACCCTGGCCGAAGCGGTGGCCAGGGCTGAAAAGAACTGCATCCGGAAGGCCCTCGGCCAAAGCGGCGGCAACAAGACCGAGGCCGCCGATTTACTGGGAATCAGCCGCAAAAATCTCTGGGAGAAGATGAAACTTCATGATCTGAAGCTTTAAGCTTTGATTTATCTCGATTTTTTGACGTTACCAGAGATAAGACTCCGCAGAGTTTTGGAAGGCAGAAAATTAAACCGGCTCAGCCAGGATCGAAAATCGGGTTAGCCTCTGCGACAATTTGCCACATTCCGGAAATAAGATTGTCATGCTATAAGGAAATTACCATTTGTGGTATTCATGCTTTCCTGCAATGGATTTGTTGGTTGCCGCCTCTCCCGGCTGACCCCTCCGGGAGAGGCGGCATCGGCATCTCGTAATCCGACGGACCACAGCTTAACCTCCACTTCTCACCGGAAACCTGCCAACAACCTGAACAATCAAAATCAAGGAGAACTCAAATGAAATCTCTCAGGGATCTTGCAAAACCGGCTTTCTCAAAAAAGCTGCTGTCCTTTACCCTGATCATCATGGTCATGGCGCTCAGCCCGGTATCAAGCTCGGCCGAGCAACCCGGCCCGATGACGATCACCGAGGATATGTCCTGCGGGGTCTGCGGCATGTACCCCGCAAAATTCGAGAAATGGCAGACTCAGATCATCTTCACCGACGGCGAGATGGTCCCCTTTGACGGCGGCAAGGACATGTTCAAATTTATCCATAATATGGCGGAATACGACACCGACCATTCCAGGGACGACATCGCCGCGATCTGGGTCAGGGAATTCACCACCGGCCGCTGGCTGGACGGCAGAAAGGCGACCTATGTGGTCGGCGGCAAGATCATGGGGCCAATGGGCGGGGAACTGATTCCCTTCGGGGACGTTGAAAGCGCCGAAGATTTCCGCAAGGCCAATGACGGCCAGATCAAACATTTCTCCGAGATCTCCATGGCCGACATCAAGAAACTTGGAATGGGCGGCATGAAAATGAAGGGCAAAATGCCGGGGAAGATGTAGTTTTAAAACTGCCATAAAAAGCCAACAATGCCCCTTTATCTCTGCGATTGACGAGGTTAAGGGGGTATTGTCTTGCAGCTCGACTTTCCGACTTCACCCCACGAAGCCGTCACGGATTCAAGCTTTTCTCCTGGCTTGTGACTCCTGAATTCTGTATTCTTTTTTGCTAATCGATCCAGCAACTTATTCCAAACAACCGCGGCCACACTATAAATGACCGAAACCTTCACAACCTCCCCTACCCGCGATTCAACGACTTCCAGGATAGCCTTTTCCTGGCTTCTGAAACTGCGCTGGGGCGCCGTAATCTGCCAGCTCCTGATCATCCTGATCGCCGGTCTGGTTTTTGCCATCGACATTCCGCTCCCGATCCTGCTGGCCGTGATTTTTTTTCAGATCTGCAGCAATTTTTACTTCCATCATCTTAAAAACAAACAGGCCGCGATCAGACCATTGATATTCGGGCTGATCATGGCTTGGGACATTGTCCAGCTCACCGTGCTGATCTACTTCAGCGGCGGGCCGATGAACCCCTTCACCTTCATCTATCTGGTCCACGTCGCCCTGGGCGCCATCCTCATGGGGCAGAGATGGGCATGGGGACTGAATCTACTGGCCATCACCTGCTATGCCCTGCTTTTTCTTCTGCCCCCCGCTCCCGATTTCAACCAGGGGCTGGTTGCCGCTTCCGCCGTCCCCCCTTGTTTCGCAGATAGCGGCATGGGCCTGCATCTCCAGGGAATGTGGGCGGCCTTCACCCTCACCGCCATGTTCATCGTTTTCTTCGTCAGCCGAATCGGCAAGGCCATTGAAGGTCATCAGCAGACCTTGTCCAGTCTGGAAAAAGAGCGGCAGCGCAGCGAAAAAATGGCGGCCCTGGCCACCCTGGCGGCCGGGGCCGCCCATGAATTTTCGACGCCGTTGTCAACCATCGCCATCGCCGCCGGCGAGATGACCCATCACCTTGATGAGGCGGGCAGTGACCCGGAACTCCGGGAAGATGCCGCTCTGATCGGAAAAGAGGTAAAGAAATGCCGCGATATCCTCCGGCAGTTGGCGGCGGATGCCGGCGAACACCTGGGCGAATCTTTTGTCATCGTCACCCCGGCCGATTTTCTTGACAAAGTCGTCAGAGAATTCAAGAATGAAACAGGCCGGGAGATATCTTTCGAGTTGGATCCGGATACCGGCCCGATCCTGATCCCGCTTCAATCCTGGCTGCGCGCCGTCAAGGGGCTGCTGAAAAACGCCCTTGACGCCTGTCCGGGGGGAAATATCCATGGCCGGCTTTTTTCGGACCGGGAATATCTTGCCTTTATCGTTGCCGACGAGGGGCCGGGGATGAACCAGGAGGAGACGGCCCGGGCCGCCGAACCTTTTTTCACCACCAAGGAACCGGGCAAGGGCCTCGGCCTCGGCCTGTTTCTGGCCAGAACCCTGGCTGAGCGCTTCGGCGGCGATCTGCTGATCGAATCCACTCCCGGCCGGGGAACGGAAGTCACCTTCCGGGTGAAACTCGCGAGGATTGCGCCGTGATGGAAACCGCGTTAAACACAGCAGAAAGCATTCTTATCGTCGACGACGAAGAATATTTCCGGGCGCGCCTGGGCCGCGCTCTGACCCGAAGGGGATACGAGATCCATCAGGCGGGCGGCTACGATGAGGCGATCGAGGTTATCAGGGAACACCGGCCGGGCAAGGGGATTTTCGATCTGCGGATGCCGGGCCGTTCCGGCCTGGAACTGGTCAAGGCTGCCCTCGAGCTTAATCCGGAAATGAAGATCGTGGTCCTCACCGGCTACGGCAGCATCGCTACCGCCACCGAGGCGATCAGGCTGGGGGCCCTTAATTATCTGGCTAAACCGGCCGATGCCGAGGAGATCCTCGCCGCCTTCGCCAAAGAACGGGAAAGGACGGAGAGCGTCCCCCGGCCGGGAAAAGAGATCGAAACCCCCTCCCTGGCCCGGGTCGAATGGGAGCATATCAATCGGGTCTTAAACGATTGCCGAGGCAACATTTCGGCCGCGGCCAAGCGGCTGAACATCCACCGCCGCACCCTGCAGCGCAAACTCATGAAGTTCCCGCCCTTTCAGTAAAGCGCCATCTCGCCCGGTCTTGCCTGAGATCTTGATTTTCACACCCCCCTCAGTTAATATAGCTGCCTTGCGAGTCAGTGTCTGTCCTGAATGAAGATTTTTGTCGGAGAACGAGAAGCAAGGATGTCGAAAAAGCACCCTAAAGGGTATAAACTTCGCGTACCTGGGTACGTGAGCACTTTCCGACTCTGCAGCGACGAAGTTATCAAAGACCATTTTTGGACAGGCACCAGTCAGCCAATCCATCAGACAATTCAGGATTTTTACCAAGTCATTTCTCAAGGAATACAAAATGATCACCCTGCTTGATTACGGCGCCGGCAACGTCCGCAGCGTCAGAAACGCCATCAAGGAACTGGGCTTCGAGGTAAAAGACGTCGCCTCCCCCGAAGATATCCTCCGGGCCGACAAGCTGATTTTTCCCGGGGTCGGCAATTTCATCACCGCCATCCGGCGCTTGAACGAGCTTGATTATATCGAGCCCCTGCTCGAATATCTCAGGGCCGACCGGCCGTTTATGGGCATCTGCCTGGGCTTGCAGACCCTTTTCGAAGGCAGCGAGGAATCACCCGGCGTACCCGGCCTCGGCCTGATCCCCGGCATGGTCGGCAGGTTTGACGACAGCCGTGGCTCGGTACCACAGATCGGCTGGAACGGGATCAATATCCTCAAGGACTCCCCCCTTTTCGACAATTACCGCGACGAGAAGTTCTACTTCGTCCATTCATATAGGGCCGTCGCCACCCCCGAAAACCGCGACTGGCTGCTAAGCACCACCGATTACGGCGAGGAATTCATCAGCAGCGTCCAGAAAGGCAATGTCATCGCCTGCCAGTTCCACCCGGAAAAAAGCGGCCTGGCCGGCCTGAATATCTTCAAAAACTTCCTTGGCGCTAAAGATCTGGCGGTTAAATCGGCTGGGGAAGCGCGGGGGGGGAAGACGAAAACCCAGCTGGCCAAAAGGATCATCGCCTGCCTCGACGTCCGCGCCAACGACGCCGGCGATCTGGTGGTGACCAAGGGCGATCAGTACGATGTCCGGGAAAAGGGCGAGGTCCGCAACCTCGGCAAACCGGTCGAGCTGGCCCGCCGCTACTATGAGGAAGGCGCCGACGAGATCACCTTTCTGAACATCACCGGCTTCCGCGACTTCCCGTTAAGGGATCAGCCGATGATCGAGGTCCTGCGCCGCACCTCGGAAAACGTTTTCGTACCATTGACCATCGGTGGCGGGATCAGAAACTATACCGGTTCCGACGGGGTATTTTATTCGTCCCTGGATGTGGCCGCCGAGTATTTCCGCTCCGGGGCCGACAAGATCTCGATCGGCAGCGACGCCGTCCATACTGTTGAAGAGTATCTGAAAACCGGCAAAAAAACCGGAATGAGCTCCCTGGAGCAGATCTCCCGGGTCTACGGCAACCAGGCGGTGGTGGTCTCGGTCGATCCTCGCCGGATCTACGTCAACTCCCCGGAAGAGACCGATCATTACACGATCAAGACCGCGGCGCCGGGTCCGAACGGCGAGGAGTACTGCTGGTACCAGTGCACCGTCAAGGGCGGCCGGGAGGGGCGCGACCTCGACGTGGTCCAGCTGGTCCGAACCTGCCAGGAACTGGGGGCCGGAGAAGTTCTCCTGAACTGCATGGACCGGGACGGCACCGGCCTCGGTTTCGATCTGGAACTGACCGAGATGGTCAAGAAAAACGTGACCATTCCGGTCATCGCCTCCAGCGGAGCAGGCCGGGTCGAGCATTTCTCGGAAGTTTTCGAAAAAACCGGCGTGGAGGCGGCCCTGGCCGCCGGTATTTTCCACCGCCGGGAGGTACCGATCGAAGCGGTCAAAAGCCACTTGCACGCCCGCAGAATAGAGACCCGCTGATCAATGATGCTGGCGTCGCAAAAAGTCGCCAGCTCCCGCGTTGCTGCAAATCATCTCGTCATTGCAACGTATTGAAGTAAGCTTCATTCCTCAAAATTCTCGCGCCTGGGATCTGATGATTTTTACTTAGCCATCCTATTTTCGACATTTTGCAAACTCATCTACGTTGACAAGTTTGCAAAATGTCGAAAAAAGCTGTCATTTCGAACGCATGTGAGAAATCTTTTCCGTTAACCCACTGGAACTATTAAAGCCGAGTCGAGCAGCTTGTCTGCTCGTACAAGACTTATGCCATTGCGGTATAAAGCCAAGTCGAGCAGCTTGTCTGCTCATACGAGACTTATGCCCTTATGGTACAAGATTCTTCCGTTGGTCGAAATGACATTGTGGCGATCGAGATTTGGGGCGGCCACCGGGCGAATTTACTCATTTGCCGGCGGCCCGGATTCCGGGCCGCCGCTACCAGGACTTGCAGAGAAGCGGGGGGCGCATTCGACGCGGTTGCGCCCATCTTCCTTGGCCCGGTAGAGGGCCTGGTCGGCGGCATTGACCAAGGCATCCCGGGAAATGCCCGGCTGGAACTCGACCAGGCCGATACTAACAGTTATTCCCAGGTCGATACCGATCGCTTCTCTGATCCGCTCGGCTAAGATTCCGGCCCCCTCCAGATCGGTTGACGGCAGAGTGAGCAGGAATTCCTCCCCGCCGTAACGCGCCGCCGGCTGATCCGTGGTTCTGGTGCCCTCGATGAGTTTTCCGGCCACCTCGATCAGCAGCTCGTCGCCGGCGGTGTGCCCATAAGTGTCGTTGTACGCCTTGAAGTGATCGATATCCAGCAAGGCCACGGTCAAGGGGTGATGGTAGCGTTCGGCCAGGGCGATGGCCTTTTTCAGGTTCATTTCCATATAGCGGCGGTTGGCCAGGCCGGTCAGGGGATCGTGCAGGGCAAGTCTTTTGGTCTCCTCGTAGAGGCGGACGTTGTCCACCGCCAGGCCGATCTGGTTGCCGATGCTCTTCAACAGCTCCAAGTTGCTCTCCTCGACATCGGTGTCGACCGGCAGATACAGGTAAAGGACGCCCACAACCCTGGTTCCGGAACGGAGGGGAACGATGATGTGCCCGTGCGGCTCCATGCCCGGGTAAACGATGGTATGATGCGCGTCATCGTGGGAGTCGGCCGAGCAGATCACTTCGCCGGTGCGGGCAGCCAGACCGCAGAGACAATCCCGGGTGGTCAGGTTTTGGTGCAGGGCCAGAAAGCTCTCCGGGTGACCGAGGTGGGCGACCAGCTCCATCCGATCGCCGTTGACCAGCATGATCCCGCCCTTCCGCGCCAACCGGAGGACGGCCAGCCGGTCGACCACGGTTTCGAGGATTTGCGGGAGGAGATCTCGCATTTCGGTGGATCCACTCAAGACCCGGGAGATATCGTTGATGACCGACAGTTCATTGTTCCTGTTCAGCAGCTCCTCGCTCTGCTCGACAATCCTGCGCTGGGCCCGCTCATGGGCGGCGAAGTTTATCAGGGCCCGCCGGGAGATGACCAGCAGGGCCACGAAAAGCCCGACCGCCGCCAGCAGCATCAGGCCGTTGGTGCGGAAGAGCAACCCCTCCAGTACCCGAATCTCCTCGGTAATCTCCAGATAGATTTCAAAGGCACCGATGAATTTGCCTTCGGCCATGATCGGCACATAGGTCTCCACCACATCGACGGTAACCATCTGATTTTCCAGAGATTTATCATCCTTGCGAATGACCTTGGTAAAGACCTCGCCCCGCACCACCTGCCGGTGAAAATAATCGTGCCGGTTGATGACCCCTATATCAGCGGGGGCGGTCGAAAAGAGCGTCTTGCCATCCGGGGCGAAGAGCTTGATTTTCATCAAACCGAAATCACGGACGGCTTCGAGAACCATTTCCTCAAAATCCGGTCCCAGCTTGACCAGGGCGCGATTGCTCATCGGGGTCTCCTGAAATTATTTAGTCAGCTTCCTGAAATCAGTGAGAGCCCGCTGGGCGGCGGAGCGCCTGATAACGGATTCAGGGTAGAACCAGGTCCCGCGCCGAGTCCATCACGAACTTTTTCAAATATTTCCGGCCGGCGGCTCCTCAAAGATTATCAATAACTCTCTTTAACATCTTTTGCACTTGCCCGGCAATCCCTCCGAGATCATCGTTGGCAACCGCCTGCATGGAGGCGACCGGATCAATAGCCGCCACTTCGACCCGGCCGTCATCGAGTTCCTGGACAATAACATTGCAGGGGAGCATGGTGCCGATCTTATCCTCGGCCTGAAGGGCCTTGTAGGCAAAAGGCGGGTTGCAGGCCCCCAGAATCCGGTACTTCCGGAAATCCACATCGAGCTTCTTTTTCAGGGCGGCTTTAACATCGATATCGGACAGGATGCCGAAGCCCTCTTTATTCAGCTCTCCAGTCACCCGGTCAATGGTTTCCTCAAAGCCGGCATTCACGGTCTTGTTAAAATAGTAGGTCATTACAGCCTCCGCTTTTTTTATTACCCCCCAGTTTATACCCACAAGGCATAAGTTTCGCTTTATTCTATCACATGCCTCGTTGTGATTTAGAAATAGGGAGAAAAGAAGCTGGCGGGTTGAGCGCAACCGGCTCAGACAACTCCCAGCCCACGCAGCATGGTCAGGAGATCGCGCCGGTCCAGACGCTTCAGGCCGGCCCGGCGTGCATAAGCAAGAGCTTTTTTGTAATCTTCATGGTCAAGGGAGCGGTCGATAGGCGGGAACTCCCCGGCCCGGCCGCATGGACGGTACTGGTCCATGATATTGACATAGGTGTCCAGGGAGATCTCCCCGGCAATGAATTCCAGGATGGCGCGGCTTTCGGCCAGGCCGCCGGGCATCACCAGATGACGGACCAGGAGGCCGCGCCGGGCCAAGCCGTCGTCCCGGTCAATAAGCAGATCACCGACCTGGCGGTGCATCTCCTTAAGAGCCGCCCGGGCCCGGTCGGGATAATCGGCGGCCCCGGCCAGCCTTTCGGCGCTCCGCCGCTCCCAGAATTTGAAATCGGGCATGTAGATATCGATTACCCCTTCCAGCAGGGCCAGGGTCTCCACCTTATCATAGCCGCTGCTGTTATAGACCAGGGGCAGCCGAAGTCCCTGGGCAACGGCAATCGGCAAGGCCTCAGGTGGCCGTCTCGGCGCCCTCGCCGAGGCAGCTGAACTCATAGTTCTGGCAGAAAACGCAGCCGAGGTTGCAGTTGCTGAAAAAGATGGTCCCCGAGCCGGACCGGCCGACCAGAACCGCTTCTTCCCCGTAGTGCGGAGCGAAGCTCGCCACCCTCGCCTGCCGCCCGGTCCGGCAGACCCCTTTCCGGCCGGCCAGCCGGTCGACCCCGCAGTTGCGGGGACAGAGCCGGCAATCTCCCAGACCGGCCAGGGCTCTGGCAACCCGGTTGCCAAGCTCTCCCGATTCATAAAGAGTCAGATAGGCGGGCGTGAAGCCGGCAGCGGTCATCTCTTCTCCTTTTTTGCAATCCCCGGACCATCCCATTCAAATAATACAGCAAGGCGCATCTCTTGATCTGTTGTTTTTTTACAAAAAATATCAGGGGCTTTTCCAGGAGGGAATAAATCATTCGGGACCAGGAACTCCTTCGGCTGTTCGATCGAACCCTATAAAAAAAGGCTGAGCGGCGATGTAATCAGAAAATAAATTGAACAGGCTGGATATTGTAGGCTGCAGGATGGGCCGTATTAACAATTTTCCGAAGGTATTGACCCGAATCGGCAGACCGTTCGGCCAGGTCAACGGTCTCCCCCTTGCGGTAGCCTTTGTCGGCATCGCCTTTAAGGAGAAGGATCACCGGTAATCCTTTCCGATTAGTCGCCGGCGTCTCAATCACAAGACCTAATTCATCGCTATCCAACTCGACCACGGTCCCGGGCGGATATAACCCCAGCATATTAATGAATACCTTCAAGATAATCGGATCAAAATCTTTTCCCGCCAGCTGAATCATAAAACCGAGTGCCCTGTCCGGACTGAGGAAGTTCTTTCGATAAACCCGGGGCGAAGTGATGGCGTCGAAGACATCAGCGATCGTGATAATGCGGCCGAAAAGACTGATATGCCAACTCGAGGCCTTCGGGTAGCCGGTCAGGTCAAATTTCATATGATGTTCAAAGGCAGGCAGAACAATCTGGGCCTTGCGGCTATGAGGGGCACGCAACATAACAATCTGCCGGACGCTGTGCAGAGGATGCGACCGCATAATGACCTTTTCCCGGCTGGTTAGACCGTCAGGTTTTTTAGTTATCGCCTGGGGAATCGAGACCTTGCCGAGATCATGAAACAGGGCGGCCAAACCGAGTTTTTCCAAAGCTCCCCGTGACAATCCGATCTTTTTACCGATAGACATGGCCAGAAGCGCAACGTTGACAGAGTGGCTGTATGTTTCATCGTCATAAATTCTCAGGGTGCTTAAACCCAGCATAACCGGAGCATCGTCATCAAGGAGGTTTACAAAATTCTGGACCAGCCGAACCGATTTTTTGATCCCCGCCCGTTGTCCCCCCGCCAGTTTCATGGCCACTCCCTTGAGATTATCCAACCCGTATGAGTAGATCTTCCGAGCACGGTTTCGCCTGTCTTCTTGATCTGTAGCCTCATCCCCTTCCTCACTGTCAACGGCTTCGGGATCACCGGTTGCCTGATCAGGCTCGAAATGCTCCACCCAGTAAAAATCGTTTTCATCGAGCATCTTTTTCAACCAGGCCGCCGGATCTTCCTGTTCCGCAGCCTGGTTGACCATTCGGGCGAACAGGAGGATATCGGGGTGGTTTATCGTGCAAATATCCGGAGAAAAGGTGAAACCGGAAAGCTGCCGCTCGCTAAAGTAATCAACCATTACCTGGATGAGAGTCTCGGTATTCCGGCCATGCAAAATCTTTTCGTCATCCAGGAAAAAACGGCCATTACTGATCTGCAGGGTAAATTCTTCACCACTATCCAGGCCGCATATCGCCGAGACGGAATCGACAAAATTAGCGGCGCATTCAACCGCCTGCCGATTGGTGTCATCGTGAATCCGCACCGTCCTCAGCAGACTGTTCAAGGCAACTAAAAGCTGTTGTCCTCTGTTATCGATTGCTGCCATTACGAACAACCTCTCTCGGCGAGGGCGGTGCGGCATGATTTTCTGATCAGGGGGACGAAACTTGCCGCCCCCTGCTTCAAAATCTCCGTAGCCTCCTCGGCCTGCAATCTTTTCAATGCCTGGATAGCTCCAAGTTGCCGGACAATGTTATCCCCACCAAGGATCGCCTTCCAACCCTTTCCCAAGAGGTTTCTCTTCAGAAAAGGCAAACAATGAACGGATCCGCATCTGCCCAGGGCGATATAGCAGTTATGAAGATGATCTTCGCCCAGCGCTTGTCGCGATTCCCGTTGCAGATAATTCAGTAGCAATTCCTCCACCGTTCTGTTGCGTTCTCTTCCCAGGAAAGCCAGGCAGATATTGCGGGCAGTCAGGTCCGGATCTTCGATAAATCTAAAAACCTCGTCGATACGGGGATTGCCGGCCTTAAGATGGCTTCGCAGGGCATTTCTGCGCACTTTCGAAGACGAATGACGCATGGCTTTCCTGACCAGCTTCACGGCTTCCGCACTTTCCAGCCTGCCTAAAATCCGGACCGCCTGCAAAACAACCAGTTCATTTTCAGCCGCCAGCAACTCTTCGAGGGGAGCCGGGTCGATCCGGCCAAGTTTAACCATGACATCAAAAAGCGCACCAAGAACTACCTGATCTTTTATGTTCAGAAGTAAATTTGCCATGGCAGGCAGGGCTTGGGGTTCCAGGAGGAGGAGGAATTCCCTGAACAAGAGCAACCCCTCTGGAGTGGCTTTAAAACGGGAAATCGCCGGTGCAAGCGGCGAGAGGAAGCCCTGATTTGAAATATCCTTAAAAAAACCAGCCAAGGGCACGGTCAGCCAGGGGCGATCCTGTGGTGGAGTTTTTTGCAGTTCTTTTAAGATTGTCAGATGGTGAACAACCGGGGCGAAATCGCCCTGTTCAATCTTTAAACGCCATTCATCTTTTAAAAAATCAAGGATGACAACAAAGTCCTCCTGACTTTCCTGCTTGTTCAGCACAAAAAACAGAACTTGCAGGAGATCACCCTGGCGTACACTCCCCTCAGCCTCCTACACCATAGCTTCCAGTAATTCAAACTCTTCGGGGGCAAGGCTCCACCACTGCCCATCCCCGGAAGCCATATCGAGGACATTCATCGATTCAGGTGAAGAGGCTGCCGATTTATCCTTTTCTACCTCGCCGCTTTCCGCCGCCTGTTTGTTGAGCCTCGAGAAATCAAGGAGAGGCAGATCTTCAAAAAAGAGCTCCTTAGCCTCATATCTGACATGGGGCATATTCGCGTCCCATAAAGCGGTAACGATGTCGTCCTCCGGTTCATCATGCGACACCTTATATTTATTTAATATAGTGAAGAAAACTTTAATTTCAGCAATCGCCAGACCTGCAAGAAACTCAATCCACAACAAGCCATCACGATAGAGAACAAAGGCAAGATTATCATCGGAGGCTTGCGCTTCATAAATGATTTTCGATTTATAGAGCAGCCGGTTCCGCTCTATGCTGATTTTCATCTCCCCGTATAGGGAGAGAAAATTATCAAGTCGATTATGAATGCCTTCAAGAAGCTTTCGGGAAGAACCATGATCTGAAGGGTAAAGATCATAGTTCTTCAGCGATATCAAAAACGAAGAGACAACATCCCTGGCTGCCGTCAACTCACTATCTGACGGAACTTCACGGCCGTTTATCATATTTGTCCTTAAACGAAATTCGAGCTGCGATAATTTTATCATACACAAAGAATAGGGGCAGGCAAGTGAAAACACTAACTACCCGAAAGATTTACCGACTTCGGCAAAACCACCTTTGTACGCAGTAAATCAGAAAGAAGATCTGCGGTAAAGCAAATTACCTGTTCTCCTTCCCTTTCTATGTTATATATGAGCCAGAGCCTCCGAAAATCCATACGCAACGGGGTAATCATGCATTGGCTGGCCGCCACCCTAAAATCCTCGATCGGCAGAAAATCCGTCATGGCCGGAAGCGGCCTACTGCTCGCCTTTTTCCTGCTCGCCCACCTGGCCGGCAACGCCATGGCGTTCTTCGGCCGGGACACCTTTGACGCCTATGCCGCAAGGCTCCACGCCACAGGTCCGCTAATCCCGGTTTTCGAGACCGCCCTGGCCCTGGTCTTCCTCGTCCATATCTATTTCGGCTTCGGCCTGTTCCTCGAAAACCTGGGGGCCCGGCCCAGCCGCTACGAGGTGGTGGCAAACAGCGGCGGCCGGACCTTCGCCTCGATGACCATGCCCTATACCGGCCTACTGGTTCTGGTCTTCATCTTCCACCATCTGGCCCGGTTTTACCTCGCCGATTCGTCCTCGGTAAGCGATCTGGTCCGCCAAAACCTTTCCCGGCCGGTAACCTCCGGCTATTATATCTTTTCGCTCCTGGCCCTGACCCTTCACACCAGCCACGGTTTCTGGAGCATGGCCCAGACCCTCGGCCTGAGCCATCCCAAATACGACCGGCCGATCGAAAGGCTGGCCCTGGCCGCAAGCATCGTCATCGGCACGGTTTTTATAATGATCCCGGTTCTGGTCCTGTTCCGGCCCGGTTTTTTAAGCTGACGGAGATTCCTGAATCGTGAGCGTTCGAGAGCGGTGCAAATACAAGGCGGCTACGATGTTGATAATACTAATGGTTCACCCAAAGGGCATAAGTTTCGTACGAGCAGCCGAGCTGCTCAACTCAGCTTTATATCAACGAGTTGCCAATGCCACACCCCAAGGGTTCTGTTCAATCCTCCCTTGAGGAGGGCACTTCCTGCGGGGCGCAGATGCGCCGTTATCGGGCGCCCCGCAGGGCGGCGGGTGCATTCCAGCCACTACGGATCACTGTCTTTATTTGATGTAAAAACAATAATATATCGTGAATCAACACACCAAGCCGTCACGAATTCAGGAGATTGACTTCCGATGAAACTCGACGCCAAAATACCGGGCGGCCCCCTGGCCGAGAAATGGGACAACCACCGCTTCGCCTCAAAACTGGTCAGCCCGGCCAACCGGCGCAAATACGAGATCATCGTGGTCGGCTCCGGCCTGGCCGGGTCCTCGGCGGCGGCGACCCTGGCCGAGCAGGGCTACAGGGTCAAGAACTTCTGCCTGCAGGACACCCCGCGCCGGGGCCACTCCATTGCCGCCCAGGGCGGGATCAACGCCGCCAAGAATTACCAGAACGACGGCGACTCGATCTTCCGGCTCTTTTACGACACCATCAAGGGCGGCGATTTCCGGGCCAGGGAGGCCAATGTCTACCGGCTCGCCCAGATCAGCAACCGGATCATCGATCAGGCCGTCGCCCAGGGGGTGCCCTTCGCCAGGGACTACGGCGGCCAGCTCGCCAACCGTTCCTTCGGCGGCGCCCAGGTCTCCCGGACCTTTTACGCCCGGGGCCAAACCGGCCAGCAGCTTTTGCTCGGCGCGTACGGCGCTCTGATGCGCCAGGTCAAGCAAGGCGGGGTCGAGATCCTGGCCCGCCGGGAGATGCTCGAACTGGTCACGATCGAAGGCGAAGCCAGGGGGATCGTCACCCGCAACCTGCTGACCGGAGAGACGGAAAGACACGCGGCCCATGCCGTGGTCCTCGCCACCGGCGGCTACGGCAACGTCTATTTCCTTTCGACCAACGCCATGTCCTCAAACGTCTCAGCAATCTGGCGGGCCCATAAAAAAGGGGCCGGCTTCGCCAATCCATCCTTTGTCCAGATCCATCCGACCTGCATTCCGGTTCACGGAGAGCATCAATCGAAGCTGACCCTGATGAGCGAAAGTCTCCGCAACGACGGCCGGGTCTGGGTGCCGAAGACACCAGGCGACAAACGGCCGCCCAATCAGATCCCAGAAGCGGAACGGGACTACTATCTGGAGAATAAATACCCCGCCTTCGGCAACATGGTGCCCCGCGACGTCGCCTCCAGAAACGCCAAGGAGCAGTGCGATCTCGGCAAGGGAGTCACTGAAACCGGCCTCGCGGTCTATCTCGACTTCGCCGGGGCCATCGAGCGAAACGGGGCCGAGGCCATCCGCAAAAAGTACGGCAACCTCTTCGAGATGTACGAACGGATCACCGGCCGCGACCCGATGCGGCAACCGATGACGATCTATCCGGCGGTCCACTACACCATGGGCGGCCTCTGGGTCGACTACGAGCTGATGACCACCCTTCCCGGCCTCTACGCCCTCGGCGAGGCCAACTTCTCGGACCACGGCGCCAACCGGCTCGGGGCCAGCGCCCTGATGCAGGGGCTGGCCGACGGCTACTTCATCCTGCCGGCAACCATCGGCAACTATCTGGCCGGGACAAGTACCGACCCGGTCGATCCCGGCCGGGAGGAATTCAAGCAAGCCGAACGGGCCGCCGCCGAGCGCACCGACAGACTGCTGACTATCAAGGGCAAACGGACGGTCGACGATTTTCACAAGGAACTGGGCAGGATCATGTGGGACCACTGCGGCATAGCCCGTAATTGCGAGGGACTGGAAAAGGCCCAGACCCTGATTACCGCCCTGCGCGAAGAGTTCTGGAATAACCTGGTGGTGCCGGGCCGCGGTCCGGACCTAAATCAATCCCTGGAGCGGGCCGGCCGGGTCGCCGATTTCCTGGAGTTCGCCGAAATGATCGTCGAGGACGCCCTGGCCCGGGAGGAGTCCTGCGGCTGCCATCTCCGCGAGGAATGCCGGACCGAGGAGCACGAACCCCGGCGCGACGACGAGCATTTCTCCCATGTCGCGGTCTGGGAGCATCGGGAAAACGAGCGCCCCAGAATGAACCTTGAACACCTTTCCTTTGAAAACGTCGCACCGGGCAGGAGGAGCTACAAGTGAAGATCAACCTGACCCTGAAGATCCGCCGGCAGAGCGGCCCCGATGAGAAGGGGCAATTCAGGACCTACCCATCCGGCCCGATCTCGACCGAGATTTCCTTCCTGGAGATGCTCGATATTTTAAACGAAAGGCTGACCAGGGAAGGCGAGGAGCCGGTGGCCTTCGACCACGACTGCCGGGAGGGAATCTGCGGGACCTGCGGCGCGGTGGTTAACGGCATCCCCCACGGCCCTGAGAAGAAGACCACCCTCTGCCAGCTCCACATGCGCCACTTCAAAGAAGGCGACACCCTGGTGATCGAGCCGTTCCGCGCCCGCGCCTTAAAGCTGGAAAAGGACCTGGTGGTCGACCGTTCCGCCTTCGATCAAATCATCCGGGAAGGCGGCTATGTCTCGGTCAATACCGGCTCGGCCCCGGAGGCCAACACCATCCCGGTCCCGCAAAATACCGCGGAACAGGCGATGAACGGGGCCGAATGCATCGGCTGCGGAGCCTGTGTCGCCGCCTGCCCCAATGCCTCGGCGATGCTCTTCGTCGGCGCCAAGATCTCCCAGCTGGCCCTCCTCCCCCAGGGCGGCCCGGAACGAAGCCGCCGCGCCCTGGCCATGGTCAAAAAAATGGATGAACTCGGCTTCGGCAACTGCGGCAACGAAAGAGAATGCGAGGCCGCCTGTCCCAAAGGCATCTCGATCCGCAATATCGCCCGGATGAACCGGGAGTTCCTGCGGGCCGCCATCTGCTCGGAAGAAGAATGAAGAAGATCATCCTTCTGCTCAGCATAACCCTGTTCAGCTGGCTGGGCTGGGTAATGGGCGCCCGCCTCGGCGGCGGCCTGATGACCTCCTATCTGCTAAGCTTTGTCGGCAGCTTTTTCGGGGTTTATTTAGCTGTTAAGATCAACCGCGATTATCTGGAGTGATTCCCTATCCATCGCAGCCGTTCGCATGGTAGCACCCGGATAATCCCCCGTGTTGTCCATCTGACTGAGAATTGCTTTGCCTTTGACAGCAAAAGCCGGCTGCCTTTACATCCGGACTTAAGTTAGTCCGGGTTAAGTTTTTTCAGGAGAATCTCATTGTTCTTTGCCGCAGGGAACGAATTGATTTAATTTCTCCAATGAACCGAGATAACCGGGAATGGCGTCCCGGACCTCCTGCTGTGTAAAAAAAACAACTAGAGGAAAGCGTGAACAGATGCCGAAACGTGCCACCTTGATATTTCTGATCTGTGCTTTTTTTCTGACGGGGTGTGAAAATTCCGACGATACTTACCATGAAAAATTGCCCGTACTGCAATAACGAGATCCGTATCCGGGAACTGCACCATCAAGGATTTTTTCAAAGTTTCAGGATATGTCCTCATTGCGGAGGGCGTTTCACGGTTGATATCGAGACCAGATACCGGCAGGCTTACTGCCTTTTGTTCGCCGTTATTGCCTTGGTTTTTACAATGCTGCTGTACTATCGGAGCCCGAAATGGTTGATTCCGGCGCTGGTCAGTTATGTCATTGTCGGGTTGATTATCTATCGGGGCGATAAGCGGCTGTTTTTCGTGCCTTTCCGACAAGACGATTGGGACCCAACCGATGACGCCGGATAAGCGCATGGAGATAAAAAAAGCTTAAATCATGGAGGAACAGACATGAACCTTGGTATTGACGGCAAAGTAATAATCGTTACCGGCGCCAGCCGGGGGATCGGCGCGGCTATCGCTGAATCGCTCGGCCTTCATGGCGCGGCGGTAATAGTCAATTTTCATAAAAATCAAGAAAAAGCGGAGGCCGTGCTGGGGCGGATAAAGGATAAGGGCGGCAGCGGAATAACCTTCCGGGCCGATGTCCGGGATGACGACGCGGTAAATGCCATGGTGGAGGCCGCGGTCAAAAGCTTTGGGAAGGTTGATGTCCTGATCAACAACGCCAATATCAATTTTCCGATCAAACCGTTTATCGAGCTTTCCTGGGAAGAAATCAACGCAAAAATCACCGACGAAACCAAGGCCCTGTACAACTGCTCGCAAGCCGTTCTCAAGGATATGATCCAACGAAAAGCAGGAAAGCTGATCTTTATCAGCAGCTCTCTTTCCCGGCAGCCGGGATACGGATTTGCCGCCCACGCCGCCGCCAAATCGGCCACTGACAGCCTGGCAAGGGTGATGGCAACGGAACTCGGGCCGGAAGGAATCACGGTTAACGTAATCGGCCCCGGCCTGGTGAAGACAGATGCCACCGCCGGCCTGCCCGCCGAAGTTCATGAACGGACCGCGGCTTTCACTCCCCTCGGGCGCGTCGGAATGCCCGAGGATGTCGCCGGTGTCGCCCTGTTTCTGGCCTCTCCCTTATCGGACTACCTGACCGGCCAGTACATCCCGGTATGCGGCGGCAGTTTTATGGTTTAAAAAAAGTTTAGAAGAGTTGAGAAGTCGGACTTGACCAAGGCGACTTAATCACTTTTTGCTCTTGTGAATTGAAGTCGCTGCCTCTAATCCCCCTTTGCCCCTGATATTCGATGGCCGTAGGAGATGAAGCGCCTTCATGATTAAATCATAAATTCTTTTTAAAAAGGGCTTCGGATCCTTTAGGTCAAGGATGGCGAAGATGTGGGGTTTTAAATATGGCCGGATATACTGCTTGAAACTATAACGCTCTTCCCGGAAGTATTTGACACTGTGGATGATGTCCCGGAGCTCGTCTATCCAGTAAACCCCGTCTTCAGGGTGGCGGTTATAGACAATTTCCCTGTTAAAAAAATAGGCGTATTCAATCCAGGGAAAGTTTATTCCGCACCGGACGGCAAGAAGAGTCGAGCGGTTGTGGCGCCCATTTATCTCCATCAATTTATAAACCCCGTCCCGGGGGTCTTTTTTGAATTCGGTGCAGGAATAGCCGTGGTAGCCCATCGCCTTTAAAATCCTTCGTCCCGAATCGATTACCTCGGGGACATGTTTTGAGACAACCACCCGGGGCACCCCGATCCCTGGTGGCGAATAGCGAACTTTTTCCGCCGTAAAATCAACCGCGGTGGTATCTTCATGGATATATGAATTGTAATTGACCCCGTTTGCATCGCCGCCGGGAATATATTCCTGGATCATAACCTCGATCCCTGCCTCGGCCGCGTCCCGATACGCATCGATCATTTCTTCCGGAGTGCTGACAATCGTCATCTTTTTTTGGAAAAGCTCATAGTATTTATGACTTTCGCAAGGCTTAATAATACAGGGGTACTGGACATCTTTTGAATAGCCGTGCACTTCGGCAAGATTATGGGGAACAATGGTTTTGGGGCAAGGCACTCCGATTTTATCGGCGAGTTCATAGGTGTATTTTTTGTCGATATACTTGACGGTTGTCTTCCAGTCCGGACACGCGACTTTGTAATGTTTTGCCAATTGAGTTTTGTTTTTCGAAACCACCGACAATGATGCGTCATCGACGGGCATCAACAGGGATCCTCCCAATTGCTTTCCATATTCAAGAAGAATTTTGATAAACTCGCTTTCATTCTTTTCCGGATGGGGACAATAGATGGCTTCCCTTACATATTTCGATACGTATCCCATATCGTTCTTGTCGTAATAGAAGACATACAGGGGGACTCCCATTATTCCGAGCGAGCGGATGACCCCCAGTCCCATCGTATGACTTGTAATTATAATTGCCGGCATTAACGACTCGTCTTGTTTATGCAAATCATCTCCTGTCAGTGATTCATCGCCGGTTTCCCGACTTTAGGCGCTTTTTGCAAATGGCCGTCAGGCTCCACCGGCTCATTTCGACATGTCTGATCCAGAAATATTCTCTCAAAAAAAGAGGTGCTTTGTCCATCGGAAGAAAGGAGATAAACAGCGGGTTTGGATTTTATTTTTTTATGCCGAGATCGTACCGCCCCATATCGCCACGCTCCCGGGATCATCCCCCCCTTAGTCCCTCGAACAAAAAAAGGCGGCCTGATCCCGGAGACATCACTTGATCAGCTCCGGGCAGGCCGCCCTGGTCATCGTTATTTCAACGGGTGATTACTACAAGTAGCAGTTGCCGTCCTTGACCTCGATGGTCCGGCTCGAATAGCGGCAGGAGTCGGGATTGTGGGTGACCATGATGATGGTCTGGCCCTCGCGGTTCAGCTGCTGGAGAAGCCGCATGATCTCGTCGGAGGTGGCGCTGTCCAGGTTGCCGGTCGGTTCGTCGGCCAGGAGGATCGGCGGGTTGTTGACAATCGCCCTGGCGATCGCCACCCTCTCCTGCTCGCCGCCGGAAAGCTGGTCGGGCAGCCGGTCGGCCTTGTCACCCAGACCGACCTTCTCCAGGACCGACATCGCCATCTCATCCTGTTTTCCGGCCCTGATCCCGGTAATGGCCATCGGCATCTTGATATTCTCCAGGACGGTCAGGTAGGTGATCAGCTGGAAGGACTGAAAGATTATGCCGATATACTCGCTTCTGAAATCGGCCCGCTGCTCGCTGCTCAACTGGTATAGATCGAGGGCATCGACCAGCATCCGCCCCCGGCTCGGGTGGTTCAGGCCGCCCATGATCGAAAGCAGGGTCGACTTGCCGGAACCGGACTGGCCCATGATGCCGACGAACTCGCCGTCATCAATATGAAAATCCATATTGCGGATCGCGTGGACCACGGTGTCGCCGCTCCGGTAATCCTTGCCCAGATCCCTCACCTCGAAGAGGTGGTTTACATTTTCAACTGTTGCGCTAGCCATATTATTCACACACTCCCGTTGGATAAACAGTCATTGTTTCAGCACCGGGCAGGCTATTAAAGAGCCCGGAGCGCCTCGCTCGGATCGAGCCGGCTGGCCTTCAGGGCCGGATAGAGGCTGGCCAGGAGGCTCAGGGCCACGGCCAGCAGCACGGAGACCCCGCCCAGGGTGGTGTTGATCCCGGCGAAAGCGCCGTCGGTGAGGACCATCGGCATGACCAGCCAGGCCACGCCGTTGCCGCCAAGGAAACCGAGGATGCCGCCGACCAGGCCGACCACCATGGCCTCAAGCAGGATGATCTGCATCACATGGCCACGCCGAAAACCGATGGCCCGGAAGATCCCGATCTCGCGGGTCCGTTCGTTGACCGAGCCCATCATGGTGATGAAGACCAGGAGCGAGCCGATAAAAACCACCAGGACCGCGATCCCGTAGCTAAACGTTTTGAACATGTCGATGGACTGCATCTTGGACATTACCGCCTGTTTCAGGGCGGTGACCTTGGCCTCCGGGAATTTCTCGGCGATCTGCAGGACCATATCCGAGATCGGACAGCCCCGACAGAAGGCGGAGATCTCCACCATCGAAACCCGGCCCTCCTTGCCGAGAACCTCCTGGGCCTCCCTCATATTGGCGATAATCACCCCGTCTTCGGCCCCGCCGGTCATCATCAGGATGGAGGCAACCGAAAAATCGCGGCCATTCAGGGAGATCGACTCGCCGATCTTCAGCCCCAGGGTTTCGGCCGCCGAGGCCCCGAGCATCACCTCATTCTCCGCCGGGACATCGCCCTTGAACTGCCACCAGGTCTTGAGTTGCAGCTCGTCGTTGAAGTTGGTGCCCATCAGGAGGACCTTGCGCCCTTTAGCTTCGACGCTGCCCAGAACCTTGGGGACCACGGCGCCGAGATTCTTGTTGTTTTCGATCTCCCGGATCCTGCCGATGCTCTCCTCCGCGAAGTCGGCCGATTCGTAGCTGACCCCGCCGACCGTGATCCCGCCGTAGCTCAGGGAGAGGTTGTCGCTCTTAGGGACCATAACGATATTGGCGCCGAACTGATCGAGCCTGTCTTCAATGTCCCGGGACATCGATTCGGTGATCGACAGGAGGGTAACGATGGTGGCGATGCCAATGAACAGGCCGAGGATCAGGAAGATCATCTTGCCCTTGCGGCGCCGCAGGTTATTAAAAGATATGTTATGGAGTTTCAAATTCGGCCTCCTTCTCCAGAATAGTCACATGCTCACGATGGCCAACCTGATTCAACAATTCAGCTCTGACTCCGGCCTGGCCGAAAAAGACCTTTAATTTTTCCAGGCTGGTTACCTGGCGGTCGAAAGTTACGACCAGCCGTTTGTCATGGTTGTCGGCGACCGCCTTTCTGACCCCGTCCAGGCCTTCGATGCCGGCGACGATCTCCGGCTTCCAGGCTTGGGAACCGGCCTGTTTGTAGATAGCGTCGTCAAGATTTCTGGTGCTAAAATAGGAGATGGTTTTTGGGACCGCGACCATTCCAAATCCCAGGATAATCACCACCGCGACCAGGGCGGCAGCGGTGCCGAAACTCAAGCCCCGCTTGCGGACCCCGAGGACTTTTTCGCGCTTGTCGCGATATTTCTCCAAATCATATGCCATAATTTTGCCTTCCATATTTAATATTCGGATTGCGCCGCCCGCCACGGTTCAGCGTTCTCTTCCCCGCCGAAGCAGCCGGCGCCTGAGCTCCTTCCAGGATTCGGCAACCGGACTGGCGCCGCCGGGATTGCACCACCCGGCCCCGCCGCCGAAACCGGCCTGCTGAAAACGGTGGGCCTCGTCCCTGGAAATCTCCCGGCTGGCAACCACCGTCGCCGGATAGCCCAAGTCGCTAATGGTAGCGGCGATCTCCTCCGAGGAAATCTTCTCTTCATGATCAACGAACACCAGCCTCTCCCTGAATCGAGCCGTCATCCCGGCAATGCCGGGGATCTTTCGCAATTCACCATCGAAGACCCGCAGGCAGGAACTGCAGCGCATCTGGGCAACATGCAAGGTGGTCCTCTTCAGGTCGCTGCCGTGGGCAAGCGCGGCGGTAAGGAGCAGACCGAGAACCACAACCAGGGGGGCAACGCCTGTCTTGGTTCGGAGCGCCGAAGCAATCCAGGGTTTCCAACCAGTTGCATCTTTGCGGATTGCTTCGCTACGCTCGCAACGACTTGTTTTTTGAATTTTTTGCGAATTCATCAACTTGATTTTTAGAATTATCCTCTTTCCGGAGGAGTAACCGGCAGGCCGCAGCCGGAAGGTCCGCAGCCCGAGCAGCCGGAGCCCCGGGAGTTACCCGCGGGAGGCGTTGCGGCGCCGGGTTTGGCCGTATCGACTACCCTGGCCGGATAACCCGCGGCAGTAACCGCTTTGGCAATTTCAAGAGACGGAAACAGCTCGGTATGACTGACTGTCACCAAGCCCCGACCAAGATCGGCTCTCATGCCGAGCATACCGTCGAATTTCCGCAGCTCGCCTTCTATGGTAGCCAGGCAGGAACCGCAGGACAACCTGGAAACCTGCAAGGTTGTCTCGAGGGCATTCTCGTTGCGGACCTTATCGCTATTGGCCGCCACAAAGGAGATCGATAACATGGCGACAATCGTAATCGCCCCGATTAAGACACCAAACCTGGTATTTCTCTTCATTTTTAACCCCTGTGCAGTTTTAAAAAGAACAGACAATCTCGACCGAATTGCGCCTGCCGATATGTGTCATTAAAAAGCCCACCAAGTTTAAGAGCACAATACATGCCACTTTGAGCGCAACAAGACAATCATCTGTAGCTAGTTGATATCCCCCGGAAATTCAGAAAGATCAACAGGAACGATCCCGGCCGTAACTCTTTTGTTTAAAGAATATTCTCCAGCTTGCTATTGAATATTCTATATACCCACTGGGCATCACTACTGTCCGGTTATAACTAGTTGAAATCAAACATCAATTTATAAGGACTTGCCTTTTCGTGTTTTACAGGTGGAGGATCAAACAACTCCCATATATTTTGTCTTTTAAATAGATTTAACTGCAGTAATCGTTGGAT
>JAGXFP010000058.1 GCA_024637225.1 Desulfobacterales bacterium
AGTATCTGGCTCATCACTTTGAGAAAGCTCCAAACGACGGATTTGACGTAGAATAAACCAACCGGCAGCAGCCGGTATTGCTGGACTTTCAGTCCGCGAATTTAAACCCACCGACTTTAGTCGGTGGTTGTTTAGTTTTTTTTCTGAATCCGTGTAGCACATCATTTTACTGAAGGACTCGCGGAATATCACTTTTATCGACTTCTTCAGTTTCCAGTTTTTTTTCAGCCCAGGAATGGTCAGCTGCATCCGCCTCTAGCCCCTCCTGATTTAATTCGTGCCCTACCGCATAAACCAGCTTTGTGAACAGAGGAAAATGATCCGATCCGAAGCGGCCCATTCTCTGGATGCGGCTCAAAGTAAAGTGGTCACTGTGAAAAAGATGGTCCAGGGGCCAGCGCATGAACCAGTAGTCCGCATGATAAGTGTTGTACATACCACGTCCGACCCGCGGGTCGAGCATTCCGCTGATCTTTTTGAACAGCCGGGTCGTCGCGGACCAGGCGACATCATTCAGATCGCCGGCAACAATCTCGGGAAGTTCGCTTTCAGCCACGATTCCGGCAACGATGACCAGTTCCGCGTCCCGCTCGGACGATCCACCGTTTTCTTTTGGGCTGGGTGGTGCCGGGTGCAGGAAATGAATGCGGATTTTATTACCCGAGGGAAGGCTTATCGTCGTGTGTATTGATGGCACGTCATCTTCTACCAGAAATTCAATGTGACTGTCGGAAAGGGGCAGTTTTGAGTACACATGCATCCCGTAAAGATTATCAAGGGGATATTTAATTGTGTAACGATATTCGGATTCCAGGACATTTAGTTTACTCTGCCACCAGCCATCAGATTCCAAGGTGACGAAAACATCGGGCCGGCTCTCTTGCACAATATCAATCAAACCATCCACGTTCCGATTCGGGGTCAATACATTGGCAGTCAGAATTCCGATAGAGTTCCGCGGATCAGCGCTTCCGGCCGACTGAACTTCGGTCGGATATAAGCGGGTATAAGGAATAATCCACCACGCCAGGATAATGAGACAAGTGAGAATAACTGTTAGTAAACCCCATGTCGCCGGCTGAGACAGATCTAGTACGATCAACTCCAACAGGAATAGGAGCAACCCGAGTAAAAAAATCTGCATGCGCGGAAAGTCGAGGCCGCGCACCCACCAAGCTTCATGGCGCCAGAACGGCATCAAAGTGAGAGCCATAAATAATAAAGTTAATATCAGAAAAATCTGAAATATATGCATGGGATGATTACCGCTCATCAACGCGAGGCAGCACTCCATAACGCCTGCCAAACCTCTTGTTTAGCATTGATATTGATCCAGACTGCGTGCACGATGCCGGAATGTAACCAGTTTTGAAGGAGTATTTTGATAATCTCCACAGGATTTGCATGAAAGGAAACTGACAATCCCCAAGGCCCATTTCCAGAAATCTGTTTTCATGGCAACGAAAGTTGCCCATGAACAGTTCCGCAGGACTGCCGCTTTCAAGATTCTTTGACGGCATTGGGAATAGTACCTAATAGAGGCATCGCAATCCGGTCTGCCGCGTCGTGGCGTATTTTTGCACCACAAGGAGCTTTCAATCCCACCGGCTAAAAGTCCTTAAGCATCAACCGACTTCAAGGCGGATTCGGCCCGTGGCAATTCTTTTTTGATATCCAGATCGCCCCGCAAGACTTTTAAAGCGTATTTCTCCCGATCTATTTCCCTACGGGTGCGTACTCCCAACCTACGGAATACCGGGACTGGCGGACACCAGCCCTGTACTGCATGCTGGAACAAGAATGATAAAACTATACCCGGCACCGCCAACCACTTCTTACTATGCGTCAGGCCAAGGACCAGCCCGGTGAATCCTAACACGGAAGCGTTGGTTTCGAGGGTCCTTTCCATATCCCATTCACAATCTAGTTCTTCAATGCGGCGAGTGATGTCATTAGGGCTTAATTGGGAATAGTTTCGCACCCGAGCATCTGTCTCCTGATCGATCTGGCGATTGATTTCTTCAGAAGTATGCGCTCTAACTCTGTCTGTTTCTGTGCTCTTCATGATCATTCTCCCGTTTGTTTTAATAAATCAGGGCACTAAACGTCCCTAATGTGAGCCAGGTTCTTTGATGGCGTCGCAAAAAACTACAAGGCCATGGGTAACCGGATCTACTGCGGCCCGAAAGTTTTGTTTAAATTCTCCTTGCAGAGGGTCTTTCCTGAGGGGGAATCCAAAGGGCACTTCCCGCTTCCATCGGCGGTGGTGGAAAAGCCATAATCGCGTAATAAAAACAATTTCTGTTTTTAAAATCATACCGTGATGAGGATATTGAAAGTCAAAGGAAAATATCTCAAATTTTGTCCAAATTCCGCTTGTTAATGAGGGATAAGCCGCTGAAGTAGGCTATGCCGGTATATTGCTCAAAATCGAGATGGCCCCAATATGGAAGGGCGGCAGCCTCAAAATCTGCTACGAATTCATCCGGAAGGCAGAGCAATTCTATGACTTGACTTCGATTTAGCTTTTTTTCCATAATATCTAATATTCAGCCGGTCATTATATCTGGAAAAGTCTACGCGAGACGGATCTTTGCCGACAAACCCTCAGGTGCCTCCGGAACGATTACCCGGGGATAAAAGGGGAACCTGGCAATATGCATTCAAAAATAACGGAGTTGCAAAAAAATGGATTTTCCTTCTTTTAAACGGTTGCCCGAACACATTGGAATTATACCGGATGGCAACCGAAGGTGGGCGCAGCGCAATGGTCTGGGAAAACAGGATGGGTACAAACATGGAGTTGGACCGGGTTTGCAGCTTTACAATATATGTGATGGTTTGCGAGGTATCAGGGAAATTACTTTTTACGGCTTTACCCAGGACAACACAAAACGCCCCGCCCCGCAAACCGATGCCTTTCGACAGGCCTGTGTGGAAGCTGTGCTGCGGCTTGCCCAAAAAGATGTGGATATCCTGGTTGTGGGAAATACCAAGACGCCCCTCTTCCCGACGGAACTACTTCCTTTTACAAAAAGGGACAAGTCCGCAACCGGGCGCATCAAGGTGAATTTTCTTATAAACTACGGTTGGAACTGGGATCTTAAACAGGCACTTGATTATCATAGTGCCGACAAGGGTGAGCGATTTACGAAGAGGATCGCTTCCTCCGGCATTTCGAGGATCGATTTGGTCATAAGATGGGGAAGTCGACGCAGGCTGAGTGGTTTTTTGCCGATCCAAACAATTTACTCCGATTTTTATGTAGTGGATAAATTATGGCCTGAATTCAGGCCGGAGCATATATACAACGCATTTGCGTGGTACCAGGATCAGGACATCACACTTGGCGGATAAGTCTTTCCCTTTGCCGAAAGGATTCAAGGCAAATGGCCCAAGATGCTCGAAACGGACGAGTGATCGCCGCCGATGATTTTACGGCTAGACCATCTAAAAAACTGATTCTCGGATACCTGGAAGAAATCTCTGATTAGCGGTTCCGCCGGGCCTGGAGGACGATCTGTCTGGCCAGGTTCGAGAAGACCAGGTGATGGAGAGGTGCGACACTGTACCAGTAAAGCCTCCCCCAGAGGCCATTGGGCAGGAAATGGGCGGTCTGGATCAGTTTGTCCGGCTGGATATCGAACTCCAGCCAGGCCTTGCCGGGCACCTTCATCTGGGCGAGGAGCAGCAATCTTTTGTTTTCCCTGAGATCCGCCACCTTCCAGAAATCGAGGGAATCACCGACCCGGAGTTCGTCTCTGACCCGCCTGCCCCGATTGAGACCGTAGCCTCCCATTAATTTATCGACCAGGCCGCGGAACTGCCAGAGGAAATGATAGCGGAACCAGCCATGCTCGCCCCCCAGGGTGCAGGCCGCGCTAAAGACCTCTGTCGGGGTCGCCTCTCCCAGGGGATATTCGCGACTGTCCCGGAGTACGGCTGAGGCCGGATCGTCCCGGTCCTTGATGTCGCAGACCGCGCCGCCGCTGCTGTCGCACCAGCGGCTCAAGACCTGGTTGTCCTCCAGCTCCCCCATGGCCTGCCGGACGGCTTGCCGATAGGAAACAGGCGCGATCTCCGGAAAATACCGCCGGGCGTGATCGTTTAAGACCACGGTTTCCGATTTAAGTCCCTCCACCAGGGCAGCTGCAAGTTGATAATTGATCGGGGTCAGGAGGATCAGCCAGTAGGAGGAGAGCCTGGGACTCAAGACCGGGACCGGAATCATCAAACGCTTGAGATTCATTACCGCGGCCGCCTCCAGGATCATTTCCCGGAAGGACATCGGGGCTGAACCGATATCGACGGTCTGGTTGCCGGGGATTTCCTTATCGGCCGCCGCCGCGAGATAGGAAATGACATCATCTACCGCTATGGGCTGGGTCAGGGTATTCACCCATTTCGGGGTGACCATCACCGGCAGCTTCTGGACCAGGTTGCGGATGATCTCGAAACTGGCGCTGCCCGAGCCGATAATCACCCCGGCCCGGAACCAGATGGTCTGTATCCTCTCCGCTTTGGCGCTCAGCACCTCGCCGGTCTCGATCCTGCTCAACAGGTGCTTGCTGGCCGTTTCCCTGACGCCGAGGCCGCCAAGGTAAATGATCCGTTTGACCCCGGCCCGGATCGCCGCTTCCCGGAAATTTTCGGCGCTGAGCCGGTCGAGATCCCGGTAATCCTTGCCGGAACCCATGGAATGGATCAGGTAGTAGGCCACCTCGATCCCGGCCAGGGCCCGGTCCAAGGGTTCTTCGGTAAAAGTGTCGCCCTCGACGATCTCGACCCGGTCGCGAACCGAGGGGCGTACCTTGTTGCGGTTGCGGACCAGGAGGCGCAGCCGGCAGTCCGCTTTGCCGAGGAGCCTTTCCTTCAGCCTTCTGCCGATATAACCGGTCGCGCCGGTGACCAGGATCTTCATTCTTCGCTGCCTCAGGCGTGGTTGCGCAGTTTAAGTTCGATGGGATGGGGGCTTAGGTAATGCTGCTGGGCCAGGTAATCGGCGCGGTACTTGCGGACATAGTGGTTGATCAGGGTGACCGGCACGATCAGCGGCACCAGTTCCCGGTGGTATTGCTCGATGATCTCCTGCAATTCCTGTTTTTCGGCGGCGGTCAGCTGCTTCTTGAAGTAGCCGGCCATGTGCTGCAGGACATTGACATGCTTCTTGACCGTGGGCTTTAAGCGCAGGGCCTCCATCAGCAGTTTTTCATAGCTGTCGAACAGATCGTCGATCGGCAGTTCCTTGCCCCGGGCGACCAGCTTGCCCAGCTCCCGGTAATGGCTGACGCTGTGGGCCATGACCTGCAGCTTATGATCGGTATGGAAATCGACCAGGCGGCCGAGGCGCTTCGGGCCGGCCCGCAGTTCGCGCCAGCGCCGGCAGGCGAAGATCGCCTCGATGAAGTTCTCGCGCAGGGCGCTGTCGTGGAGACGTCCTTCCTCCTCGACCGGCAGCAGGGGAAAGTGCTCCATAAAGGCCTGGGCGAAAATGCCGACCCCGTTATGGTAAACCGTACGGCCTTCCCCATACACCTTGACCCGTTCCATGCCGCTGGAGGGCGACTTGCTCTTGAAGATAAAACCGTGCAGCCCCTCCTTTTCCAGATCCCCGACTTTTCGGACGGCCCACTCCCGTATCCGCCTGGTATGGTCGATCCCGGTTTTTATCGTGACCAGGTGCGGATCGTCCGGATTGCCGACCAGATGCATGGCCTCCCGCGGGGTGCCGAGACCGCATTCCACTTCGGGGCAGACCGGAATGAATTCCAGAAACCTGCCCAGGAAGTCGGTGATCAGCCGGTCATGCTTGTGACCGCCGTCATAGCGCACCTTCTCGCCCAGAAGACAGGAGCTGATCCCGATTTTGATCGGCGGATATTCCCGGTTCATTGTTTTTCTCTCATAATTTCCTGAATCCGTGAACGTTCGGAATAGTGCGGGTACAGGGCGGCTAATCGGCCGAAGCCGCAACTCGGGAGAGGGCCTGCAGCTTGTTCTCCAGTAGTTCCAGGTGGCGGCGCCAGATTTCCTTGAAGGTCTCATAATCATGCCCGCCGGGAACGGTGAAATAATCTTCGGGCTCCAGGGAGTGGGCGAGCAGGGCGGCCCCTTCCTGGATTACCGGGTCATTATCCCCGTAGCCCAGGTGAATTTCGGGAAACCGGCCCGGGGCATCGTCATATTCCTTTAACCAGGCCCAAATATCGTACTGCCATTTTCCTTCGCGACCGGTGGGTACGGACCATTTGCCGACCCCGCCCGCCTCTTCGATTTCGGTTAGGATAGCGCCTTTGCCAAGGAAGGGGCTGACCAGGATGACGCCGTTAACCGCTTCCGGATAACTGCGGACGGTAAACAGGGAACCAAGCCCGCCCATGGAAAAGCCGGCCAGCCAGATATCCTGATAACCCTTGGCCCTGGCCGGGTCGATAATATCATTCTTCAGCCTTTCCGGCAGGGTTTCGGTCCGGTAGTAGCCGAAGTGCGCCGCCGGGACGACGATATCGAAGGGCAGCTTGCGTCTCCTTACTTCATCGATGAGCCCGAATTTTTCGAAATCATGATGACTGCCGCCGAGGCCGCGCAGAATGATCAGGAGATTGCGATGCTCTGAGGCATCCATTTTGCCGTATTCAAGTACCGGGATTGGCTCTTTCGGCGCGCAGGAAGATAGTATCGGCCAGGACAAACTCAGGATCAGCAATAACTTTTTCAGTTTCATTCGGATTCACCCAGGAGACGGCGGGCATCTTCCTGGAAATGGACTCGCCAGGGATAGAGGTCTTCGAACTTGTTAAAATCGCGGCTGGCGACCCATGCCATATCCCGGAACGCCTTTTCCGTTTCGCCCTTGATCGGATAATAATATTTCCCCCTGGCCCAGCGGGGCAGGAGCCGTTTTTCACCTTTCGCCACCGCCATTTGCATGTAGGCGTCGCCTTTGCTTTTTGACCCGCCTTTGCTTTTGGGCAGGACGTAATAACAGATTACCCTGGCAAATTCGACGGCGCCGCCGCCGAACTCGGGATCGACCTGTTCGATGTGATCGAGGAACAGCTGCGCCCGTTGCATCCAGTTGATGTTTACGATCTTGCCCGCAAGGGTCATGCCTTCCTTGAACTCGTACTGGAGAGCGGTTACCCAGAAGAACATGGCCTCCGCCTCAGCCGCGGTCAATGCGGGCGCGGCCTCCCAGGGCTTCATCCCGGTGTCGACTAATGTTCTGAAATGATCATTGGTGTACATGGCCCTTTCGGCAAAGACCATGGCCCGGTGAAAATATTCCGATTTTTCGGAACGTTTACCGGTGTAGCCGGTACCGAGCAATATGTATTGGGTGCTGAGCATTTTCAGGCCGTAATAATCGCCGGGATTTCCATCGATGACCTTCTCATGGGCCTCGATCGAGGCCCGGAGGGATTTCTCGTCATCGGCTGCCAGGAAAAGCTTACCGGCCTTTTCGGACAATGCCGCGGAACGCTCGGTTAACTGCCGATCCATGCCTTCATCCTGCCATGACGGAGTCCACTTCATGGCGCAGCCATTGATCGGCACGATCAGGGAGAAGAGTAGAAGGGCGGTTAGAGGATTTTTCATTTTCATCTCTCAAGGAGTCGGTTTTTGTCGGGATGACCTGTCTAATAGTTTATGGAAGGAGAAAATTAATCTCAACCTGAAAGATGATGAGCTCGTAAAAAGTAGCCATTGATTAATGAAACGCACTTCGACAAGCTTAGCAAGAACGTTAATTCAATAAGTTAATTCGCTCACCCTGAGCCTGGTGAAGGGTTTTCTGACTTTTTGCGAGTTTATCAAAGTTGATGAACTCGCAAAAAGTGATTTGCCACGTCATTGCGAGGAGCGAAACGACGAAGTAATCGAGTATTTTCAGCTAGTTAAATCTTTATGGATTGCTTCGCTACGCTCGCAATGACTTGATTTTCGACTTTTTGCGAACTTATCAAATTTTGTGGTGTCTCAAAAAGCTGTCTTTTCGAACGCTATGTGAGAAAACTTATTCTTTAACCTACTGGACCTATTAAGATTTCTCCCGTTGGTCGAAATGACATTATGGCAATCTCGACTTTTACGAACTAATCAAAATTAATCGAATTTCACTGGCGATATGTTATATGATTTTTCAAGTGATAATCATTCTCGGAGAAAAGCTGATGACCACCGGTTCTTTTTTTCTGCTTGGGGCGGCTTTAATGTTGTTCGGATGCGTGGGCGGCGATGATTCCGGCCCGCCTCCACTTGAGACCGTCCCGGAAATCGATCTGGAAAGATATACCGGCGAATGGTTCGAGATAGCCCGCTATCCCAACCGTTTCCAGCGCGACTGTCCGGCCAGCAAGGCGACCTATACCTTGTTGCCGGACGGCGAACTCGAAGTGTTGAATCAATGTTACGACCGGGGATACCGGAACCTTTTGCGCTCGGTAAAGGGTAAGGCCCGGGTGGTCGAGCCCGGAACCAATGCCAAGCTCAAGGTTACCTTTTTCCGGCCGTTTTCCGGGGACTACTGGATTATCTGCCTGGGCGATGATTACGAATATGCCGTGGTCGGTCATCCCGACCGTAAATATCTCTGGATCCTTTCGCGAAGCCCCGAAATGCCGGAAGAACTTTACAACCGCATAACGGATAAACTGAAAAAACAAGGATACGATCCCCGGCGTCTGATCCGGGGAGAAGAACCAGGAGACCGCAATGAATCTTAAGGACTACTTCCACGAAACCGGGGGGAGGGGTGTTTTCTCTTCCGCGGGCACGGATGGCCGGGTAACCTCGGCCATTTACTCTTCCCCCCACGTAATGGATGATAACCGGCTGGCTTTCATCCTGCGCGAACACCTGACTTACGCCAATCTCCAGGAAAACCCCTATGCCGTTTACCTCTTCATGGAAGGGCGGAACCAGCTGGATGGAGTCCGGCTCTACCTTAAAAAGAGCGGTGAAGATAACGATCCCGAGCTTCTGGCTTCGATGACCAGGCGTCACCTGACTCCGGAAGAAGACAAGGCCAAGGGGCCGAAGCATATCGTCTATTTCGAAGTGGAGAAGATCCTGCCTCTGGTAGGGGATGGGTCGGGCAAGATCGGCAGGAGTTGATATTCTTCAGAAGAATGAGTTTCCGATTCCCCTGTCACCTGGGCTGAGACAGGAGAGGAGCTTTTTTTTGCCGCGGGATATCGCGGAAAAATTTTTTTACCTTTATCGCGGCTACAGCCACATCCGTGATCGCACAAAGATGTTTTCTCCTTCCGCCTGGCCGATCCATCCCGTGACTTTTTGCGAGTTTGTCAATAATGACTGTTAGAAAAAAGGCGGCAAAGCTCAGATTCGGGTTATGCTGCATATTCCGGAAGGAGCCGATCAGGTTTCGGCAGGTAACGGCCAGGACCCTCCGGCAGTTGAGCCGGACCGCGCAGCTTGCCCGCCTGTCCGGGATCTGCCTCCACAACGTCTTGAGTCTTCGGCAGGCCCTGGAATTTGCCGCCGATCACGGTATCGGCGCCTTCCGGATCCTCTCGCCACTTTTTCCCCGATTCACCCATCCCGAGGTGGGCTATCGCCTGGAAGAGCTTCCGGACCGGGACATCATTGCAGCCCTGTGTGCAGAGGTCCGTTCTTTTCGGACAAACCATGACCTGCGCTTGAGTTTTCATCCCGACCAGTTCAATGTCCTTGCCTCGCCGCGGCCGGAAGTTGTAAAAAACACGATAGGTGAATTGTGCTACCAGGGAATGCTTGCCGAACTGCTCGGAGCCGAGGTCATCAACCTCCATGTCGGCGGGGCATATGGCAACAAGGAAGAGGCCCTGGTCCGACTGGCCGCAAACCTGGAGGGTCTGCCCGGGGAAGTATTAAAAAGGCTCACCCTGGAGAATGACGACCACTCCTTTACCCCGGCCGATCTGTTGCCAGTCTGCGAAAAACTGTCCATCCCCATGGTTTACGATGTTCATCATCACCGCTGCCTGCCGGATGGACTTTCCATCGAAGAGGCAACCGGGAGGACGGCCGCTCTCTGGCGGAAGCTGGGCCGGGAATCGTATTTCCATATCTCTTCACCTAAAAACGGCTGGCTGGACGGGTCGCCGAAGCCCCATGCCGACTATATCGACCCGGAGGATTTTCCTTCCGGCTGGCTGGGGTTGAATGCGACTATCGACGTTGAGGCCAAGGCCAAGGAACTGGCAGTTATCGGCTTGCGGCAGGATCTTGGTTTAGCCTGAAGCTGATTTGTCTCGCCCAAGGCGTGGTCCCTTGCCCGGCCAGCGATTAAAATCAACTCCCGCTTATAGTGGGCTTTTAATTCCCGCCGGGCTGATATAGAATGATTGGAATCAGGCAAGCAGAGAAGCCCCCGGGCTTTGAGTCATGTTCCCCCGGGTTTGATTCAAACGCGGCGGGAAGATCGGTAAATCCAGTAGATAACCAGTCGGAACCTTGAGGCACGAATGAAAAAGGCCATTGCCAATATATACGAATCCCTTGTCCTCAAGCAGCCGGTGGCGACCTTGATCGTTACCCTGCTTGCGGTATCCTTTTTTGCCTGGCATATTCCCGAATTCAGGCTCGATGCCTCCGGCGATTCGCTGGTCCTGGAGAATGACGCCGATCTCTATTACTACCGGCAGATCACCGAGCGCTACGGCTCCGGCGCCCTGCTCCTTCTCGCCTATACCGCCGAAAACGATCTTTTCGCGCCCGAGACCCTTGCCGACCTGAAAGAGCTTCGCGACCAGCTGCGCCGGATAGAAGGGGTGGAGTCGGTCACCACCATCCTCGATGTTCCCTTGATCTATACCACCGGCACCTCCCTCAGCGAAGTGGCCGATGCCGACAACCTGCTGACCCTGGAGAAATCGGAGGTCGACAAAGAAACGGTCGTCAGGGAGTTGAGGGAAAACCCCCTTTACAAGGGGAGGCTCCTGAGCGACGACGGCCGGACCACCTCGCTCCTGATCAACCTCCCCGTCGATCGGGAATATCGCGATCTACTGAACCGCCGCTATAAACTGCGGGACAAGGAAGCCAAAGGCGAACTCACCGGCCGGCAGGCGCGGGAGCTCGAGGAGGTTTCCCGGGCCTACCGCGAGAAGCTGACCGAAATTCAGCAGGAGGATACCCGGATCGTCGAAGAGATCCGGGCGGTCGTCGACCGCCACCGGCAGGAAGCCGAGCTTTACCTGGGCGGAGTGGCGATGATCGTGGCCGACATGATCGGCTTTATCGAAAAGGACCTACTCATTTTCGGGGCCGGGGTCTTTATCCTCCTGATCGTCACCCTGACCGTCATCTTCCGGCGGGCGCGATGGGTGATCCTTTCCCTGCTGTGCTGCGGAGCGGCTGTGGTGACCATGATCGGCATGCTGGGTCTGATGGACTGGCGGGTCACGGTGATCTCTTCGAACTTCATTTCCCTGACCCTGATCCTGACCATGGCCCTGACCATCCATCTAATCGAACGCTATCTCGAAATCCATGCCCGCAATCCCGAGAAAAGCCAGCGCCAGCTGGTCCAGGAAACCGTGAAGACCATCGCCACTCCCTGTTTTTATACGGCCCTGACCACGGCGGTCGCCTTCAGTTCTCTAGTGGTCAGTGAAATCAGGCCGGTTATCGATTTCGGTCTGATGATGGCCTTTGGCCTGGTGGTCAGTTTCCTGCTGGCCTTTATTCTCTTCCCGGCCTCGGTCTGTCTCCTCAAAAAAACCGACTCCGGCGCGGTCGAGGATTTCAGCCATCCCTTCACCATGGTCTTCGCCGATTTTACCGAACGTTACGGCAAGCTGATCATCGTGCTGACCCTGATTATCGCCGCGGTCAGCGGAATCGGTATCACCCGACTTACGGTCGACAACCGCTTTATCGATTATTTCAAGGAAGATACCGAGATATACCAGGGTATGAGCCTGATCGACCGTAAACTGGGCGGCACCACCCCCCTCGATCTGATCATCGATTTCGAGCGGGGCGCCCCGGAGGGGGGTGCTGAAGAAGATTTTTTCGAGGAAGATGGCGGCGGCGATGAACAAAGCCGCTGGTACGCCGACAACTATACCATGGAACAGTTCGACAAGATCCACGATTTTCTCGATTCCCAGGCCAAAACCGGCCAGGTTCTCTCCCTGGCCACCCTGGGCAAGATAGCCACCCGGCTTAATGATGGCGTTCCCCTAGCTAACTTTGAACTGGCCATCCTCTACAAGAACCTGCCGCCGGAGATCAGGGAGATGGTGGTCGAGCCCTACGTGGCGGAAGATCCCACCCAGGCCCGCTTTGCGGCCAGAATAATCGAGTCGCACCGGCAGGGGAGTCGGGGTGATTTGCTGGTCCGGATCGAAGATTTTTTGACCACCAAGATGGGTCTTGACCGGGAACAGTTTCAGTTCACCAATATGTACATTCTCTACAACAACATGTTGAACAGCCTGTTCCGATCGCAGATTGCCACGATCGGCATGGTCTTCTTAGGCATCGGCCTGATGTTTTTGATTCTTTTCCGCTCACTCTACCTGGCCCTGATCGGAATTATTCCCAACATCATGCCGGTTACGGTGGTTCTGGGAACCATGGGCTGGCTGAACATCCCCCTCGACATGATGACGATCACCATCGCTTCGATCACCATCGGCATTTCGGTCGACGATACCATTCATTACATCCATCGCTTCCAGAAGGAATTCCCCGCCGACCGAAATTATCTTGCCACCATGAAACGCTGCCACCGCAGTATCGGCCGGGCCATCCTGTATACGACGATCACGATCACCATCGGCTTTTCGATCCTGGTGCTGTCGAACTTCATCCCGACCATCTATTTCGGGATCTTCACGGGCTTTGCGATGCTGGTCGCTTTTATTGCCGATCTGACCCTGCTGCCCCGGCTGCTGATCCTGTTCAAGCCCCTTGGCCGGGAAGCTTGATCCGGCTGGTTAATCATGCAAAAAACCATTATCTATTTCGGTCTGATTGTTTTGGCAGTCGGGATTTTCTGGCCATGGCTGGCCAAACTGCCGATCGGCAGGCTCCCCGGGGATATCGTTATTAACCGGCCTGATCTTAAAATTTTTATACCTATCACAACCATGCTTCTGGTCAGCGTGGTTTTAAGTGTTATATTCTGGATTTTCAGGAAGTGATTAATAAATTCGATCCTCTTCTAACTCCTTGGCATTGTTGCCGGTCTCGATTAAAATCATCGGATGTCTGATATAGAGAAAGACTCGAAGATTGTCTGTCCGGGCTGTGGGGGCTCGGGACAGGTCAGTTTCTTCAAGGGGGTAAGCAGATTTCTGATCTCCAGTGAAGAATGTCCCGAGTGTTCGGGGCTTGGATATCTTTTTGATGGGCCGGCAAAACAAAGATCCGAGCCAGGCCGGCCAAAGGAATGAACACCATGGATAATACTCTTGTATGTTATTGTTTCGGTTATACCGAAAAGGATATTCGCGACGATTATCACGCAAACGGCCAATCCCTGATCATGAAAGAAATAATGGCTGAGAAAAAAGCGGGGGCTTGTCGTTGTGCCGAGAAAAACCCCCGGGGCCGTTGATGTCTGGCCGATGTTAACCGGGTGGTTAACCTGATTTCGAACCAAGCTGACGGTTAATATTGATTTTGTCGAGTATTTATGCTTTATTCCTATCTTTGTTTAGTAGTATTTTGGGTCGATTTTGGTATTAGTTAGTGTCTGTCCCAGAAATGAGGGTTTTTGTCAGAACGAGAAGCAAGGATGTCGGAAAAGCACCCTGAAGGGTATAAACTTTGCGTACTTTGGGTACGTGAGCACTTTCCGACTCCGCGGCGACGAAGTTATCGGGCAAAAAACATTTAAGGACGGACACTAGTTAAAAGGAGCAACCATGCCGTATCTTATTGTCGAAAAGGCCAATAAAAATCATAGGATCTTCAGGTTTTCCTCGGAAATCAAGATCGGGCGGGGAGGGGACAACGATATCATTCTTTGTGATCACGGCGACTCCTCTATCTCACGCAACCATATGTATATCCGTGCCAAAAGGGGAGGCGGCTATGTCCTCCTGGATACCAGCAGCAACGGCACTTATATTAAAGGAAAGCCGGTCAAGGAGTGTTTTCTTGCCGACGGGCTGAAATTCACAATAAATGATTACTCTTTTACCTTCATTGACAGTTCAGCCAACCGTGCTCATAAAGAGACGGGCGCCGGCAAAAAGAGGGTGAAAAAGGTAGAAGCCCTCTATCTTGATGACGACAAGACGATATGCACCTCGACCTCCCATCAATCCCTGGAGGAAAAATTTAAACTGAAAAGGGAGTTGCTGGAAGCTGGAGTTATCGTCGAAAATGAGACGATGCTCACCGTGTTCATGGATTTAAAGGAGATAAGCAAGATAAATGTTCCGGTTTTGTTGGCGGGTGAACCCGGGACCGGTAGGGAGATAGTCTCCCGGACTTTACATAACTTGTCGGAAAACGATGGAGATTTTGTGCCCCTTAACGCCTCGGCTTTTCCGGAAGTTTTTTTCGAAAGAGAGCTGTTCGGCTCCGGCGAAGGAAAATCTCAAAACGCACGGAATAAACCGGGCAAGTTGGAGATGGCTGGCAACGGCACTTTGTTTCTTGACGAAATAGGCGATATGAGTTTGGCCCTGCAGGGCAGGCTCCTCCGGTTTATGGAAGATCGCAAGGTGACCGGGCCCGGTGATACCAAGCAAAGAAAAATAAGTCTGAGATTGGTTACCGCAACGAACCGGGATCTTAGGGCCATGATGGAAAACGGGGAATTTCTGGGAGATCTCTATCAGCGCTTGGCTTGTGTCACCTTAAATATTCCGCCGCTCAGGGAGAGAAAAGAAGATATTATCCCGCTGGCAAATTTTTTCCTGGGTCAATATGCCAAAGAGTATAAGGTTACCGTCAAGAAACTCTCCGCCGATGCCGAGAGAATGCTGATCGCAGCCGAATGGCCGGACAATGTCAGTGAGCTGAAAAAAGTCCTTCTAAATGCCGTGCTCCGAAGCAACGGCTCGGTGTTAAATGCGGCGGATCTTCCCTTGACCTCTGAAGAATTCGGTTCCGAGACCATGCGCATTCGTCCCGATCAGGTGTGGTCCATGGAGGAGATGGAGAAGCGCCAGATAATCAAGGCCCTAGAACAGTCGAACGGAGTTAAGCTGAAGGCTGCTAAAATCCTTGGGATTTCCCGAGATACCCTCTACAAAAAGATCAAAAAATACCGGATTCAAACGACTCCGCTGGATGTCTGACCGTTCAGGAGAGACATTTTTCTGAGATCTTCAAACCCTGGCAGCTCTTTCGGCCATATCGCTTCTGATCTGTTGATATCTCACCTGAGTGAGACCCGCACCAAGGGCGACGGTTTCGGCCATTTCGGCGGTCAGGAAATCACCGGGGCCGTGGGCGTCGGCGTTAACGGCCAAGAGGGCTTCGGTTTCCAAGGCAATTCCGGCGACATGACCATTGGTTAGCGAATGACCCTTGCGCCCGGAAAGTTCCAGAAAAACCCCTTTTCGAGCGGCGAGGCGGGCCTCTTCCAAGGTGATGAAACCGGGATGGGAGAGGATATCGACTCCCGCCTCGATGGATGCCCGGTTGGTGCCCGGTCTGACCGGTTCCACCGGGGTTTCGCCGTGGGCAACCACTATCAAGGCCCCCATTTCCCTGGCTTTGGCGGTCAGGCCAGCCAACATTTCCGGCGGCACATGGGTAAGCTCAATGCCGGGGATCAACCTGGTTTTCGAATGTCGATTGAGATCCTCGGCGGCCCGGACAATTCTGGGAATGATCCAATCCATATTCGAGGAATCGGCGTGGTCGGTGATCGCCACGGCTTCATAGCCCATGACTTCCACCCGGCGGAGATGTTCGGCCGGAACCAGCTCCCCGTCACTGTAAAAAGTATGGGTGTGCAGATCAATCATAGAGATATCCTCTTTTTAGTTACTCGAAAGCGCCGCCGAAACCACAGTTGATGGCGTCGCAAAAATATACCACTTTCTTGGATATCGAACTTTTTGCTTAGCCGTCCCGACACTTTTTACGAATTTAGCAAAGTGGACATGTTTACGAAAGTCAAAAATCAACTCGTTGCGAGCAACGAAGTAAATCGTGATGTAAGTTATTTGTAAATACTGGATTACTTCGGCGCTTCGCTTCTCGCAATGACGAGGCCGATCATTTTTTGCAAACTCATCAAAGTGATGGTGTCGCAAAAAGTCGCCAAAGATAAATGGAGCGCATTTCCGACAAGCTCAGCACTAACGGTAAATTAATAAAAGCTCAGTTGAGCAGTTTGTCTGCTCGTACGAAACTTATGCCCTGTGGGTATAAGTTATTCCGCTCCCCCCAGCCTGTGAGTTACCTCGCTCATCCTGAGCCTGTCGAAGGAAGGGTTTTCCGATTTTGCAGCAACTCAGGAGCCGGCGACTTTTTGCGAGTTTGTTGAAATTACGTTAAATCAGACAGCCCCGCAAAGAGTGTTGACAGGCTTCGTCGATCCGGACTTTCAGGATCTGGCCGGGTTGCAGGGTGGGGTTGCCGGTAAAATTGACGATCTGATTCGCGCCGGTCCGTCCGCTCCACTGGCCTTCGCCGTTCCGGCTTTCTCCTTCAACCATGATCTCCATAATATGACCGAGGCAATCACGATATCGTTCGGTGGTAATTTCCTGCTGCCTGTCCTGCAAACGGCGCAATCGGTCGCTTTTGACTTCTTCGGGAACCTTGTCGTCGAAACCGGCCGAGACCGTCTTGGGCCGGTCGGAATATTTAAAGGAGTAAGCCCCATCGTAGCGGACTTTTTCCAGAAGAACCATGGTGGCGGCGAAATCTTCGTCACTCTCGCCGGGGAAACCGACGATAATGTCGGTGGTGATGGCAATCTCGGGGCAATAGCGGCGCAACCCCTCGATCTTTTCCAGATATTGGCCGATTCCGTATTTGCGGTTCATCCTTTTGAGGACCGCGTCGGAGCCGGACTGGACCGGCAGATGAAAGTGGGGAGAGAGATTATCCAGTTCGGCGAAACATTCCATCAGTTCTTCGGAAAGATCCTTTGGGTTTGAGGTGGTGAAGCGCAATCGCACAACCCCGGGGATTTCGGCGACTTTTCTTAACAAAGTTGGAAAGTCGGGATAATCTCGATCATCGCGGTCCTGGCCGTAGGAATTGACGTTTTGCCCAAGCAGGGTGATTTCGCGGACGTTGTTCGCGACCAGATGTTTAACTTCGTCTATGATATCGCCCGGGGGACGGCTCACTTCCCGACCTCTGGTATAAGGCACCACGCAGTAGGTGCAGAAATTATTGCATCCTTGCATGATCGTGACAAAACGTTTGTGGAGCAGGGAAGTGCGCTTTGAATCGGGCAGCAGGGAAGGGATGGCAAAGGATGCGGCCTGGTCGATGGCAGTTCTTTTTTCACCGCTGGTCCGGATCGCATCAATCAATTCCGGTAAACGATAAATGGACTGGGGCCCGACCACCAGATCGACGTGAGCCATGCGTTCCTGAATATTGCGCCCTTCCTGCTGGGCAACGCAACCGGTAACCGCGACCATCAAGCCGGGATTTTTTCTTTTGGAATGCTTGAGGCGGCCGAGCATGCTCATGGCCTTTTGCTCTGCTTTACCTCTGATGCTGCAAGTGTTTACCACCACCAGGTTGGCCCGGTCGAGATCATCGGTTACCTCGTAGCCGTCCCGGCCCAGAAGCTGGGCCATGATCTCCGTGTCACGCTCGTTCATCTGGCAGCCGAAGGTTTCGATATAGGCGATTTTTTTAGAGCTGATCATATAGAAGCGTTAAATCAGTAGATTGATTCCCTTAGTTAAGGTGATTTGTAGGTTTGTTAACTGTCGAAACATTCAGGGAATCGAGCAGGGCAACCAGTTCTTCGCGACAATCTGGGAAACAGGACATGGCAACCAGTCCATTCTTGCGATCGATAGTGGTCAATCCGGCAAGTCCGTCGTAACCCTCAAGGATAAATTTTAAAAAAGCGACCCTGGCGATAGGTATTCTGGCAAACAGGACCGATAAGGTTGCGGGTTTGCGATTCATTTTCAAACCGAGAGGGAGCTGTCCATCTTGCCCAGTAAGTCCTTGTGCTTCTGCAGACGCGGCATCACGACCTCGTCCAGAAACTCATCGGTTTGGGCGGCGGCCCGGCCGGCAAACTGACTGCCGTCACCGACCAGTTCAAGTAATTCATCCAGGGAGAAGGGGATGGCGTCGTCCTTGGCTAATCGGTCGAGCAGGTCGTTGTCGCGTCCTTCTTCTTTGACGCCCCGTCCTGCTTCAAGGGAATGGACCTTGACGACCTCGTGCATCTCCTGACGGCTCTTGCCGCGTTCGACGCTGGCCATCAGGATCTTTTCGGTTGCCATGAAAGGCAGCTCCTGCATAAGATGCTTTCTTATTTGATTTGGAAATACAACCATATCCGAAGTAATATTAAGGTATAACTTTAAGACTGCGTCACTTAACAAAAAGGCCTGGGGGATATCCATCCGCCTGATGGCCGAGTCGTCAAGGGTTCTTTCAAACCATTGATTGGCGTAGGTGGCAGCGAAATCGGCGGTCAAGCCCATGAGCTTGCGCGACAGGCCCGTCATGCGCTCGGAGCGCATCGGATTTCGCTTGTAGGCCATGGCTGAGCTGCCGACCTGCTTTTTCGCGAAAGGCTCCTCCTGGACCTTGAGGTTTGAGAGCAGTCTGAGGTCGACGGCAAACTTGTGGGCGGAGGCGCCAATCCCGGCCAGGGTTTCAGCGGTTTTCATGTCCAGCTTCCGGGTGTAGGTTTGGCCGGTAACCGCAAAAACATCGCTAAAACCGAGCTTTGAGGAAACTAATTCATCCAGGGCCCGAACTTTATCATGGTTGCCTTTGAACAACTCCAGGAAGGTGGCCTGGGTGCCGACGGTGCCCTTGGCGCCGCGGGCCTTGATCTGCGGCTCAAGATTTTCAATATAATCCAGATCGATCAGGAGGTCCTGGATATAAAGGGTGTGGCGCTTGCCGACGGTTGTGGGCTGGGCCGGCTGGTAATGGGTGTAGCCAAGGGTGGCCAGCTCCTTGTGTTTACGACAAAACCCGGCGAGATTGGCGATAACGTTCACCAATGCTTTTTTTATCAGCCCCAGGGCTTGTTTCTGCAGAATCAGGTCGGTGTTGCAACCGACAAACTGCGAGGTTGCCCCCAGATGTATAATTCCCTCGGCCGTGGGGCATTTCTGTCCATAGGCGTAAACGTGGGCCATGACATCATGGCGGATCTCTTTTTCCTTGGCGGTGGCGGTCTCGAAATCGATATCCTTGGCGTGTTTCTTGAGTTCGGCGATCATCTCCGGTTTGACGATGTCGCCCAAGCCTAATTCGTACTGGGCCTCGGCAAGGGCGATCCAGCAGCGCCGCCAGGTTTCAATCCGGTTTTTCTCGGAAAATATTTCCTGCATTTCCCGGTTGGTATAACGTCCGACCAGGGGTTCCTGGTAAATATCTCGGTTCATTCACTTGCTCCTAAACATATATTTTTATCGTTGAATTCTTTACCAAAATTAAAAAAGAAATGCTCGGATTAAAGGGATTCAGTCTGGCCTGTGGAATTTCGTTTATGGCGTTCCGGGGATAATCGGCTGACGCGTTGACCGTTGTCCTGAATAACTTGATTCTAAGCAGTGCTTGTCTATGTCGCATAATATATATTATGTATAGTAAAGCCAAAGCAACCTGAATACAACTGGTTATCCAATAAGTTTAATGTCTTCCGCCCTAATCTCCCAGTTGGTTTGGCCGCGGAATTTGTTCTTGAAGATCTTGTAAGCCAGACTGATCGGGACATTTTTGATAATCGGCAAGAGATCCGCCATGCCGAAAGCGATCCCCTTGATCAGCGACCCGTTGTCATTTACCCTGAAGCGCAACGAGTTTTTGCCTACCTTTTGCAGCTCTCCAAGGGAGAAATTCTCTTCCCGGCTGCAGAAAACAGGTTCCGGATTGCCATTGCCGAACGGTTCGAGTTTTTCAAAAAAATCAAGAAAATGTCGGTCCATCAGTTCGCTGACCGAAGCCCTGAGGTTTACGTATATGGTCGGCCGTGGATCAGATCCCTTCATTATGCGATTTACAGAGGCTTCAAATTGCTCGGCAAAAGCCTCAATCCGGTCGCGTTTGATGGTCAGTCCAGCCGCCCCTTTATGGCCGCCGTATTTTTCCAGCAGCTCCGAACATTCCTCGATCCTCTCCAGAAGATCGAGATTTCCAACCGACCTGGCCGAACCCCTGGCCAGCCCTTCTTCGTCACATGACAACACCACGGTCGGCCGATGATAACGCTCGGCTATCCGGGAGGCGATTAAGCCGACAACCCCGACATGCCAGGTTTCGCCGGCCATAACCAGGGTCGAGCCGCCCTCTTCCAGGCGAATTTCCGCCTGAATGCAGGCTTGTCCGAAGATCTCTTCAGATAATTCCTTGCGGTGATTGTTGGCTTTTTCAAGAAGCTTTGCCGGTTCGGCTGCCTCCCCCTGGTTTTCAGCCAGCAGAACTTCCAGGGCCAGGCCCGCTCTTGCCACTCTGCCGGCCGCATTGATTCTGGGGGCGATCTGGAAGGCAATCTGATCCGCGGTGATCGGCAGATCCGTGATGCCCGCGTTTTTCAAGATCGCCTTGATGCCGGGTCTTGGATTGTTACTCAGTACCTCAAGCCCCGCCTTTACCATTACCCGATTGGCGCCGGTTAAGGGAACCAGGTCGGCGATGGTGCCGATGGCGACCAGGTCGAGATAGCTTTTCAGGTTCGGCTGCCGGCCGGCGGACCAATATCCGAGTTCCGTCAACCGAGTCCGTAAACCAATCAGGAGATAAAAAGCCACTCCGACCCCGGCTAAATTTTTCTCCGGGAAAGTGCAGTCTTTTCGATGGGGATTTATGATCGCCTCGGCTTCAGGCAGTTCGGCCGGAGGGCGATGATGGTCGGTGATTATTACTTTAAAGCCCAGGCGCCGTGCCTCCGCGACTTCGGCATGGGAGGATATGCCGCAATCAACGGTAATCAGCAGCGGTTCCGGCGAGTCCGCCTTCTTCAGCTCGGCCCGCAGTTTTTGCAGCGCCGCAATGTTCAGGCCATAGCCTTCGGTGGTCCGGTCCGGAATATACCAGGAACAGGCAAGGCCGATCTCCTTGAAAAAGGAAAGCAGCAAGGCAGTGGAGGTTATTCCGTCCGCATCATAATCGCCATAGATCAGCACCTGCCTATTCTCGACAACGCCCTGCGCGAGAATAGCCACCGCCTCGGCAAGTCCAGCCAGGCCGGTCGGTGCGGGCAATTGTTCAAGTGATGGATTAAGGAATTTCTCAACCGCCTCGCGCCCCGCGACCCCCCGCTGGGCCAGCAGGGAGCAGATCAAGGCAGGAACCCCAACGATTTTTTCGCCCTGCTCGATCGGTGCGATTAACCACTTCTTATCGGGAATAGATGGCATAAAGGATAGAATATACTTTAGGGTTTCTTGAAAATTAGCTTTAATAATTTGCTCTCTATCTACATTGTAACTTGCTGATATCTCGTAAGAACTGAACCGCTACGCGGAAAAAACCCAGGCATATCGTCCTTTAGTTGCCCCCAACAGGTACAAGACAAATCATGACTTAAAAATCATTCAATCCCAAGTATCTTTTTGGTTCAATGAGAATTCGTAATATGATCC
>JAGXFP010000004.1 GCA_024637225.1 Desulfobacterales bacterium
CCGAGCACTCGACGAACAGCTGCAGTGTATTGCCGAACTGGTCGATCGCAACATCGAGTCCAGCCATGATCGCGCGCGGCTCGAAAGGCGGCTGTCGGATGTACGCGAAACGCTGGAAGCTCAGTCTGCGTTGCGCGCATTGGAAAAGAAGGCATAGTGTTATGGAAACGAGACGGGCAAATAGATACAGCCAAAACCTGGTCAAGAGGCAAGGGAGGAATAGACAAGCGGAGGTTTGATTATGGCCATACATGAACCGGACATTACCAACACTGTTGCAGACAAGATCAAAACAGGCCGGGTCTGGCCCGACTGGCACCAGAAACTGAAGGAATTCCAGAATTCCAACAAGTTGGAGGCATCCTGGCAGCTGCTGAACACGTTAGTTCCCTATTTCTGTCTATGGTATCTGATGGTTCGGTCGATCCAGCTTGGCTATTCATATATATGGACTCTGATTCTTGCCATCCCGGCAGCCGCCTTTCTGGTTCGGATATTCATCATATTTCACGACTGCGTGCATAATTCCTTTTTTAGATCGAAAAATGCTAACAAATTTTTCGGCTACCTTCTCGGTCTGCTTGTGTTTACTTCTTTTGAAGACTGGCGTTTCACCCACCTCCGGCACCATGGAACTTACGCCAATCTCGACTCGCGGGGATTCGGCGACATCTGGACCCTGACCCTCAAGGAGTATGAGAACGCATCAAGAATAAAACAATTACGTTACAGGCTCTACCGAAACCCCATTCTGCTGGTTGGATTGGGGGCAATATTTAATTTTCTATTCAACAATCGTATTCCGGACTTAAGGGTAAAAAGGAAAGAACGCATGGGCGTTATTTTGACTAACCTGCTCATTCTTGCCGTTGCCTTGACCGCCGCACGGTTTATTGGATGGCGGGCCTACCTCATGATCCAGTTACCGGTGTTGTGGCTGGCAGGAGGGACCGGTATCTGGCTTTTTTACGTGCAGCACCAGTTTGAAGGGGGGTACTGGGCGCGTAAAAACGAGTGGGATCCTTTGCGTGCAGCCATGGAAGGCAGCTCGTTTTATGATCTGCCGGCTGTTCTGCGCTGGTTTTCCGGCAACATCGGCTACCACCATGTCCATCATTTGAACCCCATGATTCCCAATTACCATCTTAAGAAGTGCTTCGATTCCGTTCCGGAACTGCGAACCAAGGAGCCGCTTACAATCAAGAAAAGTTTTCGTGGTCACCGCCTGAAATTGTGGGATGAGGATTTGCAGAAAATGGTCGCTTTCCCTTGATATAGCCGCTTCTCACTGAGAGGTCGGAGTAATGCTCTGCCCCCCTATTCCTCAAAAGGCTGTCTACAGGGCTACTTGATCCCCTGTTGCAATTCGGACAATTTCTTTCGCGATGTCCTCGGGTGAAAGGACATAATCTATACAACCGCTGGCGATGGCGCTTTCAGGCATATCCGGCTGCCCGGCGGTGGAGAGTTTCTGAGCGATGGGGAGTTCGGGGGACACCATATTCAATTATTAACACCTTCTGATTGGCAAGTTGATTTCCAGCCATGACGTGTATGGCGATAATAGAAGTTTGCCGTCATGTATTGAAAAATTGACCGTTTATGCATCGCACCGATTACCGGGAGTATCTGTATTTAATTGCTGTGTGGTGGAACCGCTTTAAGGTTCAGGCCAGCCTTTTACAAGGGTTTCCGATTTTTCGGCAACCCTTTTTTCATTTGATAGCCTCCTGCTTAACCTGTAAGCTTTGAGTTGAAGGAATCGTCAACGAAACCTACGGTTCGCGCTTTCCCGGAAACGTCAAGGGGGATTGGCACACCAGCCGGGATCGTTTTTTCGCCTAAAAGAGGGGTATCCTGTATGAAATGGTTAGCTGTCGCCGCCGGCGTTATTCTCTTTCTGTTGGTCGCGGCCTATCTTGTCCTTTTTACCGCGCCGGGCAATCGCCTTCTGGCCCCGGTTATCGAGGGGAAGATCAGTCGGGAAACCGGGTTGCCGGCTGATCTGGAGAAGTTTGAACTGCGGCCCGGCCGGTTCGCTTTGATCCTGTTTCTCGGTCCGGGCAATCGGGTCGAGGCGGAAGGGGAGTTTGGCTTCTTGGGCCGCAATTTGGCGGGGACCTACCGGGTAATCTTCGATGAGTTGGCCGATCTGGAGCCGCTGACCGGGATCGTTCTGCACGGCAAGCTTCTGACCGAGGGGACCTTAAGCGGCAGCTTCTCTGATCTCGCTATCGATGGGGCCAGCGATATCGCCGCAAGCAACGCGAAATATTCCGTCAAGCTGGTCTCTTTCGAGCCCGGGGCGATCAAGGTTGAAATTATTGATGCCGAAGCGACGCAACTGCTGGAACTGCTTGGCAAGAAACCTTTCAGCACGGGCAAGCTCTCCCTGGATGTGGACCTCCGCAACCTCGATCCCCATGCCCTGGACGGCGAGGCGCTTCTTGAGGTCGACGGGGGGAGCATCGATACCGCGCTGATGAAAAAGGAATTCGACCTGACTCTGCCCGAAACTTCGTATGGGATGAGAGCCACCGGCCGCCTGCAAGGCAGGGAGATCAGTTATGAAATGAGTTTCGAATCGAACCTTGCCCGCCTTCTTTCGGAAGGGAGTGTCTCGCCGGAGTCGCTGGCGACGGATCTGGAGTACGAAGTCGACGTCGAGGAACTCGCGCTCTTTAAACCACTGACCGGTTCCCCGCTGCGGGGGCCGCTTAAGACCTCGGGCACGGTCAAGGGCGACCGGGAGACGATGGCCGTTTCCGGCACCGCCGATCTCGGTGGGGGGAGGACCGATTACGATATTGCCTTCGAGGACCTCCAGGCCCGGCAGGTGCTGGTCAAGATCAGTAACGCCGAGCTTGCCAGGCTCCTCTATATGGCCGGGCAGCCGGAACTGGCAAGCGGGGTGCTCAATGCCGATCTGAGCCTCACCGATCTCGACCCCGAAAACCTGAAAGGGGAGGGTGCGGTCAAGATCGGCAAGGGCCGGCTGGCCACCGCCGTCTTCAAGCAGGAATACGATATTGTCTTGCCGCAAACCCCGTTCAGCTGGGATTTGAATGCCACCCTCCAGGGCAGGGAAATCGACTATCGGATGGCCTTTGATTCAACTCTTGCCGAAATCGGCTCGGAGGGCATCTTCATCCCCGAAGACATGGGGATGGACCTTAAATACAGCGCCGATATCACCAGGCTCGAATTGTTGCAGCCTTTTGCCGGAATGCCGTTGCGCGGCGCCCTGAAATTACACGGCACGGCGAAGGGCGACCGGGAAAGCCTGAAAGTCGAAGGAAAGAGCGATCTGGCCGGCGGCGCGACCACCTTCCGGGTCGAACTCCAGGATTTCAAGCCCGCCGCCATCACCGCGAAAATCAGCAACCTCCTGCTGGCCCGCGCCCTTGATATGCTCGCGAAACCCCATTACGCCGACGGGGTTGTCGATGTCGATATTGAGATCAGCGATGCAAGGGCAGGGGAGCTTAAAGGGAGCATCACCTCGGAGATCAGCGGAGGGCGGCTTGACGGCAAGGTGCTTGCCGCCGAGTTCGACCTCGGCGCCGTGCCCGAAACAACCTTCAGCGCCAAGGCGCAAACCACCCTGGCCGGAAAGTTTGTCGACACCGCCGCCACCCTTGATTCGACCCTGGCCGCCCTCCGGATCAAGCGGCTGCGCTACGACCTTGATGCCTCGCTTTTGAGCGGCGATTACCGGGCCGATATCCCCGATCTTGACCGGCTCTACTTTGTGACCGAACGGCACCTCAAGGGCGGTATGGCCTTTAACGGCGAGCTGATAAAAGGGGAAAATCTGAAACTCACCGCCCAGGCCGATACCCTGGGCGGGCGTTTCGATGCCACCCTGATCGACGACGACCTCCATGCCGATTTCAAAAATATCCAGACCCTTGAAGCCCTGCGGATGCTGATCTATCCGGAGATGTTCGCTTCCGCGCTGGACGGTTCCCTCGACTACAATCTCGCCCTGAAAAAGGGGACCTTTTCCGCCGATCTGAGCGACGGCAAATTCACCCGCAATGTGATGTTCGACCTTCTCCTCTCCCTGGCCAAGACCGATCTTTACAAGGAGCGGTTTGTCGGCACCTTGCGAAGTGAGATCGAGCAGGAGTTGATCACCTCCGACCTCGCCTTGAAGGCGGACGACTCGTCGATCCTCGGTGAAAACGTGACCCTGAATTCCAAAACCAGGGTGATTGACGCCAGGCTCGACGTAGTAGCCAACAACAATCCGATCGGGGTTGTCATCAAGGGCAAGGTCGACAATCCGGAGGTCAAGCTCGATACCTCTGCGCTGATCAAGCAGGAGGCGGGCAAGGTCCTCAAAAAAGAGGTCGATAAACTGCTGAAGGACCTTTTTAACTGAGGGCTGATATAGCTGGACCCTTGAAATCGGGAAAGTATAACGGAACCGGGGGCAGGTTGCTCTGGCAAACCTCTTGGATGGCATCCCAAGTATTGCCGATCAAGAAAACAAGCGATACGCTTAAACCGGAAGGAACGCAATGCAAGGCTACCTGAAGCCACCGATAATCAACAACAGCGCGGGCGAACCCCGGCGCTTCGGTTTTGAGCTGGAGTTCGGTAATCTGACCGTGAAGGAATGCGCCGAGGCGATTCGGGCGGGGTTCGGCGGCGAGATTGAACAAATTAATCCCTTTGCGGTGGAAATTGTCAACTCAGCCCTCGGCAGATTGAAAGTCGAACGGGATGCCGAATTATTGACTTCCTCCAAGCATCGGCAAATGATCGGCAAAATTAATCTTGATTTCAATTTCGATACGATGCTCGACGAAATCGAAGACGGGGTGGACCGGCTCAGCAGTTACCTGATTCCCTGCGAGATCGTCACGGAGCCTTTGCCCTTTGAAGCATTTCCCAAACTCGATGAAATCGTTACGGTGCTGAATCGTATAAATGCCAAAGGCACCCAGGGTTCATTGGTTTATGCATTCGGTCTCCATATAAATCCCGCCGTCCCTGACCTAAGCGGGGAGACCATCCTGGCCTACCTGCAGTCGTTTCTATTGATCGCCGACTGGATCATCGAAGATGCCGGCATCGACTTTTCCCGTCGTTTTTTTACCAGTTACATCGATCCTTTTCCCGGCCATTATCTGGACAAGATACTCGATGAGGACTACGCCCCATCCCTGCCAGCCCTGATTGCCGATTACCTTGACGATAATCCCACCCGGAATCGACCTCTGGATCTGCTGCCCCTGTTTTGTGAAATCGATGACCGGATGGTCATGGCCCGGGTTAATAAACTGGAACGTGATTTGATCGGCAGCCGGCCCGCCTTTCATTATCGACTGCCCGATTGCCGGCTTGGTGATCAAAGCTGGTCGATTGCCCCCGCCTGGAACCGCTGGTGGTATGTGGAAGTCCTGGCCGGTGACCGCGGCTTACGCGCCGAACTGCTCAAACTGTGGAAGGCAAACTCCCGGAAATTCTTCCTGACCCGTAAAAATGACTGGATCGGCATGGTGCGGGAGTTTTTGCACAGCCGGATTAAAATGCCGGAGGACCAGCCATGAATGACGGGTTCGTAAAAGCGGCAGGGGAGGAAAAATGATCGGCTTTCTGAACTATTTATAAGAGGGCAGGTATGAAGAAAAGACCGAAAATCGGGGTTACCGGTCCGGTCAAGGGTGGAATGGTCGCCTGGATCATGACCTGGCTGGCTCTGCAACGGGCCGGCGGCCGGCCGTTCCGGATAACCGTCAAGACCAAACCGGAAAAGCTTCATTTCGATGCCCTGATTATCGGCGGCGGCAGCGATATAAACCCGGAAAGCTATGGAGAAGATCTCCAGGTCATCAAGGAGGTGTCCAAAAAAAAGAAGTTAAGGTATCGGCTGTGGAGCGCGGTGCTGTTTTTGCTGCGGCTGATTTTCAGTTTGAAAACCGGTACGCCGACCAGGGATGAGGCCCGGGACCGGCTGGAATCGGACCTTTGTCTTCGCGCCCTTGACCACGGTTTGCCCGTTCTTGGAATCTGCCGGGGCGAGCAGCTTATCAATGTAGCCCTGGGCGGGACACTTCATCAGGACACCCGGGGTTTTTACGCGGAAACTCCAAATCTTCGAACCATCCTTTCCCGCAAGGGAATCCATCTAAAGGAAAACACCAAGCTCCGCAAAATATTGGGGGGCGAACGTTTTCGGGTGAATTCCCTGCATAGCCAGGCCGTCAAGGATCTGGGAAAAGATCTGATTGTAACCGCCGTGGAGGACAACACCATCGTCCAGGCGATTGAACATACCCGCCATCCGTTCATGCTGGGCGTGCAGTGGCACCCCGAATATCTGCCCCAGGTGAAAACCCAGCAGAGGCTTTTCCGGGCCCTGGTTGAAGCGGCCGGGAAACCGGAATAACCGCTTACCCTTTGACCACCGCCAGGGGGCGCAGTTCCACCAGCACTTCAATCAGGTCGAGCTGGTTTTCAAGTACCTCGTCGATATCCTTGTAGGCGCCCGCCGCCTCGTCGAGATCTCTCCGGCTGCGGACACCATGGAGAATCCCCTGGTCGTCCAGTTTTTTCTGCTCCCCAGCCAGATCGAGTTGCCGCTGGGCCTGCTTGCGGCCCATCCTGCGGCCGGCGCCGTGGGAGCATGACGAGAAGCTTTCCGGGTTGCCCTTGCCCCTGACCAGATAGCTCGGCGAACCCTGGGAGCCGGGGATGATGCCGATCTCGCCGGGATTGGCCCGGGTGGCGCCTTTGCGGTGGACGATGACGTTTTTGTGGAAGTGGGTTTCCAGAGCCGCGTAATTATGGGCGATGTTGATCGTTTCCCCGAAATATACAGGCGTGGTCACCGCCAACAGGGCGTCCTGGACCTGTTTCATCATCAGCTGGCGGTTGGCGAAGGCGAAATCGACGCAGTAGCGCATCTCCTGCAGATAACGGCGGCCCGCTTCGCTGTCGATCGGCAGAAAGGCAAGCTGCCACCTGGCGGGGATCTTCGAGCCCCACTGCCGGTTCAGATCAATGGCCAGCCGGTTGTAATAGGTGGCGACCTTGAAGCCCAGGTTGCGGCTGCCCGAGTGGACCATTAACCAGATATGGCCGTCGCTGCCCTTCTGGATTTCGATGAAGTGGTTGCCGCCGCCCAGGGTGCCGATCTGGGTCAGAGCATTGTGGTATTCCCCGGGGACAATGGCCAGGTCTTCAAGGCGGCCGTCTTTTACCTTGGGCATCAGGGCGGGGTCCTGCCGGTGCTGATGATGTTTGAAGCCTAAGGGAACGGTTTTTCTGATCCGGCCGAGCACGGCCTTCAGCTTCTCGGTGGAAATGTCGGTAAGCGAGGTCCGGACCGCGCACATCCCGCAGCCGATGTCGACCCCGACCGCGTTGGGCACCACCATGCCCAGCGCCGCCATTACCCCGCCGATCGGCATGCCGTAGCCGAGATGGGCGTCGGGCATCACCGCGACATGCTTGAAAACAAAGGGCAGGTTGGCCAGGTTCGCCGCCTGTTCCATGGCGCCGGGTTCGATATCGTCGAGCCAGAGCTTGATCGGGGTTTTTTCTGTATCGATAATTCTCTTCATGGTCTTGTTCCCTGCTAAAAGTCACCGGCCGGAACCGTTACCGCTCAGTAACCGTTTCCGCTCAGTTCCGCGATGGTTCGGTAGAGGCCAACGGTAACTTCCGCCATTTTATCATAGTCCAGCCGGTCGGGGGTATCGCCGGCCAGGTGGTAGTGGTCGTAACGGAAAAACGCGGTGTCGGTCACCATAATCGCCGGGTAGCCCTCCTGCCAGAAAGACCAGTGGTCCGACCAGCCGACCCCGGTCAGCCAGCTCGGCGCCGCCATTCTCTCGGCCGGGAAAACTGAATTCCTTTGGAAGCTGTCGCTTACTTTCTTCAGGAGCTTTCGCGAAGGGAGATTGCCTACAAAGCCGATAAAGTTCGCGGGATCCGGATAAAAGAGGCGCAAGGGGAACGGATAGCGCTGACTGCCCGGGGCCTCGGAATAATAGCCGATGGTTTCCAGGGAGAGCATGGCGACGATTTGTTCGTTATTCCGTTTCGCGCGGGCGGCATAGACCCGGCTGCCCATCAGGCCGGACATGAAGAAGGGCGGCTCTTCGTTGACAAAGGCGACAAAGCGCACGGTTTTTTCCGGGGCGGCGGAACTGAACCGGCGGGAGATTTCCAGGAGGGCCGCGACCCCGGAACCGTTGTCGTTGGCGCCGGGGCTGCCCGCCACCGTATCGTAATGGGCGCCGATGATGATGATCCGTTCCGGGTAGCGGGCGCCGGTGATCTCGATTTCGAGGTTGCGAACGGCAATACTTTTCACCGTATATTCCTGGGATTTGACCTGGTAGCCTTGCCTTGCCCAGGTTTCCCGGAGGTAGGCGGCGGCTTCTGCCAGTTGCCGGGGATGGCGGAGGTTTCTTTCACCTATCTCCACGGCCAGCACCCGAACGTGGTCGGCGAGCCGGTCCGGCAAACCATTGGCGCTGGTTGTCCCATTGTTGAGATTTTCGGCCCGGGCGATCTCCATTTTCGGTCCCCAGTTTATCCCGATGTTCAGAATGGCCGGGAGCGACCATCCTGAATCCATGACGGCTTCGCCACCTTGCGGGGCGCCCGATAACGGCGCATCTACCGCGTTGGCAACTTGTTGATATACCAATAGTATTATCAACATCGTTGCCGCCTTGCATCTGCACCGCTCTCGAACGCTCATGGATTCAGGTCCATTAAAAAAATAGTTCCGATAAACTCATGATAACTTGAGAAATCCCTGGAACTCCCAGGCCCGCGAATTCATAAACACGGCTGCCTTCCCTCAAAGGGGAGAAGCCAGGGGATGGCCGATGGGGATCTGGGCGAGGGGTTCGTGTTCGGGGGGCATACCCGCGATCCGTTGCACCGCCTGGTCATCAAAAGCACCAACTACCACCCCGCCAAGTTGCAGGGCCGCGGCCTGGAGGAGAATGTTCTGGGCGGCGTGACCGGCTTCCATCTGGACATAGCGGCGGGCGCGCTTCCCGTATTTGCCGGCGGTCCGCCGATAGACTGCACCATCAAGCGCGGGCGGGGGGAGTTTGATCATTATGCGCTCCATATCTGGAAATAACCCATGGATCAACTTTCCGGGTTGGAGATTTGTATGTAATAACAACATCTTATACGTACAGACCCAGAGGGCTTTCGTCATTCCGGCATGTTTTTAGCCGGAATCCAGGCTTTCACTATATACTGGACCCCGGCTTAAAACATGCCGGGGTGACGGAGACGTGAAATTTAACACATAGATAGCAACAAATTAGTTCGTTTTTACAAGACAATAAGTCAACCCGGAAAGTTGAGCCCAGGGGATTACGGATAAATTAAGTGTAGGGGAAGGCAAACTTGAAAGTCAAATGGGGAGGTCGCCTGTTATCGGCGGGGAATTGCGAGAAAGTCCAGAGGATCGCAGGGCTGAAAGTCATTTGCTTCCCTGAACCGGGCCCAGCTCAATTCTTCGATCGAAAAGCGGGGGGCTATCCAGACCGTCGAGATATGGAGGTGGGGCGCGCAGGCCCGGTTCGCCGGGGCGATTGTGCCAAGCTCTGCGGTTTCAGCGATGACTTTGCCCGGTTCAAGATGCGAGGCCGGGGCAAGATGGGCGTAGAAACCATGCAGGATACGGCCCCGCTGGTCGGTGATCCGGTGATCTATAACAACGGTCCGGCCCAGAAAGTCGTCCATCACTTTAATCGGCCGGCCCGGGTATAACGGCGGAACCACGAGGCCGGCTCCCAGTCGGCGTTCCCTGCCCGCCTTATCGAGATAGGCGGCGAAGTCGAGTCCCTCGTGGCGGGTCGCTCTTCCGGTTTTTCCGGCCCACCATTTATCGGTATCGCCATAGGCCATTCCCGGGGCGAACAACCACTTTTTGAAGCCGTAAACCCTGGTTCGATTGAGGGCCAAGAGGTTAGCTGTGAAGTTTGAAGGGGTCACGAAAGCTCCGATCTGCCGCATCACAAGGGACTTCCGTTGGGCGTGGCGCCTTTTTGTTGATCCGGCATTTCGGAGATCGGTTGCAGAACCCAGAGGCACCAGCGCTCGGAGCGTTTCCTTTCGATCATCCTGATCCGGTCCGGCAGGGCGGCCAGAAGCTCTTCTTCCATGGAGGGGATGAAGCCGGCGAACATATAGAGTTTAGCCTGCCAGAACGAGTGGTGTTCGAAGATCCCGGCCAGCAGGGCAGGGTAGAGGTTGGCCACCACCAGATCCACCTCGGTGGCGGGCGGCTCGGCCCTGAGATCACTGCACCGGACCTCGATCCGTTTTTCATAACCGTTCAGGGCTACGTTTTTCGCGGCCACCTCGCAGGCCAGGGGGTTGTTGTCAATGGCGGTGATGCGATCGAAGCCGAGATGGGCGCCGGTGACGGACAGCAGGCCGGTACCGGCTCCGAGATCGAGCATCGAGTCAAGCCCGCTCTTTTCCTTGCGGCAATAGTCGATCAGGGTCTCCATGCAGAGCCGGGTGGAGGGGTGGAAACCGCTGCCGAAGATCACGCTGGGATCGAGGACGATCTCGGCCCCTTGCTTGTCCCAGCATGGCGCCACCGTGATCCCGTTTATCGTAAAAGGTTCGATGCGCTGCCCCGCCTCCCAGTCGGTATAATCGAGATCGGCCTGGTAGATCAGCCGGCAGCCGTGCCTGCGGCACAGCTCCTCGATCAGCTTCTCCTTGGGACGATGGAAGAACAGGATGGGGTTGCCGTCCTCGACCCAGTTGCCGATCAGGTCCGGATCCTTCAGGGGCGGCAGTTCGGTGGCGTCGAGGTGGTAGACGTAAAGTTTTTCATAGCGCGTATATGGGAGGCGGAGCATCGATATCCTCACTGGCCGAGGCCCGAAATACATGGCTCCGGCACCGATAAACAAGGCGAATCAAGCGATTTATACAAGTCAGAAAGTTGGAATAATCATCTCTTCGCCGCAACTAGAGGTTTGCCGCGTAGCCGAGCTTGATCTCATTCAGGCGGCGATTTTAATGAACTTGCCATGATCCTGACCCTATGTTAACTTCGATTGCTAATCAAATCAATGGGATAAAGGATCGGCAGCTGCCTCCTGTCCATTTTTCCGAAAGGATAACCTTGGGCGGCGGAGCACTAATTCGGGATATGGCTTTAATAAATTACCTCAGAGCTGTTTTGGTGCTGGTAGTGGTGGTGCCGGTAAGTACCCTGATCACGATTTTCTGGGTGGTTATCGGTATTTTGCTATTCCGGGTTTCGACCAGCCGGATCAAGGCGGCGCCGCGCTGGTGGAGCAGGATGATCGTCCGTTCTTTCGGAGTAAAAGTCGAGGTCGAGGGGTTGGAGAACCTGGATCTCGGCCGGCCCTGTATCCTCGCCGCCAATCACCAGAGCCAGTTCGATATCTTCGCCCTGGACGGCTACCTGATGGTGGATTTTCGCTGGATGGCCAAGAAGGAGCTGTTCCGGATTCCCCTGGTCGGTTGGTGCATACGTCTGGCCGGCAGCATCCCCATTGACCGCTCCCACGGCAGGCAGGCCATGAAAAGCCTGGCCGAGGCGGCCGAGCGGATCGCCGCCGGTACTTCGGTGCTGATCTTTCCGGAAGGGACCCGGACCCGCGACGGCAACTTGCAGCCCTTTAAGTCAGGGGGGATGTATCTGGCGATTAAATCGGGGGTGGATGTCGCGCCGGTGGCCCTGGTCGGCGGCTATGACGTCCTGCCCAAGGGAAGATTTTTGCCCAGGCCGGGCCGGATCATGATCAGGGTGGGCCGGCCGGTTTCAAGCCGGGACTTCAGTCAGAAACAGAAGCAGGCCCTGGCCGATCTCCTCCACGATCAGGTGGCGGCATTGATAGAAGAAGCGGGGCCGGTCAAGGCCTGATGACGTCGCAAAAAGCACCCTCAAGGGCATAAATCGCCAGCTCCTGCGTTGCTGCAAATTGTCTCGTCATTGCAGCGTACTGAAGTACGCTTTATTCCTCGAAATTTGCGCGCCTTGGATCTGACGATTTTTACCCCGCAGGGGGGTATTGCATGCTTAGCCATCTTCTTTTTTCCTTTTTGCAAACTTGTCAAGGCTGATTAGTTCGCAAAAAAAGTTTACGGGATGGCTAAGCAAAAGGTTCGATAAATTCGAGGCGCCCTTTGGTGGAATCCATGACCACGGTCATTCCCACCGGCAGACTTAAATTCCTGGCGCCGTGTCCCACCGGGAAATTACCCCAGAGCGGCATATTACCCCCGGTCAGTTGCTGCGCCCGTTTCCAGATCTGCTCCGCCCAATGTTCCCGCCGTTCATCGTCTTCGCTGAAGGTCCCCAGAATCAGACCGTTCAGGCGGCTCATTTTGCCCGAAACCTGAAGTTGGGTCAGCATCCGGTCGATCTTGTAGACCGGCTCCCCGGTATCTTCGATAAAGAGAATTGCCTCATCCCATCGCGGTTCGTAGGGGGTGCCGAGCAGGTGGCAGAGGCTGGCGAGGTTGCCGCCGATCAACCGGCCCCCGGCCTGGCCGCCGGTCAGGATCCGCAACTCCGGAGGTGAAATCGGCCGGGGCGGGCCGGTCAGGATTTCGATAAACGATTGCCGGGAGGCCTGGTCGCTGGCGGCCAGGGTGGTTAGCACCGGGGTGTGGTAGGTGACCAGCCCGGTGCGGCGCTGGATTTCGTTCAGCAGAATGGTGATGTCGCTGAAGCCTGCCAGAATCTTCGGGTTTTCACGGAAGCGGTCCGGCTCGAGATAGGGGAGAAGGCGCAAGACCCCGTACCCGCCCCGCACCGCCATCACCGCCCCCACTTCGGGGTTGTTCCACATCCCGGTGAGCTGCCCGGCCCGTTCCCTGTCGCTGCCGGCCAGGTAGTCATCCCCGCTCAGCTCGGCCGGCAGCTTGACCTTGAATCCCGCTCTCTCAAGTATGGCGATGCCGCTTCGGACCTTGTCGTGGTCGCGGATCGGCCCGGCCGGGGTGACCAGGCCGATGGTCGACCCGGGCTTCAGGCGCGGCGGGATAATGATCGGTTCAGCTGTTTCGTGCATGGAGCAGGCGTAGTCCTTCCAAGGTCAGCATCGGTTCCACCGCTTCGATGGAGGGGGCGTGGGGGGCGATCAAGGCTGCCATGCCGCCGGTGGCGATGACCTTGGGCTTTTCCGGGGCCATCTCCTCGCGGATCCTGCCAATCAGTTCTTCCACCAGACCGCCGTAGCCGAACAGGACACCAGACCTGATCGCCTCGATGGTGTTTTTGCCGATGGCCTTCGCCGGGGCAATGGTGATATCGACCCGGGGTAGTTTGGCGGTTTTCCGGCCCAGAGCGTCAAGGGAGATCGACAGTCCCGGGGTGATAATGCCGCCCAGATACTCGCCCTTCCGGGAGACGCAGTCGAAGGTGATTGCCGTGCCGAAATCGACGATGATCATGGCGGCGGCATACTTGTCGAAGGCGGCCACCGCATTGACGATCCGATCGGCCCCGACTTCGTCTGGATTATCGGTCTTGATGGTCAGGCCGGTATCGAGATGGCGAGTGATCTCCAGGGGCTCGAAGGAGAAAAGATCCATGGCGAGATTGCGCCAGGCCGACTGGATCGGCGGCACCACGCTGGCCAGGACCATGTGGGAAATGTCGTTAAAGTCGATATGCTTCAGGGCGAAGAGGCCGTGGATAGTGGCGGCCAGTTCGTCTGCGGTGTTGGTGAGTTCGGTCCGGACCCGCCAGTGGCAGATCAGGGTTTCGCCCGCGTAAAGGCCGAGCACCGTGTGGGTGTTGCCAACATCAACCGCCATTAACATCGCCGTTCTCCAAATCTGTTTTCCTGGTTGTCCTGAACCCGCGACGGCAATCGGCCGGTTTGCCCTTGTCAACCGGCAATTACCGCCGTTTTGCAGGGCTCTTCGATAACGGATAATCCGCCGGTCCACCCGTTGACATACCCTTGATAAGGATCGACATCGTCGCCGCCTTTCATCCGCAGTGTTCTCGAGCGCCCACGGATTTGAAAATTGTTTCAAAAAACTTACCGAAAAGCACCGGAGAAGTCCAATTTTTTCCCGGGACACTCAAAAACAGTTCTAAGTGACGGGAAAGGGGGTTGATCTTTTTTGCTGGCCGGGTTTGGGACGCGCCGATATTTTTTCTCCGCAACAGTCTCATCTAAAAAACACGGTGGGGGTGGGTTCGAACGCAAACCTTAAAAAGAATAAAGGATGGTTAGGTGCCTTGGCTCTCGGTAAATAGCGGCGGGCTCACTCAAAAACCGGACCATATCGCGGGATGTTTCCCAAAAAAAACAACTGCTTTATCAGATATTTTATTGGCCAATCCGGCCAAGTGTGGTAGCTTTGCAACCCTCAATCGTTCCCGCGGAACTGTTTTGGGATCCTTTTCCGGTCCGGTTGGCCGGAAGCGTTGACCTAATCAATTGTCTTACAAACATTGCCGGATTCTTCGATAAACGACATGGTATCTTTTCTGACATTCCCGAAAGGCGGGGTGCACCCGCCGGACGCCAAAGAGTTGACCGCCGATCTTGCCGTCGAGGAGATGGGGCTTCCCGCCGAACTTGAGATCATCCTCGCTCAGCATATCGGCGCTCCCTGTACTCCCACCGTTGCCAGGAAGGACCGGGTCGGCGAGGGGGACGTCATCGGTGAAGTGGCCAAAGGGCTGGGAGTACCGCTCCACGCCCCGGCGGCCGGCGTCGTCAAGGGTTTCGGGATGTCCGCCCATCCGATGCGGGTCAGCGCGCCGTCTTTGACCATTAAAACCGATCCCGACGCTCCGGCCCGGCAGTATCAAAAGATTGACTGGCAGGGGTTAGGCAAGGAAGAACTGCTCAAGAAGGTCCACGACGCCGGGATTGTCGGAGTCGGTGGGGCCGGTTTTCCGACCCACGTCAAGCTTAACCCGCCTCCCGACAACCCGGTCGACACCCTGATCCTGAACGGCGCCGAATGCGAGCCCTACATAACCGCCGATTACCGGCAGATGCTGGAATCGAGCGGCGAGATAGTCGAAGGGGCCAGGATCATCCTGAAGATTCTCGGGATCAAAAAATGCTTGATCGGCATCGAAAACAACAAGCCCGAAGCAATCAGGCTGATGAGTGAAGCGGCGGCGGCCGCCTCGACCGACGACTGCCGGATTGAGGTCCGTCCCCTTCAGGTTAAATATCCCCAAGGCTCCGAGAAACAGCTGATCCAGACCCTGACCGGGCGTAAGGTTCCGGCTTTCGCTCTGCCGTCCGCGGTCGGGGCGGTCGTTCACAACGTCAGCACCACCAAGGCGATTTATGACGCGGTGGCCCTGGGCAAGCCCTTATATGAAAAGATCGTCACCATCTCCGGCAAGGGTATCAAGCGGCCGGCCAATCTGCGGGTGAAGGTCGGCGCCAGACTGAGCGATATCGTCGAATACCTGGGCGGGGTCACTCCGGAGTTATCCAAGGTTGTCATGGGCGGACCGATGATGGGCTTTGCCGTCTCCAGCCTGGACATACCGGTCACCAAGACCACCTCGGCGGTGCTTTTCCTGGCCGAGGACGAGATCGACAACACCCCCCATTCCCAGTGCATTCGCTGCGGCTGGTGTGTCGAGGCGTGTCCGATGGGACTTGAGCCCAAGGAGATCGGTCTTTATGTAGAAGCGGGCCGCCCGGAGGATACCGGCCGGTTCGGGGTGTTTGAATGTTTCGAATGCGGCTGCTGCTCGTACATCTGTCCGGCCAAGCGTCCGCTGGTCCAGTTTGCCAGACTTGCCAAGATGAAGGCGAAGCATCAATAATATTCGATGGCCTCGCCAGATGTCGAGGCGAACCGGAACCGCAACGATAAATTAATTTGTTTGGCAGTAGGACATTCACTTATTCCGCGGGACGAACAATAGTTCAGTAGCATCAAGGAGAAGAGCGATCAAACAGCAAGAAACGGATATTCAGACCCCGGCCTCTCCGCCTGGTACATGGAAGGTTTCGGTCTCGCCCCATGTCAAGAGCAAGGAGTCGGTGGCAAAGATCATGTGGACGGTGGCCGCCTCCCTGCTGCCTCTCCTGATCCTGTCGGTGTTTATCTTCGGTATCCAGACCCTGATCATTACCGGGGTGAGTGTGCTGAGCTGTGTCGGTGTCGAGTATCTCAGCCAGAAGTGGCTGGGGCGCCCGGTGACCGTCGGTGACGGCAGCGCCGTGGTTACCGGGATGCTCCTCGCTTTCGTGATCCCGCCCGGAGTCAATTACCTGATGCCGATCCTCGGGGCAGTGATGGCCATCTATATAGGCAAGCACCTGCTCGGCGGCATCGGCTACAATATCTTTAATCCGGCCCTGCTGGCCCGCGCTTTTCTGGTGGCGACCTTCCCGGTTGCAATGACCTCGGCCTGGCTGCCCCCCCTTGAAAACCTGGCGATTTTTTCCTACCTGGGCGCCTCCATCGATGCGGTTTCCACCGCCACCCCCCTAGCGGTCCTTCAGGAGCAGGGGATGGCGGCCTTTACCGCCCAGTACGGCACGGCCGCCAATTTCTATACCGATTTTTTCCTCGGCTGGCGGCCCGGCAGTATCGGCGAGACTTCCGGCCTGCTCATTGTCCTCAGCGGTCTCTATCTGCTTTATCGCGGTTACATAACCTGGCATATCCCGGTCTCGGTGATCGGCTCGGTGGCCCTGCTCACCTGGGCATTCGGCGGAGAGGCCCTGTTCGGCGGCGATCCTCTGCTGGCCGTTCTTTCCGGCGGCGTGCTCCTCGGCGCTTTTTTCATGGCCAACGATTACGTCACCTGTCCCACCGACAAGACCGCCCAGCTGGTCTACGGGATCGGGATCGGGGCGCTGACCGTGCTGATCCGCCTGAAGGGCGGCTATCCCGAGGGGATCTGCTACGCGATCCTGCTGATGAACCCGATGAGCACGGTTTTCGACAACTGGTTCAAGCCGCGACGTTTTGCACCTCCCCTGGCGCCCGCGGGAGGTGGCAAATGAAAGAGATTTTCACCATTGTTTTCCGGTTGACCGTTTCCTGCCTGCTGGCCGGGCTGGTAATGGGCGCGGGCCTGATGCTGACCGATAAGGCCAAGCAGCGTAATGAACATGCCCATGAACAGCAGGTGATGCTGAGTCTGCTGGGTTACTCCAAGGCCAATCCGCCGCCGGCCGAACTTGAGCTCCATGAGATATACCGCTACGTGGTCGAGGGCGCGGACCAGCTTTCGGTCGCTTATCTGCTGCCGGTCCCCGAGGGTTTTACCTTCGTCAATATCGGTCTGGATGGTAATTTCCTTAATCAGGTTCCGGTGGCGCTCTCCGAAGAAAACGTGGTAAAGCCGGCCGACCGGGGCAGCGCAATCCTGGCGGCGCTGGGCAGCGGCAAGTCCATCCGTTTTGTCGACCAGACCATCATTGTCACCAGGGGCGCCAGCCGGATGGCCTATCTGCTTCCCGGCGAGTTCCCGGGCTTCAAAACCTTTATCAAGGTGATTCTCGCGGTCGCTCCCGACTTTACCGTTCTGGGTCTGGAGATCATGGAACATGAAGAGGACCCCGGCCTGGGAGGGGAGATCGTCAAGGATTATTTCAAGGGCCAGTTCGAGGGCAAATCCTTCGCGACCCTCAGAACTCTCGATGTTACCAAACGCCCGATTCCCGACGAGTACCGCCGGGCCCTGGAAAGTGAAAAGAGTGATCTCGGCGAAAACGAGATTGGCGAAATCCGGCGGCTTTACCAAGACAAGGATATCTACGCCCTTACCGGCGCGACCATTTCCAGCAAAGCGGTAACCAACGGGGTCAAGGCGATTGTCAAGAAATTCGCCTACCGGATTTCCGTTCTCGACCGGGTCCTGGCCGAAGAGGAGATCGATGTCTCTTTTTAACGGAATGCGCGAATTGTTTTTTCCGGAGGAATATTGTGGCTACCGATAAGTCAAGTTTTCAACTGGTAATCAACGGAATCCTGAACGAAAACCCGATCTTCCGCCTGGTCCTTTCCATGTGCCCGGCCGTGGGGATCAGCACGACCGTGATGAACGGCCTGATGCTCGGCATCGCGGTACTGTTCGTCCAGGTCTTTTCCAGCGTGACCATCGCCATTTTCAAGAACGTGATTCACCCGCGGATCAGGATTCCCACCTACACCTTGACCATCGCCACCTGGGTCACGGTGATCGATATGGTGCTGGCCGCCTATCTGCCGGAAGCCTACGCGAAGATGGGCATTTTTGTCAAGCTGATCGTCGCCTTCGCGATCATCACCATGCGCCTTGAGATGTTCGCCTCCAAGGAGTCGGTTGACGCCTCCTTCTGGGACGGAATCGGCATGGGGCTGGGGTTCATGGCCGGCATGGTTGCCCTGGGCTTTGTCCGGGAGCTGCTCGGCCTCGGCACCCTCCTCGGTTACGATGTCCTCGGTTTCCAGCCCCTGCTTTTTTTCGTGCTGCCCTTTGCCGGTTTTTTTGTTGTCGGATTGATGATGGGTTTCTTCAACTACATTGAAGTCGTTTATAAACGCAGCAAAGCCAGACAGGCCTGATTATGCCTAGAATAACCGAGATGATAAAGGGTTTCCTGCCCACCCTGATCCTGTTTTTCTGTCTGCCGGGCCTGGTCCAGGCGGCCATGATCACCGACAAGTCCTTCGGTGAGGAAGACAATCAGATCGTGGTGGATTTCGCCAGCGCCGTAGATCGGGAGGTTGCCGCAACTACTGAAAATTACATTGTTTACGAGGAGTCGGATCCGGATATTCGACTGCAACTCGAACGGGTTGAAGTAGCCGAGGACGGCAAGTCGGCGATCCTCTATTTCGCCGAACCGCTCAATACCCTGAAGACCCACGTGGTCACGATCCGCAATCTCACCCCGGCCACGGTTGAGTCGGTCAAGGTCAGCAAGTCCTATCTCGGCTATCTTTTTTCCATCCTGATCGGGGCGATGCTGATCAATAACTTCGTCTTCACCAAGTATCTTGGCCTCTGCGTGTTCTTCGGCACCTCGAAGCGCAAGGACACCGCCAAGGGGATGGGGATCACCTTTACCATCGTCATTGTGGTCAGCGCGGTGATGAGCTGGTTTTTTTACCAGTTTATCCTCAAGCCGTTCGATCTAAACTTTCTGCAGATCGTGGTCTTTATCGGCCTGGTTTCCCTTACCGTCCAGGCGGTGGACACCGTTCTCCGCAAGATCAACCCCGTCCTCTTCAACGCCTTCGGGGTTTACCTGGTTCTGGTCATCGCCAACTGTATTATCATCGCGGTGCCCTTGATTCTTGCCGACAACGAATATAACTTCTTTGAGTCATTCATGTTGTCCTTCGGGGCCGGCGGCGGTTTCCTGCTGGCCCTTTATCTGATGAGTTCGGTCAGGGAGAGAATAGAACTGGCCAATATTCCCCCGACCTTCAAGGGTATCCCGATTGCCTTCGTGGTGGCCGGACAGTTTGCCCTTGCCTTTTTGGGTTTTTCCGGGCTTTCCCTTTTTTAGGACGGAACTTTTTTTTCTGAACAGGTGATCTATGGATCCGGCACTATTTAAAATAGCGATAGGTGGAATCGCACTTCTGGTCTGCATCGGTCTTTTTTTCGGGATCGGCCTGGCCTTGGCGGCGCACCGCTTCGCCGTTGAAGTCAATCCGGTGGTCGAGGAGGTGCTCGAGTCCCTGGCCGGCGCCCAGTGCGGCGGCTGCGGCTATCCGGGCTGCGAGGGTTATGCCATCGCCGTGGTAAATGACCCCGATGTGCCTCCGAATCTCTGTTATCCGGGCAAGGAGAAGGTGGCCGAACGGGTTGCCGAACTTACCGGCAAGAAGATGGCGGCCATGGAGGACATGGTTGCCGTGGTCCGCTGCTCAAGGGTTGAGGGCCGGGTCAGCCACAAGCATGAATATATCGGGTTCGCCTCCTGCACCGCCGCCAATCTCGGTTTCGGCGGCCCCTCGGCTTGCAGCTATTCCTGCATCGGTCTCGGGGAGTGCGCCGCGGCCTGCCCCTTTGAGGCGATCACCATGGTTGACGGCTTTCCGGCGGTCGATCCCGATAAATGCGTCAGCTGCGGCACCTGCGTCAAGATCTGTCCCAAACAGGTGATCGAACTGATGCCGCTTAAGGCCAGGGTTTTCGAGCCGTGCTCTACCCGGGATCTCGGTAAGAACGTCATGCGGGTCTGCGAGGTCGGCTGCATCTCCTGCCAGAAATGCGTCAAGGCATGCCCTGCCGGGGCGGTCAGTTCCGAAGACGGTCTGATCAGGATCGATCATCAGAAATGTCTCGATTACGGTCCCGACTGCGTGGAGATCTGTGTGCAGAAATGTCCCCGCCATATATTCAGATACTTTGAAGGCCGCCAGGTGGTTTCTAGGCAGCAGGCGCCGCTGAAGATGGCCTCTTGAGATAAGGTCCATATTTTTCCCAGATGAGGATGATGATGAAAATATCCACGGTTGAACAAGCGAAGATTGATCAGAAAAGAAGATCCTTTCTGAAACTTTCCGGTCTCCTCGGGCTCGGCGCGGCCACTGTTTCCCTGTTGCCGGTGGCCCGGGCCGAAGCCCTGCTCTTCGGCAAAAATGAACACAAGGTCTCCCGGACCGGCCTGGCGATGGGGACCTACGTCTCGATCACCGCCATTCACCCATCCAGGAGCGAGGCCGAAAACGCCATTGATTCGGCTTTCGAGGAAATCGGGCGGTTAAGCGCCATTCTCAGCCGTCACGACCAGGATTCACCGGTCAGTGCCCTGAACAGCACCGGCAAACTTGACAGTGCGCCCCGGGAAGTGGTCGAAATGGTTGCCCGCTCGATTTATTACCATCGTCAGACTGACGGCGCCTTCGATATTACCGTTAAACCGCTGGTCGAGCTCTACCGGACCACTTTTGAGTCCGGCGGCAAACCCTCCGACTCCGAGGTTGGAAATGCCCTGCGGCTGGTCGGCCTCGAACAACTCCGCTTAAACGGCGACAACCTGAGTTTCAAAAGAAAGGGGATGGGGATAACCCTCGACGGAATCGCCAAGGGTTACATTGTTGACCGGGTCTCCGAGCTGCTCTCCGCCCGGGGCATTGGCAACCACCTGATCAATGCCGGCGGCGATATCCGCACCAATGGCTTGGCCGACCGCGGCAAGCCGTGGACCGTGGCCATCCAGGATCCCGAGAAGCGGCGGCAGTACCCCGAGGTACTCAGCATGACCAGCGGCGCCATCGCTACTTCCGGTAATTACGAGGTTTTCTACGATCGTGAAAAGGTCTTTCACCACATCGTCAACGGCAGCACCGGCCTTTCCCCGGAGATTTCCGCCAGCGTTACGGTCATGGCCGATACGGTGATGGACGCCGACGCCATGTCGACCAGCGTCTTCGTGATGCAGCCGAGCGCCGGCATTTCCTTCATAAACCGGCAACCCGGCTGCGAGTGTCTGGTGGTCGGCAATAACGGCCTGTTTTCCAGATCGAACGGCTGGCAGGCCTGATTCGGGAAAGCCCGGTCTGAATCACAGGCAGCCGGGCTTACCAGGTTAATCTTGTTTTGCTCCGGGTTGATGATTTCGATCCCCTGAAACTGCCGGCCGCCCCCCGAGCCGGGACTTTCTCGGCCCGGCTAAGTGCATTTCCCCTCGCTCCTGCTTTTTTCTTGATCGCGAATTCCCGGCCTCAACCCTTGATGACGTCGCAAAAAGCCGCCAGCTCCCGCTTTGCTGCAAATTGTCTCTTCATTGCAACTACTGAAGTACGCTGCATCCCCTCGTGATTTGCGCGCCTCGGATCTGACGTTTTTCACCGTCGCAAGGGGAGGGCACGCTTAGCCATCCTGATTTTTTGACTTTTTGCTGTTTTGTCACCCTGGCGGCGTCGCCAAAAGCGTCTACTGAGCCGCACCCGAGAGCCCTTCCCTGGGCGTAGCCCATTATTGTTCGTTACTCCTTCCAGCCCCTTCTTTCTACCAGTTCATCCCATAATTCCTGGGCGTGATCTACCGCCTTTCTCGAATCGGCCGGAAATTCCGGATGATGGAACATTTCGGCGAAAATGCGGGCCGCGGTATAGGCGATGAATTCTTCTTTTTTGATCTCATGCATGACGCGCTCTCCGGTTATTTTTTGATTAAAGCTGAGTTGAGCAGCTAGCCTGCCCGTACGCTCCGCTCCTTATGCCTTGGGGCATAAGGAGCGGTAACTTTGCTTTAAATTCTAGCCGGAAATCCCTGATCAGGACAAGCTTACCGCAAAATCTTATCCCCGAATATATAGAAAGGGTGGTACGGCGCTTTAAAAGTAGAGCTTTAATAATCGGTTTGCATTTGAACGACTGGCTGACATATCATTTAATCAGTAAATAAGTGCAAATCATTCTAGAGGAGGAAACAGTCGATATGATCAAGCCCATGATGGTTATTTTACTGGCAGTGACACTCTCTATCCAGGTGGGGATCGGCCAGGCCGAAACCCCAGGCGATATCCCGGATCATCCGCACAGGTACCCGTATACCAAGATGCTGGATGACGATTACCATCTGCGTTTGATTGTCGATCGTTACAAGGGAAGGATACACCTGGTTTTCGAGGATGTTTCCGAAAGGGCCGTCGGGATCATGCCCCTGAAGACGATTGAAGGCGAGGTGATTTTTACCGGTGGTAAAAGACGTGAAATACAATTCAAGGCCGTCAAGAAACATGATCAATGGACCCATGGCGATGCCCATCCGGTTTTCAGGCTTGCCAACAGAAGGGCCGGGATATACGTCTATGGAGCCGACTGGGTCAGGGAGGCCATCGACTTCGATCTGATTGTCTCTTTCCCTTTTCAGGAGGAGGATTACAAGTTCGTTTTTGATTATTCAACCGGCGGCCATATGTTTCGGGAGCATCTGGGAAGATAGTCGGTGTTACAGATCAATTCCTCGGATCGCTTCCAGTGCCGACTGTCCGCTGGTCTAATTATTAAATCAAAGGAGAAGGCTATGAAAAAATTGGTCAAAATTATTATCCTGGTCAGCTGTCTGTTGTTTGTTACATTGTTAACCGCCTGCGACCGTGAAGGTCCCATGGAACGCGCCGGGGAAAAAGTCGATGAAACGGTGGAAGATACCGGCGAGGCAATTGAGGAGGCCGGCGACGAAGTGCGGGAGTAGTCAGCCTCAAAAAAATATCTTCAAAATCTCCCGGCGGCAACCCTTTTCAGGTCTCGCGGTTTCGCGGCGGATCGCTCCTTTTTCGGGCGATCCGCCGAAGGGAAAAGGAACCTGATTGTTCCTTGACCAACAGCGGTAAGCCTATCCAAACCGGCTTACGCATCGGAAGGGAACCGGCCAAGCGGGGGGCAATGGGTGTCATTCAACTGCGGCAAGACCGGGAAAACGATCAAGGGCATGTTTGGCGTGACACTCGGTGCAGGCCGCGACCATCTGGTTGAAAAGCTTTTCCTGGCCGGTCCGGTCCCCTTCCCGTGCGGCGTCGGCCAGACGGGCGCTCAGCTCGTGAAAGGCTCGGTCCCTGCTCAAGAAGGTTTCGGGAACCGAGTCAAGAAGTGTCTTTTTGTCCTCGGGGGTCATTTCCATCTTCATGATGAAGCTGTCATGGATAGCCCGGGCCTCCTTGCAACTATCCGGTCATTGCCCTGAACCAGAGCCTCAAGAATAGTTTGAGAGGCCGTGAGGATGGCGTTCATCTCCCTGCGCAGAAAGCTTTTAATCCTTGGCGGCAAGGCGGAGCCGACCGCTTCGCCTGAAGATGCCGGCGTGGCTGATGGGATGGCGGGAAGCAGAAGGAGTAAAAAAAACAGGGGCACTAAAAATTTCATCATTTCAGTTCCGTTATCATTTCACCCGATTGATGTTCGCGTCCAGAAGTACTTCCGGCTCCCGAATTTAAACGCCTTCAAGCCCTACCTCGAACATTGCCTCAAGGTCGTGGCGGGAATAGGCTTCGAAGGCCAGGAGGGTTTGGGTCTTCCGGATCGATCCCATGCTGAGCAGTTTACTGGTGACAAGATCAGCAAGGTCTTCATTTGTCGGCACCCGGACGATGGCGATGATATCGTATTTGCCGCTGACTGAATAGGCTTCGGAAACCCCTTTGATATCGGCGAGTTGCCGGGCTACTTCGTTGATCTTCGTCCTTTCGGCATTAATGAGGATTATCGCGGTTACCATTTGCTCTCCTTTCAAGAATAAATTTTGTCTGCAACGGCTGGTTTGTGAGCGATCACAGGATGAGGCAACCATCGACTGGCGCCCGCGCCCGCGAAATGGCGGCCAAGGTGTGAGTCCGCATCCGGAAGGTGAGATGGCTCCAGGTGTCTGAGCTTGTCCGGATATCGGTGAACAGGCCGAGGCCGGGAAAGATGCGATAGCCCGACGGCCTGGGCCTGATTATTTAGATAATAACAGGATGAGTAACACTATTTCTACCATTTAATGTCCTTCGTCTATTACTGCCCATCCCCTCTGCCTACCATTCGTAATCCTCGGGGATGGGGAATTCCGCGTAGGGATCGTCGGGATCGAGGGGCTGGCCGTCGTTTAACACGAGCAGGGCCTCCGGACGGCGATCCCTTATCTTAATGGCGGTTTCAGCAGGAACCAGTTCATATTTTTTTTCAACTTTGACGATTCCCAGGCTGCCGCTGCTCAACTGGTCGATGATCGCTTTGCGGAGCGACATTTTCTTGATCTTGTTGGCGTCGGCAAAGTGAAAGGGGATGTCCCCCCTGGTATCCTTCACCCGGTTGCTCTCGGTCAGCTGTTTGACCTGGGCGGCAACCTCCTTCTCCCTGGCTATCAGATTGTGCTGGGCGTTGCTTTGTCGGATTTGTTCCTTCTCTTGCTGTTGAGCAAGCTTTATCGCCGGATCTTCGGGGTTCGGTCCCTTGCGCCGGCGCAGTTCCTTCTGTTTTTTATGCTGCTCGATTTTTGCCTTGCCCACCTGTTTCTTGTTGACCAGGCCGGCCTTTAAAAATTGATCCTGAAATGGATTAGCCATCTTTTCTCCGCTGATTGCTACGCGCCCTACAACGATCCTGGGTCAGGCTGGTTTGTGTTGTCTGGCAATTTTAAAGGGTATTTGTGGCAGGCCTGAATCGGACCACGCAAGTTATATACTAAATGAAAAAAGGATCGCTTCGTCGCTTTGCTTCTTGCACCGGCGTGAACGAAACTATTTATGGAAGTTTATCATCTCCCATGAATAATAAACAATCCGAATTATAAGCGCTTTCATACCCGATGTCATCTTTTTGCCTTCAAAAATGACATTGGCGTCAATGGGTTAAAGGACTTCCATTTTACATTTTCAGGGCACTAAAAACATCATTTACACTCTCTTCCAGAAGACCTCTCCGCCGGAACTTTGGGGGCGCCCATTTGTTCGGGAGTAAGTATTCGCAATTTGCCTGCTAAAAAAGTTTATGACAGACATGTTTTTTTGATAACCTGATAAAGAAGAGATGCTCCGAGGCTTCGTACGGCAGAAGAAAAGGAGGTGCGCCAATGGGTAAAAAGAAGGGTTGGAGGATCGGGCTGATCGCCCTCATTATCCTGGGAGCCGGTGTTGTTGCCGCGATTTTCCTTGCGCTGGGGCCTCCCGATCTCCTGGCAAAATCGGAAACGCCCGATTTTTGTGCCGGCTGCCACGTGATGGAGGCGCAGTATGAGGCCTGGTCCCATGCCGGTGCTCATCGCCGCAAGCTTTGTGTGGACTGCCATCTGCCGAACCAGAGCATCGCACTGCACTATCTCTGGAAGAGTATCGACGGCATCAAGGATGTTCTGGTTTTTTATTCCGGCCGGGTGCCCGAACGGATTGAAATCAGCGATCACGGTGAGGAAGTGGTCCAGGAGAACTGTATCCGCTGTCACGAGTTCATGGTTGCCCGGATTGATCAACAACGTCTCTGCTGGCAATGCCATCGCCGGATTGCGCACCGGGGAGTAGGTGTGATGCAAACGCGGTAAAGCACGCCAAGCCAACATAAGGAGGAGGATATGCAGAATAAAACATTGTTGTCCCTGGTTTTGATGGTAGTCGGCGGGGTGCTGTTGGGCGGCTGCGAGGAGCCCGAAAAAGTCGAGACTGTCAGGCCGGTGCTGATTGCCGAAGGTGAGATCGATCCGGCTGAATGGGGCAAGGCCTACCCCATCCATTATGAACTATGGAAAAAAACCGAAGAGCCTACCGAGCCCGGCAAGAGCAAGTACAAGCGGGGTTTCGATGCGGATGCAATAACTTACGACAAGCTATCGGAGTTCCCGTTCATGGCCCTGCTTTTCCACGGCTGGGGCTTCGGCGTTGAATACAACGAGCCCCGCGGCCATGCCTACATGCTCAGGGACCAGGTTGAAATCGATCCCTCCCGCGTCGGGGCCGGCGGCGTCTGCCTCACTTGCAAGACCCCGTACGCGCCCAAGTTGGAAAAGGAGAAGGGCTTCGATTACTACAGCAAGTCCTGGGCCGAGGTGCGCGATATGATCCCCGAGCAACACCGGGATCTCGGGGTTGCATGTATCGATTGCCACGACAATAAGGACATGTCGCTCAAGCTCTCCCGTGAATTCACCTTGGGCAGGGCTCTTGAAAGGATCAATGTCGACCGCGCCGAGCTCAGCCATCAGGATATGCGCAGTCTGGTCTGCGCCCAATGCCACGTCACTTACAACATCGAGAAGAATGAAGACATGAAATCGGTGGGGGTCTACTTCCCCTGGCATGAGAGCGCCTGGGGGGATATCTCCGTGGAGAATATCATCAAACAGATCCGTGGCGACAAGTCAGTGGGTGAGTGGACCCAGAAGGTTACCGGTTACAAGATGCCCTTCATGCGCCACCCCGAGTTCGAGCTCTTTTCCAGGAACAGCGTCCATTGGATGGCGGATGTGGCCTGCGCCGACTGTCATATGCCGTATGTCAGGGTGGGTAGCAGCAAGTTGTCCGACCACCGGGTGACCAGCCCCCTGAAGAGTGACTTGCAGGCGTGCCGGCAATGCCATAGCGAAACCCCCGAATGGCTGCGCCAGCAGGTAATCGCCATTCAGGATCGCACTGCCTCCCTATTAATCCGCTCGGGCTACGCTACAGCTACCGCGGCCAAGCTTATCGAGAGGGTCCATGCCGTTGAGGCGGAAGGCAAGGAAATCGATCAGCAGCTCTACGAGCAGGCCAAGGACTTCTATATGGAGGCCTTCTTCCGCACCCTGTATATCGGGGGAGAGAACTCGATGGGTTTTCACAATCCCACCGAAGCGATGCGGATCCTAGGTGACTCCACCGCCTTTGCCACCAAGTCGGAAGCGCTCCTCCGCCAAGCCCTTACCAAGGCCGGGGTTGAAGTGCCGATAACCGTCAACCTCGAAATTGAAAAGTATCTCAATGAACGGGGCAAGAAAAAACTCATGCAGCAGATGGACGTGGAGTTCAAGGATCCCTTCGGGGTTCAGGATAAGCTGATAAACGTGGATCTTACCTCCAAGTAAAGAGCCCTTCACACCTTAAAAGCTCCCGGTCCGGTAAGTTTGGGCGGGGAGCTTTTTTATGTCCAGTCGGAGGCATATCTGAAAAGTTTGTGTTTGGATGCTTTAGAGATTGCAGGTAGTTTGGGTGGCCCGGCCGGACCGATTTCGGTGAAGATCGGCCTAAGGGGAGATCACCTGATGAGCCGTTCCGGATCGGCGCCATGCCGATCGATGGCGTATGATCCGGTTTTACCGGTAAAGGGCAGCAGCAGCATATGGAACAGGTTGTTCTTCCCGGGGTCGCGGAACTGGGCGAGGCCGATGGTCATTTTTTCATGGCCGAGCACCGGCTGGGCGCGGTAGGTGCCGAAGAAGCGGTCCCACCAGGGGAAGTTGAATCCGAAATTGCTGTTGGTTTCGCGGATGGTGACGGAGTGATGCACCCGGTGCATATCCGGGGTGACCACCAGCAGACGGAGGTACCTGTCGAGTTTTTCCGGCAGCTTCAGGTTGCCGTGGTTGAACATGGCGGTGCCGTTCAGGACGATCTCAAAGATGATCACGGTCAGCACCGTCGGCCCCAGGGCGGCGATGACGGTCATCTTGATGACCATGCTGATCAGGATCTCAAGGGGATGAAAGCGCAGGCCCGTGGTAACATCGATGTCCAGGTCGGCATGGTGCATCATGTGCATCCGCCAGAGCAGCGGCACCGTATGGAACATCACATGCTGGAGATAGACCACCAGATCGAGGATCAGGATCCCGATAAGCATGCCGAGCCAGGCCGGGAGATCGAGGATGTTGAGTAGCCCCCAGCCATTCTCACTGGCCGCCAAGGCCACCTGCACCGCGATAATGGGAAAAATGAGCCGCACGGCAAGGGTATCCACCGCCACCACGCCCAGGTTGCTGAACCACCGGACCGGCCGGGACATGGTCAGGACCCGCCGGGGGGAGAAGAGTTCCCCCAGGGCGACAATAGCCAGTATCCCGATAAAAAATCCCAGTCGAATCGTGGCTTCATGTTCCATGGCCATTTCCTTATTGTGGCGAAATTCGCCGATTATCGCGCCGGGTTTATGGGGAGGTAAGCTGAAAGAGTTGTCCTTGCCATGCGTTCCATAACTGAAAGCTACCTTGTCAATCAGCGGGTGTCAATAATGGAGAATGCTGTCCTCGGAACCCGAATCGTGCCCGGGTATTAATAATTAAATAAGGTGTCTCTTGAATTCAAGAAATATGGGGAGTGTCCCTAGTTGTTCTCAAACTGGTCAAGATCGATCAGGCCTTGCGGGCCATGGGTAAAAAAATGGTTATTGGTTTGGCCTGAAAAAACGTTTCAGCAGTGAGTGCATTACTCGTCCGCCAGTAAGCTTGTAATCCGTAATCCAGATCATCCGCCCATCCAGATCTGGTCACCAGAAAAATCATCTTAAAAACAGAGACCCAAAAATCCTTCCTATCAACCATCAAACTCGTTGACTTTGTTAGTGTCTGAAATTAACCTGCCAGAGCCTGACAGTGCCCATGTTTCTTTGAATTGAAGGGGCTTATAATCAAGGCAATTGAATTGGCATTATGATGAGAAAGGGTGATATCGGTAATAAAACAGAAGGCAAAAGCCGGGACCGAAAAAACAATAGATGAGTATGGTGTCACCGGAACTCCGCGTAAAATCCAGCTCCAGAATTTGGTCTTAATGACCATCAAGTCATTTAATTTTGTATGGCGAAATTAGAGTAAGAGGCAATTGCATGAAAATAAAAAAGGTTAATCTTAGGAATTTTCGCCGCCTGGAAGATGTTGAAATTGATTTTAGCGAAAAAGAGACGGTATTTGTTGGCCCAAATAATAGTGGTAAAACATCAGCAACATCTGCCTTCAAACTATTTTTAAAGACCCTTGATTTTAAAATTCATGACTTTTCTGTTTCCAAGATAGCTGAGTTCGATAGATATGGTCGCGGCGAAGAAGGGGCTTTAGTTCCTGCATTAGAAATGGATTTGTGGCTTACGATCAATCCAGATATTGAGTATGGACGTGTTATCGCTCTTATTCCTAATATCTCCGTAGCTACCGAGGAGGTTGGCATAAGGATTCAGTATGCCGTTAATGATGAAGAGAAGTTAAAGGATGAGTACTTTTCTGCGTTTCCAGAACAAGAGGATGGTTCCAGGGTTAAGAGTTTATCTCAGTATTTGTCTCTACCTAACAATCTTTCTCGACACTACTCAGCAGTCTATTCGACTCTTGAGAAAATTGATGATGAAACGAAAACGCATCATCTAGATGCAAATGAAGCTAAAAGAACCATTTCTTCAATCGTACGTGTAGATTTCGTTGATGCTCAGAGAAATATCGATGATCATGAAGCGTCTCGTAGTACCCGCTTGTCTCAATCCTTTGGTGCTTATTATAAGAAAAATTTACAGCAAGCTGAAGTTAATGAAGAGGCGAATCGGATTATAGATGAAAATAATGAGAATTTAAATAAGCATTATCAAACCAGCTTCGTAGGGTTAATGGGAATTCTTAAAAGCTTAGGAGTTCCCTCTGTTAATGATCGAGAGTTGAAGTTGGTTTCTTCGCTAAGCCCTGAGGTCGCTCTTCAAGGTAATACGGCGCTTTTATATGTCGACAAAAGTCATAATCATGAGCTTCCAGAAGCTTACAATGGGCTTGGTTTCAAAAATCTCGTCTATATCGCAATCCAGGTAAGTCATTATTATCTTCAATGGATATCAACTGAAACTAAGCGGCCATTATGCCAGCTTATTTTTATTGAAGAGCCAGAGGTGCATTTGCATTCTCAGGTTCAACAGACATTTATTTCGAATCTATGGAGCATTATAGGCGATGTAGCGGCACAAGAGGATGAACAAAGCAGTACTCCTCAGTTAGGTGTCACAACGCATTCAACTCATATCCTTGATGCAGTGGATTTTAATAAAGTTCGTTATTTCAAGCGATGCTGTCTTCGCGGCGAGGACGCAAACACCGTAATGACACTCAATGCTTCAAAGGTTTTAAGTAAAGTGGTCGGGGTTAGTGAGACAACCTGAGGTGTGAAATAAGCAATGCCCCGTGGTTGTTGATACTGTCGGCTTTCAGGCAGCCGTTTTTAGTTCCTCAAGACCCCGGGAAAATGCCTCATCGGGGGTCAATTTGGC